>JAYVRL010000062.1:0-9542 GCA_043776335.1 Candidatus Peribacteria bacterium | reverse complement strand
GTCTGGTCGTTGCTTGTTTTTGTGGTATTCGGATTACTAACTCTAGTAATTGACGAAAAAAGTAACATGGCAACCGTTTTGGGATTAGTTGCACTTATTTCCCTTTGTTTACAAAGTAGATATCTGTATCGGATTTCAAAAACTTTGAAGTACAGACAGGCTACTTTTATCTCATTAAGCCCTATAATTCTTCCTTTCGTATGCCCAGCGTATTATGCCATTTCCACTGCATCGATTCTTAACAAAGCGGGGTCAAGGGTTGGCTTCTTTGGTTCAAACAAAGTCAGATTATTTGAAGATTTTCTCTGGTGGAGAAAAAGTAAATGAAGATTGATGAGGATGGGATGCGGTTGTATTAGGAATATTTCCAATTACTAGGTTTGTGGTCTTCCTCTCAAAAAATCAGATAATCGCTCCCAAGTGTTGAATAAGTTGGATGGCTCAAGTCCAAATACTTTCGCAATGAGAAATTCTGTTGCTCTGACGAAAAGCACCAATTCCTGTGCATCAACATCCTCGGTTCTCTTGCCGATATGCACGACACGATGACGGCAACGACATAAGCGTTCGACTTCCTCAATAGCTACGTCATTCAGTGGTTCAGAAAAGAAATATTGCTGGAGAATGTACGCAATCTTCTGACGCTCTTTTGTATTTCGAAGCTGCTCATCCGTCAGCATAGTTCGATGTTCAATAGAGAAAATCTGATTCCAGATTGTCCAGCACAGAATAAACATCGCTTCGATTATTTGTGGATGCATAGCGGCCTTGTAGAGAAACAAGAAATAACCGCCGTCATATTTTTGTTGCCATTCAGGAGAGGATATAAGTGTAAGAATCTTATTCATCGTCTTTTCAAAGCCAATATCATATGAATTTCCGGCCCAACCGTTTTCATCCGTAACATGCACAGTTTCATACTCAATTGCACAGTGCAAACATCCTCCATAAAACGACATTCGAGGGTCTCTAGTAATAACAACTCCTTGTTCTTCACCAGGATTAAGAGCAAAAACACTGCGTCCCGTAAATAGATCTAAGAGAAGAAGAATGTCATCTAGTTGTGTACAGCCTTCTGGCCATTGGAGAGCAGGACTCTTCTCTGCGCCGGAGCCAATGTACGTTGCGCTGGCTGTAATCTGATGAGAGCCAGTTGTGAGGCGTTTAGAGAATTCTCCTCCATCAGAATGGACACGATGCTCTAGTTTGCTATAGGCATCTGGGTATTCTGGCACCCTCTTAAAGACATACTCGCCAATCGTCATTTTATTTACATAGCTGGGGAATTCTAAGTTATAAATATTTTTGGGAGGCGTAGGCATATGGAAGAGAAAAGTTCGAGATTGCTTCAGACAGCTCATTGACAGTGTAATACAACTTATAGCGTAAGAGTACATTCCGCCATTTGCGGACTCTTGAGAACATTTTTCAAGAAATCCAATGAATTCCTCAGCCCGATGAGCTTTTCGGACTGTCTAAGTGGATCTACTTTTGGGCGAGGTTTTAGTTCGAGATGGGTTCGGAATGCTCCATCACTATATGTAATGGAAATCAGTATTCTTTTATCGGAACAGAAAAAAAGGATCCTGTAATTGCTTTCGAGAATCAATGACATCGTACGGCGCAAACGAAGCGTTTCACCTCACCCAAGACGAACTCATATGTGAGAATCCGGTCAGCGCCGCATGGATCATGTAAACGACGTGAAAGAGCAAATAGACGAACAAGATCATCACCCAACTCATGACGCTGCCGCGAAACGTTCGCCCGCTTTTCGGCGTGACGGAATTCAGCAACACGTTTTCCATTTCTGGATGCTTGTGCATGAACAACTTGTAAAAAATGATCGTCAAAATACTCAAGGTGCCGTCGACGATCGAGATCGCGGCCAAAATCCTGAAATACATCCCGCCCAAAACCGCAGCCGCATCATGAATGTAAATGATCGGCAGAAGCATGAGCAACACGAGAACGATGCACACGTAGTTGGCGTAAATGATCGCATCCATGTACTTCTCCTTCCCGTACGCCTTGAAAAGAATATTCGCATGAAGGGAAGCGAAACCGAAGTAGAAGAACGTCTGATACGAGTGAAAAACCGTTTCAACGCCGAGGATTTTCCAGATGCTGAAAATCGACACGAAAAAGCTCATCACGATGATCAGAAAAACCGTGTTCACGAAGAAGCTCAGGGTTTCAAAGGTGTTTCTGCGGGAATCGTCCCAAATGAACGCCAAACCACCGAGTGAGTGCACGACGACCATGAACAGCGTCAGGAAAACTCTCGCGGTGATTTCATTGAATTGTCCGAACAGAACCGTACCGACTGCAACCAAGGCCGCAAGGACCAAAGCTCCGATGGAGGCGAAAAGGAAAAACTTCTTTAGCTCTTGAAAGTGAATCATGGCAGAGATGTGAAAAAGTAAATTCAGGTCTCCATGCACTCTAGGACACATCCAAGGAACAATCAATGTTTGGAAACTGCGAGGCTTCCGGCATCGACCGCGCGCATTTGTCGAGTATCTTTCCGATGGCATGTTTGCTTGTCATTTTGGTTTTCCGGACTTATAGTAATCCCCATTTTTATGGCTCTGGAACAACTCTCCGCACCGGCACCCGCAGTCGAGATGAAGACGGCGAAACGCAAAACCGAAGCCGAAAAAATCTACGACTCCATCCACGCCAAAGTGGCGGAAGTGCTTCCGTTCGACGACAAAGAATCGTGGCAATGGACGAGCGAAGACTACGAAACGCACGCGATCGAGCAACCGACGGATTCGTTCGAAGAATGGCTGAGTGAAAAATATGTGGGATCGGACGAATTCACGCAACGACTGGTAAGGCGCATGTTCACGATCTGGCAAGAGATGGAGGAAGGAGGATTCGAAGCGAACGACAAGCGGCTCTATGAACACCAAAAGGCGCTTTTCGGCTGGATCGCGATCAGCACGGCCACAGGCGTTCGAGAAAAGATGGCGAAACTGCTCGTGCGCTCTCCGTACGGCAGCGGGAAAAGTTTGGTTGCGGGCTTGGTCGGTCTCGCGTTCAGACAGACGCAGGAAGAAATGATGGCGGAGGACATCGATCCGAAGACCGTACCCTCCGTCGTTTTGCTCGGCCTTCGCAAAGAACACATGCTCCAAAACGCAGTCGGCGAGCAGAACATCGTGCTGCAACCTCCGTACACCGTCGAACGAGCGGACATCAACGTGTACTGGAAAAACCTCGCCACGCTTTTCGGCGAAGATTTCACCAACCACTTCTCGAGGCCGAAAGGCATCGGGCATCCGTTTTACAAACTTTTCAACATCTCGGAGGACGAAGAGGATTTGCCTCCCGCCACGGAGAGAATCAGAGGACTTCTCGAATCGATGGAAAGAACTCAACAAAAAACATGGAATGACGTTCCGCAAGCCAAGCGGAAGAAAATCATGAAAACGCTTTCGGAATTGATCGACGGAAAAGTGATCTTCATCCCCGACATCGACAACGTTCCTCAGCCGGAACGAACGGTGCCGCGCGAAGAAGTCGGCGGGGAAGAAGAGACTCGTTACAGAGGAGATGCGGGATTCCCCTTCGTTGAGCGTGAAGGGTACAGAGTGAAAACATCGCACAAACACCTCGCACTTGATAAAAGCGCGTACACCACGCAACCGAACATGGAAGATCCCGCCAAAGCGTTGCTCGCGTACGGCTCGATGGTGACCAGAACTCCCGAGAGCATTCGCATCGACATTCGAGAGGAGGTGCTGAAGCTCTGCAAAGGTTTGATCGTGGATGAGGCCGGTTCCTTCACGCCCAGTTCGCTCGGAGACTCGATCGCGCAGGTCAGCGGACAATCGCCCTACATCGTCGGTTTCACGGGAGGAGATCGCGGTATCGACGGTTGGAAGCGTTCGCCGGTTCTGTCCGAGAAGAAGATGATCGAACTGGGACTCATGAAGCCGATCGCTTTCCAAGGCATCGGAGACGCCAAGAATCCTCCCGCGCAAGGAAGTGAAGAGGCATGGGACGCATACGCGAAAAACATGTTCAAGGACGAGAAGACCGCGAAGACTCTCGGCCTTCCGCAGCCGCACCAATTGGACACCGTGGTCGTCGCGCCGACGAATGACGTGCGAGAATATGCGCACCGCATTCAAGAAGCTCACAAGGCCGAAGGCGTGCCCGTAAAAATTTGGTGTTTCGATCCCGCCGCGGGCGACAGCCGTTGGTCGATCATCGTGAACGGCTTCAATGCACCGAAACAAGACGGTGACCCGAAGCGCATTCTCGTCGCTCCGCCGTCGCAAATGTCCGAGGCGCTCCATCTCCACGCGGAGTGCTATGACGTGCTCGCAAACATGAGGAAATATCCGATCGACCAAACTCGTGGACGACTCGGACATATTCGCAACAACGAAAAAACAGCATCCGCGCGTGAAAAAGCCCGCACATATTTCCGCGTGCAGTGGCTGGAAGGCGCGCAGGGAGAGCCGTACATCCGTGAAATGGCGGACATGATAGGTTTCGAACTGAAAGATGAAAATGCGACTTGGCCCCCGCTTCACGCGATGATCGACCTCGATGCATACGAACGGGACGAAGAGAGGAACGGCCTCAGCAAGCCCGAGGCGATCCCCGACAGTCTCGCCGTGCAGAAGCGCAAGAAGCGCATGACCGCGAAAAAAGAATGGACGAAACTGAAGAGCACCGGAACATTCTCGATCAAGCGTGACGAGAGAACTGCGCAAAGGCTCGCTGCGAGGGGTTGGTCAGGCGAGACTGAATCATCTGCCTCACCGCATGCGTCGAACGGCCAGCCCGTTTCCAAAGCTGCCGCACCTCCAAAACCGCCTGAGATGAAATTGGAGGAGCACACTGCAAAAATCGGTGAAAAAGGCGAAAGGACGTTGACGCTCCGTGTCGACAAAAACGGTTGCCCCGTCAATTTCGAAGAACTGACCGCACTCGTCGGCAATTACGGAGGATCACTCGTTGCTCATATTCGCTACGCATACAGCCAAGGCAGTCGCGGAAAAGACTTGGCGAAAATAGCTGCCAAGGAAGTGTCGAGACTGTGGGAAGTCATTGATCGACGCGCGAAAGCATCGTCGGGAACTCACTAGCGTCACTATGACGAAAAGCAATTTCCCGCGCGGCATCGATGAAAAACTTCCGCTTGATGAGCCCGACCTGTGGGACGTCGAAACGTTCAACGAGAGCGAACGCAGTCCGGTCTCTCGCGGCAATGGAGCCTTGATCAATGTCTTCAATGAAACGAGAACCGCACTCCCGAAGTTGATCGCGTCTGTGCGATGGTCACAGCTGAGAACTCCCTACGTCGAATTTGCAAAAGCCGCAGGCATGAGCCCGAACGGCTACGTACCGCTGGAGAAGGATCAAACCGGCGGCGGAGCGCACCGCGAAAAAATCACCAAGCTGCTAAAATTCTGGGAAAAGAATGACATTTCCGCAGGGATCCGCGAACAGCTTCTCGATCTGCTTCTGAACCCCGACCTGCTGGAGCTCGACGAATCCTGCGTCGATCTGCTCAGTGCGGTCGAGTTCACGAGAGAACAATCGATGTTTCTGCTCGATGCAAAGCACCTGACAGCATTCTATCAACGCGTCGGCTATGAACTGGGGCATGCGCAAGTCGACAAAAAATTCCCGTCGATCTACAACACCCTCTGGCAACGCGAAAGGACGGGGACGGTCCCTGAATTCGGTGAACTGCTGAATTTTGTCGAAACAATGTACGCGGGGAAATCCGAGAAAGCCGTTGCCAGACGAGCTCTGCGCCACGCGCAAGCCGAGGCGGTCTGGGACGAAGTTCGCAAAAATCAATATTTGGATCGTTCGCTCGAGGAACCTCTTGCAGCGTTTTTATGCGCGATGGAAAAACATTTGGCGCGAGAACACGGCACGACGCTCACGGCGAAATCGCTCGGCGATCATTTCGGACTCGGGCCTCTGCACTGCCAGCAACTGATCCAGTCCGAGCTTGTCGAAACGAATGTGATCGCGCCCGCAGCGAAAAAAATCCTGAAGCGCGGAGAGGTGCAAGAATTTCTCGAAAGCTGGGAATTGTTTCATGGCATGGAACAAGCGTGGCGAACGTTTGGGAAACAATGCGAAGAGGCCATGGTGGAACGAGGGCTGACGGCAGCGGACATCGGCAAACTCCTCGATGTGAAAGCGCCCGAGGAGCGCGGCAAGAAACCGATCGATCGAAATCAACGCTATCGACCGGATGCCGAAGTGCGCAGCGTCATCTACCACAATCATGTCAGCAGGCAAATCCCCGTCGAAGCGATGATTCAAGTCATCGCGCGGGACTCGGAGCACGCGGAGGAACTGCGCGCGTCGTACTTCGGAGAGCGCGAGCGATTTTTTCGTCGCAGCGGATACAAAAAAGAAGGCGACGGTCTGCACATGCGAATCATGCGCGAATTGGCGAACGTGCAGATGAAAGACTTGGCCAAACGTTTTCTTCCTCCGAAGAAACGAGACGACAAAACGGCCGTGCGCGAAAAAGATCTGGAACTGCAGCGCTTGGAACGCCAAGAAGGCAAACAATACGTCATCACCTTCGCGGAAGTGTTTCCGATCCTTCAGGCAATGGCGACAGAAGCCTCCGAGGCTGCCTTGGCAAGGCTGGCCGAAATGGGCGCGATGAACGAGTCCTTGAAGGAGTTTTCAAGCGTGAGACAAATGGCGCAGAATCTCATCAAAGGAATGAAGGGCGCGAATATGATCGCCGAAGCGATGAGCAACATCGCTCAGAATGATTCCGAGTCGCTCCGCTCGGATCTCATCAGCAGAATGTCGGAAGGAACTTTTGTCTGCGCACTTTCTTCTTTGCAGCTCATGTCGAAAGCGACCATCGATCGACCGTTGCCCGAAGAAGTCAAAAGAGATTGGTACGAGCGATTTCCGAAGCAACTCGAAGAGGGATTGCTGTTTTTCGATCAGGCAAGGACTCCGGTTGCGAAAGCGATCTGCACGCTGATCGCAACGAAGAATGCGAATCCGATGGACTTCTTCAAGCGCGTTCCGGGCGGCGTATCGACGCAAGGAACAAAAGTACTGCGAGATCTCGATGCCGATAAAAACGTCGAATGGAAACATCTTCACAGGTATCTGCTGCCGTTCAATCTGGAACCGAGTGACATCACGTACAGATTCGTGAAGATGCTGCACGAAACCGGCGATCTGACGGCGACACTCAAAGAAATCGTTCCTCTGCTCGTCAAAGCCGGAAAAGAAGTCCATTCTGTGAACTTGCCGGGCGTCACTCCCGACGATCTGAAGGCGTATCTGAAGAAAAAGAAATAGCTGTTTGAAAACATCAACATTGGTGAATAAATCAACTAAAAGTGAATTGAGGGGATCTTGGTTCTGCTAGAATGCAGACATTCTTTCCCCTCTCCCTATGATCGGCGGCGCCGGTTGCGGAAGTTGCGGAGGCAGCTGCAAGTAGTCTTGCATGCCTCGTACAACTCAATGGTCGTGCTCGCACGGCCATTTTTTATGGCGTCCAATATGTCGGATCCGGTTCTCCGATGAATTGTTTGTAGTTTTCAAGCGTCTCGTCGTACAGAGACTTTCCACCGCTTTTTGAAGCATCTTCGACTCCGTCAGGCACTTCTCCGGTCGGGTCGTGATGAATGTACTCGGTCCCGATGAATCGACAGAATTCGTGGTAGAAAGGGGTAAATAAGATCATTTCGTGCCACGCATCGTCGATCTCCACGGACGGACACACCGGCTTCCCCGAAATCTGAGAAAGATAGAGCATTCGCTTGGCTTCGCGAAGAATCGCTTCCGTGAACGCGCGACTACGTCCATAGGTCTTCATGATGCGCGGAATCAGAAGGTCAGGAACCGGATACTCGTCGATTTCTTGGAGCGTTGGAAACGGCATGGGCACAAGGTACCAGAGGTGTCTTTTCATGCCGAAAGATTCTGGTATGCTGGATTCGGTGATTTTGACCCTGTAGCTCATTGCCAAGCCGCGCAGCGACAAAGAAATTCGCTCGCACAATTCTCTGTTCTTTCCATCATCAATCATTTTGGCCCGGTAGCTCATTGGTAGAGCGCTGCCCTGAAGAGGCAGGCGTAGGCAGTTCGATTCTGCCCTGGGCCACCAACATCAATCATCAATTTCTCTGCACGTTTCCTTTTTTGTCGACCGGCAAACCCGTGCCTGAATAACTCGGCTGAGTACCGTGCACAACGTCATACAAAGCTTTAATTCGAGCAAGCGGCTCTCGCCATCCATTGTAAAATAAGGCCGATTTCGTCAAGGGAGTAAGCGATGCGTCAAATCCCACCGCGCTGAGACCGATGCTTCGAGCGATGAACAACGCCCGCGGCAAATGAAAATCCTGACTGACAACGATCACATGACGAATGCCGAACACGTTTTTGGCGCGCATCAAGCTGTCGTACGTCGAGTACCCTGCATGATCGAGCAAAATCGCGCGCTCGGGAATCCCTCGACGCTTCAAATACTGGCTCATCGCCGCGGCTTCATCGTAATACGGGCTGCTGTAGTCGCCTGAAACAAGGATCTTCGGGGCTTTGCCGGCTTGATAGAGATCGAAGGCGGCTTTGAGACGATCTTCCAAAATCGCCGAGACCTCGCCGCCGTAAATGCGAGACCCGAATACCAAAATCACTTCGGATGACGGAACCGACAGAACGTTCGTATACGACGCCGAATAGCTCGACAGAACGACCCACCGATCGAAACCGACGAACGCGACCGTGACGATCAAGAGTACGAGCGTAACCCGAAGAACCAAGCGAAACACGGTCTTCATACTCATAGATTAGCGCACAAGACCGTCTTTTCTCATCCGAAGTACCAGAGCGACTCCCGAAGGATTGGAAGCATCGATCGACAGAGATTGCCTGAGGTACATGGCGGCTTCTTCCAATTGCTGTCGATCGTAAAGAATCGTCGCAAGGTTTGCGAGCGCGTCTGAGTCTTCCGGATTCAACTCGATGGCTTTGCGGTAGAGCGCTTCGGCCCGCTCGTTCTGACCGAGCTGTTGATAGGCGAGAGCCAAGTTGTAGTGCGCCTCGACGAAATCAGGGTTCCTTTTGATCAATTCCTCCAGCGTCACCGTGGCGGCTTGCCAGTCCCTCAGCTGTATCTGCACCGCACCGAGATTGTTGTAGGCGTTCAGATACGTCGGATCAATGTCGATTGTTTTTTCGTACTGTTCGACCGCTTCCTTCAGTTTTCCGGTTTTTTGATACACGTTGCCGATGCCATACGAAGCATCCGACTGAGAGGCATCCAGTGCGATGACCTGTTCGTAGATCGCAAGAGCGTCAGTGAACTTTCCTTTTTTCACTTCCGCTGCGGCAAGATTGACCCACGAGCGCGGATCATGCTTGATCATGAGCGCCCGATTGAATTCCTCGATCGCCTTATCCATTTCACCCGCGAGCATGAGCTCCATGCCGAGGTTGTTGTGAGCAGCTCTCGCATTCGGGTAATGAGAGATCGCTTGCCGGTAGAGGCTGACGCTGTCACTCCATGCCAG
>JAYVRL010000061.1:0-38724 GCA_043776335.1 Candidatus Peribacteria bacterium | reverse complement strand
TAGATTTCCGCGACGCGCGCGTCACGCGTGCCGTAGTACACGAAGAACGCACGGTCTTGCTCATCGAGCGATGTCTGGATGAGAAGCGCGCCGTCGGTGTCATTGCGGAATTTCATGTCCACGTTCGGCGGATAGACCGTGGCATCCGTGCCTTGGGGGCTGTAGTAGCTCACCGCATAGCTGTGATTTTTCCGCTGCAGGATCGGCAGTCCGTATTCCCACGGCCCGCGGAACGCCGTCGTGCTCACCTGACACAGTCCGCCGCCGTAATCGGGGATCGTCGTGTCGCCTTGGATCACCAATTCTTTCAGATAACCGGTTTTGTCATTCACGGGTCCGAGAATTTTATCGAATGAAAAAACTTCGCCCTGCGCGATGAGGACGCCGTTGAATTTCGAGAGGCCGGTGGCGATGTTGTGGCGTCGGTTGACCGGGGATTTCGAGAACACCGACTCGCCGACCGTCACCACTTCCTTGATGCCCATGTTTCGGAGTCCCGCGTCGGTCACGACGATCTCGGGCTGCGTGATCGTCGCGGGCAATTGCACCGTATCCACGTCGTTTTCGAGAGCCGTGATCGTGAGTTTGGCCGCGAGCGGCAGATCGGTGTGTCTGCCGGTCAGACCGAGTCCCTCGAAGACGATCGAGCCGCTGTCGGTTTTGCGGATCGTCACCGCACCGGCTTCGCGATCGAGCTTGGAAGAGATCTCACGGTCGAGCGTCGTCATGATGGCTTCCGGATCCCACGAAACACCCGCTTCTTTCTTCCAGCCCGCATCGATCACGGAGCCCTTGCCGCAGCTCAAAAATCGCGCCGGCGGGATCGCCGCGACTCCTTTGTAATACCAATGTTCGATCGGCTGTCTCCACTCGGGATGCGCCGTCACCGATACCGTGAAAATATGATGATCGTACGCGTAGGTGATCGCAGTCGGCGCGGCAGAAGCGCGATCCGTCGGGATCGTCATCAAGACTGCGGCCGACAGCAAGATCACGCGCATGCGCACGCGCGGATTGTACGTTGCTTCGATGACGGATGCGACAGAGATCGTCTCTATCTTCCTTGCACTTCGTCGAGCGCGCGATTCACCAGCAGGTCGGCGCGCTTGTTTCTCTCGCGCGGCACATAGACGAAGGTGATGCTCGGAAAGACGCTTTTCAGGTCGTTGATTTCTTGGATCAGGGGCTGGAACGTCGGCATCTTCACGCGATATTCGCCGTTCAGTTGCTTCACCACGAGCTCGGAGTCGAGATGACAGATCAGATGATTGGGATGAAACTCCTTTGCGATCTTGAGGCCCGTGATGAGCGCTTGATACTCGGCGATGTTGTTCGTTTGGATGCCGATGCCTTCCCCGTATTCGCGCAGCACTTCGTTCTTCAGCGGATCGAAAATGACGCAGCCGACCGCGGCTTGACCGGGATTGCCGCGCGAGCCGCCGTCCGTGAAGAGATGGAGCGTCCCGCCGATCGCCGTGGGCTGGTCCGCGTCCGCAGGCGCGTGCGTGTCCAACGCCCGACTCACGATCTCCGCGACGAATTGATCCCGCTCGCGAGCCTTCGGGAAGAGCGCTTGCAGTCGTTGATCGAGGGAAGCGGGGAGGCGGATCATATGAATGACAGTATAGCGGTTCAGTGCGAAGTTTTCTTGCATGAGCAGTCGCCGCCGCAACCGCACGCGTGCGGTTTGGTTTCTTCGTCGAGATCCAGTTTGAATCTGCCGTCGCGGAAATCGATCTCGGATCCGCCGATGCGCCAGAGTACGGCATTCGACGCGACGACCGACACGTCCTCAATGTCTGCGCATGCGAACGACAGATCCTCCTCCGTCGTCTTGTTGTCGAATTCCATGAAGAAGCCGCCTTGCGCGTCCAGCGCCACTCGCAGAGCCACCGTTTTCTTTCCTTCTTGTTTCGCGATGTGTTTCAGGCCTTCCGCGGCCGCGCGCGTGAGCGTCAGGACGTGCGGTTTCGGCGTGACGGCGGCCAGAAGATCGTTCAAATCAGTCACGAGATTTTCGATGTCCGTGTCCGTCAGTCCGTGTGATTTCGCCCCCGCTTCCACGGAATCCATCGTGTTGAACGCGCAATGAAAACAGTGCAGGCCGTATTCGCCGAGGATGTCTCCGGCCTTCGGATGCAGCGCGATCACCTCCATCACGTTCATCTGCGCCGTCACCGTCGGGCGGAAACTTTTCATCGTCTTTTTCGACGTTGCCGAGGCTTTCTTCGTCTTGGCAGTGCTCGCGGATTGTCGTCCGAGTGTCATGGATTCAGTATAGACTCGCCTTCACGGTTTCTTCAGCGGTTTTTCCTTCGTTTTCCCCATGAAAATTCTTCGCATCGCATCGCTCGTGTTTTTGCCGCTTATCACATTGGTGCTCGGTTGGCAGATCGGCGCCAGTTACGAAATGCGGCAGATGAGTGCGCAGCAATCGAGGATCACGGAGCTTTTTTCGATGTCCTCGGGCAGCGGACAAATCGTGCAGTCGGATCCGGAAAAGGAAGTCGATCTTTCGATTTTTTGGAGCGTGTGGCGTCTGCTGCAGAAGCATTACGTCGATCCGAGCAAATTGGAAGTGCGCTCGATGGTGTTCGGCGCGGTGAACGGACTCGTGAACGCGGTCGGCGATCCGTACACGCTGTTCATGACGCCGCAGGATACGAAGATGTTCCAGAAGGCGCTCTCAGGCACGTTGGAAGGCATCGGCGCGCAGCTCGACCAGCGTCAGGGACATGTGATCGTCGTCGCGCCGCTCAAGGGTTCGCCCGCCGAGAAAGCGGGACTGCAATCCAAAGATGAGATCGTCGCCGTCGACGGCAAGACGCTCGAAGGCATGTCGCTTGAGAACGCCGTCACGCTCATCAGGGGCGCGAAAGGCACGACCGTCACGCTCTCGATCCTCAGAGCGCCGAAGCACGAACCGTTCCCGATGAAAGTGGTTCGCGACGCCATCCATATCCCGAGCGTGGAATCCAAAGTCATCAAGACGCAGAGCGGATCGATCGGATTCGTCGCATTGAATCAATTCGGCGACGATTCCACGGCCGAGATGAAGAAAGCGCTCGCGGCATTCCCGACGACGGGCTTGAAGGGCGTCGTGCTCGATCTTCGTTTCAACGGCGGCGGCTACCTCGACGGCGCGGTGGATCTGGTGTCGATGTTCCAGCAGTCCGGTGACGTCGTGACCGTGGATCGACGCGACGCCGAGCTCGAGTCGCATCACGTGAACGGCAATCCGATCATCCCGACGTTGCCGCTCGTCGTCCTCATCAACGGCGGATCGGCCAGTGCGTCGGAGATCACGGCGGGGGCGCTCCAAGACAACAAGCGCGCGACGATCATCGGCATGCAGAGTTTCGGCAAAGGGACGGTGCAGGAGATCATCGATTTGCCCGGAGGATCGGCGCTCCGCGTCACGATCGCGCATTGGCTCACGCCGGCGGGACACGATCTCGGGAAGAAAGGCGTGACGCCGAATTTCGTCGTCGATCGCACCATCGATCAGTATCAGAGAGGCGAGGATCCGCAATTGCTTGCAGCCGAAGCGTGGCTCACGGTGCACAAGGCTCCGCCGATGACGATGAGCGGCGCCGTGAAAACGGCGACGGGAAGCGCGAGATAAAGATTCTTCAGGATTAAGCTTCTCCGTTTCCGAAGAGCATCAGTCGTCCGTGGAGCACGTCGATTTCTTCTCTGATTTTTTGCATCACTTTCAACGCGTCTCCGATATTTTCCGTCTGGAGGTCAAAGCCCGTGATCGCGAGCGGAGATTTCCTCGGCACGGACCCTTCGGCGTTCGAGATTTGGTGGATGCCGATTCCGTCGTTTCCGATCACGCCCGTGATTTTGGCCATCGTTCCCGTCACGCTTCGATGCGTCAGAATGGCTCTGAGCACGGGTTCCGTCGGATCATCCAGCGACATTCTCGGCAGCGTGTGACCGGGCAAGTTCCTCTCGTTTACGGTTCCTTTCTGAGCGAAGTCCTGCACGTACGTCGCGCCTTCCATCGCAAGTTTTTTCTGCGTCGACGGATCCGATGCCGCCGTGTGCGGAGTGCCGGTGAAACGCGGATGCGCGGTGATACTTCGGATGAGGTCGCTCTCGAACATCTTGGCGCCCTCCTCCGGAAAGATGTCGAGCGCGACGTCGATCCCTCTGTCCATGGAATCGAGCAACCCTTGGGCATTGATGACGCCGCCGCGCGAAGTATTCACGAGAAGAGATCCCGGTTTCACGTGTCGCAGCAACTCGGCGGTCAGGACTTCTTTGTCGCCTCCCGCATGGACGGAGATCACGTCAGCCGTGCGGAGAAGCTCGCCGAGCTCCATGCCTCCTTTCACGTGCGGATCGAAATACACCGTTTTTCCGAAGAAAGGGCCGATTGTTTTTCCGGTTTCTTGGCCGATGCGGCCGTATCCCACGACTCCCAATGTTTTTTCATCCAAGCTGACGGGCTCGACGTTCGGGTCTCCCTTCGGCCATTCCTTGCCCGCGAGTGCATCGGTGCCTTGGCGAGTTTTGGCCGCCCAATTCAAGATGAAGGTCAGCGCGCGTCTGGCGACGGCTTCGGTGCTGCCTCCCGGAGTGTTGATCGTGGCGACGCCCATCTCGGCCGCGCCTTCCATGTTGATGTTGTCGACTCCCACTCCCACGCGACCGACGAGCATCAGCTCCGGCCAACTTTTGAACGCCGCGGCATTCGGGAATTTCGTCGCGCTGCGAATGAGCGCGGCTTGTGCGGTCGTCGGATCGTCGTTCACGCAGACGCCGAACGTTTGTCGAAGTTCTTCGATCGCGGCCGGGCTCACTCCGTCGCGCACCGCGACTCGAAAAGGTTCCGGTTCTCCGCACTGGCTGACATCACCTTTGTAGTGAATACCCATATTTCGATTGTAAATTTGATTATTGTTTTGTCAAATCGCGTCCCGTGCGTCTGCGCCGGAGGCGCGGCGGGACGCGATCTCGCGTCAATCACGTGACACAGAACAGCCTCTTCGCGTTGCGCGCTTTAGTCGTTCGGTCTCATACTGCATCAGTGAACCAGCCACGCTTCTTTATCAGACTTCGTCCGATGTTCTTGCGGGCCGCCTTCGTCATGCTCGCACTCGCCGCCGCCAAGGAGCTGCGGGACCTCTCCCTCCTTGTTGCACTAAACTACCACGAGCATTTGTTCGGTGACGTGACTCTTTTCTTCCAGATGGGCCGCGGAATCCTAAATGGGCTTGTTCCCTATGCAACACTTTACGAATCAAAACCGCCAGGAATCTTCCTCCTCAGTGCATTGTCGTTATTTCTAACCGGCGGCAAGGAGTTGTATTGGATCCTTTTTGTGGTTTTCACGATGGTCACGCCGTTCGCCGTTGCTCTCTACGTTGCGAATTCAACGCGGACTTGCGCCACAACCACTCGGGTACTTATGACTTTAATCTCCTTCCTTTACATCGGTGGAGTCAGTCTGTACGCCATGCAACGCGGTGGTATCGAAAACGCAGAACCTTTTGGAGCATTCTTCGCCTGTCTCTACGTCTTATCCATCGCGAGCGTTCAGCGGCCTTCGTGGCTCCGAACGACTCTCGCTGGAATATTCTTGCTCTGCACCATTGGCATTCGCGAACCGTTTCTCTTGTCGCTGCTGGCTGCTGCGTTGCTCCTGGCAGACAACAACCGGTCGCTCCTTCGTTCGTTCGTGCTGCCACTGCTGATTGCCCTTGTCGTTGGAGCAATTGTGTTGGCCCTTCTCGGCTGTCTGCACTCCTACGTGACGGTCTACCTGCCAGATACATTCACCGCCCGGATCCCGGCGATACGAAGTTATTCCTTACCAGGCCAGCAACCGACCATCAGCGGAATCCCAAATCCCCTCTGGCTTCGGAGTCTCTCCTTTTTGCTGGTCGCCTCCGACATTTCGTTTGGAGCCTACCCATTGCTGGCGCTCGCACTCGCGGTGCTCGTGCTGTCGCGCCCCCTTTTCGTGTCCAGACAGTCGCCACGAATCGTAATCGCATTGTCTTTGGCAGTCTTGGCTCTTGGATTGTGGGCGCTGAATAACGCGTATCTCTACGTGCAACTCTTGGAGATCCTGCATTTCCGCTTTCCGATCGCCAATGCGCTCTTCCGGTGGCTGACCATTGAACTTGCGGTGCTTTTGCTTTTGTCGGTGATCGGCGGAGGAATTCTGACGCGGCTGGACTCGGCGCGGTCGGGTATCGTCGTGCGTACAATTGCGGCGATTTGCCTGACCGCAGCGGCGGCCGGAATCACCAACGAGTACACCCGCCACATGGTGTTCATGGTTCCATTCTTCCTCGCCGCCATTCTCACGTTCATACACTGGGCATCCCACAACATGCCGCATCCAGCGACCGCGGTGTTTGTATGGTTCATGGCCGGCCTTTTGTCTGTCATGCCATTTGATTCACTGTTCCAGGAGGTCTACCAAAGCCAGATCGTCGCCGCCGACAAGAACACCGATGCTGACGAAGTGCGAACGACTGGTGAAAAGCTGGACGCTTTGATGGACCAGTGCGCTTTCGCCCGTTTTGTTACACTTGGAGCGTTGCAGACAGGAACGATGCGGCATAGCCCATATCAGATTCAGTATGGTGAAGTGCGGGCTTTCCAAGATCCCGTGAATCAAGTTCTTCGTGCCAATTTCTTGCGCGACCTTGAGCAAACCCCGTTGCTCGTGTCACTGGTGCCGGATTTTCTGGAGGTGAACGTCGGCGCGATGACTCCGAGCATGAAGGACTCGGCCGTTCGCTCGATTGTGGCCGGCGAATTCACAATGGTACCGCCGGCTTGCGCAAAGCCTTTCCTTCCGTTGGATCAAGGCACCTCTGTCTATTTCCGGCGATCCAAGAGTTAGCCAGAAAGTGCTGATCGCAGACTCTGCATGTTGACTACGTCCGCTTAGAGAGTTCTCGCTCCAGCTGCTCTGAAAACTGCGGCAGCGTTATGCCGAATTCGCCGAGAATCGTGCGAATCTGAATGATGTCGAGGCGGCGATCTCCACGTTCGATTTTGCTCACGAACGACTGCGTTTGACCTAACCGCTCGGCCAACTCCACCTGCGTCACGCCCGCCTCCTCCCGCACTGCTTTCAACAGCCGCAGGACGACCGCGTATTCTCGCGTGTAAATCGTTTTTTCAAGTCTAGACTTGAGTTTGCTCATGCTGGGAAATACAGTCCAATATGGAATAATTCAACATGGACTATTTTGGCCGCGAACTTTTTCTCGGTAGAACGATGGCAAATTGGCACACGATTTCGTGCGAGGACTGTGGCGGCGACCTTCATATCCGCGAAGACTGGGACCATCCTCCCAGGCGATGCAAAAGCTGCAAGGAACGAAACGCAGCGAAGTGGTCCGAGAAATCGTGCGAGGGATGCGGTACGACGATTAAGGCTTGCACCGAGTGGGAGCACCAGCCGAAGTTCTGCAAAGCCTGCAAGGCGTTGAACGCACCGAAGGACGTTGCCTGCTCGCAATGCGGGAAGCGGTTCCAGATATCGACCGGGTTTCAGTTGAAATGCAGAGAGAACGGCTGGGATCTTCCGACCCGCTGTCACGAGTGCAAGGACGACGCTCTCCTGATCAAGGGGGCGATCGGAGCGCTCCGCGATGAGTTCCCCTTTGTGCTCGAAACAACGATAGAGAAGCGGGGGCATCCTGCTTTGATTTTTTCTCTATCAGATGCGGGTTTTCAGCTTCTGTTTTTTCAACAATTTCATTGCATGTTCGCACTTCAAGTTTGACGAAAGAGCTCTTTCGCCTTCATCGTTTTCTCTGATCAGTACGCGTACAGCTCCCCAGTCTTGAAGAAGCGCTTCACTTCGGCTTCGGCGGACTCGGGACTGTCACTGGCGTGCGCAACGTTCACCATCATGTCGACGCCGAACATGGCGCGGAGCGTTCCCGGAGCGGCCTTGCGGCTGTCCGTCACGCCGAGCATGTCGCGGACGAGGGCGACGCTGTTCGCGCCTTCGAGTACGAGTGCGATGACCGGAGCGGACTGCATGAACTTTTCCACTTCGGGGTAGAACGGCTTGTCGGCGATGTGAGCGTAATGATCGCGCAGCACGGCTGCGTCCAGATTCATCATCTTGCAGCCGCGGATCGTGAGTCCTGCGGATTCGAATTTGTCGATGACCTTGCCGCAGATCTTCTTCGTGACGGCGTCGGGTTTCAGAAGGATGAGAGTCTGTTCCATGAGAGTAGGCGGAAGAAAGTTGGATATTGTTTACCTGAAGCCAAGGGTTTTGACAACTCCCACCCCTGATCGGAGATTACGAAATCAGCTTCAGCAGCGCCGATTCGTCCTTCTCTTTGCCGATCACGACGAGGCGGAGCTTGTCGGTCGTGAGGGTGCGTCCTGCGAGCTTGTTCACCTGCCCCGTTGTCACGCTTTCGATTTCCTTGAAGTATTCGGGCAGATCGCGAACTTGCGGATAGAGCAGCTGTTGTTTGCCGAAGAAGTGCGCGCGCTCTTCGCTGTCCTCCATCGAGAGCGTGATTTTTCCTTTCAAAAAATCTTTTGCGCGACGGAGCTCGTCTTCCGTGATGCCGTCCGCGGCGCATTTCTCATATTCGACTCTGATGGCAGAGATCGCTTCGTGCAGACGCGATTGGTCGACGCCTGCGCGCGTGGAGAGGAGACCCGTGTCCAGATAATTGTCCGTGCTTGTGGAGATGTAATAACAAAGTCCGCGCGCTTCGCGGATGTTCAGGAACATGCGCGAGCTCATCGAGCCGCCGAGAATGATCGACAGGATTTTTTGCGCGAAGTGATCTTTGTCCAACGCCGAGACGGATTCTACGCCGAGCACGAGGTGCGCTTGCTCGGTTTGTTTGACGGTCAGTGAGACGCGTCCGCCTTCGTGCGGTTTCACGGGTGCGAATTTTTTCTTCTTCGTGCCGCCGATCGCGCCGAAGTAGGTGTCGGCGAGTTGCAGAGCTTTCTTTTCGTCGATCTTGCCTGAGAAGGTCGCGACGAGATTGTCCGGCGTGTAGAGCTCGTTTTTGTGCTTTTGGAAATCCGCCTGTTTCACGGTGCGGATCACTTCCTCTGTGCCGATCGTGTCCCAGCCGAGCGGTTGGTCGCCGTAGACCAGCGTCTCAAAATCCCATCCCGCCTGATACATCGGCGTGTCTTGGTACATGCGATATTCCTCGATGATGACGCCGCGCTCCTTTTCGATTTCTTCCTCCGGAAATTGCGCGTGGAGCAACATGTCCGAGAGCACTTCGCACGCGAGCTCAGCTTTCTCCGCCGCCACTTTCACGTAGTAGCCCGCGTATTCTTTGCCGGTGAACGCGTTGAAATCACCGCCGACCGAGTCGATGGCCATGCTGACCGCCGCCGCGTTCTTGTATTTCTTTCCTCCTTTGAAGAACATGTGTTCGAGGAAGTGGCTGATGCCCCTATCGCCTTGCACTTCGTAGCGAGATCCCGCTCCCGCGAAGACCAAGACCGTGACGGCGGCGGTGCCGTCGGTGGGTGCGGTGAGCACGGGGAGGCCTGATTTCAATCGTGTGAGCGAAAACATAGTGAACCGAGTCTAGGCGAAAAAGGCGTTGAATGAAACGCCCCATTTGGGGTGGCGGAAGGCATCATGTCCCCCTTACACTCTTTTCACATGCACGCGAGCTCTGAGATTCCATTCCTCAGAACCTTCGATCGGAAGAATCGAAAGAAGCTGCTCGCCGTTTCGTCGTACGCGAGGACGCATCTCGGAGGTCTTAAACGAAGAGGCGGAGAGAGTTACGCGCAAAATGGAGAAGAAGTGGCCGCGACGCTCATCGAGATCACGCGCGATCCGTCGCTTGTGGCAGTCGCGCTCCTTCATGATCTTCCGATGCTTTCGGACGGCCAGACGCTTTTGAAATTCGCACCGCTTACTGAAGAAGAGCGTTTGCTCGTGCGTGGGATGCACTCGCTTCGCAGGTTGCACATCGATCTCGTCACGCAGGATTTGGATCGCGTGATCGAAGCTTTTTTGGAGAATCCGAGACTTTTGCCGCTGCGCATGGCGCACCGCCTCACGGACATCCGTCACTTCGATCGTTTTTCGCTGGCCGTGAAACGCGACATCGCGCGAGAGACGCTCCACATGTACGGCGCCATCGCGGGCAGACTCGGCATGCACGCGTGGCGGCACGAGATGGAAGACGCGTGTTTTTGTTTTCTGAAGCCCGAAGCGGCGAAGACGCTCGAAGACAAATTTTCGGCGCACGCGCCGAATGACCGCAAGTGCATCGAACACGTCGAGAAATTTCTCACGAAGAAACTCACCGCCGCGGGCATTCGTTCTTCGATGTCGTCCCGCACGAAGACGCTCTATTCCACGTACTGCAAAATGATCGTGAAGCGTCGGCGCTTTGAAGAGCTCACGGATCGCTTGGCGCTGCGCATCATCGTGCCGACGATGGATGACTGCTACCGCGCACTCGGCGTCGTGCAGACGTCGCTTCGTCCCATGCCCGGCAAATTGAAGGATTACATCGGCGCGCCGAAAGAGAACGGTTATCGTTCGATTCATACGGTGGCGTATCCGCTGCCGGGCGTCAGCGAATATCCGATGGAGATCCAGATCCGCACCGCAGAGATGCATGAGGATTGCGAATACGGTCCCGCGCGTCACAGCGATTACAAACATTTCACGTACGCGCTGGGTTCCGCGATCGCGCGCGTCGATTTGTTTCGCAATTTGCAGAGTCTGCGCGAGCACACGCGTTCGCCCGAACAGTTCGAGACCGCGCTTCGCACCTACTTCAGCGAGGATCATCTCGCGCTCTTCGACGCCGAGAGCAATCTCTATCACATCGGCAAACCGGTCACCGCGCTCGATTTCGTGTGTCACACGGCGGGTAAGCGCGTGCGATTTCTGAAATCCGTTCGCGTCAACGGGCGCAGCCGTTCGATCGATGTCCAATTGCATGACGGCGATACCGTCGAGGCGCATTTCGGGCGCACGGCGACCGTGAAGCGTGAATGGCTTCGCGCGTGCCGTCATCGCAGCGCGCGGACGCTGTGCTCGGGGCTTCTTAAAGACTGAAAGAAGGGATCTCTTGGCCTTGACGCGATACGCGGATGTTCTGTACCCTCTCCAAGCTCTATGCTCGGAAAGCTTCGCTGGCGTCGGCGTCTACGTACTCACGGTTTCCTTGCTCGCAAGGCGACCAAGAACGGGCAGCGCGTCATGCGCAAGCGTCGCGCGCAGGGTCGCAAGCGCATCACCGTTCAGAAGAAACTGAAATAGATCATCGGATTGCTGTATGATCGTCCGCGCATGGACGTTCTTCGTCGCGCATCGGCTCCCCTCTTCTATTTCCTCGGTTTGATCGCGATCGTCGCCGTCGTGTTGGTGCATCGCGGCATCTACGGGGGACTATTCACGACGTTCCTCAACGTCATCGATTTGCCGTTGGCATTCTTCGCCATGCTGCTCGGCGGCAGTACGCTGGCAGTCAGCGTCAGCAAGGACGGGAAACCGTCGACACTCGTCAGTCTGATCATATTTTTGCCGCTCCTGATTCTCTTCGGGTTTTTTGCATATCTGAATTTTGCGATGCCGTTTGCGGAGCTGTAGAGAGCGCTTTTGGCTGATTCGGTATCATAGACATAGTACTTTTACTATGTTATAGTAACTTTAATATGACACAACCTCTTCAGCGCGAGCGCGTTTCTGAGTCCGTCCCTCTTTCCGGTGTGCCGCAGGACCATGAGGCCTCAGTCGCGAGGGACAGTGTGGTGCGCGACATCGACGAATTGCTCAGCGGGGGCACGATCGAAGATGCGACCGACAGGCGGCTCCTCAATGAAGCGGCTTTGTTTCTCCGCGCTCCGCACGGTGATGCTTTGACCTTGATCGGTCAACAGGAAAATGTCGCCGCGGTGATTGCGGGGTATGAGATGACGGGAGCCGACGTGTCGCCCCAGATCATGGCGATCTACGAGCGGCTCATGGATTTCTCTTTTCAAACTCAAGAGCTTGAGGTGAAGGAGACGCCTTTGACCACCGCCGAAATTTTGCAACAGCTCAGGGATTTGCCTCGCCTGACGGGCGGAGCGAACGCCGACCCGACGAATGAACTCCGTCTTCAGCACATCGCGCTCACGGAGCGACTCTGCAGGGCGCAGTTCAAGGATGTGGAGGTCGCATTGGCAGTCGGTATGCCGGACATCCCTCAGTGCAAGAAGCTGATGCAAATCGCGTTTGGCACTGCGAAGCAACTTTTGGACGGCTTCGCTCAAAAGGGTGACATGATGCTTGAGCTGTCCGCGTGGCAAGCCGAGATGAAAGGCAACTACGACCAAAGCGTCGGAGCGCTTGTCGCGTCGTACGACTCACAGATTGAATTGGAGCTGCAGAAAACGAAGCCCGATCCGATCGAGCTCAAGCGATGGATGACTCTGGCCGCTGGTTTTGCGCCCGATAGGGCGGACGTCTTGCGCGCGAAATATCAGGAAGGCATTCGCATCTACTGCGGCACGTTTCTCGCCGATATCGATGCGGAGCTGCTGAAGGAGGCACCGGATCGAGGGGCGATCGGACGATGGATGACGTTGCTTGATCTTCATGCGAAGGCACTCGATGCGGGTACCGACATTCCCGAAAGAATCGAAGCCTTGCGCCAACGGATCGATGCTCCGAAAGTCTAGAGAAGAAATTTCTAGACCTTTTCTTTCCTCGGGATCACGACTACTTCTTCGTGAGATTGCAGCACTTTGTTCGCGTATCTCGCCGCGGTAAAAAGATAATCGCCGAGACGGTTGATCACCACGATGACGCCGCCGCTCACAGGTTCTTCTTCCGAGAGTTGCACGATCCAACGTTCGGCTCTGCGGCACACGGTGCGGGCTTGGTGCAGCGCCGCGCCTTCTTTGGAGCCTCCAGGCAAAATAAAGCGCGTCAGGGGTTCGAGCACCGTATCCATCTCGTCGATCCAACGTTCCAATTTCTCGGCGTAGAGCGCGTCGGTGCGGACGATGTCCGCGGCGCTCTCGAGCGGAGTGGCCAGATCGGCGCCGACGGTGAAGAGGAGCGATTGGATCTCGATGAGTTGTCCTTTCGTCGTGTGCGGAAGATGCGGCTCGGCGACCGCGACGCCGAGACATGAGTTCAGTTCGTCCAACGTGCCGTAGGCGTGCAGACGCACCGAAGATTTCGACACTTTCGTTCCGCCGAAGAGACTGGTTTTTCCTTTGTCGCCGACGCGGGTGTAAATTTTCATGGAGAAGCGGGAAGTAGGTTTTAGATTATACACTTCAGCTTCCTTCACCCCTAACACCTCTCCCGAGAGGAGAGGGGGAATGCAAGAAGGCTTCCTTCTCCTTCGGGAGAAGGACCGAGGATGAGGGTCGTCGGAGGCGTTCTTACGCTTTTTTCAGCTCGGCGACGGCTTTGGCATGTACTTTCGTGGCTTCTTCCTGCGTCAGCGTGCGATCATCCGCGCGATAGGTGAAGCGCATCGTGACGGAACGAACAGCGTCTGATTCATAGAGGTTCACGATCTCGACGTTTCGCATAAGCGGATCGACGGCTTTTAACGCATTGATGATTTCGCCGTGCGTGCGCTTGCCACTCAGCGGGGCCGTTTCGTCGAACGTGACCGCGGGGAAGACGGGGAGAGGTTTCGTGATCATTGTGCTCGGAGCCAGCGTCAGTAGACGATGGAGTCCGATCGTGGCGATACCCACTCGACCTTGCAGTCCGAGCGTCGCCGCGATGGCGGGATGAAGCTCGAACAGATGACCGATGATCTGGTTTTGACAGACGATTTCGGCGCTGCGGCCGTCATGCGCATACCTGGCGGGTACTTTTCCTTTGCGCACGGTCACGTCGTATCCGATCGCCGCGAGGGCTCGCACGACATGGGCTTTGGCAACGAGCAGCGGGGAGTCTTTGATCGTGGTTTTGCCATGAGCGAGCACGGCGAATGCGCAGCCGGCATGTTCGTCTCCTTTGAAGAACACGTGTCCGATTTCGAAGACTTTCAGGTGCGATCCGTCCGCATGTTTCAGCTCTTTTGCGGCCGTCTCGACAAGAGAGGGAAGGAGACTTTGGCGCATCAAAGAAATCTCTTCGCCGATCGGATTTTCGATCGCGACGGCTTGCGATGCGTCGAGTCCCCAACGCTTCATCTGTTCCGGACTCGTGAACGCGAGGTGCAGCATTTCGACCGCGCCGGATTGGCTGAGGCTGTCACGGAGCGCGTTGATTCTGGTGTCGCGCACCGGCGGCATGACGCAAGCGTCCGGCATCACGGGCGGGACATTGGCATACCCGTAGATGCGGGCGACTTCCTCCACGAGGTCGTGCCGTCCCGCGATGTCATTCCTCCATGACGGCGGGGTCACCGTCATTTTTTTGCCCGTCATTTTTACATCGAATCCAAGATCGATGAGAATGCTTGTCGCTTTTGCGGGAGCGATGTCCGCGCCGGTCATGGCGGCGAACGCATCGGTTTCGACCGTGACGGATTTTTTTGCTTTTTCTGATCCCCACTGGAGTGGCTTGCTCGAGATTTTGGCTTTGGGATGCAGAGAAACGAAGAGTTCGGCGGCGCGTGAGAGACCCTGTTTCGCCGTCGTCAACGAGACGCCTTTCTCGTAGACAGTCGCCGCGTCGGTGCGATGCCCCATCGCGATGACGGTCTGACGCACCGCGATCGGTTGGATGACGCCGGCTTGCACGAAAATATGTTTCGTCGTCGGTTTGTTCGACGTGCGCAGTCCGCCCATGACGCCGAAGAGATCGAAAATTCCTTCGTCGTCGCTGATCACCACGGCTCCTTCTGGCAGATCGCGACTTTTTTCGTCGAGGGTCGTGATCTTCTCTCCTTTTTTCGCTTTGCGGATATGCAGGGTGCCGCGGAAATCATCGGCGTCGAACGCGTGGAGCGGCATGCCGACTTCCATGAGGACGTAGTTCGTGATGTCGACGACAAGATTGATCGATCTCCATCCCGTGGCTTCCAGACGGCGCTTCATCCAGTCGGGTGTTTCACCCTCTCCGTCGATCTCGATCATGCAACCGATGTACTCGGGCACGAGATCCTCTGCGTCGTTTTTGAGCGTGAACGGGAGAGACGCGGACGGGAACTTCGTCACTTCATCTTTCGGTTTTTTCTTCCACGTCGCGAGTCCGAGCGCCACGAGCTCGCGGGCGACGCCGATGTGCGAGAACAAATCGGGGCGATTCGTGATCGCATGATTGTCGATGTGCAGGACGGTGTCGGTCAGCCCGAGCGCGGTGCGCAGCGGTGTGCCCACCTTGAAATCGCATTTCGTAAGATCTGCGATCGGCCGAGCGCCGTCCTCGGGTTTTGGCGGGAACATGTCGCTGAGCTCGATTTCTTCCGCCGCGCAGATCATGCCTTCGCTGTCCACGCCGCGGATTTTCACTTGCGAGAGCGTGACCTCTTCTTTGCCGCCCGCCATCACCGTGGCACCGACGTGCGCGAAGGCGATGAGCTGATCTTGCTTCAGGTTCGTGCCGCCGCAGACGACGTGTTTCAGCCCTTTGTCCGTTTCGATGTCGCAGACCGAGAGGCGATCGGCGGCCGGATGCTTGCCGAGAGTTTTGATTTTGCCCACGACGACGCCCGTCAAATATTTTCCTTGCATCGAGACTTCATCCACCTCGCCGGTGCCTCGCGTCAGACGATCGGCGATCAGCGTCGGGTCGTTCTCCGTGAGCTCGATGAAATCCGAAAGCCAGTCCAGTGAGATCTTCATGCCCCTAGAGTACGCGATGCGCGGGGCTTCGGGGAAGGGTAACAGACATTCCCGTTTCGGAGCTTCTTCATGCTAGACTGTGGCTCACTACTCTTTCCCTCTCCTTTCGTATGGCCCTTCTCAGTAAGAAGCAGCCCAGCGGTTGTTCCACCGGTTGCATGATCGGCAAATGGATCGTCGCGGTGCTCCTGCTCCTCACCTCACTCGCCGCACTCGTCGGCGTGTACCAGACGCATGTCGTGTCCGTCGGCGCCGATGTCAGCCACATGGCTCTGCAATTCGGATCCACGTCCGGCTCGCTCGCCATCATCGCTTTCACGATCTCCGTGATGGCATGGGGCAAGAAAATGGCCTGCTGCATGAGCAAGAGTTGCGATGTGTGTTCCGGCAAGTAATCGTCTGTTCACGCGGGGGCGCCTCGGATAGAGTGTGCCCCCGTTCTCGTCACTGAACGGATTCCAGTTCTTTTCTCGTGGAGAGGTCGCATGGAGGCGCCTGAGCGCCGACGTTCGCACTCTCAGTCAGATCCTTTTATACAGTCAGCCGTGGAGAGGTCGCATAGTGGCCTAGTGCGCTCGCTTGGAAAGCGAGTAGACCTGAAAGGGTCTCGGGAGTTCGAATCTCCCCCTCTCCGCCACGGTTTCTAAAAAACATTCACCCTTCGACAAGATTTTCGTTTATTTTTTACGGTCTTTGCGCGATACTTGTCGAGTCTTCTTCCTCTTCATCCATGTCCATCGCTCTTCCGATTTCTTCCAAGATGAAATATATCCTCGCGGCGGTCATGCTCCTGCTGATCGGCGGGTGCGTCGTCAGATCCGTCGGCGGGTACATGGGGCGCAAACTTCTGGAGAAAGAGTTGCAGCAACAAGTCGGCAAGCACGCGGACGTGAAGATGGGCGAAGACGGTGCCATGCAATTCGCGACGAGCGAAGGCACCGTTTCCACCGGCAATGCGGTTCCAGCCGATTGGCCCACGGATGTACCCGTCTATCCCGGTGCAGCCGTTCAGTATTCGGCATCCGTGAATCCCTCCGGCGGCAAGAAGGGGAACGCCCTGATTCTGATGTCTTTGGATGACGTTCAAAAAGTGAGCGACTATTACAAAGACGCGTTGGGTTCTCAGGGCTGGGCATCGGTACAGGTCATGAACGCAGGCGGCACGATGATCATGAGCATGACCAAAGACGACCGCACGTTGTCTTTGACGATCGCTGGAAGCGGCGGGAAGACGAACATCACGTTCGGCATCGAGGGCAAAGCAGAGTAAGCTTTTTCTCGCATCGTCGATGTCTCGTGTTACTCGGAGCATGTATGTATGGTTTTTCGCATGACCAGTGGAACGTCACGACATTCTTGTCGGCTGTTCGTTTTGCGATGAAAGCGTAGGAAGATCAGCTCTTCGTCGTCTGGAAGATGCGTTCGGCTTGAGATTACTTCGTTGATTTCACGAGTGGTAGGTGCATGAAGTCACAGTCTTGCAGCAGCGCGCCGTACGGCGGATGAAAAGTCGGGACGCCGATTTCGAAGAGGCTGAGTGGTTTCACGAGCGCGATGATTTCATCGACCGTGCGCGTGTGTTTTCCTTGATCGATGCGACGCATGAATTTCTCGGACCAGCCGTCTTTGGACTGATACACGGGATCGAAAACGTGCAGCGTGCCGCCGGGCTTTAAACAGCGCGCCAATTCCTTCAGAATGTCCGTGAGCAACGCGTCCGTCAGATGGTGCACCGTGGCGGCGAGCAGGATTTCGTCGAAGAAATTTTCCGGAAACGGTCGCGTGCGGATGTCCGCGGCGACGAAGCGCATGTTCGGATGCAGGGCGAATCGCTTCTTCGCTGCTTCGATCGTCGTGGGGTCGATATCGACGCCGCAGTAGTCGAAATCCAAAAACGCATCGGCCAGATGTCCGCTGGCGCAGCCGAAATCGAGCAGTTTTCCCGGCGGATGCAATTTGCTCCGATACAGCTTTCGCTTGAAATCCGGCGCTCCGAGCACGAGTTGCACGAAGTCCCAGAGCCACGGCACGGCGACGAGATTTTCGAGGATGATCATGAAAGCGCTGCGGTAATGCGATCTGCGATGTCCTCCGGCGTCAGCCTCGCTCGTTTTCTGAGGAACGATTGCGAGCCTGTGGTCTCGGCGAACGCATCGGGCGCGCTGAAGATCAAATGTTTCGGGCGACGGTCGGCTCCCGCAAGAGTTTCCGCGACCGCCGAGCCGAGTCCGCCGACGGCGCTGTGTTCTTCGATCGTCGCGATCAGCGTTGTTTCGGCGGCTGCTTTTGCCAACGCGTCACGGTCGATCGGTTTTACAGTGTGCATACTGAGAAGTCGCACCGAAACGTTTCTTGCCGCGAGCAGATCGGCGGTTTTCACCGCGGTCTCGAGCATGTTGCTCGTGCCGATCAACGTCACGTCTTTGCCTTCGTGCATCGTGATCGCTTTGCCGAGTGTGAACGAAAACGTTTTCGCATCGTGCAGCGTCGGTTCGCCCGCTTTGCCGAGGCGCAGATAACACGGGCCGTCGAGCAAAGCGATCTGTTTCACGGCCGCCTCCACTTCCATCGGGTCGCCGGGACACACGACCGTCATGTTCGCGAGGCTTCGGAGCGCCGAGATGTCCTCGAGCGCGTGGTGCGTGGATCCCATGTGGCCGTAGCTGTAGCCGCCGCCCACGCCCACGACGCAGACGGGCAGATTGTGATAGCAGAGATCGTTTCTGATGTGCTCGAGACAACGGAACGTCACAAACGGCACGATCGAATACACGAAGACGCGCTTGCTTGACATCGCGAGCCCCGCGGCGGTCCCGATCATATTTTGTTCTGCGACTCCGGCGTTCAGATATTGATTCGGCAGTTGATCGCGGAATTGTTCGAGCACCGTGAATCCCAGATCGCCCGTGAGGAGCATGATCGACGGATCATGCTGTGCAAGCGCCGTCAGTGTGCGGACGAAAGCGGTGCGCATCAGACGAGTTCAAGAAGTGCTTGGTCGCGATGCGCATCGGTCGGAGACCAGTAATGCCAGTCGACGGTGTTTTCCATGAATGACACGCCTTTTCCTTTGATCGTATGCGCGAGAATGACGCTGGGCTTCTGCGATTCTTTGTCAGCGGCTTGCAGCGCATGCAAAATTTCCTCGTGATCGTGGCCGTTCACTTCTTGCACGTGCCAGTGAAATGAGCGCCATTTATCGGCGAAGGGTTCGAGCGGCATGATTTCTTCCACGCGTCCGAAACTTTGGATTTTGTTGTAGTCGACGATACACGTGAGTTTGCCGAGATTCCAGTTGCCCGCGGCGAGGATCGCTTCCCAAGTCGAGCCTTCGTCACATTCGCCGTCGCTCACGATGACGACCGTGCGATGATTTTTTTCATCGCGCTTCCCCGCGAGAGCGATGCCGACGGCGATGCCGAGACCGTGACCCAGCGAACCCGTGGAGGCTTCGATCCCGGGGAGCAGCATCGAGCTCGGGTGGCCCGGGAGTCGGCTGCCGTCTTGGATGAAGGTTTTCAATTCTTTTTCGGGGAAAAACCCGCGCTTCGCGAGCGTCACGTAGAGGCTCGAACAGCCGTGACCCTTGCTCAGGACGAAGCGGTCGCGCTCCGCCCATTTCGGGTTCTTCGGGTCGATGTTCAGGTATTTGAAGTACAAAACCGAGAGCAGGTCGATGATTGAAAACGCGGAGCCGAGATGGCCGATTTTGGCTCTGTGAGCCATTAAAAAGGTGTCACGACGGACGCTTGTGCTCAGCGTTCTGAGGTCCTGAAGCTCCGTTGCGGCTGCTGTCATAGATGGCAGTGTAAAGTATACTTCGGGGCATGGACATATGTGTCACGGGGGCATCCAAGGGTCTCGGCTTCGCGCTCACGGCGGAATTTCTCCGATCCGGACATCGGGTCTGGGCCGTCGCGCACACCATCGAATCGCTTCTTGATCTTGAAAAAAAATCGGGTGGCACATTATTCGTCAGTTGCGTCGACATTTCTTTCGATCAGTCGGTGCAAGAGTGGAGTGCGGCCATTCGAGATCGCGGATTCAAACCCGAGATCATCGTGCTCAATGCGTCCGTGCAAACGGATGATCTGTCGGATGACGGATTCGACGGCGCGAAGGCCGCGCGGAACATTGAGGTGAATTTGATCGGCACGTTGCGTTGCGTGTCCGCGTTTCTTCCTTCGATGCTCGCCATGAAGCGCGGATCGCTGGTCGCGATCTCGTCGACCGCGAGCTTGCGTCCCTCCGTTCGCTCGGCGGGATATGGCGCGAGCAAGGCGGGTCTTGAAATGGCCTTTCGCGCGCTGCGCGCGAAACATGCCGCTTCCGGCGTCCGTTTCGCATCGGTCATCCTCGGGCCGATTGCCACGGAAATGTGGGAAGGCAAACGCTCGCCGCTTGTGCCGCCGCCGCAATCGTTCGATTCGCGTTTTCCGGCGGTACGCGTTTGTATTTCCCGTGGTTTTCGACCCTGTTGTTGCGGCTATCTCTGTGGTTGCCGGATGCGTTCTTTGCTTTTGTGAGTGCCAAAGTTCTCAAGTAATCTTTTCGTATGCTCACTCAGAAGAAACTCTCGGCAGTCGTCGTGTGTTACCGTGACGAAGGGAACATTCGTGCACTGTATGAGCGCTTGTCCGCGGTGCTCTCGAGCCTCACGCCCGATTATGAAATCTTGTACGTGAACGATTGCAGCCCCGACAATTCCGCGGCGATTCTGCGCGAGATCGCATCGAAAGATCCGCGTCTGACCGTTCTCAATCAATCTCGCAATTTCGGTGCGCAGGCGGCGTTTACCGCAGGCATGGTGCAGTCGCTCGGTGATGCCGTGATTTTGATGGACGGCGATCTGCAGGATCCGCCGGAGCTTCTCGAAGAGTTCGTGAAGAAATGGAACGAAGGATACGAGGTGGTGTACGGCATTCGACGCAAGCGCGAGAAGAGCATGGGTGCACTGAACAAGTGGTTCTATCACCAGTTCTACGTTGTGCTGAATCGCTTGTCGTATGTGAAAGTGCCGACCGACGCCGGCGAGTTTTCCCTTATCGATAGGAAGGCGGTCGACTGGATCAATGCGCTCCCCGAACGTGATCGACTCCTTCGCGGGCTTCGCGCATGGGTCGGGTTCAAGCAGACGGGTGTCGAGTATGTCCGTTGTGAGCGGTATTCGGGGACGTCCACGAACAGTTTTTTCCGCAATCTTCGGTGGGCTCGCAAAGCGATCTTTTCATTCTCGTACATGCCGCTGGAGTGGGTGTCGTATTTCGCCGCGGGCATCACGCTCCTGTCCCTTCTTGGCATGGTTCTGTACATCGCAAGTTTCTTTTTCACTCCTAACGTGCCGCGCGGCATCACGACGGTGTTCGTTCTCGTGTTGTTCCTTGGCAGCGTCCAACTCCTGTCCATCAGCGTGATCGCCGAGTACATCGGACGCATCTTCGAAGAAGCGAAACAGAGGCCCCGTTACATCACGCGCGAGATCCTGAACGATCATCGCTCGCATTGACCCTCATGATTTTTTCTTCGGGATTATTTTTTTGGTGATCACGGTTTTTTTCGTCACGCGCCATTTTTTGAAGACATTGCGCGTGATCCACGGGCGGAGATCCGGCAGCGGGATCGATCGCTTGATCTCGAAAGCGAACATCGCGTAACAGAAGAAGAAGATCGTGAGCGCCGAGGCGATGAGGACGTCGAGCATCGGAAATTCGGCGTACAGCGCCTTGTCGAACCATCCGAGCGCCAGCCAGCCGAGGAGGTTCCAGTAGATCAGGCCTGAGATCACCGCATACAGCCTCGCTCCTTTCCAGCTCACAAATGCGGTCACGAGCGCGAGTGGAATGAACGCAAAGGCGTATCTCTCGTGCATCTGCGTGTTCCACATGAAAAACGCGTAGGAACTGAACGAAGCGGCGAAGAAGATCGCGGGCAGCGTCGCGCCCGTTGCGGGCGAGGGCTTCAAACGACGCCACAAAACGATGATCGGGAACAGAAGGCTCGTGCAGAAGAGGACGTAGCCGATCGTCCGGAACGATGCGATGTGAAAGAGAATATCCGAGTCGTGCATGTTGCCGGCTGCGTCGGCATAGAGCGACCACCAGATGTTGTAGGCGGCGCTTGAAACGCTGCTGTAAAAACCCACGCTCGAGAAATAAATATGGATCGCGTCGGACAGAAAGCCTTGCCACCAGAAAGGGAAGAGAACGAGGACGGTCGCGAGGCACGCGCCGGTGAAACTCAGGATTGCCCGTCGCCAGCCGTTTTTGAGCGAGAGGATCGCGAACAGAGGGAAGCATGCGACAGCTTGGAGCTTCGTGAGCAGAGCGAGGGCCATGCAGAAGCCGGCGAGGAAACAAAAACCGTACGCGAATGCGCCGAACGCCGCGACAAGGAAAAGCGAGTACAGCGAGTCCGTTTGGCCCCAAAAGGCACTGTCATGAATCGGCGCCGGATGCAGGACGTAGATGGCCGCCGCGAGCACTCCCCACCATCGATTTCTTTTCCATTTGGCGATGAACACGCAGAGAAGAATCGCCGTCACGAGGTCGGCGAGCATCGGAGGCAGCTTGATGATCGATTGGAAAATCGGTTGGTCGATGTCGAACGTCGGTGACAACGTTTCCATGTACGTCCATCCGGTGACGTGAAAAATCAGCAGTGAGAGCGGCGGATAATTCGGCATCATGCTGCCTTTCAGTTGGACGCCGTACGATCTGCCGGGGCCCACCGCTACGGAGCTGAAGGACCAACCTTTGTCCGTGCCCACGTCAAAACCGTAGCCTTCGGCGGGTGAAATCCAGAGTCGGATCAAGAGTCCCGCGCACAAAATGAGCGAGAGCGCGATCACCGCGGAGACACGGTTATGCAACGAAGCCTTCGGCTCCTCGAGTTTCAAATGCCGCTCTGAAGTGAGTGTCGGAATGGCTCACACTGTATCGGGTTCCGTCTCATACCGCACGTCCTCCTTCCCGTTTCACTTCCCAAAGTTCGCGAAACATTCTGAGGATGACGCTGAGCTTCGCGCCGGTTTGCGTGCCGAATTTTCGCGCCGCGTGCGGCACGTTCACCACTTCCCACGCGATGCCGGCGCGTTTGGCGCGGTAGAACATTTCCGCGTTGATAAGCGCTCCGGTCGAGTGCGTCGGTCGCGCGCGGCGCCACGTTTCTTTCGTGAAGACTTTCATCGCGCAATTGATGTCGCGCACCCAGATGCCGAGCATGAGCAGCGAGAGCAGCCCGAACAGCTTCGCGTTCACCTTTCGCATGAACGGATCCGCGCGCTTCAGGCGGCGGCCTGTGACGAACGTCGCCGTCTTGAGATGCGGGAGGAGCAGATCGAAATCTTTCGCGGCGAATTGACCGTCGCTGTCCATGAAACCGATGACGTCTCCCGATGCCGCGTCGCAACCGGAACGGACCGCCGCGCCGTATCCGCGATTCGTTTCATGCGTGACCACTTTCACGTGCGGCATTTCCTGCGCGAGTCTCCGAAGCGCTTCCGCGGATCCGTCCTTTGATCCGTCGTTCACGACCACGATCTCCCATGAGTCTCCTTTCGTCTTCAACCACGCGGCCGTCTCGCGCACGGTGGGCTCGATATTCAGTTCTTCGTTAAAGCATGGCAAAACTATCGACAACATCGCTTCGAGTGTACCAGACACTGAAAAGAAAAACCCCGAACCTTGCGAATCGGGGTTTTGGATGGTCTGCGATCTTTGTTATTTTCCGCTGCCGAAGCCGACGATCAAACACGCCGCGGCGATGCCGAGGTGCAGATAGTTGTCAGCGGCGTTCACCATGAAGAGGCCGAGGATCGATCCGCCCATCGTGAAACCGATGACGGTCACGGCGCCGTACACGAGTCCGAAGAGGATCAAGTACCAGCGTGAGTAGACTTGGCTCGAGTTGAACGCAAAAAGCGCGACCAAGCCGCTCGCGAGGTGAATGACGTTATGCACCGTGTCCACTTCGAAGACGAAGAGGGGCTGCATGAAAAATCCGGCGACACCCGCGATGGTGAGGGCCAGACCGAGAATGCCGGTGAGCGGCTTCACGAGAAGGTTCATGAAAAAGAGGGAGAAAAAGTAGAGATTAAGCGGCATTCTACCACTTTTGCACCGCGAACAATGTGCGAAGCACACATGCAAAAACAATTTCTCTTTCTTCGCAACTCCATCGATGTTTATTTGCCGGCCTGCAATCTCTTCGCGAGCGTGCGAAGGTAGGAGGTTGCGACGCGCATTTTTACGTACTCACCCGTTTTCGGATCAAGCACGCGCTTTTTCACGATGTTCACTTTGTACGTGCGTCGAGTGGCGCGACGGGAGTGACTGCGGAGGTTGCCCACCGCTCCTTTCTTGCCGGTCATTTGACACACGCGTGGCATAGAGCTGGGGGACTATAGGGAAAGGTCGGGAGGAGGTCAATGGGTCTCCGAGAGGCTTTTTGCCGAGTACCGTCGGCTTTGCGTCAAAAGACGATTGCTAAGAGATCATCGTTGACCGTACCCTTTCATCAATGTCCAGCCTCCTCAATCCGCCGTTCATCATCGCGATTCTCGTCGCCCTCACCGTTCATGAGTGGGCGCATGCATTCGTCGCCGATCGTCTCGGCGATCACACGGCGAGAGACGAGGGTCGGCTGACCCTCAATCCGATCGCGCATTTGGACCCGCTCGGCACGATGATGTTCCTACTTGTGCGTTTCGGTTGGGGCAAGCCCGTCCCCGTGAATCCGCGTTATTTCAAAAACGTTCGCCGTGACACGGCACTCGTGGCGCTCGCGGGACCCGTGTCCAATCTTCTCCTCGCGATTGTCGCATTCATCGCGCTCGCATTCATCGCTCCGCAGGTGATGCACATCGGAACGGGAGAAGATCTTCTGTTCACGCACGGCTTCGGCGATCGCTTGCAGGCGTTTGTGTCACAGATTCTCGCCAACTCACTCTTTATCAATCTCGGCTTGATGGCGTTCAACCTGATTCCCATCGCGCCGCTCGACGGCTCGAAGATCCTCGAGTCGTTCATTCCGTATCGTTATGAAGCCGCCTACGACCGATTCATGGCTCGCGGTCCGATGATCCTGATCGGTCTCCTGATCGCCGAACGCGCGCTCGGATTTCCGATCTTGTTGTGGTGGATTTCGTTCATCATGGACGGCGTGCTTGCGATTCTCAGCGCATTTCTCAGATAAGAGGAACCGCTGATCTAGCGACTGTTTATCAGCATTTTGATGAGTGCGGCAGTCGTGTCCATACGGCAGCCGGCGATCTCGAATGCGATCGATTGCGGCCCGTACATCACTTCGTCATCGACTTCGCTTTTGCCTTTCGGCAGACAATGTCCGAACGCCGCGTTTTTGTCGGCGCGTTCCATCAACTGTTGCGTGACGCGGTACGGCGCGAGGAGTTGATCGAGATGCTCGGATTCATGCTTTTGGCCCATCGATGCGAAGACGTCGGTGTACACGTAGTGCGCGCCGTCCACGGCTCTTTCGGGATTCTGCTCGTAGCTGGCCGACCCGCCGTATTCCGCGGCGAGCTCTTGGATTTTACCCCAATCATCGCGATGGATCTTGCGTTCCTCGGCGCCCGTGTGGACGAAATCCCAACCGAGCATCGCGGAGACCTGCCCCAAAGAATTCGCGACGTTGTTTCCGTCGCCCGAGAAGACGACTCTCGGTTTTTTGATCTCCGGTCGTTGCAACATGAAGGCCTCGGCGTCGGCGAGCGATTGAAGAGGATGATGTCGGTTGCAGAGCGCGTTCACGACGCTGGCTCGTCGGGCCGCTCCCATGATTTCTTGAATCTCAGCTTGTGTTTTTGTTCTTGCGAAGATGATCGGATATCCCATCGCATCGAGGCATCGCGTCATGTCGCTCAGTGGCTCGCGCTGTTTGCCCGTCTCATCGAACATTGAATTTTTGCTTGGCGCATACACCTGACCCCCGAGGATCGCCGCCGCCTGACGGATCGACGCTTCGGTGCGAAGAGATTCTTTCTGCGTGAGAAACACGACCGTTTGATTGCGCAAAGGAGTCTCACGTTCGCTGTCACGGGCCAACTTTCGTTCGTGGATTTGTTTCGCTTCGCTCAGAATGTTATCAAGATTTTCACGGCCGAGATCGGCTGTTTCGTTGACGTGCGGCGGGTGAGCGGAAGGTTTCATCGGTCGTGTATCTTCAAAGTAAACGAGGTGATTGTCAATTCTTTGGATCCAGATGGCGTCAAGGAGTCATGGCGGTCAAGTGACGTCGATGATCGCAACCGAACGGTTGTCGAGTTTCGGCGGACTTGAGAAGCCGTCTGAAAATTGCATCCGCTTGCCGCTCAACCGCTCCTCGATTTCGTCGTCGATCGCGTCATGTTCTTCCTGCCGTTCATGCAGCACCCATTGCATGCGCGCATCCGTGATCCGAATCAGCACCTGAATCGCGAGTTCCGGCGGGAGCCCTCCCGTGAGCGCGAGGATTTCTTCACTCGTCAGGTTGTCGGTGATGCCGTCCGTGAGGAGGTAGATGCGCTGTCCTTTCACAAGCGGTCGCTCCCACCGCGAGACGTTCACCCTGCCGCTCGAGCGGTTTACGGAGTTCATCACCACGCTGCGCTTCGGATGGCAGGACACCAGATCCTGTGTGATCTGTCCCGCATCGCAGAGTGCTTGAGCCAACGTTTCGTCTTTGGACTCTTCGAGCAGCTTTCGTTGTTTCCAGAAAAGTTTCAGGCGTTTCATTTTGTCGGCGATGATCCGCCTGACGTCGCCCGCTTGCACATTGAAGAGATATTTTTTTCCGTCATTTTCGCGAAGAATGTTCGCTTGCGTGAAACAGACGCCGCTTTTTTCCTGCGTTTGCGTTTGGATTTGATCCACGGTGCTCGCGACCGCCGCCTCCGGATCGCTGGAGTACAGCTGACTTTCCGACAGAATGTCCGCGGCGATTCCTCCCTCGACTTCATACCCATCATTGACGCTGACCGAATCTCGCAAGAGATCGATCATGATGCGGTCGTCGTTTTGATGTCTGCCGTGACCGATGTCCGTATAGGCCGTGACCATGTCGCCGAGACGCATGCGGCACTGAACGATCCCTTGTCCCACCGTCGGCGGGAGGTTTTGCTCGTTCTTCAGGATCAATCCCGCTAGCACGCCGTCTTCGTCCTCGTAGCTCACTCCCAACTCAGAAGCGGAGGGACGAAGTGCGCGACTCGGATGTCCTGCTGGCATAGCACGCTACGCTATCGCATTTTCTGAAAAGTGCAACCATGTCGAATTCTCTTTCCAGAAGCCATCTATCTCCCTTGCAGCCTTTCCCAAATGCTCTATAATTATTGACTTTTATTCTATTTATTTCATGTTAGAAGAAATAAGTTTTCAGTACGGCTGGGACGAACCTTCGGAAACTCCTGACGGAGAAAACGACAGGGTCTGGGGATATCGCGCTCTTATTCGAGAGAAATGCGCGCTCCCCGAAGAGCCGCCGCACAGTCTCTCACCCGAGGTCGTGGATGAAATCCGTTTCGTGCGTCATGACATCGCCGTGCTTCTGCCAAATCATTTCACGTCACGCGACGCGTACAAGATGTTTCTCACGCATGAGAATCCGATGGGTCGCTACTACAAGATCGATCGATTCGGCGAGGTGTGTCATGACCATGACAAGGAGATGGCCGCCATGACCTCCAGCAGTTACAAGCCTGACTATTGGTCCGTGGAGATCGATGACGTGATCGCTTCGTATCGTCGTTCGTTGGATGAGAAAAAAACATTGAGGTCAGGATACGTCGATTTTCCAGCGCGGGATCGGTTGACGGTGCAACTCGGCGTTCGCAGAACTCCGAAACCGGACCCCGTTTCGACGGTCGAAGGTCTGTTTTACCAACAATTCATCACGGACGAATGGCATTGGGAACACGGAGCGCCGCAGCTGTATGCGGCGATCGAAAAGAACCTCGAGGGACGCACGACCGACGATCCGTTCGAGTGGGTGAGGGAGCGTGCTACGATCGCGGCCGGATACTCCGTGCTCGGCGGAGGCAAAGAATGTTCGCCGCCGTATCTCGCGAAGGTGTACGAAGGCATGGCATCGACGGTCTGCAATCCGCCGCCCGTCGGACATGACCGACCCATCGAGTACGAAGTCGGAGAGGAAGAGCAGAACCTTCTGATCGAGCTTTATGCGCGTCATGCCGCAACCGTGTGTCCCGAGATGGTCGCCCTCATCCTCGATCATGCGATCTTGTTGACGCCTGAGATACTGCGCACGGACACGACGATTCGGGAGTTTTTGACGCACCTCCCGAAGATGCTGGACAACGGTCTCAATATTCATCGGATCATGGAGTACTCGCGGGCACCGACGAAAGAACAAGGCACCGGATTCGCGAGGTTGCGATCGGCGATGACGATGGCGATGTCCGTGTTCCGCGGAGAGAAGCCTTGGTGGTTCAGGGAAGACTTCGATTTGAGCGAATGTTTTGACGAGAATGAAGGAGGGGGGAGCGTCACGCATTTTTCAATCAAGAACGACGAAGCGGGGCGGCAGACATTGGAGCGGATCGCGGAGCGTGCGGCATTTTCTTTCCAGCACATTCTGCGTCCGTATCTCGGCATCGGTCATCGGATGACGACGATCGCGCCGTTCACCGAGGATGACGCCATCGATTTCACGGCGTTCGTCACGGAGCATTACGGCATCGGCAACGCCGAACGGTCGATCGCCGTTTTGCAGACGTGTTTTTATGTATTGATGCAGGAAGAAGAGGCGAACAGACCGCAACGCTTGAAAGAATTGAAGGAGCATCTTGACGACGTGAAACCCGAAACGGCGACGATGGCGCGGATGGAGGCCGGTTCTCCGGTCTTCGAACTTCCCGGCATCAGCAACCTCGCCGCGACGATGCTCGGCAAACATCTCACGGATTCCGGCATCGTGCATCCTCTTCGGATCGGCTTCGATCATTTGGCTGCCATCGACGAAAAATTTTCGGCACCGCTCGCCGAACGCGCGCGGCTGTATCCTCCGGCGCTTCCATCGAATCATCAAAACATGGAACGTCACGGACTTCTCGCGGGACAATCCGCGGAGGCGCTGATCGGTCTTCCCGTGCCGGAAGGTCATTTGGCTTCGCCGCGCACGACCAATGCCGCGCTCGGCATGTTCGATTTCTACGCACAGCTTCGAGAGGAGTGCGGCGCGATCGATTCAAAGGTCGCCCGCAGTTATTTTCTTTTTTCAGCCGCGCGCATGCCGGATCCGTGGCACCCGCCGAAAGGCTTTCTGAAATTTCTGGAAGTATTCAACGACATCGATACGCCGGGCTGGAGATTCACGGGGCTCGAACATCCGAAGGATCGCGCCAAGGTCGGCGAAGAGAATCAGCGGAAGGAAATCAGCAAGCAACTCCTCGTCAGCAACATGCTCGATGCGTGGATCATGGATCTTTTGACGACCGAGGAGCTCGAATCACTCTTCGCTTGGTTGTCCGTGGAATTGACCACCGAGCAACGGATCGAGATCGAGAAAGACGTCATGTATGACTCGCAAGATCGATTGGCGGCGCTTGATGATCCTCCGAGGCCGAAGCGCGATGACGATCCGTACGGCGAGGATTGCCATGACACACGCACTCCGGAAGAAAAGATCTGCGCTACGGATGAGCGCATTGAACAGGACGTGCGAATGGGTTGCGATTCACGAACCCAGAAAATCCGCACGCAACGCATGGTGCTGCTTCAACAAACGTTCACGCTGCTCAGCGTGTTCAACAGCATGGCGATCGCCGGCTCTTTCACCCGTGAAGAATTGCGATCCGTGCTCGTCGAGAACATCCTGCCAAACGGTCGGAAACACGCCGATCGAACGGATGATGCGCAACCGATCCGTCAGGGTCCGATGCTTTCGAGTCTTTTGAAAATGCAGGAAATGGGAGGGTTGGATCATGAGGCTCTGCGCGATGCCGTGCAGGGGAGCGGCAGTCCTGCTGAAGCCAAGCAAACCGCGCAAAACTTCATCGAACAAGTGCTGCTGCAATGCATGGAGCGTTCGCTCGAGCGAGCCTTGCCTCACGCGGTCGATCGCGTATCCGAGCTCATGAAGGCGAAGGCCAATGATCCTTCTGCCGATGCCGACCGCGAGCTTAGTGCTGCCGTCGCAAGCATTCGCGATGATCTTCAGAGAGAGCTGGAAGACATCTGGGAGGGCGCGCCTTTCGTCGCAGGAGACATGGTGGAACGTTTGCTGCGTGAGTTTCGCGTGCCGCAGTACGCGGAGCTCTTCGGTCCCATTCGTCGGTTCAACGTCGACACGCTCCCCGCGCATCTTCCGAAGGCTTCCGAGAATCCGCGGCACGGAGATCTGCAGGATTCCAATGCGCATTCGGCGCGCATGTTTTTCTTCATCGGTGGGCGCATTTTGCAGGAGCGGGCGCACGCGAACGGAGAGGATTCGTTCGGAGTGATGCAAGACCGGTACGGGAACACGTCTCACGTGGACATGAGCGGAGGCGCGGCGCTCGTGACGAGTCTGACAAGGCGATGCGAAGATCAAGATTCGCCCGAGGATCTCGCCGCGATGTACCACGATCTCGGGAATCGTCTTCCCGATTTTCAGAAACACGTGGATCGCTGGCGCCTCGCGGACGTTCCGCTCGGACCGATCGGTGGCAGATGGCATTTCGGCAATCCTGTGAACGACAAACACATGGAGCTGTTCACGCATCTTCTCTCGCTCGGCAAAACGCCGTTTCGGATGATCCACGCCAATACGTCGCTTATCATTCCCGGCTTCATGAGCCGCAACGAGATGCGGACGTTCATCCTCATGCTCGCGCTCGAAGGGCTCATCGATCCCACGAAACCCGAGTTGCAGATCGGCGTCACAGGGCGTCTCTCGCCAGAGCTTTGCGCGCACTTCGGCAGCTCGTGCATGCTCGGCACCTCAGAGTGCGCGCCTTTCAAATTGGATTCTTTCGTGCCGAATTTTCAAGAAAACAGAGAACTGACAGCCGCACGCATCGTTGCGTACGACGCGTATCCCGAGTCGGGTGGCACGCGGCGGAATTTCGAGCTGCCATTCATGTCGCAAGGTTCGTCGGATTCGAAAAACGTGCAAGGTCGCACGGATATTCTCGGCCGTTGGAACGTCCGTTGGAACATCGGCAATGCCAAGCCCGATATCTTCACGATGGATGATCTTGATATTGCGCATACCGTTGGCGGCGCGCTTCGTCACGTGCAGCATGGAGGTCCTCTGCGCGAGGCGGGCATCGCGTACATGAATCGTCATCGGAAAATTTTGAATCAGTACGGACTCGGTGACACTCTCGATGCTCCGTGGGTGTATACGCGCGTTCACGAAGCGTACGATGGTGCTTCGCAAAACCCCGAACATTTTGAACGATGCGTGAAACCGTGCATGGACACTCACTTCGCTCACGCCGGTTCTTTCGGCAACGGCTGCGGTGCCGTCTTTGAAGTACGAGAAAACATTGACATGCTTTTGCGTCAAGTGGAGACTGTCGGCGCCGAAGTCATTCGAGATCCTCGTTACGAAGATGACGTTCGCGCATTGCTACAGGCCACATCTTACGAATCTTTACATTCTTAACCACTTTTTTATGGGAGGAGATCACCGAGGCGTCACAGATCACAGCGACCGCGGCAGCGCGAGCACGATCGTCGCACCGAAAGCACGTCAGCAGCTGCCCGCACCGGCCGCAAAATTGGAAGATCATCGCAAGAGCACGAGTGATCGCGCCAAAGCCGCCGCCACTCCCGCCGCACGCAGCAATCCCACCGTCGCTCCCGCTTCACCTCATGTGTCCGTGACTCCGCAGGATCGTCGCGGATCGAGTACGATCGTGCCTCCCGCAAGCACCGGCGCTACGACACCCATGAAAGCAATCGAAGCGAAGCCCGTTGAGCCCGAGCTAGTCATCGCTCCTCTTGCATCCGTCGCTCCGAATTTGAAATTCGCACCGCTTGCGACGGAAACTTCCGCAGTTGCGGAGAAAGTCGAGGAAGTCATCGGCGGCACGAAAGGCAAAGTGATCGGACTCCTCGCGCAGTTTGCGACCGAAGAACCGGGATTCCCGAAAGACGGTTCAGGCGCGGAGAAGCGTGCTCGAGCCGCGTGGATGAGCAGAAGTCTCGCGGCGCTTGCCCGCGCCGTTCTGAGCAAACGACCGGATGTCTCAAAACTGACGGAAGATGCGAATCTGAGAAACCAATTGATTCACGATCTTCGTGATCCTCTGAAAGCCATGGTCGGCAACGATGCACCGACAAGGCCGCGTTTTCTCGGATAAGCATTCCGCTTTTTTCAGTGACTCCTCGGTTTTTGCGATCACTTCGATACTGCGTCTATACTGGGATCCGTGAGTTACTTGATCAGTGCCATGCAAATGTTTCGGCGCGCGCAGAGCCGCATGCCGTCTTTTCGCCGCACCATGCAAATGGTCTTCATCACTCTTGGGATCATGTTGATCTCAGCAGTAGCTTGGAAGATCGCATGGGATCTTGCGCTTCGTCTTTGGTACGAATTTCAAGGACGATACAATGGAGACAGCGGTTTGTACTGGACGATCGGGCGGGGGATTCTGAACGGGCTCGTGCCGTATCGCGATTTGTTCGAAAACAAACCTCCCGGCATTTTCCTTATCAGCGCTCTTTCGCTCTTTATGACCGGCGACACTCGTTTGGGCTTTGATCTTCAAGCGCTCGCGATCGCCGGGTTTCCTTTTGTTTTTGTTTTCTTCGTTCTTGAGTGGCCGATTCGTTGCGCACGTTATCGATGGGCGGCATTCATGATGTTTAGCTTCGTACTCGGGTCTATTTTCGGCTTGTATACCGCAGTTCAAAGCGGGGCTTTTCAAGTGGAGTCATTCGGTGCCGTCTTCGGTTCTGTCTACGCACTCATTCTCGCTTTGCGAGGAGCGACGATGCGCATGCGGGATATTTTCTTCGCGGCAATTTGTCTTCTTTGCTCCATTGGCATGAAGGAGCCGTTTTTACTGACAAATTTTGTTGTCTGCGTCGTTCTTTTGCCAAAGCCTCACACTTGGATCAGAGCTTTCTTTATCCCGCTAGGCATCTCAGCCCTGGCAGGTGCTTCTTTTCTTTTCCTTACCGGCTGGCTGCAACCGTACGTCGGTCTTCATCTTGATTATGTTTTCAATCACCACATTTTGTCCGCCGGTTCTCCATGGGTTCGAGGGTTTCAGCTCCACATGCTCATTGATGATTTACGCCAATGGGCCTCGTATTTTCCCATCCTGATGATTCTGCTCTTTCTCAATTTTTTCTGGCAACGCTTACACAATGCGAAGACATGGTTTGCAGTCATCCTCCATACAACTCTCGTTGTTATTTCACTGTATTTGGTGACGCTTGCCGTGGGACTTGGCGGAGAATTCTACAATCATCATTTTGTGTTTGCCGTCCCTGCATATGTGGCTCTTGGTTTTTTCTCGCTTCGTTGCTTTGGAACAAGGTTGGATGAGAATTCTCATGACAATCATCGATGGGGATCAATCGGAGACGCTCTTCTGATAAGCGTTGTTGTTTCCACCGGCATCGTTGCGGTGCAGATACCGAAAGTAGATTATGCGAGCGATTTTTCTTGGATGGTCGCCGACACCACTTTTCAACGAAATTTCGCAGAGCGGATTGACGGAATTTTGGATAGGTGCGGACTTTCCCGTTATCTTTTTCTTGGAGGCAATTTGTCGCAGCCGTACGGTTTCACCAAACACTCGCCGTATGGTCCGATTTTCAATAACGCAGGGCGTTTTTTTGAACCTTCTGAGACTTGGTTTCGGCAGAAGTTTCTCGAAGCGCTGTCCGCAAGCGATTTGATCGTGTTCAATTCGCTGCAAGCAGACGACCTTACGCTTCAGGCGCGCACTACAATCGATACTTTTTTCACGACTACACCTTGGTCGTGCGCAGGCCAACAACCTCCCGTTCGGGGTTACACCTTGTATTATCGGACGGCATTTCCTCATGCTGTCATCTCACACTGATTTGGCGAAATGCAAAAATGGAGTCATCTCAAGGGAATTCCCACCTTCGCTCCTCGTATGATTCGGAGTCTACGGCGGGCAGGGAACCCGCGACCCCCTCCTTACCATGGATATGCCGTGCGCGGCAGCCTCTTTCTGTTGCTCCGCTTCGCGGACGCTCTGAGCCAAGACGGCGCGCACTGAATGGAGCTCCCTGTTGGAGCAGGTGAGGAACGTGGCGGAGCGCCGATACAGCTTTGCATGAACAATGTGGAGGTGATCGGCACTATCGACACATTGTCACCTTTGGCTTCTGGAAGCCGATCTGCGCGGTGACAGTTGTAGGCGCGTATCAACACGCGCAAAAAAGAAGGCTCATTCTGACCAGGGCATAGAAAAACCAGAGTCGAACCCAAACGGTTCCATCGAAGTGAGGCTCAAATCCAGCGGTACCAGTGTGTGACGAGTTCGGAAAAAAATTCTAGCTCTCAAAAAATCTATGCTTGCCTTGCAAGCATTTGACACGAAGGGATACGGTGTGTATTTTCCATGCCATGAGTAATAAGAAGCAAAACGTAGGTGCTCCGCGGCTATCTAAAAAATGGGCATCCAAAGGCGGAAAAGCCCGTGCACGCTCCATGACGTCGGAGGAGCGCAGTGCGATTGCCAGTCAGGCTGCGAAGAAACGGTGGAAGAAAGGGGCACCCAAGAATGAGGGCATGTCGCCTCACATGGGTGTGTTCTACCAAGTGCTCACGACTTGGGTGCTGGCGCTCGATTGGCTCGGCAAAGACCCTGACTCGCTTACATTGCAGTATGAGCCCCCGACCGGAGGCGATATCCGTTTTACACTTCATGGAGGATTGGATCTGACCTACTGCGAATGTAAGATGCGCGGAAGGGAGCCGACCACAGGGGAGTTACGCAAATGGTTCACCAAACTTTATCGTGAACACGCATCAGAAATTGAGGCGTGCCAAGGAAAGGTCACCCTCACTGTCGTCACCTCCCTACGTCCGGGATCGAAGCTCTATCGGGCGGCTGCGAACCTGCGCCATCGGCCGGGATACCTGCGCAGCAAACTGAAGCTGGATGATGTCCCATATCCGTGTGACTTGCTCCTTGTGCATCTGCCGAGCGATCTGGAAGTGCTGTCTGCAAAAATTGGATGGGGTCTCGTCTCACGACTCGGTTTGCCCTTGAGTTCAACAACGGTGCGGCAGTATCTCCGCGATATCGAGTTGAAATTGGTGCAGAAACGCCATGAATCCCATGGAGAGGATGTGCCTGTGGACAGCTTGCAATCGCTCCTTGTGAAGCCATTGAAGATCGCCGCCCAAGAGCAATTGAGGCTTGTTGAGATCGAATCCATAGGAAAGGCAGACCCAGACGCAGAAAGGGCACGTTTGGAAGCTCTGCTTACGCTCCAGCGTGCGGGTGGAGCACAACCCACAACAGCTTTGCGTGCGAAGTTGCACACGAACACCCGGCTGCTGGCCGATGTCATTGATTTTTGCAGACGGCATCCGGGTGAATGCAAGGAAGCTCTGCTCGGTCTCGTCGGGAACTTCCACACAGAGTTTTCCCTATTCCAAGAATTGGAAAAGCTGGTGCCCTCTCATATCACATGGAGCGAGGCATTGGATATTGTTGAAGCCGCATTGAGCAGCCGCTCCGAGTTTGCACAGCAGTCAGCTTTGGAACTCCTGCAAAAAGTGGAAAGCCCTGACCCAGCCATTGTAGATCGCATTCTCCAAATTGCTGCCGAAGCGCTGGCAGAGCACGCTGGTACGGAGGAGAGCAACGATGATGTATTGGCGGAAGTAGGAAAAATTGCACTGAAACTGCTCCCTGCGCTCAATGACCAGCGCAAGCGAGAGATTGTTGAAGACATCTTCAGCACGTGTTCGCAGCTGCTCACGGATCACAGTTGGTACCATATTGGCACTGCACCCGTCTTGTACGACGTCGCACGCACTCTTGCGCTCGAATCGCTCGAGAACTTCCAGTGGTTCATCAAACTCCTCACCCAAGCTCACAAGGAGAAGACGATCTACTCGGTCATTCCGTATCGGGGATATGAGGACATGGGTCATGGTACCTCGCAGGTGGGATCCGGCTTTTCGACCGGCGATTACAACTATGCCGCGAATATCCTCACGCCGGCCCTCAAAAAGTTCGAAGCGGAGCGACCGAAGGGATGGGGCACTTTCTGGAAAGGAGTTTGCGGTAAGATCGTAGATGCAAAGCATCCAGTATGGCTCAAGCGCGCAGCTATCCCGGTACTTCTGGATCAAGTACAGCGAGGCGGAAAAGAGGGCGATGCGGCGCTTACCACGCTCAAAGGATATGTTTCTCTGCTGCGCGGCATTCCTTCACCATCAGAGATTCTTTTTGAGAAGCTTACGCATCAGAATGATGCTCTCAATGAGAGGCAGCGGCTTGTCTTGATCGAAGCGGACATGCACACGCGGTCTGTCGATGGGACTGTGTATCCCTGCCCGAGCAGCATCTTCGCCTTCGAGGTACTCTTTCAGCTCTGCGTCAGCGAAGATCAGACCATCCGCAAGAGCGCGGATGAGTTGGTGCGGGAATTCATCTCCTCGAAGAAGGTGGATATCCTTCAGGTTGAGCGCGTGCGCTCGTTCAGTGAGCGGCTATATATCCTTCTGGTAAAGCCGGAATCGAAAGCGTTGCTCCACGAGATCATCGCAGCTTTCCTTGTCCATACTGATGGATTGCTCAAGATCGAAAACTACGATGAGCCGACGACCTGCTTTGTCATGATCCTCGAAAAATTGTTCATGGAAAACAAAGGGAAAGGGCACGCATGGACGACGGGACTTTTTCTTGCAGAGCATGCACGTGCCTACGGCCAACGCATCATCCTGGGTGTGATGCTGCACTTGGTGGAAAAACAGGAGACGCTTCCGCTTTATGAGGAACTACACGAAAAGTATAGCGAGTACATCGAGCCCGAACGTCTTGCTTACTGTGAGGCACGCCACGCGCAGACGCTTCAAAAGCAAGCACCTGATCGCTCTTTAGATTTTTGCATTCGTATCCTCGAAGCATCGCTTGAGAATCCCGCACTACAGGTGGAGGAATACCGGGAGAGCGACAAAAATATGGTGAAGAAGGACAACATCCACTTCATCAGCGGTACAGAGGGAGATGCATTATTCACACTCCATCAAGTTGCCCATCTCGATCCCAAGCGCGCGTATGGGGTAGCTCTCCGCTATTGGCTGGACTCGCCAAGCCCGTATTTGCGTCACATGGCATGTTATCCATTGCGGATCACTGTTTCCCATCTTCTCTCCGATCCAAAAAAGAAGTACCTCTATGAGAAGGCCCGCCACTATCTTAAGGAATTCGCCGGAGAAGGGTTATCACGTCTTGAGGAATACCTGAATCAGTGGCCCGCAATGTGGCTCTGCTCGAGCGGCGTGATGAATGTGCTCAAGCACGCGCTGACGTATGAGGAGGCACAGAGACTTCTTGAGCTGGGAAAGGGAAGAGAGGGTAACGAATGGGCCTTCTTCTATTTTGCGAATTACCACGGGACACAGCCAACGTATGAAGGGCCGGAGTGGACGAAAGAGCAGCACAAAAAGATGCAGGCGGACTTTCGATCATACTTGGTCGAGGGTGATGAGCGCGGCATTACCCATCTTCTCACAGGCATACGCGACGTAGTACGTAAGGGCAAATGCGATGCTGCCCATATTGCTATGATGGATCACGTTCTGCGCGAGCGTCCTAAGAAAAAGGTGCACGAGATGAATACGTTTGGATTGGCTTTGAGCGATGCCAAGAAGCATGGCGATAAGCAGCTCTTTCAGTTCGTCGAGCCATTCTTCGATATGTGGCTTCTGCCCTTACTGAAACAAATACCTGAGGGCAGTGGCTTCTACTATGTTCATGGATGTGATGATCTGCTGCAATGGATCCAGGAGAAAACTCCGGAGCGTGCTTCCGGAATCGCCCAGAGACTGCTGCAACTTCCCGGAGAAACACTACATCGCGTATTCCGGCATCTTGATATCAGGCTCATAGCGGCGAAGCATAATTAGTGCCGATGACGGTTTTTTATCATGAAGGCGGCTACATTTTATGTGGCCTTACCCAGAAGTAGAATGGTTGCATGAGAACATCTTATGCTTCAAATCGGCCAGTACATTCTGTGGGTCGCCCTTCGGCTATCACGCCAGAGGTTGTCGCAAAACTCATTGAGGCATTCAAGCTCGACGTGACGGTCGAAGAAGCCTGTCTATATGCGGGAATCTCGAAGGATACTTATTACCGAAAAGTGAAGGAGGATGAAGGTTTTTCGGACGAAATGGAGCAAGCCAGACAGTATGCGACATTGCTTGCACGGCAGTCCGTCATCCGCGAGATCGAAAAAGACGGTGTACTTGCCCTGAAATATCTCGAACGAAAGCGAAAGGAGGAATTCTCTCCGCGTGCTGAACATCAGATCAGTGGATGTAGCCTCATGGAAATTCTGGGGAAATTCCAAGAGGGGAGAGAAACTGTAGATTGGGATAAAGTACCAGTATCAACTGATCACATCACTCAACTTTTGTAATATCAGAGCATGTTCCTTTGATTGGAGTGTTGCTGTTCCAGTTTCTTCACAAGTTCTCCGTTTTTCTTCCGGAAATAATCGCGCTTGCCAAACTGGCTACGATCCAAAAAGCCCAAAAACAACCAGTAAGATAATCATTACTGTGATCAAAGGATTTCGGAATGATCGCTCCTAGAATTAATGTGCCGAGAATGATGCTTGTCCATACTCTTATTTCTTTCCCACAATAGTCTGCATCTTCTTTTTTTAAACCAATTTTCAGAAGTATCTTTTCCGTATCGAGAATCGTACATTTTATTCAGGTAATACTCCGCACTTCGAGTGCGGGGGTCAGCGTTCCCTGAGGTGTAATATGGGCCGGTGAGTGAACACATCTACAAACGTCACAACA
>JAYVRL010000060.1:0-2944 GCA_043776335.1 Candidatus Peribacteria bacterium | reverse complement strand
TTTGCGCGGTCGATCCAGCTTCACGAGGATCGCAAATCGCGGATGATCCACCGGAGCGTAGCCCGCGTACGTGGCGACCGTGGATCCCGTGCCTGATTCATATCTGCCGCCCGGCCCCGCGATCTGTGAGGTTCCCGTTTTGCCGGCGATGCGATGGAATTTCACTTTTCCGGCTTTCGCGAAACCGTTCTGGGCGCTGTTCACAAGGATCGCTGTCAACGTTGCAGCAGTCTCCGGTTTGATGACCTGACGAACGATGATCGTCTGTTTTTTGTCGACGGTGCCGTCCGCGTGACGGATTTCGTCGACGATCGTCGGCTTGATCAGTTTTCCTCCGTTCGCCAGAGCGCTGATCGCGGAGATCATCTGGAGCGGTGTCGCGGTGATGCCTTGTCCGAACGCCATCGTCATGAGCAGCGCAGGCGACCACTCGCGCCACGGTTTCAAATCACCCGGCAATTCGTCATCCAGCTCAATGCCCGTCACTTGTCCGAAACCGAAGTTTTGGAGCGCCGAGAAGAACAGGTTGCGGCCCAGTTTCAGCGAAACGCTCGTCATGCAGGTGTTGATCGAGAAATCGATGCACTGCACCATCGTGACTTTGCCGTAGTATTTATTGAGAGCGTTTTTGATCGTATACACGTCCACTTTTACGGCGCCCGTGTCGTTGTAGATGTCCATCGGTGACACTTCGCCTTGATCGATCGCGATGGCCATGGTGACCGGCTTCATGACGGAACCCGGCTCGTACACTTCCTGCAGGTTGCGATTGATGTAGGAGCCGACACCGATGTTGTTTTTGTACTTCAACCAAACGCCGCCGTGCTTCGTTGGGAAAATCTCCCGTCGGTTGTTGTCGCCGATGTACAGGTAATAGCGCGAGATCGATTTCACGTCGTAGAGTTTGTCCAATTCCGCGAGTTTGGCTTGCACCTCGGGGCTCAAATTTTTCCTGCCGTCGAGTTCGAGATCGGGCAGGTATGCTTTCACAATACGCGTATTGTTCTCGGGATTGAACACTTCCACCACGACCACTTTTTCCTGTTCGTGCGTCAGCACGAGCGGCTCTTTTTGATACACCGATGCGTACGCATTGCTGTCAAACAGCGGCGCGTTCGCCATCGCGAGGATGCGGCCCGTGAATGGATCGATCACGATCACTTGTCCGCTTTGCGCATCGACTTTCTTTACCATCGCTTCGAGCAAATCTTCGACGTGACTTTGGATGTAGCGGTCGATGCTGAGGACGATCGTCGAGCCGTCTCGCGGGTCGATGAATTTTTGATCGGATGACACGATCTGTCCACCGAAAGGATCGCTGACGGAAGCGATCAAACCTTCTTGCCCCCGAAGCACGGAATCAAACGTTCGTTCGATGCCGTACTGCGGTTCTTGCAGTGCGTTGATGAATCCGACGACGTGCGACGCGATCTTGGTGTCGGGGAAAAATCTCCAGTGCTCGGGAATCAGAGTGACGGAACGGAAAGGATCGTTGATTTGCGCGGCACCCTTTTTTCCTTTTGGATTGTCCGACGCGTATTTTTGCTTTGCCTCAGTGAACTTTCGATCTTTCAATTCGCGAATCTTCACGCTGAGTTCGGGAGGCAATTTGCCCATCACGGGCACGTAGCGAAGCGGTCGTTGGATCATGCGAGACCGCAAGACACTGGGATCGATGAGGAGAATCGGCGAAAGCTGTCTCGCGATGGCGCCGATGTTGTTCTGATCGATTTGATCGGGATTCACATACACGAGGGATTGATCGGGATTCACAAACACTCCCGTGATGCCGAGTGACGCGGTGTCCGCGACTTGCTTCTTGTTTGCGCTGTAGAGCAGCGGCACGAACGTCACCGACCTCTTGCGGATGCGGTCTTCGATGTATCTCGCGAATTGCCGTCGGATTTCTGTGAGATCCGGAATCGTCTCCTGCGGAACGCCCGCAAGCGCCCCCGTGAGCAGAAAAACCGTCATGCCCGATGCGGTCGGCGTCTCCATGATCTTCACTTTGCTGAGCGGGTCGTACGCGACTTTGTAAAACTGAATCAATTCATTCGGGCACGATGCGTTGCCCGCGCGACACAGTTTGTCGAATGTGGGCGTCACGAGAATCTGAGACAGTTCGTCCGCGACGGTCCCATGGTCGCTTTGGATCACGAGCGGATCGATGTACAGCAGGTCGAGCGTCGTGTTGGTCGCGAGGATGCTGGTCTCCCCCGTTTTGCTGTTGCGACTGAGGATTTCCCCTCTCTTCGCAGAGAGCACCACGCCGCCGTACTGTTGTTCCTGCGCGATGCGGTGGTACTCGTCGCTTTTCATGATCTGCAGCTCGATCAATCGTCCGATGATGACGAGCAAAATCGCGAGGAAAATGCCATGCATGACATAGATTCGCTGTTCGAACGAGCGTCTTTTCTGGGTTTCGGACCGAGCGGAAGAGCTGCCTAAAAGCACGAAGCACAGGGTAGCACAGCGAGCGAATTTTAACGCACGATCACTTCCTCTCTCGCTTGACCCGTGCCGATCAAACGAACAGCGACACCCGTTTGCTTTTCGATCAATTCGACGAAATGTTGAGCCTCTTTCGGCAGTTTTTTGAAATCGGTGATGCCGCGCGTCGATGTCTTCCAGCCTTTCACCGTTTCGTACACGGCTTTGCCGTTTTTCACGTCGACTCCGATCGGGATGTTTTCTTCCTCGTCCAGCACGTCCAATTTCGTCAGATTGATCACGCTCAGTCCGTTCACGAACGCACTGAAACGCAAATCGGGCAGGTGCAGCCATCCGCACCGACGAGGCCTGCCCGTCGTCGAACCGTACTCCCCTCCTCTCTCTCTCAATTTCTCTCCGCGTTCGCCGAGTTCTTCCGTCAGAAATTCTCCCGAGCCGACGCGCGTGCAATACGCTTTCGCCACGCCGATGCACGAACTCAGAATTCTTGGAG
>JAYVRL010000059.1:0-39696 GCA_043776335.1 Candidatus Peribacteria bacterium | reverse complement strand
GAGGCCGAGACCGTTCCGCATTCGAATCTGTTCGTGGAGTTGTTGTAAAGAAGTTTCTGAGCGGCACCGTTGCAAGCGCCGAGTCCGAAGCCGTTGATCAGTGCGCCGGAGATCGTGCCTTTCGAGACGATGTTATTCTTCACGGTGAGTGAACCGGAGACCGTTGCATTGTTCATGACGGTCAGACTGGAGCCGGAGAGAATACCACGGACGGTGAGGTTGTTCTTGAAGGTGGATGCTCCGGAGAAGGAAGAGACGCCGGAGACGATGAGCGTCTGACCGGAGATGGTGCCCTTTGTTTGAATCAATCCCAGAGCGGTGATCGAGCCCGAGCTCGAGAGACTCTTTTCCGCATGGATGATGTTTCCGGAAGCGGTCTGCAGAATGTTCAAGCCAAGAAAGCCGGTGGTCAGGTTGATCGTGAGCGCACCGGTCATCGTGCTGCCGGACTTGCGAACGTAACGAGCATCAGCGGTGTTTAGATCCAATCCCGTGCCTGCGGTCTGATCGGTGCCGCAGACGAATTGACCGTTTGCATTCGTGTCGATGGTGTCACAGTTCTTGAGACCCGAAATGACGAGTGAAGCGCCTGACAGGACTCCGCGAACCGTCGCGTTTCCTTTGATCATCGCGGCGCCGGAGAAGGAGGAGACGCCTGAGATGATGAGATTTTCTCCGGAGAGCGTTCCTTTGGATTGAATGGAGCCGACGGAGACGATGTTGCCGGAAGAGGAGAGTCCTTTCTCCGCGTGGAGATAGGCGCCGGAGGCGACACCAAGGATCTTCAAGAGAATGGCTCCGGTGTAGGTGCCGCGGGAGTTGATGACGAGAGCGCCGGTCATGACGTCTCCCGCTTTGCGGACGTAGCGAGTGTCGAAAGCAGTTTGCAGAGAACCGGTGCTTGACCAGCTGCTGTTCAGGTCGGTGGCGCAGTTGAAGACGCCGGTCGAGTTGTTGTAGACGACCTTCTGTGCGGCTCCGTTGCAGGAACCGAGACCGAAGCCGAAGAGGGTGGCGCCGGAGACGGAGCCTTTGGAGGTGATCGAGGTTTTGACGAGAAGGGTTCCGGAGATGGAGGCCGCATGAGACACCGTAAGATTCGCACCTGAAAATGTGGCGCGAGTAACAACGTCACCGACGACAAGCAAGGCACCGGTGATATTCGCATTGCCCGAGATCACGAGCCTGGAACCCGAAAGCGTCGCGCGAACAATCAGCGCGCCGGTCATCGTGTCACCAGCTTTGCGAACGTAACGTGCATCACCACTCACTATGCTGAGACCTCCTCCCCCGCCTGTCATATTGAGCCAAGACGAGCCGTTGTATCCCTCGAAATCCGCACCCGTCCAACGGATGATGCCCGCTCCGGTGCCAGTACCCGCTTTGAAATTTCCGACTTTGATCGCGCCGCTGTTGTAGACGGCGAACATTTCCCCGTTGCGATTCGAAAAGCTGATGAGTTGACCAGTGTTGTTCAATTGCTTGCCCCACAAAAGCGGGTTCGACGTGGAATACGTCGACTTGGTTCCCGTTTCGAAATAACTTTTCGTGGGCACGCAGGTACATCCGACGTACGTACCGGTCGCACCGTCGGACGTGGTGCACGCGGAACCGACTTGAATTTCACAACCGTTGCCCGATCCGATGCCGCTGGCGTCACAGTCAAGATAGTTCGTGTCACATGCGGCCGTGCAGGATGCGGCATAGTTGTTGTTCGCACCGGCGGGATAATTCGTAACGCCGGTCTGCACTTCACACACGTCATTGCCTGTGCAGTCCTGATAGCCGCTGCGGCAGCTTCCACACGTGGAAACTCCCGGAGCGGTACACGTCGTATCACGTTGCTTCGTCGTGTAACACGTGGATGATCGGTTGCAGAGCCATGCGCCGTTGTTGTCACAGAACGGCGCGGCGGAATCGGCGACCGCGAAACAGTCGACAAGATAACCTCCTCCGAGACTGCCCGTATACAACGTATTCGACGTGGCGGAAGAACCGGGTGCCGGAATCGTGCTGTTGTTGTAACACTGCGTGACGTTCGAACTTGTCGAAGTGTCGACACCACAAATATTCAAACCACCCGAACAGTTCTGGCCGGGGAACTGCGAATCCGAGGACGGACACGTAGTCGGATCCGTCGTATACATCGGCGTCAACGCCAATGCGGTCGGCACTCCCATCATGATGACCAACACCGCGCACACGGCTTGTCCCAGAGCTCTTTTCGCCAATGATCGGATGAGTGTGTGTATGATTTTTGAAGAAATTTACTGCACCTTGCAGCACGCGATGGGCTTCACGGTCGAACAGTTGGTCAGATAACCGATGCCGCCGCTCGCCGCGTCAAAGTGCCACCACGCGCCGAGATGCGCGAGGTTGGCGGACGTCCAGCCGCGACAGTCGTTGGAATCAGCCGTGAATCCCGGAGGACCTTGCGAAATCCACGCATCGGAGATGCCCGAAAATACCGTGGAAATATTTTTATTGGCGATGGTCCCGAGAATCTCATCGGCCGTGCACATGTGACTGCTCGTGTAGGCGGCAGTGCAAATGGCATTGGCGGCTTTGTATCCCGTGTAACTCGAGAGCGTGAATTGGCCGGTGTACGTCGTCACCGGTGTCGTGCCGACAAACGTCGCGCTGCTCCCGGTGCCGCCAACCGTCGTGGTGGTCGTCGTGTTGTACACATTCGTCACGGTTCCTCCGCCACCCGTCGTATCGGAGGCGTTATGCGGACCCGCGTAATGTCTCTCAGGATTCTCCCCGCCAGCAGCTCTGTGCAAGACACTCGAACCCATGATCGGAAACGTCGGCTTCCTGCCGTAACCGCTGACGTGCACGCTGCCGTCCGCATCGACGACGGACGCACCCGATGTGACGTAGCCCCATGCGTAACGAGTGCCGTTGAACATCAACACTTGCCCGTTCTTCGGCTTCCCTGCGGAAACCAACAGCGATGCGAAACGCGCGATGACAGTTTCGCGATGAGAAGACGAAACTGATTTTGAAAAATCTCCGGAAACTGTTTTGGGAGCTTTGTAGATTCCGAGCACTGCTTGGATGCTGTTCCACAGAGACAACGGCACAACGACCGTGTCAGGCTTTGCCTTCGAGATCGCGATGTATGCGGCATCGGCAAGAGTCGAAGAAGCGACGGAACTCGACGATGAACTGACTGTTTGAGTTTGCGTCGTGACACTCTGCGGAGTCGACGTCTTCGTCGAAACATTGGAAACGTCAGTCGCTCCGGCGAATGAAAAAAACAGCGCGATCAATGCGATGATCAGAAGCGCCAAAACGATGACAAAAAATTTCCGAACGTCTCGTTTCGCCTTGGACTTTGCTTTGCGCACCATGGATTGAATTGGGATGTGTGTTTTTTGTTTCCCGCGCGTTTCCTTCTATGGCGCGCAAGAAATCTTATTATTTTAGCAGAAATAAGCCAAAATTGCTATGGTATACCCCAAAACATTTACTATGTTTTGACAAGCACTAAGGACTATGTTTCAACAGCCTATTTTCCCTCGATTTTGAGGAAAAATCGACCGCTTTTCATGTTGTTCTTCCATACACAAGAACAAAAAACATGGCTGAAAAAAGACCTCAACCGACTGTCTTTCAGAAACAATGCCATGCGAACTCTGCCTGAATGAAGGTCATCGGCGTGTGATGAGGGTGTTCTTCCCCCACCTCTCATGGAACGATTTGAAAACAGTCTGGAAGCTTCGCTGGAGCCTCTGAACCGCGTGACTCCGCACACGCTGAATATCTGGGAACGGATACGAAATTCAGTGCTCGGCAACCCAGATCACAAACCGAGAACTCGACCGAGTTACTACGCATCACTGGGAGGAGGCGAGCGCTTGGAAAATCGTTATCTCATGTCCGGCGCTCCTATCGCCGCGGAGGTTCGCATGCTCGATCCCGTGGTCACGCACGCTCTCGAGGCGGCTCAACTCTCCTCCGATCAAGAAAGCAGCAGCGCAGGCATCGCCGCACTCGAGCATGGCGTGAATCTGTTGCCAACCGCTTCCGATCTGCAACAACAAATCACCGCATCGCAATTGACGATTGCGAATCTCCAAAAAGAGCTGACCGATGCGGCCAATCGTCCAACACCGAGTCCTATCGATTCGGTGAATTGGGGCACCGTCGGCGCACCGAGCGGATCGATGGGAGCACTGACATTCCCGGGCGGCGGCAACCGATACGCGGTGCAAGCGAACGCGACCGGAGACAAGTTGATCACCACATCCCAATCGGCTCAACCGATCGTCGTCGACGTGAAAACAGGGCAAAATATCCTGTCTCTGAACGGACACGGATCGATCGTGATTCAAGCTGCCTTCAGCCCGGACGGATCCGTGATCGCCACGATTTCATACGATCGCAAAGGCAGAATCTTCGATGCGAATACCGGCGCATTGCTCGAAATCGTGGATTTGGTGAGCTACGGAACGGGTTTGAAATTCGTCGACAATCAATCCGTCGCCTTCGTGCAAGGCGCGAAATCGACGAAGATCTACGACTTCAAGAATCACTCCGTGACAAGCGAGCTTCCGGCCAATTATCCCGGCACGCCGCAATTCACGGCCGACGGCAAAACCGCCGTGTACACGGACGATCGCCAAATCGTGACGATGGACAGAATCACCGGAGCGCTGACGAAGATCGATCCGGGCATCGGCGGACTCTATGCGCTAGACATCAACGGCTCAGGCGTGATCGTCGCCGGATCAAGCAACGGCACCGTCGTCTTCGTCGATCAATCGACGTTGAAAATACTCGCAACGATCCAACCGCCCGCCATCGGCATCGTCTCCTCGGTCCTCTGCATCGACCAAAAACACGTACTCGTAGGCTATCAAAACGGAGACATCGTGACCTACGATATCTCAGCGGCAGCAAGCGGAAAAGTCATCGTCGCTCATACGGAACACGTGAACGGCTTGCCCTCGAGCATCTCTCTGACTGCGAGCGGCCAGACCATCCTCTTGGATGTCTACAAAGACAGTCCGCAAACCTGTTTCATCGCCGCATTTCACAATCCGTTCGCAACGCCGATCGCGTCGGCGAGACCGACCACCGTCATCGCCGCCGATCTTGCCGTGACGCAAAATCAACTGACGTTCGAACGGCAGGAATTGCACGACCGACAGGCGCTCGAAGCGGAGATCCAAACCGTGACGACGATTCTATCCCAACAACAAGCCGTGCAAACGGCGATACAAACTCCGTCACTCGCTCCCGAAGCAGCTCCTGCGCCGATCGATTCGGTCAACTGGACTAGAAGCGGAGCACCGCGCGGTTCGGCCGGAGCGATCGTCTTTCCCGGAGCGGGAAATAAATATTCCGTGCAAGTGAACGCAGCCGGAACAATGCTCGTCACATCCTCTCAGAGCGCTGAACCGCAAGTGCTGGACGTCGGAACCGGTGAGACTCTCTTCAGTCTTGCAGGCCACGGCGGCCTCGTTCCCGACACCGCATTCAGCCCGGATAGCACCGTGATCGCGACAACGTCCTATGACGGCAAAGGCAGAATCTTCGATGCGAATACCGGCGCGTTGCTCTTCACGGCGAATCTCGGCGGCATCGGCACGCGCGTGACCTTCGGACCCAATGGAAGAGTCGTCTTCGATCGACATGAAAAAACCGCTTTAGTCTATGATTACGTGCATCAACAGCTCATCACGGAACTCCCGAGCAAGTACCCCGCCGATGCGAGATTCACCCCCGACGGCAACACTGTCTGCTACACGGACGATCATGAGATGGTGAGAATGGATCTGGAAACGAACGTCGTGAAACGATTCGACCCGGGGCTCGGGAGCCTCTTCAGCATGGACATGCAAAACGATTTGATGGTCGCGGGTTCGTACAACGGCACGACCGTGTTCGTCGATGCGGTGATGCTCCGCACATTGAAATCGGTTCCTCCCCTCGGGAGCGGCATCGTGACCTCGGTACGCTTCGTGCAGGACGGCATCGTGGCCATCGCGTATCAGTCGGGAGACATTCTGCTGTATGACGTCAGCTCGATCAGGAGCGGAGGCAGCCCCGCACTTGTGCAAACCGAGCACGTCGACGGCACGCCGGGGAGTCTTTCTGCAAGCCACGGATCGTTCGTCATCAGTGTCGCAAGCACGGCGACGCCCGCGGTGCAGATCGCGGCCTATCATTTGAATTCGCTCACGCCGCTCTCGGAACCGCTTCTGAAACCCGTGAGCCTCCAAGGATCGAATATCGTTCTGGCGGCTTCCTCATCTCGAACCGGTTTGAATACGGTGCATTTTGAGGGCCTGCATGACAACGGCATTTTCACGGAGAGCACACTCGCCGGCAACGCGGACGGTTCCATCACGCCGATTTGCCTCGGCATGAACGGATCGAACGCGACGGGCGAGTATCGGGTGGTTCTGTCGGATCCGTTCGGACGCACGTTGTCTTCGTTCGGAGTGCATTGGGATCATGAGACGAAACAATTGTCGCTTCCTTCGAGCCAAGCTCTCTGGACACCATCCGCAGTGCAAGGCGTCGCACTGGATGCTGCGACGCAGGAGATGGTCACATTGGCGCAGAACCCGACCAGCAACAATACCCTGCTTGGGGCGATGCAACAGGAATCCCTGATCGATGGAATGCGTTCGCTGCCGGAGCCATACGCGTCGATGTCACCTCAGTGCGAGGAGGCGTTCTGGAAAACCCATCCCGAGTGGAAGGATGATCAGATCCATGCGACAGCTCAACGCAATTTCGAGAAGCAGACAGGGCACTTTACGATCACGCAAATCTTCGAAGGTCTGGTGCGACAACGGAATGAGGAGCTCTCGGCCGTGCGAACTGCCTATGGCAAATATTACGGAATGCTCGGAGATCTCCTGCAGCAGGCTCTGACAGTACTCTCCGGCATCCGCTCCGGAGGCAATGAACCGGCACTGCGCCATGCGTTTGCGATCACGACGGATCAATATGCGACGAGTCTGCCGATGTATCAGCTCAGCGGCGTCGGCATCCGCATCCCGACCGCCGATCAATTGCTCGATTGCGTGAAAGACATTTGGACCGAGAAATGGAAGGTGATCGTCGCGAGCAAAACGGCTGAGAGCCAACTTGCCGCGCAACAAGCGTACGCCGCTCAGCTGGCCTCCGCGGGAAACTTCGTGCAGGCGGCGAACGGCGAATGGGTCGCGAAATCCGATCCGCGCGCGACGAGCGGATTGGTCTTCTACGTCGATGCGCAAGGACGTCAGACGCTTCTGCCGCCAGCGCAGACAGTGGCGGGAACGAGCGGTATGCATGTGGAGGCAAATAAGAATTCTTTTCTCGTGGCAAATCAATCGGGGAATTTGATTTCAGACGTGCAAAACAAAAATATGTACGCATTGATTGACGCAGGCAAATCCATCGTTGGTACTGCCAATCTTATGATGGCTTCTGGCAGTGTTTCCACCCTTCGATTCGATATCACTGAAGATAAAATGGTAAATTTTGGAGTGCCCGGCGTGGTCGGCAACCGTTTGATCGTATTGGAAATCTCCGGCAGCGGACTTGGCACGCAGAAATATGCGACGCATCACGCTCAAGGCTCAGGAGAAACTGTCAGTCTGCATCTTCCAAAAGGGACATACACGCTGACGATTTCTGACAATACTGACTACCGTGACATGGTGCATGCTCCGTTCGCCCATTCACGATTTTCGGTTCCTTTGGAAACGAATATCAAGCCTTATACTTCTGCAAATATCGAGGGAAAAATTTCAATTGAAGGCAATGAGAAAATCATGCCGGTGAGCATGAGGGTGGCGGAGTTTGATCAAGATACCGGTGAAAGAAAGAAAAACTACGAAGCGACCTCTGGTCGCGAGGCAATCTCAAAACTCGATCCTACGAAACCCGTGTGGGTGGTGGTGCATGGGAGAGTAAATAGCGAAGACAGCAGCCAAATCGTCGATCTGACTCGCAATTTGAAAAATCTTGGCGTACAGGTCGTCACATTGGACTGGGCAGGTGGGGCAAAAGATAACCTCTCTCCAATCGGGCTTGAAGGCCAAAAGTGGATAGAGCAAGTCGGCACTTGGGCTGCCGATCAATTGAAGGCCGCGGGCTTTGGCGGCCAAAATATCAATGTCATCGGTCACAGCTGGGGGGCATATGTTTCCTATGAGATCGGCAGGCACACGAGTGGAGGCGTGAAAGCTCTCGTCGCACTCGATCCGGCTGCTGATACTGTCATTCTTGGCGGCGGTGCTTATCATGGATTCAACGACCCGAATTTCAAATTTTCTGATGTTGCTGCAAACTCCTATGCATTCCACTCAAGTGATTTTGGCAACGCTTTTCTCGCGAAGACAGCAGAATACTCATTTGATATCAGGGCACCTAAGGGATATGAACAAAATGGCCAATATACAACTGGCATTACCCAAATGGCTCACGACTATTGGGATGGTGGACTGATTGATAATTCCCAAGATGCTTCTAGAGAGCATGGATTTGCCGTTAGCCTTTTCTCAGAGCTGTTGCATCGGAATAAGGTGAGCCCAAGTGATCCGACCGCACAAATTTTCTCAATCGCACATCTGCAATCGGCTGAAGATGAAATTCTCAGCGACAACGGATTCGATGGCGTATTTTTTGCAAGTCCCGCACAGACTATAAATTCTGACGGCACAGAAGCAGGTAAAGCAGTTTGGATCGCAAATTCTTTCGGCTTTTCTGCCAAAGATCAATTTGGAAATGATATTATCAACCCCAGAACTCTATGAAAAAAAGTATCACTTCTATCCTTCTGGCGTGTGCAATAGTTTTTGGCATCGCATGCTTTTCATGGATTCGCCATCATGGCTTTCAGAGGCCGTACATCAACTGGGGCATCGCCGAGCTTGCCGAATATCTGGTGCAAAACCATCATCCGGCAAGTGAATGCTTCAATTTGGTATGGTACGAAATCGGGATGCAGCAAGGTGAGGCACAGGCTGAGTGTGTGTATCGATATGCTGAAAAATCCAAAGACCCCTCCGCCTGCAAGCTGCTGATGCCGAGCAGTTATGGACTTGATTGTGTTGGTGGTGCGAAAGATTTCCATCTGCCATGTGAAACCGAAAAGTACACGGTATATTGGGATGAAGCAGGTCTGCCAAAACAAACTTCATTGAAAGTTTGCACATCTCCAACTGCGACTGGAATGTCTACAATGGAGCAGCAGTGCTGTGTCGTTGCAAAAGCACGATACCTCTTGAATGAGAATGACTGTGCACCGGTAAAAAATGATAAATCGGTCTACGATCAATGCCTATACGGTCTTGCTTGGAAAAAGAAAGATCCAGCATTTTGTAAAGATATACAAAATAAAAATGTGAAATCCGCCTGTATGGTCGAAACAGCTGCCTTAAAGAAAGACCCTTCGATCTGCGAAGGCTGTACGAAACCGGTTGGAAAGATTGAAGATTTGCCACGGTGAAGAGATGCCAGCTATCTCCAGTTCATCAAAACATCACATGGTAATGCTCGCCCAAGCTATCAACTTCGGCAGAGTGGCAATTGCTACGCTATGCGTCATCATAGTCGCTTTGTGCACTTGGTATGTTGTCGAGGGCAGATTCTGGAGTTATTTGCCCAATTTGCCGACAGCCGATGCTGTTGCGAAAAAGTTGGTGGATGAAAAGCGCGACGCAAGCGATTGCTTCAAAACTTATCAAATCGGCTGGTCGTATCCTCCGATCGAAGAATCGCGATTTGCGTGCGTGCGAGAGTATGCAAAGCTGACCAAAAACCCCTCCGCCTGTGAGCTGCTGATGCCGAGTGATTATGGCTGGGATTGCTTGGGGGCCGCAGAAGAACCGAATTCCCGTCAATGCTGGTTTGATTTCGGATCAAGTCCTACGCAGGTGGGCAGCGGAGATACGTACGTCACTTTCCCTGAATGCGCGCACAGTCCGAAAAAAATGGAAGGGAATCGCTGCTGTGAACTCGCAGATATTCTCTACATCAAAAAACAAGAGAGCTGTAAGCCTCTGCAAGATCATCAAATACTCTACGATCAGTGTCAGGAATTGCTCGCAAGGCGAGAACTTGCGATTGATATGTGCTCATCAATCTATTCTCCGCATGTTCGCTCAAGTTGCGAAGTTTCTGTACGTGCTTTGTTGAAAAAGTAGAACTTTTCCTGACTTTCAGTGCACGCTTGCGTGATCAAGAACCGCCGAAGACAGGCTCTGCCTGTCTGGAGGCACACCATGAAAGGAAAGACAGCTCACGAGAGAAAACCGACAAGGTTTCCTTTCGTGCTCACTTTTTCTTCCTCAATCTCGCTACCCCTACCCCGCATCCATACGCCAAAATTCTCGCAAGAATGAAACAGCCGAAGAGCACGAGGAATGTGTAGAGCGGTACGAATGTACTACTTGCAAGCTTGTCCAATTCAGCTGAATTGATATCAACTCCGAGCACTGCAATAGCATTCCCCTGCGTGTCTTTCAGCGGCGCGTAGCCCGACACCACCTTCCCCCACTGGTCTTCGTAAAACTTACTAGCCGTCACACCGTTGAAAGCATCGAATGTCTCAGTCGGCAACGCCGCCGAGGGGTATGGCTGTCCCGGCCAAGATTGATAATCGCCTCCGGTCGGACTGCCGTCTATTTTTCCATCCTGATTCATGTCGACATCGTTCGTTGGATCGTTGTCCGTATTCGCAAGTGGATTCAAAGAATGTGAATCGGAGACAAACTCCAAACCGCTTCTTGTTGCGGATTTTCTGAAGATATACACATACATGATATCCGAGTTGCTCGTGCGGATATCGATCAATTGGTGCACGATTTTCGACCATTCGGGCTTCTTATAATCTTCAAATTTTCTTAGTTGGCCAAGATCTTTGACATCAATTTGAAGTGCGCCGGTCGTGGCAATCGCAACGACTTTGTCCTGCAATCGCTGAAGATTAATCGCCCGATTCCCCTTGTAGAGCCCGAAGGTCAGCGCTCCCGCGAGGAGGGCGAAGATGATGAAGACGGCGATGGATTTGCGAGAGAGGATGAACTCGCGGGATTGAGAGAGAATGCGGGTTTTGAGGGGGATGTGGGTAGGTGTGAGAGCGGTGGCTTGTGCCGTGTCAGCATGGAGTTGCTTGACCCAGAGGGAGTCGAAATGCGCGCGGTCCGAGGCGGCGAGGTCGGGGTAGCGGAGGAAGCAGGCGGTTTGGTCTTGGAAGTTGATGCAGGCGATGGTGTCACCGACGATGGTCTTCTCGAAGGCCATGGGATAGTCGGCTTCGGGGAGGAGGAGGGTTTTGCGGTACTCGAAGGCGTCTTTGGATTGGAATCTGCGGCCAAGGGGGGTGTCAGGGGCGAGGATGCGTTGGAAGATCTTTTTGACCTGACGTTTGCGAAAGAGATCGACCTTGAAGGCTCGGAGAGGATCGTCTTCGGCGGTGGTGAGGATCGGGGTAAAGGTGAGGAGCTCTTTGCCGGAGTCGAGGAGCTTCAGATAGGCCTTCTGGATGCCTTCGAGACCGTGGAAATGCTCCATGTCGGGACGGTGCTTGTCGACTTTGAGGGAGCTGATGAAGGACTCGAAGTTTTGATGGCGGCGTTCCAGTGATTGTTTGCGCTCCTGCATGTCTTCATTCACCCATTTGACGACGGCATCGAGGGAGTCGATCGAATAGCGGGGCTGATCGTTAATCGTGGATTTGCGAGCGATCTTCTTGGAAAGAAGCTTCTTCATCGCTTGATCAAGAACACCCGTGGATTTGCCCGTCTTCGTGGCGAGCTCGCGAAGCGTGAATGAGTCTTCTTCCACGAGTTTTCGAAGAATCAGCATCTCCGTGGAGGAGAATCCTGCTTCTTTGAGATAGGACTCGATGCCTGCGGGAAGAACGGCGTTCATGAAGAGGGTTGTCGTATGACAAACCTGTACTTTAGACTATTTTTTGAGGGTGTCAATAATTACGCCAAGAGCTGCTATAAGGCCAAAATTGACAAATAATGATGGCAGGGCGACAATTTAAGACCGTGGCCAGCAAGCCTAAGCCATTGGCATTGAAACACGAGATTTTTATCTTTGATGCAAATCTTTTGGGGCATCTCAATGAGGCGATCTATAAAAAAAGCACTCAAAGTTTAATAAATGATCTTTTGAAAGTCTTAAAAATGGAAACTCTTGGGCCACTTGAGATTTTCATGGCTTGCGATAAGCGCGCTCCAGGCTGGTCATTTATCCAGCCGATTACGACAAGCCATATAAGTGGACATTACTTTGAGAGCCCGGGTAAATTCCCGCATATTCATATCGATATTTACAGTTGCTGTTCATTCAAATGGAAAAAAGTTGTTGAGGTCTTGGATAAGCATTTAAAACTTAGAGATTGGTCAGCAAATCAGATCAGCAGACACACCGAATTTGCGAGCCGCAAAATAATAGGCTTTGCAGGAATAGGTAAAAAAATCCTGCAACAAAGCACATGCTTTATGCCTTAGGCACTATTGTGACCGGCAACTCAATGAAGAATGTTGTTCCCTTGCCTTCAGAGCTATCAAACCAAATCTTTCCACCCTGACCTTCGACTGCTCCTTTAGCAACGTACAAACCGAAACCATTGCCCTCCACGGCATTGCGCACGTTGCTGGCGCGGTACATCTTGCCGAAAATCTTGGACTGATCTTCTTTCGGGATGCCGCAACCCGTGTCAGACACCTTGCAATGCAAAATATTGTCCTTGATCTGCATGTCGAGAGTAACAGAGCCGCCTTGCGGCGTATATTTCACGGCATTCGTCAGTAAATTTTCAATGGTCATGCGCGTGTAACGCTTGTCGAGCAATACGGTAGGCAGTTCTGTCGAGAAGTTTTTTACAAAGTTAATCTTTTTTTGCTTCACCGTCGGCTCAACAACCTCGATCATCTCCTTGAAAAATTCAATCAAATTCAGCGGCTGCGCATCGAAATTAATACGGCCAAGTTGAATGCGCGATACATCCAAAATCATGCTAACAAGATCCGCAAGGTCAATCGCCATCTTATACATCGACTCAGCTGCTGTTTTTTGGCCTTCATTAAGAGCCCCTTCATCACCATCCATCATTGATTCAAGATTCCATCGAATAGCAGTAATAGGCTTTCCAAGTTGATGTGTGACGATGCCAAGCAGTTCATCTTTTTGCCTATCCAACTCGCGCACTACTCCAACTCTATTTTTCCAAATCCTAATCAAAGCAACATTTTGAATAGATAAAAGAATCAATAGTAAAGCAGTCAAAGTTAAGAACGGAATAAAGGCAGCGGCAATCAAGGTGTTGAAGTCACTGACTTCTACGTCTATACCAAGAACAGCAACCGCCTTCCCTGACTTGTCTCTAACCGGTGCATAGCCTGACAAAAACTTGCCCCATTTATCAACGATAAAATCTTTTTGCGCGACCGGATGATCAAACAAGTCAGTCGATTCGGGAATCTGATCAACGGGATAGGGCTCTCCAGGCTGAGGAGGAATTTCATCGCCCTCAATCTTTCCGTTGCCATCAGCATCTATCGGCTGAAGCATTTCAGCGTCTACGACAAATTCCAAATTTTTAGGGTCTGCAGTTTTTCTCCAGATGTAAATGTAGCGTAAATTTTTATTTGCACTTCTAACGCTATTCAACGTGTTGATTACTCGCTTCAACTCAGGCGAATGAAGGTCTGCTGCCGAATGAATTTTCCCGATGTCTTCAGCACTAATCTGTAATGCCGCAGTACTAGTGATGGAAACTAGTCTTTCTCTTAATTTTTCTTTCAAAAGGGATTGTATGTCGAAATAAATATTATGAATAACAAACACCGTCAAGGCACCAGAAATCAGTAATGGCAAATAACTTGTGTCAAACACACCCAAATTTATTTTTAGTTTTTTCATAATTACGAATTAGATACATTTTACTCTTTTTATGCTTTTTATGCAAGAAGGAAAACTGCAGTTAAAGCAAAACCTAAACCAATAATTTGACGGACATTTATCGACTCTTGAAATAGATAAGTACCAACTAGTGCAGTCCCAATTAAGAGCCCCATATTTACAATTCCTGAGCTAGTCGCCAATGAGCGATCCTTGTTTAAAAGACCAAAAAAAATGTACCCAATCGGTGCTACTGCAAAAAGCAAACCCAGAGCAGTTGTATTTTGATTTTTGCTCCAATGAGCCGCTAATGAATCTGAAATAATAAAGATTAATGTACTAGCTAGTGTAAACAATATTTGATGCGGGCGCATGCTCCGATTGTACCTGTCAAAATAAATTTACAAAATAAAAAAAATGTGTATATTTATGTGCTGTGCACATGGATCCTGCTCAAATAACGGGGGAGGCAAGTAATAAAGCATTAATTTTTTCACACTGGGATGCTTGGGATGTCCGAGAATATTTAGAAACCTACTTTCATGAACTTGGCCAAGATTCTTATGAGAATTTGCTTTTTCTGGTAAGGGAGCTGGGGAAATTCTCTAATAAGCCAAAAATGAGAATATTAGACTTCGGATCTGGACCAACTGTTTTTGCTGGCTTGGCAGCTGCTCCTTTTGCTTCGGAAATACACTTATCAGATTACTTGCCATCTAATCTAGAAGAAATTAAAAAATGGCTGACAAATGACAAAAGCGCCTTCAATTGGAATGCTTGCACAGAGAAATTGCTAGAGCTTGAAGGCAATATAAATGTTACTCATAAAGAAATCTTAGAACGAGAGGCTCTTTTAAGAAAAAAGGTTACCCAAGTTTTTAGGTCTGACGCTTCTTTAGAGTGGCCAATTTTCGCTGAAAAAATCCAAAAATATCCCATTGTTATAAGTAATTTCTGTGCAGACTCAGCAACATCCTCTAGGGAAGTTTGGCAAGCATATACAAAAAACATGTTAAATTTAGTCGAGAATGGAGGGCAAGTTCTTATTTCTGCATTAAGAAATTGTAAGTACTATAAAAGTGGCAATCAGTTTTTCCCCTCTGCAAATGTTAATGAAAACGATCTTAGTGATATCTTGAAAAAGGAAAAATTTATTTTAAAAGAAACTCGTGTAGAAATTAAACATGTTCCAGCCTGCGAAAAAGATGGCTTTACGACAATAATGCTAGCTACAGCTAAAAAATCGGGGTGAAGAGAAATTTTGGTAATAAAAAATCTCCTTACGCAAGGCTGCAACTATTACTGAATTCACAATGATTGGGGCCATGACCGCAACTTCTTGACCCCATTTATCTCCATGGGTATAGCCGAAACTTGGCCACCACAGGCCTTTTGCAAAAACTTTGTAAGGAGAATCGTCATATGCCTCTCCCCTGGCCAAACTGTTTCGATGGATTGATCATCCAGCAAATTTTGAGACAAAGAATGTTGTACGTGTGAGGGCTGAAAATAGTTATCATCGGCCTCAGCAGTAAACTCGAACAAGTCTTTGCCTAATCTTGGACGAATGATGTACGAGTTCGAAATGTCCGAATTCTGATCGCGAATTTCAATGATCTTCTCAGCCTCACCCCCCCCCAGAACCGTCAAAAGAGCTATTGCAAGGGCTGGTTCTCCTTAACTAGTTACTTTAACGGGGCGCTAGTGACAAATGTGCTTATTCCTGAATCGCATCTAGCTGTGTATCAAGACAAAAAATAGCTACTGGCAAGTGGTTATCTTTGTCGAAAATAGGTGCGCAACCAGTCACGGCAGATCCCCATTGATCAAAAGCACGCGCATATGCAGGCCTTTTAAAGGAAGGCGCAAATATTTTGTCACCTGAATCGTCATAGATATAGCCTGGCCAAATGTTCTCGTCAGATTCTCTAAGTGGGGATCGATCAGTAAGTGAGACTCGAACATGCGTTGGAAGACTGAAATTTGAATCTGCATCTGCAATAAATTCAAATAAATCAGGGTCTCTTGTCGGCCTGACCACATATGCATAAGTGGCAATTGGATTTTCATTTCTGACATCATTTATCTTCTTGAAAACTCTTTGATAAGCATCTGTTTGCATATCTTTTGCCCAGTGCAATTGATTTAAATCTTTTGGATCAAATTCCTTTGCCGCAGTGATTGCAATAGACATAAGTCTAGCGCCTGTTTGCTCAATGATAATTTTCTTGGTGTATAGATGGAAGCTGTAGAGTAGACCTAAAACAAGTGTTGCTGAAAACAGCATCCATAATATTAAACATCTTTTTTTGATATAGATTTCTTGCCAACACTCTTGTAATAATGAACGATTTAACGCAGTAAATCTAATGCATGCAAAGAGTAAGAAAAGACTGATGAAAGCAAGGAGAGGCGTAAAGGACTCCGCAGAAAATTCATCAAGTTTGCTGGCATACATATCTACGGCAAACATTGCGTAAACATTGCCTCGACTATCGTTTATTGGTGCGTACCCCGATAAAAATGTCCCCCACTCATCTGTTTCAGGGTGTGCGTCCGCAGTTGCTTTTCCAGTTTTAAAAAGAGCCTGCATCGGCAAATAAGTAACAATATTGTAGGGCGTCCCGGGCACATCAATTTCATCCTGCCCATCAATAATTCCGTCTTTGTTTGTATCGGCCGTTCCGACTGAATTGAGAGCATCCGCATCTGCGACAAATTCGGCCATGTTTTTCTTGCTCGTTTGCCGCAAAATATATGCATATCGGATGTTTTCATTACTTCTACGAATCAGGTCAAGTGTGGCGACAAGCTTCGCAAAGACAGGCTTCTTCATGTCTTGAGCTGATGGATCTGATCCAAATCTTTCACATCAAATTGCAGCGCTCCCGTCGATGCGATTGAAATAACCTCAGCTCTGATTCTCTGCAAATTCAACTCCCGATTCCCCTTGTAAAGCCCGAAGGTCAGCGCTCCCGCGAGGAGGGCGAAGATGATGAAGGCGGCGATGGATTTGCGGGAGAGGATGAACTCTCGGGATTGCGAGAAGATGCGGGTTTTAAGGGGGATGTGGGTGGGTGCGAGAGTTGCCGCTTGTGCGGTATCGGCGTGGAGTTGTTTGGCCCAAAGAGAGTCGAAGTGTGCACGTTCGGAGGCGGCGAGGTCGGGGTAGCGGAGGAAACAGGCGGTTTGATCTTGGAAATTGATGCAGGCGATGGTGTCACCGACGATGGTCTTCTCAAAGGCCATGGGATAGTCGGCTTCGGGGAGGAGGAGGGTTTTGCGGTACTCGAAGGCATCTTTGGACTGGAATCTGCGGGCAAGAGGGGTGTCGGGGGCGAGGATGCGTTGGAAGATCTTCTTGTACTGACGTTTGCGGAACAGATCGACCTTGAAGGCGCGGAGCGGGTCGTCTTCGGCGGTGGTGAGAACGGGGGTGAAGGTCAGGAGCTCTTTGCCTGACTCGAGGAGCTTCAGGTACGCCTTCTGGATGCCTTCGAGACCGTGATAATGCTCCATGTCGGGACGGTGCTTGTCGACCTTGAGGGAGCTGATGAAGGACTCGAAGTTCTGGTGACGGCGTTCCAGTGATTGTTTGCGCTCCTGCATGTCTTGATTCACCCATTTAACGACGGCGTCGAGAGAGTCGATGGAGTAGCGAGGTTGGTCGTTGATGATCGATTTGCGGGCGATCTTCTTACTGAGAAGTTTTTTCATCGCCTGATCGAGGACGCCCGTGGATTTGCCGGTCTTCGTGGCGAGCTCACGCAGCGTGAACGAGTCTTCTTCCACGAGCTTGCGGAGAATCAGCATCTCCGTGGAGGAGAATCCGGCCTCTTTGAGATAGGACTCGATGCCGGCGGGGAGAACGGCGTTCATGAAGGAAGTTGTCGTACGACAAACCTGTACTCTACACTAGTTTTTAGGAGTGTCAATAAATCATTTTCATGGCTTTTTAGCGGGCTCGGGACATATTCATGGCACATGATTTATGATTCAAAAAAACCGACAAGTGAACGACGTTCCGCATCTGCAAGCGCGTGTTTCACAAAATCGGACAAACCGATGTTCCCGTGCTGTTTTTTGGTCTTCACGCTCCTGACAGCGACCGTTTCCGTACTCATCTCCTCTCCGCCCAACACCAACAGATACGGAATCTTCTGTTTTTCGCCAAGACGCACTCGCTTGCCGAGAGAATCATTCGATGCAAAGTACGTCGTGCGTAGTCCCGCAGATCGGAGTGCTTTCAGCACATGCTCCGCGTACTCCTCATGCGCCGAAGCGACAGGCAACACGGCGATCTGCACTGGCGCCAACCACAAAGGGAATTGTCCGGCGAAATGTTCGATGATGACTCCCATGAAACGGTGACTGGAACCGAGAATGGCAACATGGAGAACGGCGGGCCGATGGAGAGCCCCGTCGCTCCCGACGAACTGCATGTTGAAATTCTCCGGCTGGATGAAATCAAGTTGGACCGTCGTCAGTTGCCAGCTTCTGCCGATGGCGTCGCGCACGCGAATGTCGATTTTCGGACCGTAAAAAGCCGCTTCGCCAGGCTGTATGACATATTCCACCCCCCATTCTTGCGCAGCCTTCACCAACGTGTTTTCGGCCGTTTCCCAAATTTTTTCATCACCGTAGTACTGATCTTTTTTCTCCGAATCTCGCACGGAAATTTCCACTTTGTACTCGGTCAGACCGAATGTTTCGTAGACGTTTTTCATGAGATTCAGAATCATTCGGATTTCTTCTTCAATCTGGTCATGGCGCACGAAGTGATGAGTATCATCCTGCGTGAGAGCTTTCACACGAATCAATCCGGTCAATTCTCCGGTTTTTTCATTGCGGTAGCAGGTGGTGTTCTCCGCAAAACGGATCGGCAAATCTTTGTAACTGTGAGGTCGCGCATTGTAGAGCTCGAAATGATGAGGGCAGTTCATAGGTTTGAGAACGAATTCATCGCCCTCACGATCCTTCATGACCGGCATCATCGCGTCATATTTCCCCATATGGCCGCTTTTTTCGTAGAGCTCTTTTTTTGCAATATGAGGAATGCAGACGAATGAATATCCCAATTTCTCCTTCTCCTCTCGCACGAAGTGTTCAAGGGCGGATTTTATGTACTCTCCCTTGGGCAAAAACAAAGGGAGCCCCGACCCGACGCGATCCGAAAATACGAATAGATCGAGCTCTTGCCCGATTTTTCTATGATCTCGTTTCTTGGCTTCTTCAAGCATGTGCACATGTCGCGCAAGATCTTCTTTGGTAGCGAACGCGGCCACGTAGATGCGTGTCAGCTGCGGGTTGTGTTCATCTCCGCGCCAATACACGCCTGCCATGCCGGTGATCGCAAATCCGTCGATCGGCAACAGATCCGTGTTCGTCACGTGGTTTCCTTTGCAGAGATCGACAAACGTGTCTTCGCCTTTCGCATTGCTGTTGATGTAGTGCGAGACCTCGGACACGCCCTCTTTCTGAAGATCTTTGATCAATTCCACCTTGAACGGCTGCCCTTTCTTTTCCCAAAAAACGATCGCGTCGGTGACGGAAATTTTCTGCTCGACGAACTCCTGACGCCCTTTGAGGATTATCCTCATTTCCTTTTCGATTTTCCCCTTGTCATCCAGCGAAATGGGCTCGGAAAAGAGAAAATCATAGTAACAGCCGCTCTCAATCGGCGGGCCGATTCCAAGTTTCGTATCGGGCCACAGCTTCAGAACCGCTTGAGCCAGAACATGCGCGAACGAGTGACGAACGCGATAGAGGTGATCGACGGGCTGCATGCGAAAGAGTGGTTAAGAAAATGAAGAAAGAATGTCGCGCAGATGATGAAGCAACCCCGCGATCTCCTCATCGGTCGTGTACTTCGAAAGGCCGATCCGAATATTGCCGTGGATATATTCGGCGGGGCAGCGAATGGCCTGCAGGACGGATGAAATGCGTGTGGACTGTGATGAACAGGCGGAACCCGTTGAGACGAAGACGCCGCGTTTGCTGAGTTGGCGAAGAACGAACTCGCCTTCGAGCATCGCGAAAGAGACGTTGATATTGTTGCAAATGCGTCGCTCCTGCGATCGAGGCCCGTTCAAGCGAATGCCCGGAATGCGGAGAAGAGAACCGATGATGTCTTCCTGCTGTTTGCGCATCTTCATGATATCCGCGGGCAAAGCCAACGCGATCGCCTCGGCAAGCGCCACGACGAACGATACGTTTTCGGTGCCTGCGCGCAGGCCGAATTCCTGATTGCCTCCGCAGAGCTGCCGCTTCAATGCGATTCCTTTTTTTCGATACGCGAAACCGACGCCTTTCGGAGCATGGATTTTGTGGCCGGAAAAAGAAGCCAAGTCCACGCCGAGACCGTGAACGTTGATCGGAACTTTTTGAAAGGATTGAACCATGTCGGAATGAACCGCGATCCCTGATTGCCGTCCCAATGCCGCGATCTTTTCCAAGGGTTGAATGGTGCCGATTTCATTGTTCGCGTGCATGACGGAGATCAGGATCGTGTCCGGTCGAATCGTTCGTTCAAGCTCCTCGAGGTCAATCGCGCCATCCGAATCCACCCCTATCACATCCACCGCATATCCTTCGGAAACAAGATCGAGGCAAGTCTGCAGCACCGAAGGGTGTTCGATGGCGGACGTGATGATGTGATTTCCTTCGTGTTTGTGCGATGCGACATATCCCCTGATGCAGAGTGAATTTGCTTCCGAGCCGGAAGACGTGATGATGATCTCCTCGGGATCCGCATGAATGGATGCCGCGATGGCGACGCGGGCACGCTGCAAGGATTCTTTGGCGATCTCGCCGAAACGGTGGAGAGAAGAAGGATTGCCATACTGCTGCTCGAGAAGAAAGCGCATGCTCTCGAAGAGCTCCGGTGCGACTTTCGTGGTCGCATTGTTGTCGAAATACAAGCCGTTTGATGCGATGTCAGAGAGCATGTTTCGTGAAAAAGATGTTATGAGCCGAAAGAGGGCAATCGAACATTGCCCCGACGCGAGAGCCTTTTTCGATGACGAAGTGATTGGGGATATTCTGAAAATTATCATTGCCGACGTAATAAAAATTCACGCTGCTGGTGCAGCCCATCCTTTCCTGCTCTTTGAGCAAGGCAGCCATGATCAGAGGGCATGCAGGGGTGCCGTAGGGGTCCTTCGGCGTGCTGCGCGTGAGAACCAGCTTGCCGTAGCGGTCCTCATCGTCCAGCCAATATCCGCCTTCGTCCTGACGGATCGCCGTGCTTTTCCGCATCGCCCTCTTCAATTCTTTCTTCCCCCGGTTGCGGATGAATTTTTCCCAAAAGATAAAAATATCGTTTTCCGGAATACCGTACTCATCGAGTAATCGGAGGTATTCCTCGGGGAACCGGAAATCCTTGCGATCGAACGATGGCGTGCGGATGGAACACTGTTCCTCCGAACAGACTTGCCCTATGTCATTGATCAAAATGCCAAGCTTGGTCCGTATCCCCCTGCTGCGTGAGAGAGTATAGGCACGGAGACTGTACGAGAACGACACAAGAGTCCCATCGTTCAGAACAGGCTTGCCGTCTTGAAACGTAAAATGCCCGCCCGTCACCATCGTGTCATCCTTCAGTAAAGGGTCGATATCAACGAATGCAAGCGGCAGGTACTCGCGGTGAAAATCAAACGTCTTCATGCGGATGGGGGAAGCACTGTCCCCAGCCTAAAGGTCTCGACGCACTTGCTGCAGACTCAGAAAAACAGGCATCCTCATTTTTCTCTTCTTCGGTACTGTGGAAGCCAAAAAAACAGTTCCTGAGCCTCGCAGAACACCTACCCCTCCACAAGCCCCAATTTGATCAGACGCTTCAGATCTTTCTCGAAGCTGATCATGCCCTCGCTCTGACTGGTCTGGATCACGCTGTTGAGCTCCGCGAGGCGATGCTCGCGGATGATATTGGCCGTGGCGGAGTTGCGGATGAGGATCTCGCGGTTCGCGATGCGGCCTCCACCCTTCTTCGGGAGCAAACGCTGCGCGATGACGGCCTGCAGTGACATGGAGAGCTGAGTGCGCACCTGCGCCTGCTGATGCGGAGGGAACACATCCACGATACGATCGATGCTTTGCGCGGTGTTCGGGGTGTGCAGAGTCGCCAGCACAAGGTGACCGGTCTCCGCGAGAGTGAGCGCCAGCGCGATGCTGTCCAAGTCACGCATTTCACCGACCATCACGATATCGGGGTCCTGTCGCAGCACGTGCTTCAGGCCTTCGGGGAAACTGGGGAAATCCGTGTTCAGCTCGCGCTGACGAACGAGGCCTTCGTGCGAATCGAATTGGAATTCGATCGGATCTTCCAGTGTGACAAGATTGAGCGGAGTCTCGATCAACATCTGCTGAATGATGGCGGAGAGTGAGGTGGATTTGCCGCTGCCCGTGGGGCCCGTGAAGAGCACGAGACCGTCGCGCTTGCGACAGAGCTCCATCACGACGTCCGGCATGTCGACATCTTCAAGGGTCGGGATTTTGTTCGGGATGATGCGGGCGGCGAACGCGGGCTGCCCCGTCGCCATGTGGCAATTGATGCGAAAACGCGTGCCATCCGGAAGCGTATGCGAGCAATCCAAGTCCCCCGCCTGTTCGAAGCGCTTGAACTGAGCTTCATTCAAAAAGTCTTTCATGAGCGCCATCACTTTCTGCGACGTCAGCACTCCGTCCGCGACGGGAGTCAACATTCCGTCGATGCGCACGAGGACGGGATGTCCCGTCACGACGTGAATATCCGAAGCATTGCGCTTCACGGCATCCGACCAGAGATTCGGAGTAGGCATCATCACAGTATACCACAAAAAAACCTCTTCCCGAAGGTCAAAACAGACAATCGACTACGTCTCCTTCGCCTTGCGCCCCATCTCCATCACGGCTTTGCAGATTCTCTCGAGCGACGCCTCGTCAAGATCGTAGTCGAAGCCCTCCTCAAGCCAATTGCTGAGCACCTGCGCCTCACGCTCTTTGTCGGGCCCGTCCTCCTCCAGCTGCGCCATCACCTGCTTCAAAAGAACCATGCGGCGGGACAACAATTCCATCACCTGACGGTCGACCGCATCGACTTGCCTGCGAAGATCATTGAGAGATGGCATCTGGTGGCATATCCTGTCTTGCTGAAATGTTTTTGCAATTGACAGAGCCACCAAGCTGACCCGTGGCTGTACTCTGAGCAGCAAAGAGCACGTACAAGCGGCGCAAAGCGTCCCTTCTGTTTCCGATCGTTTTGCTCGTACAATGCGCGCATGGACAAAGCGACCGCCGCACAACGGATCGAACGATTGAAGGAGGAGATCCTGCGTTTGAATCGCGCGTATTTCACCGACAATAAAACTCTGGTGCCCGAATCGGTGCGCGACGGACTGAAAAAAGAATTGATCGAACTTGAAACCAAGCACCCGGATCTCATCACGCCCGATTCGCCGACGCAGCGCGTGGGCGCGGCGCTGGACGGCAGATTGCCGAAGAGAGCCCATCTGCATGCCAAAGAATCGCTGCAGGACGCGTTCAATCGTGGGGACTTGGACGAATGGGTGGATGTTATGAAGCGCTCTCTCGGCAAAGAACATGTGTCGTTCGGATTCGAAACCGAACTGAAGATCGACGGACTGAACATGTCGCTCGTGTACGAACGCACGGCCGACGGAACATATCGATTCGATCGGGCCGTCACGCGCGGCGACGGCAAGCAAGGCGAAGACGTGACGCACACGGTGAAAACGATCGAGAGTCTGCCGATGATGATCGCATTGCCGAAAGCGTACGTCTTGAAAAATCTTCCGCAATGGATGGAATTCGGCGGCGAAGTCTACCTCGACAAAAAAACTCTGGAGCGCATCAACACGAACCTGCCGACGGAAGAACAATTCGCGAATCCCCGAAACGCCGCCGCTGGTTCCGTCCGTCAGTTGGATCCCGCCGTCGCCGCATCGCGCGACTTGAAAATGTTCTGTTACGCGTTGGACGGCGAGAGTGTCGAAGCGCTGGAGATCGAGACGCAGACCGATCTCATGGATCTGCTGAAACACTGCGGATTGCCCGTGCAAGACGATTACAGAGTATTGCACTCACTCGATGAGATCGAAGCGTTGTACGAAAAAATCGGGAAAGAACGGACTCATCTGGCGTACGACATCGATGGCATCGTGATCAAAGTGAACGATCGCCGCATGCAGAAAGATCTCGGCTCGACCGCGAAAGCGCCGAGATACGCGAGAGCGTTGAAATTCGAAGCCGAGCAAGGCGCGGCGCGGATTCTGGATATCGAGCTCCAAGTCGGCCGCACCGGCGCCGTCACTCCCGTGGCGCATCTGAGCCCCGTGCAACTGGCGGGCACGACGGTAACGCGCGCTACGTTGCACAACGAAGACGAAATCCTGCGTCTCGGCGTGCGCATCGGCGACACGGTGATCGTGCGCAAAGCCGGCGACATCATCCCCGAAGTGATGGAAGTGATGGAAAATCTGCGGCCGAAAGACGCCGTCCCCTTTCATTATCCGAAACACTGCCCCAGCTGCTCTGCGGCGCTTGTCAGGCCCGAGGGCGAAGTGGTGCATCGCTGCCCGAATCCGAACTGCGCGAGCGTCCGCCACGAACGCATCGAGCATTTCGCGTCACGCAACGCGCTGAATATCGAGGGTTTGGGCTCCGAAACGGTGGTGGCTCTCATCGGCGCGAATCTTGTGAGCGACGCGGGCGACATTTTTTTCCTGACGGAAGGCGACCTGCTCGGCTTGCCGTCCTTCAAAGAAAAAAAGTCGGAAAACCTGCTCGCCGCGATCGCAAAAGCCAAACGTGTCTCCATCGAACGCTTCCTGTTCGGCCTCGGCATCCGTCATGTCGGGCGCGAGACGGCGGAACTTCTCGCGAAAAGACTGCATTGGAAACATCACGGCTCGCACATCACTCCCACCGATATCGCAGACACTCTTCTCGGCCTGACGGAGGAAGAACTCTTGCAGATCGACGGCATCGGAGGCGTCATGGTGGAATCCCTGAAGCAATGGATCAGTGACGCCGACAATCGTTCGATGCTGCACAAAATCGAAAACGGAGGATTGGTCACGACTCCGCTCGAACAGAAAGCAATCGCGCAAATCTTCACCGACAAGATCTTTGTGCTGACGGGAACGCTTCCCAGTTTGGGGCGTGAGGAAGCCAAAGAAATGATCAAAGAACGCGGCGGGAAAGTGAGCTCGGCCGTCAGCAAGAAAACGAATTACGTCCTCGCGGGCACGGAGGCCGGAAGCAAATTGGATGACGCGGAATCTCTCGGCATTCCGGTGATCGACGAAGAGGCGTTCAAAAAAATGATGGAATGACGATCACGATACATATCCTTTCGTCATGTCCAGTGTTTGGGTCGAACGCTCTTTGCCGGATGCATCCAGAACCTTCAGAGTCCACTGCAGGTTGATTTTGACAACATAACGAGTGTCCGAAGTCACCGTGAGTTCGACGATCGATCCTGAGGTCACTGCGACAGGCGTGAGAAGCGGCAGGAAAATTTGTTCCCAGTGCGTGGCGGGAGACGTCGGCGACGTGCTGAGCTCGACGCCTTTCGCGAGCTCCGCCGTCCACCAGAGCGCGAAGCCGTACAACGTGACTGCTTTCGAGAGCGTCCAACGAATGTTCGCCGTGCGCACGCTCTGATTCTTTTTCGAAAAATCAACGGTGTCCCACCGTCGTACCGCGTCTTTTTCAGCAAGGAGATCTTCTTTTTTCACGGTCTTCACGTACATGTTGTGCAAGCTGATCTCGCGCGCCTCATCAAATTTCAAATCAAACCCGACCTGCGGCCACACATCGATAGTTTTGTATACACGATCCGAAGTGACGGGGCAGACATATTGATCGATCCGACTCGGAATGAGCACGCCGTTCGGTTTCAGAAAACGTTTTGCATCTTCCATCGACTCGAGAATGTTTTCTTCGAGCGCGTAATTGCCGAGCGTTTCGGAGACGAGCACGTCGGCTTTCGACACGCTCTTGATCTCGGTCGAGTGTTTGCGGATGAACGTGCAATTTTTGATGCCGTTGCGCTTCGCGAGTTTCTTGGCGACATCCGCGATCTCTCCGCTCTCGATGCAAATCACCTGCGAAGCGCCGAGGCGTGACGCGAGGAATCCGAGAAAACCCGTGCCCGAGCCGAGGTCGATGACTGTATCGCCCTTTTTAACCGCGCTGCGAAGCGCCATCTCGAACGCATGGTTGCGGACGGTGTCGCCCATGAGTTTGCGTTGCAATTCAATCATGAGGAAAGCATACAACAAAGGAGAAGCGGATGGCGGGTGGCGGATAGAAAATTGCACTACGCCGAAAATACGAGGACACTCAAGGCTATCCGCTCATCACTTCCCGCTCGTTTTCATGATCTTCTGTCCGCTCCCCGGCACTCCGCTTATCAATCAGGGCTTCGGCCAGAACCCCGCTCTGTACGCGCAATTCGGCTTCCAAGGGCATGAAGGCATCGACTTCGGCGTAAGCGAAGGCACGACGGTCTACGCCCCGCATGACGGCGTCGCGAAAGTTCTCGACGAAGGCACGCAAAATTACGGACTCTCCGTCACGATCGAAGGTTCGACGCGCAAAAGCTGTCTCGCCCATCTCTCCGTGGCATCCGTCACGAGCGGACAGGCGATCTCGCAAGGCGATCCGATCGGAAAATCAGGGAAGTCAGGCATGGCCGAAGGACCGCACCTCCACTGGACGTTCAAGCTGATGAAGAACGGCGTCGTGCAAAACAAAGACAACGGATACAACGGCGCGATCGACGCGACCGAATTCACGCGTCTCTGGCTGGATCAAGATCTGCATCACAACGCCGTGTACAGCGAAGAAGCCAAGCCGTATCTCGGCCTCAGCTTCACCGCGAATCAGTATCTGAAAAACACATCGCGCACGGCATAAGAAGAGCCGCTAGTTGCACGGTCGTGTCACCGAACAAAAGGCTGAAGTAACGGTGTAGTAATCCTTCGACTTGCCGTTCACGAGAATGCTATGGTGATACGCAACGGTTACTTGCGGAGGACTCACAATCGGCTGGCCGGGCGTGCAAGTCGACGGACATTGCTTCAGGTGAACGGAGGTCGTCGTGCAAAAGGAAGTTGCCAATCTCTTCGCGATCTCATTGGTCACCTTTGCTTGAGTGTGAACAATGCGAGCCTGCTCGGAAGGATACGTACCCGGATTCGGGAAAACGCCGACTCTGTCTTTGTACTCGTCCGGCACATTCAATACGGTGCTTTTTGTAGGATATTTGAAAGACTGAAATTTGACCGGACAAGATCCGCCAACTCCGGCTCCGTACGGAGAAGACGCGTCCGCTCCGCCCTTGTCTCCGGTATCCTCCACTTCGTCATTCACATTCAACGTGATGACGTTCCCGTGTTCATCGTACAGATTGTCATCTTCCGATCCCGAGATCGTGTCACCGTCAGATCCGACCGAACTGATGACGGCATACGCACCATTCGTCGTTGCGGCAACACTCGAATTGGAAAGCTGCGCAGCAGTCCCCGGAGGAGCTTGAGAGGGCACGGACATCGTCGTTCCTCCCATGTTGTAGACGTCTCCCTTCAGCGTGGCTTTGTAGCCGACACCCGCGATGAGGGCGATCCCGAGGACGGCAGCCACGAAAGAGAGAGCCTTCGGAACTTTATGGATCATGTGAATGGGAGAAAGTGTTTCCAGTCTACTGAAAGCCAATTCGCTGAATAGAAAGAATACTTGCCAGAGAATCACTTTTGCGACGTGACTGAGTGATTCATTGTCAAGAAATGATACGATCATGACACTTTTCCCATATCACTTCATGTCCATGCTTCAGGAATTTCGCGACTTCTCGATGAAAGGCAACGTCCTCGATCTTGCGGTCGGTGTCATCATCGGCGGCGCATTCGGCAAAATCATCACGTCGTTGGTGAATGACGTTTTGATGCCGCTGTTTGGAATACTGCTCGGCAAACTCGATTTTTCCACGCTCTCGTTGACCGTCGGCTCCGCCAGCATCAAGTACGGACTGTTCATCCAGTCGATCGTCGACTTCGTGATCGTCGCGTTCTGCATCTTCATGGTCATCAAGCAGGCGAACCGTTTCAAAAAGCCCGTGACGACAACGACTCCGGAGATCCCCGCCGACGTGAAACTTCTCACCGAGATACGCGACCTGCTGCGAAAATAATCAGCACGCGGCGCGAGGAACGGTGATCAGCATCGCTCTGCGCGCGCGCCATTCGGTCCAAATGAAACCGATGACCAGCACATCAAGCGTCGTGAAAATTTTCAGCGTGAGCGAATGATGCTGACCGATGCGGTACAGCTGATACAGGATGAACGCCTCCATGACCGCAATGGCGACGGGGAACACCCACAGACGCTCTTTCAGCAAATTGTAAACGAGAAAGACTTTCAGCACGCCATGACTCAATAAAAAAACCGAGCCGAAGACTTTCGCGCTGATATCCACGTGAGCAAGCGCATTGATGACGATATTCAGAATGAAATCATCGGAGTCGGTCGAAAGCTCACGAACCGTCAACATGGCCACGACCCTGTCCAAACTGTGTTGAGTGACGAAAAATAGTAAAAGCCCTCCGATGATCTCAAGGATCCCGTCGATCCCCTTCACGATCACGCCGATCTCAAACAGCCAGTGGAAGAAAGTTCTTCGCTTGTTGTTCGGCATAGAAAAGCGGGAACAGTGTAGCAAACCTCACATCCGAAGCGCAGTTCAGCGCGAGGCTGAAACATACGCGCTGAGCACCAAGATGACGACCAACACGGCCACGACGATCAATGCGATGCCCCACGCTTTCCACTCTTGCCGATTGAGCGGCACGAAGTTGTACGGAAACGGCGCCAACCCGCGCAGATCACCCGCGCGAAGCCAACGAAGACGCATGCCCCACGCCTTGACGATGAGGATCGGCACGACGCCGAAGAAAAGAAAAACGACGATCCCCCCTCGCAGCTCGGAGCCGCTGCCTTCGACGAGATCCTGCCATGCGAGAAAAAGTTTGTGCCAGATGATCATGGATATTGAGAAAATATGATCTCGATGGTGCCCAGGAGAGGACTCGAACCTCCACGGGATTTCTCCCGCTACCACCTCAAGGTAGTGCGTCTGCCATTTCGCCACCTGGGCATATTTCACGAAAGGCAAACTGCGTTTTCCTTCCGTGGAGCATCCTTTCCTGAGAGGAGTGCCTCCAGACAAGGGGAGCTTGTCTTCGGCACATTTTCTCAAAAAAAGTGATCCGCGATGCTATCTTCAAAGAACGAAGCTGCGGCAGTGTAGCAAGAAACCTTTGCACGTTCTATAGGACGCCAAAGATGCCTTCCGCATGCTTTGAAGAACGAATAGAAGAAAATGATCTCAGAACCAAAAGGCCTGCATCGTGAGATGCAGACCTGATGGCTCCTTTCGTTGTCGAGGGTGATGAAACAGTGAGGCGAACGCTACTTCAGGCCGAAATGTGCGCGAGCGAGGGCATGAGCGGTGGCTCCGCCCCAGACCGCGATGGCATTTCGACCGAGAGTCTGCAACGTATGTCCGGGGTTGCCGGAGTTCGGATGCAGCTCCGCAGTGAGCTTCTCGCATGCGACGACGCGCCCCGTCGAGTGTTCGTAGACGATGTTCTCTGGCTCCAAGTGCCAGTTTTCTCCACCGTGATCGGAGGAATAGTAGGTGAATCCCATGCCCTTGGAGGCGTGGTAGAGGACGCGAATTGCGCCCTGGAAATACTCCCACTCGCCCCGAGTGAAGTCCGAGAGTTCGGCGTATCCGAGGCGTGCCAGATGGCGGCGAAGAAGCGGTTGCTCCTCCGCTGCCGCGAGGTACTGCTCGTACGCATCTTCTCCCTCCATGAAGTCCATGGCGGCTTCCTTGCCGGGGTAGTCGAAGTACACGATGTTGAGGGGCCGACCGGTCGCACACTCGATCACGAAGACGTCGCATGCACCCGCACCGGCGTGCGCATTGCACTCCGAGTTCAGGCGCAGCGTCGCACCGTGACCGACGCCGTAATTGGCGCTGATCGTGAGGTACTCCGTCACGCCGTCTTCGAAGTCGGCCTGCCGCAAATCGCGGATATCGCCGACTGCGAGACTGGAAACGAGGAAACTCGTGATCTGAGCCATTACATCTCCGTCATCCTTCACGGTCTGACGAGCCAGTTCCAGCGCAGGGCCGGACGCCAACTTGACGTACGAGAACGTCCCGTCGGCGATCCCGCCGCAACGCATGAAATCTGCGATGCGGGTAGGAATCTGTTCATCGGTGAGCCCGATGATGCTCATCTGACTGCGGAGGAGACGGTTGAAGCCCGCGATCTGGCGCTCTTCGGACCGAAATCCGTCGAGCACCGCGGTCATGAACCGGCCGTCCGAGGCTTCGAACACGAGTTGATCGAGCAGCTCAATGCCGCTCGCAGCGGTTTCCCGCAGCACGAGTTTTCCACCCGTGAGACCGCCTGGAAGGACGGTCTCGAGATTGAACTCTCCGAACTCATCCGTGCCGTCATAGCACGCGCGGATGAGAACGTTGGGTTCGACCAGAGGACTGCGGTTGTGGCGAAGCGTGCGCATCTCTCGATACCCCGCGTCGTCACCTTCGATCTTCTGGGTGAGCGGATTCTGAGGGCGAACAATCGCCGTCGTCATCCACTCGGACATGTCCACTGCGTACGGTTGTCTCTGGCTCATAATGAGCACTCCTTCTCAAAAAGAGTCACATGGGTTTGGCATCACTTTTCATCACCGATGATGTGAAAAGAGCCAATATTGATTATACTATATTTTTGTATAATAGCAAGCTATGCTGCAAGCTTCTGTTTAAGGCCAGTCAAAGCGAAAATCTCCTCTGGCTTCAGAGTCAAAAGGGACGGATCTCGCTGCGATTCGGAATAGAGCACCGTGTACATCTCGGGGAGCATCACATTCATCATATCCATGAGCGTGACGCGCTTGCTGAGGCTGACGTATTTCTCGAAGCTCGTATCACCTTCGTCGAGGAGCATGTCGAAACCCATCGCCGGCACGGTGCTGCCGGTGGCGGTGCGGATGTACGCGAGCACGAGTCCGTCGCCGCCAAGCTCTTTGGTTTGCACAGGAACGATCGCCTCGGCCTCGGACTTCTCCCCCATCTCGAGGAGCATCAATCTCCACGCCTCTTTGCACAGCGTCAGATCGTGCACCTGACAAAATCCGCCGAGACATTTGATGCCGTAAAAGAGGGACACCATGAGATAGCACGTGAGCATGCTCGGAAAAATCTTCTTGGACTTCAACGCCTGTTCGATGGCGTCAGGCGTCAACGCGACATCGATCGCGCCGTCCTCAGAAACGATATGATCGCCACGCAAAAACAGTCGAACGCGACGGACTTTGTCATCGAGCCCCCAAAAGAGGAACGTTCCCCAATCGCCTTCTTTTGAAAACGCCCCCGGAATGCCGTCAAAATGCTTCAGCAGCAGCGGCCACAGCGTCGGATCAAACACGACGCGATGCAGGAGCGACTGTGTGTTGCGCAAGTGATGACGAAGGAAGGTCTGCGTCACGAGCGTTTCGATGTCGAGATAAATGAGATTCGGCACCGGATTTCCGGACGGCGCGGGACGATGCGACGGGCCGTGAAAAAGTTTCGGCCAGTATCGATAATTGATCCGCGTGATCTGCGAACAAAAATTGCTGGCCTTGAGCGCGTCTTCGCTGCCGAGAAATTCTTCCATGAGCAAACGGATCTCCTCGGCGCGTCCGAGAGCGAGATCGCCCGCACGCTCTTTCTTCATGAGCTCGCCTTCGGCTTTGGTCAGATCTTCACGCGTGTAGGGCTTGCAGCTGTAGACCGACGACATCTTGTACTTGTCTGCGAGAATCGGGAGTTTGACCAAGTTTGTCGAACCGTTGATGCCTCCGTTGAAGAGAACGCCGCGGGCGAAACCCGAAACGTTGTTGACCGACACCGTTGCGAAAGAAAACGCGATCATGAATTTGATATCGGGATCGTGGTCTTCATAGAGAGGAATGCCCGAAATGATTTCGGCATTCAGAAAGAACGGATGTTGATTGATCGAGTGATGATCGGCCGTCGACACCAACGCGAGCTTCGAAAGTTGTTTCGCGACTTGCTTGCCGACATCCGCGCCGAGCCGCCCCGTCACCAACTCCTCCACCATCGCGATGATCTCGGGCTTTCTCCCGTCCAGTCCCGGCGCGGGATTCACGTCCATGAAGTCCTTCGCATACTCCGAGAGAACTTTGTTGCCGTGTTTCTGCATGATCTCACCCAAAATCGGACGACGACTCCAAATGGCCTGTTTGAGCCGCTCCATGATGCTGAGAGGGTCTTCGATTGCGCCGGATATAGGAGGGGTTTCCATAGGATTTCCGCAACTGTCGCGGAAATATGCGCCGAGCATTCTAGCACTTCTTCATGCAGACGCACATGGTACGCAAAAAAGTCAATCCAACCTCGGAGAGAAGCCATGAACCTCTACTTCAAGATCTCCAAAAGCCTCACTTTGTCGTCTTTGGCGATCTCCAGTTTCTCGACGAATGCGCGAAGTTCCTCAAACGTAACACGCTTGCCGCGAGAGACCGCTTTCATGCGCTCGTACGCATCGGCGTACCCGTTCTTGCGCATCACGGTCTGGATCGCCTCCGTGAGAACCTCGGGGTGCGCATGCAGTTCTTCTTTGAGATACTCCTGATCGACGGACAGTTTGCCGAGGCCTTTCCTGAGCGAGCTGAGCGAGAGCAAGTGATATCCGAATGCGACGCCGAAGTTTCGCTGCACGGTGGAATCCGTCAGATCGCGCTGCAAACGACTGATCGGGAGCTTCATCGCGAAATGATCGAACAGCGCGGAAGAAAGCCCCAAATTGCCTTCTGCATTCTCGAAGTCGATGGGATTCACTTTGTGCGGCATCGTCGAAGAACCGACTTCTCCTTCGATGACGCGCTGTTTGAAGACGCCGCGCGAAATGTATATCCACACGTCGCGGCAAAGTCCGATCAGGATCGTGTTGATGCGAACGTACGCATGGGACAATTCCGCGATATCATCGTGCGGATTGATCTGTGTCGCATTCACAATCGGATCAAGTTTGAGCGAACGAACGAATTTTGCGCCGAACTTTTCCCAATCGACATCGGGGTATGCCGCGGCGTGCGCCACATAATTGCCGACCGCGCCGCCGAATTTGCCCTGCATCTTGAACGTGACCAATCGGTCCCTCTGGCGCTCCAGACGGTCCACAAAGACCATCATCTCTTTACCGAGCGTCGTCGGAGTGGCGGGCTGCCCATGCGTGAGGCTGAGCATTTTGCGGTTTTTGTTGGCCGAGGCGATCGAACGCAACAAAGCGATGACTCCATTGAGTTCGGGGCGAAGAACAGTCGAGAGCGCGTCGCGAATCAGAATCCCGTACGACAAATTGTTCACGTCTTCGCTCGTCAGCGCGAAGTGCAAAAATTCGCTTTTGAATTTGGCGCCGCCGATGCGCGTGAGCTCGCTCCTCAGATAATATTCGACGGCTTTCACGTCATGATTCGTCTTCTTCTCGATCTCGCGAATCTTCGCCGCCGCTTTGTCATCGAAATCATCGACCAACTTTTGAATCGCTTTCTTTTGAGCGACCGAAAACGGTTTCAACTCGGGAATCCCCTTTTCTTCCGACAACGCGAACAAATAACTCACCTCGATGAAGACGCGAGCTTTCATCAGCGCCTCTTCGCTGAAGAACGGGCGAAGCGCATCGACTTTGGATGCGTAACGTCCGTCGAGAGGAGAGAGAGGCTGCATTGGAGCTCATTATAACAGAAAAGCGCCATCAATGCGCGGAGATATCGAACGCGCAAAGTTTCAGTATTTTTTCTTTCCAGAAGATTTTTCTTACTTGGGGGACCAGGAAACCTTGTTCGGTTTCCTAGCTCCCCCAAACCCCCATTACCTTCCTAACGTAACCAAACTCCTACCGGACAATAGTAAAAGTCGCTCATGAAAAAAACTTGTTTTTCCTGAAACAGAGATTGCGCTTCATGTTTGAGCTCCGCTGCAGCGGAGCGAGTTCCGAAGCGCAGGTGTTTTTTGGGTACTTTTTGTCACCACAAAAAGTACCAATTCTTTCTCTAGCGCTACAATCAAACAGTGATCATACCTCCCCGCCTCAAAGCCGGCTCCGAAGTGCGCATCATCGCGCCTTCCTGCACGTTGCCCTCGATGCCATGGATGACGGAAGCTCTCTTCGACTCCGCCAAAGATTTCTTCCGATCGCGCGGCATGACCGTCAGCGAAGGCACATATCTTCGCGAGTGCGACGACAACCATTCGACGAGCATCGAGCATCGATTGGCCGATCTGCATGAAGCATTCGCCGATCCGACCGTCACCGCCATTCTCGCGATCCGCGGAGGCTGGAACTGCAATCAGCTACTGCCGTTTCTCGACTACGATCTGATCAAGAAGAATCCGAAAATCTTCTGCGGCTTCTCGGATATCACCGCACTGGGCAACGCCATCCTCGCAAAAACGGGACTCGTCACCTACTCTGGGCCAAACTTCAATCAGTTCTCTTTCGGCGACAAGATCGCCTACACGTACGATCATTTTCTGAAAGCGGTGATGGATAGGGAACCGATCGAAATAATCCCCTCAAAGGAATGGACGGATTCATACTTCAGCGCGGAGAAGCCATGGGAATTTCGCGCGAATGAGGGCTTCTGGGCGGTGCAAGAAGGAAAAGCTGAGGGAACGATCATCGGGGGCAATCTGTGCACCCTGAGCCTGTTGCAGGGCACGCAGTACATGCCGGAATCGAAGGACGTGATCCTGTTCGTCGAAGATGATCATGAAACGCATCCTCGAACGTTTGATCGCGATCTGACATCACTGACGCAGCAGCCGTGGTTCGACTCCGTTCGCGGCGTCGTCTTCGGACGATGCCAGAGCACCGCGGTGAATCAGGAATTCGGACCAGTGACGAAAGAAAAGCTGTTTGGCATCATTCGTCGCAACGCCGCGTTGAAGAATCTTCCGATCATCGGGAACGCCGATTTCGGACACACGTATCCGATCTTCACGTTTCCGATCGGCGGCACGGCGACGATGTCCGTGCACGGGAAAGAAAGCAAGCTGACGATTGCGGATCACTGAAACCGCACCGATTACAGCGAAGCCACTTTTTGAGGTGTTTTTTTGGCAACGAACTTCACAACGGTGGCTGCTTCGGTTGCACTCGTCGCCACCTGCCACTCCTGGGAAACATCATACAATTGACTCAAGCTTGCCAGCTCATTGCTCGGCGCCAAAAATCCGTAGGTAATGTAGTAAAAACTGCTGAACGGATGCGGGATGTTCATGGCTGATTCGGCCGAGACATAGAGCGGTTTCATGCCATCCGGCGAAAATGTTCTCCTAAACGTGCGATGATCAATGCGGTCACTGGAAAATCCATAACCAACTGCATTGGCAATGACGAGCGGCGTTGAAGGGGTAGGCTTGATCAGCTCGTAGACCAAATCCTGTGCCAATGCGAAAGATGAGAATTGAAAGTTGTAAATCATCTGATCCCTCCCATATCCGTACGCCAGAGGAATGGGGCCCTGGAGCGTGTACAGTCGCTGATTGCCCGATACAAATGTCCCATACATTTTTTGAGAAACGGGATCATCGCTCCGAAAAGCCGTAAAGACGTTGATTAAGAGTGCAAGAAACAATGCCAGCGTTCGAAAGGAATCGCGTCGAACGAGATACCGACACGATGCAAAAAATACGATCAATGAGAGAGGGTACAACACGATGAGATAGCGAATGTTGTTGATCAAAAAAACACGAGTAAGCAAGAGTGTGGCAATCACCAGACAAGAAACAAGCATCGCAATGCTGCGACGATCGCAGTCCGATCTGATCTGCAAGCGAAAAGCCCACCGACAGAGGATGATCGACGAGGCACATGCCGTCACGCATGAACTGACCCACAAAAAATTCAAAATGAATATATCCGCCAACGCCATATGGAATGCGCGGCTTGAGAAATCAAAGTTCGTGAGGACGGAAGGCAACTGCTGCGCCATGCCGAACCCTCCCCATGTCATGGGTTCATGCGCGATCGTCGTTTGATAGAACCAAAACAGAGCGAAAAAAAGAAGCGGAATTGCCATTTCCAAACATCGCAACAGCTCGGAAAACCGCGTGCGCAGGGGCTCATCGCACCGCATCACATGGAAAAAAACGTACGTCCCGATCAAGAGAAGGTAAAGCGGTGCGCCAACCTCTTTCGTAAAGACAAAGAAGAGCCCGACCAATGCAACCCACGAATACTGTCTGTGGAGCAGGAGTGCGAACGTATAGATGAAGAAAAACAAAATGCCGGTATCGAGCGTAAAGTTGACGGTATTCGCAAGGAGCACGGGATGCGTGGCGTAGGCCAAGGTCATCAAGCTTGCATGAAAAAATGAAGCTTTGGGAAAGATCGCTCTGACAATGAAAAAAAATGCCAGAACGGAGAAATTGCCCAAACAAAAATTGGCAGCATTGATGAAAAAAATATTTCCGGGATCCGGCATCTGCACCAAACGCAAGAAAGCCACATACAAGCCGGAGGGATGCCCGAAACAAGACAGGCTGTTGAGAATACCCTGCCCATCCGATATCCAAGGACGCATCACACATTGCACATACTGATTGCTGTCCCACACGGGGACAAATCCTATGTACGGAAGAAGAAACGCATTGTAAAAAATGAGAGGCAGACACATCGCCTTGATCGTCAAAGAATAACTGCGAATACCAGAAGTGATCCATGCGAGTCCTCGGGCAAAAAAGCATGACGGTACGCTCGCACGAGGCCATGGAAGAGCCAATAATTTGATGTGTGTGTTTTCCATTTGTTTCCGATTATTATACAATAATTTTATATAAATTACAATTATTTATCATGAAGCAAATATCGTCCAACTATGAAAAAATAACCTCTGGAAGCAATTCCAAGGGCTCTTGACGCGAGTCCTATCAATTCCTCGCCTCTTCTTTTGCTTTTCGCTTTTTTCCCCCGTCAAAGATCTCGGAGAATTCGTCGAAACTCATCGTTTCGGTCTTCAGGAGTTTCTCGACGATCTCTTCCATCTTAGCTTTGTGCGTCCTCAGGAAGCCCTTGGCGCGCTCATACTGCGCGGCGATGGTTCGCTGCACGAACGCATCGATCTTCTTCGCGATGTCTTCCGAATAATTGCGCGACATGCCGAGATCCACGCCAAGCGCAGCCGAACCCTGACGCTCACCGTAACTCACGATACCGAGCTCCTCCTGATCCATGCCGTACCGCATCGCCATGGAACGCGCGATGGCCGAAGCGCGCTCGATGTCATTGGAAGCACCTGTCGTGATCTCGTCGTAGACGATCTGCTCCGCAGCACGACCGCCGAGGAGTCCGCAGATCTCGTCGAGAAATTTCTGCTTCGTCGTCGTGTACTGATCTTCCTTCGGCAAGAACCACGTGACACCGAGCGCGAACCCGCGCGAGATGATGCTGATCTTGTGCAACGGATCGGATTCCTCGCAAAGATGTCCGACGATCGCATGACCGACTTCGTGGTACGCGGTGATCTTCTTCTCCTTGTCATTGATCTTGCGCGAGCGCTTCTCCGAGCCAAGCGTGACCTTTTCGACGGCGTTCACGATGTCTTCTTGCTGCACGGCCTTCATGCCGCGCTTGGCGGCGAAAATCGCGGCCTCATTCATGATGTTCTCGAGATCGGCGCCCGCCATGCCGACGGTTTGCCTTGAGATGACTTCGAGATCGATGTCCTTCGCCATTTTCTTGTTGCGCGCATGCACCTCGAGAATCTGCGTGCGCGCGACGAGATCCGGCTTGTCGATGAAGATGCGACGGTCGAAACGACCGGGGCGAAGGAGTGCGACATCGAGCACGTCGGGGCGGTTGGTCGCGGCCATGACGATCACATTCGTGTCTTTGTCGAATCCGTCCATCTCCGTGAGTATCTGGTTCAGCGTCTGCTCGCGCTCATCGTGTCCTCCGCCGAAACCGGCTCCTCCGCGCTGACGACCGACGGCGTCGATCTCATCGATGAAGATGATGCAGGGCGCATTGCGCTTGGCCTTCAAAAACAAATCACGCACGCGACTGGCACCGACACCCACGAACATTTCCACGAACTCGGAACCGGAGATGGAGAAGAACGGAACACCCGCCTCGCCGGCCACGGCTCTGGCAAGCAACGTTTTGCCCGTTCCAGGCGCACCGACGAGCAAAGCGCCGCGCGGAATCTTGGCGCCGATGGTCGTGTACTTACGCGGACTTTTCAAAAAATCAACGATCTCTTTCAAATCGTTTTTCGCTTCGTCACATCCGGCGACATCCTTGAACGTGGTCTTGACCTCCCGCGCATCGGCGACGCGAGCGCGCGACTTGCCGAATGACAACGCCGACGACTGACTGCGCGCGATGGAACGGAAGACCCACATGCCGAGACCGATCAACAGAACGAAGAAGAGAAGATCGCCAAGATGGGCCTTGAAGAAATTCTTCAGCTCGATGTTGTCGATCATCACGGCCGTCGTGTTTTTGGCGTCATTCCAACCGAGAGTCGTGATGCTGTCGCCGACTTCTTTGTAGGACTGCACGTAACTGCCCGAAAGCTGCAACGCGTAGACGTTGCTGCCTCGCACCAAAATCTTGGTCAGTTTGTGCGCGTTGTAATCTCGCGTGACGTCGCTGATCGGCACTTCTCTTGCACTGGTCAATTTCTCATCCTCGCTGCGCTCCGGCGTCGTCATGTAATAGACGGAACTCAAAATGAGAAACATGAGAAGAAGGCCTGAGAAGACCTGATTCTGACGCCTGCGCGGTGGAAGAAGACCGGGTGCGACCATGTGCCAAAGAGTGTAGCGGCGAGTCACACATGAAACAATCGCGTGACTCAAAAAAAAGCGGCCGTACGGCCGCTTTCTTCTCTGAACTGCAAGAGAGAAATGCTTATTTTAAAGCTCCTTGCGAAGACGAGCTTGCCTGCGCTTGAATCTGGACCGGAACAACGTCGATGATGATGTCCCTGTCCGGATCGTAGAGAATGGCGCGAGTCGGGGTGACGATCAAGTTGTCACCGTTCTTCGCGTTCTTGTAGAACTCGTTGCGAGATTTCAACGTCTTCACATCGACGATCGTCGCGACGGTCGGCTCGACGTTGTCGGGAAGAATGATGTGCTTCTTCACCTTGTCGATGATCTGCTTGGCGACGGCGACGTTCTGAGGACTGTTGCCGGTTTCCAGCTGCTTCATTTGCACTGAAAGCTTCTGCAATTCCATGGCGAGCTGCACGCGCTTCGTGTAATTGACGTAGGCGAGGATGCCCAGAGCAACGACAAGAACGAGCACAAGCAACTTGCGACTTGCGGGAGAAGAAGTGACTGAATCCATAAGAGCAATAGGGAAGTAAACTAAAGAACTGTCGTGTCTCAGTGTAGGAGACGGTACTGCAACTTGCAACAAACCGAAGACCAATCCCCTTGCGCGTCAATCTTCGATTTCGCCTACTGAACCGCACCCGATCCCGTCACGGAACCGCTGCCCGAGGAAACTTCGGAGGAGGAAGATGAGCCGGTCGATCCGCTGCCCGTGACAAGATCGGACGATGTCACCTCGGATCCGCTGCTTGTGGAGGAGCTGGAAGAGGAGGACGAGGAAGATTCGGAGGAAGCCGCGGTCGATCCGTCATCCATGACGGTCACGACGTAGCCTTCCGGAACGGTGAGAATCGCGGGATCGTGATTGCCGTTGTAGATGAAACTGATGCCGA
>JAYVRL010000058.1:0-10544 GCA_043776335.1 Candidatus Peribacteria bacterium | reverse complement strand
GGTTCCAACCTCACCGTCAGCAAAAACGGATCATTTTCGGGAGCTCTCCGCGTGGTCGGCAACGGACTCTTCGACGGCGGCACGCTGTTCATCGATTCGGTGAACAACAAGGTCGCCGTGAATAAAACCGGTACGCCGAAGGCGACGTTTGAAACCGTCGGTACGATTTCGGGCTCTCAGCTTCGCGCAAGCAACATGACCGTTTCCGGTGCGGTGGTGTACTCCAGCGGCAATACGCTTCTGCAAAACGCCAAGGGACTCTCGGGTCAGCTGCTCATCGCGCAGGGCACGAATGCGCCGAAGTGGGCGAGTCCCGTCGGCGGCATGGTATGGGCGTTCGACGGTACGCAAACCATCGGCACGACGGTGGGCGCCAAGGTGACGATGCCGATGAACATCACGCTCAGCAGCGTGTCCATGACGATCAAGGGAGCGCCGACCGGCGCCGCGCTCATCGTGGATGTGAAGAAAGACGGAGTGTCCATCTTCAGTACGAAACCTCAGATCGACGCAGCCGCCACGGTCGGCGGCAGCAATGCGATCTTCACGACGACGAAGATCTCCGAAAACTCCGTCCTCACCATGGATATCAACCAAGTCGGCAGCACGTTCGCGGGAAGCGGAATGAGCGTGATGTTGAAGGGCACGAGGAACTACTAAGTTCTCGATTGATTCTGTCATCTCGATCAGTGCAGATAGAAATCTAGAAGCCGAAGAAGTAGAAAAATTTATTCGTTGTGTTGTCACCCGAGTGGTTCACGTCGTAGATGACGGCACGGTTGTTCGCCGTATCCGCCACGAAGAGCTTGCCCGATGTGCGGTCATAGACGATCTGTCTTGGGCTGCTCAAGCCGACCTGCGTGATGCCTGCCGTCGCCACAAGGAACGTCGGTTGTCCGAGGACTTGCGTCGCATACTCGCCGTCCGTGATGCTTGCGGTGTCGTAGACCATGATGCGGTTATTCGTGAAGTCCGACACAAAGAGCGTGTTGCCGGTCGGATCGAAGGCAAGACCCGTCGGCGAACTCAGACTGAATTGTGTCGTTCCCACGGCGTTCAGCCAATAAAGCGGTTGTCCAAGGACGTGATCGGCAAGGTAATCCGAAGGAAGGTGACCGGAGGTCAGGTCGTACTCCAAAATACGGTTGTTCACCGTATCCGAGACGAAGAGGCGATTGTTCGTCGTGTCGAGAGCGAGACCTTGCGGACTGCTGAGCCCGACTCTGTTCGACCCGTTGTTCGCCGTCGATTTCAAATACGCGGGGCCCGGCGCAGCATAGGTGTCATCGACTTCGCCGATCACATCCACCGCGCCCTCTCCGTCGGCGATGGTCGCGACGTCAAAAACGGAGACGCGGTTTCCCGTAGCCTGCGAGACATAGAGTTTATTGTTCGGTTCGTCGACGAAGATGGCGTTCGGGCCGTTGAGACCTGCTTGATTGCTGACGGCTGCGAGCGATGTAAAAATCGGTTGTCCGAGCACTTTGATCGCGTTCATGCCGTTTGTGAGCTGCGCAACGGAGCCTGAGAATACGCTCACGCGGTTGCCCGTAAACTGCGATACATAGAGAAGACTGTGGGTGTCATCGAAATGAATGCCACGCGGGACGTTCAGGCCTGCTTGCGTCGTGTTGGCCGTCGCGGTCGTGAACGCCGCCGCGCCCGCCGCCTGTCCGATTTCTTTCGTTGCGTTCATGCCGTCGCTGAGCAGTGCCACCGATCCCGAAAACACGAGCACGCGGTTATTCCCCGCTTCTGCGATGAACAGTCTGTTCGTCGGGCTGTCGTATCCCACGGCATACGGCGTGGTCATCGTAGATTGGGTCGTGCCTGCGGTCGCTACGTTGTACACCGTTTGCCCGAGGACGTGATACGCATTTTTTCCGTTGCCGATGCCGAGCGTGAGGTTGTACGAGAGGACGCGGTTGGTCGTTGAGTCCAAGACGTACGCACGCGTATGCGTCGGGTCGACGAGGACGCCGGTCGGTGCGTTCAAGCCTTCTTGGAACACGCCCGCGGTGATGGTCGTGAAGTTGGGCTGACCGAGAACGTTCAATGCGTTCTGTCCCGTTTGGATCGTGGTGAGATTGTAGATCGTCACGCGGTTGCCCGTCGCTTGCGAGACGAAAAGACGGTTGTTCGTGCCGTCGTAGGCGATGCCGCGCGGATCGTTCATGCCGACCTGCGTGTTGCCCAGTGTGCCCGTGATGAAGTTTGCTTGTCCCAGCACCTGCGATGCGTTCATGCCGTTTGAGAGCAGTGCGACGGTGCCTGAGTACGTGAGCACGCGGTTATTCGTCGTATCGGAGACGAAGAGCAAGTTCCTCGTGCCGTCGTAGGCGAGACCGCGAGGACTGCTGAGACCCGCTTGCGTCGTCGCCGCGGTTGCGGAGGTGAATGCCGCGGCACCCGACGGCTGACCGATTTCTTTCGTCGCGTTCATGCCGTTACTCAGCAGTGCCACGGATCCCGAGTACACCGTCACGCGGTTCGAGGTTCCTTGCGAGACGAAGAGACGGTCAGTCGCGCTGTGGTACATGACATCGAAGGGCACGTTCAATCCTGCCTGCGTCGTCGCGGCAGTAGCGCTCGTGAACGCCGACGCACCCGCGGCTTGTCCGATTTCTTTCGTCGCGTTCTCTCCGTTCGTGAGACCGGCCACGGATCCCGTGAATACGCTCACGCGGTTCGCCGTGCCTTGCACCACGAACAGTCGGTCGGTCGCGTCGTGATAGGCGATGCCGTTCGGCACGTTCAGTCCCGCTTGTGTCGTCGCGGCTGCATTCGTGTAGAAGTTGGCTTGGCCGATGACGAAGTCGGGGATGCGATCGACGAGGAGATCGCTCGAGTTCAGGTTATAGACCAGCACGCGGTTGTTGCCGGTGTCGGACACGAAGAGCCGATGATCCGTGGGGTCGAGCGCCATGCCGATGACGGGAGCGCTCAGGCCCAGAATATTCGGACCGTTGTTCGCGACGGTTTTCGTGTAGATCGGCAGCGGCACGGTCAAGCTGTCGTCGTATTGACCGAGATCATCCGCGGCGTTTTGGCCTTTCGTAAACGGCGCGTTGAAGATCGTCACCCGGTGATTGCCCGATTGCGACACGTACACTCTGTTGTTCGTTTCATCGACGAGCACTCCGTTCGGCGCGTTCATGCCCGCTTGCGTATTGCCCGCGGTGGCCGTCGTGAAGTTCGCCTGTCCCAGAACTTGCGTCGCATTCATGCCGTTGCTGAGGAGCGCGACGGATCCCGAGAATACCATCAAGCGGTTATTTGTTGTTTCCGCAACGTAGAGCCAGTTTCTCGTGCCGTCATAGCGGATGCCGCGCGGGGCGCTCAGTCCCGCTTGCGTTGTGGCTGCCGCCGCCGACGTGAACGCAGCCGCACCCGAGGGTTGGCCGATTTCTTTTGTTGCGTTCATGCCGTTCGAAAGCAGGGTGACCGATCCCGAGAAGACGCTGATGCGGTTGGCCGTTCCTTGTGAGACGAAGAGACGGCTCGTCGCACTGTCGTACGCGACGTCGTACGGCACGTTCAATCCCGCTTGCGTCGTTGCGGCTGTTGCCGAAGTGAATGCGGCGGCACCCGACGGCTGACCGATTTCTTTCGTCGCGTTCATGCCCATGCTGAGGAGTGCAACGGATCCCGAAAACACGCTGACGCGGTTGCCTGTGTTTTGCGCGACGAAGAGCCTGCCCGTTGCGGAGTCGTAGGCCACTCCCGTCGGCACGTTCAAGCCCACTTGCGTCGTGGCTGCCGCCGAGGTCGTGAAGGACGCTTGTCCCAGCACGTTCACGGCGTTCTCGCCGTCCGTGATGCTCGCGGTATCGTAGATTTTCACGCGGTTATTCGTCGTGTCCACGACGAAGAGGCGATTGCCGACGGAGTCGAAGGCGAGACCGTTCGGCGCGCTCATGCCGATCTGCGTCGTGGCTACGGCGTTCGTGTAGAAGTTGATTTCCCCGAGGACGTTATCCGGAATGCGGTCGGACAAGTTGTTGCTGGAGTCGATGTTGTAGACGAGCACGCGGTTGTTGCTCGTGTCCGAAAGAAAGAGTCTGTGATTCGTCGTGTCCAGCGCCATGCCGATGATCGGCGCGCTCAGACCGAGTTTGTTCGGGCCGTTGTGGGCCGTGGTTTTCGTGTAGATCGGGGCCGGCGCGCTCAAGTTGTCGTTGTACTGGCCGATCCCGTTATCGGCGTTCATGTTGTCCGCGAGTCCGCCCGTGAGGTTGAAGATCGTTACGCGGTTGCCGGTGTTTTGCGGCACGAAAAGTCGGCCGGTCGGCTGGTCGTAATACGCATCCGTCGGCACGTTCAAGCCCACTTGCGTCGTGGCGGCCGTCACGGTCGTATAGTTGATCTGTCCGAGGACGTTCGTCGCGTCCATGCCGTCGGTGATGGTCGTGACATCGAAGACGGAGACGCGGTTGCCCGTGCTTTGAACGACGAAGAGTCTGTTGTAATAGTCGTCATACGAGAGCCCTGCGGGAGCGTTCGTTCCCGGTCTGGTCGAGGCGACGGTGCTCGTGTAAAAGTTCGCCTGTCCGAGGACGTTATCGGGGATGCGGTCGAGCAGGTTGTTGCTGGAGTCGAGGTTGTACACGAGCACGCGGTTGTTGGTGCCATCGGAGACGAAGAGACGGTGGTCGGTCGCGTCCATCACGAGCCCGGTCGGTCCGCTCAAGCCCGATTTGTTCGGACCGTCGTTGACCGCGCCTTTGACGTAGATCGGTTGCGGCGAGCTCACGAGACCGTCCGTTTGTCCGATCACGGTCGCGGCGAATTTCGAATCGGTAATCGAGGTCAGATCGTAGGCAATCACTCGGTTGTTCGCCGTGTCCGCCACGTAGAGGAGCTTCGTCGATCCGTCATATTCCAGTTGTCTCGGCGCGGAGACGCCGAATTGCGTGGTGCCTGCGGTGACGGCAACGAAGGTTGCCTGACCCAAGACGTTCATCGCATTTTTTCCGTTTGTGATCGTGCTCGTGTCGTACACGAGGATGCGGTTATTCGTCATGTCCGAGACAAAGAGCAGGTTGCGGCCCAGATCAAACGCAAGACCCGTCGGCGCACTCAGCGTCGTTTGGGTCGAGCCGACGGCGTTCGTATAAAAGTTCGCTTGTCCGAGGACGTTGTCCGGGATGAGATCCAGAGGGAGGTCGTTCGAATCCAAGTTGTAGACGAGCACGCGGTTATTCGTGCTGTCCGCGACGAAGAGGCGATGGTTTACCGAGTCGACCGTGACGCCTTGCGGCGCGCTCATGCCGAAGCGATTCGGCGCATCGTTCGCCGTCACTTTCGTGTAGATCGGGCCGGGCGTTCCGACGGTGTCATCGTATTGACCGAGAGCATCCGCTGCGTTTTGGCCTCTCGAAAACGGCGTTAAGTTGTAGATCGTCACGCGGTTGCCGGTGGATTGCGGGACGTAGAGTCTGTTGTTCGTCTCATCCATCAAGACTCCGGTCGGCACGTTCATGCCCGCTTGAGTGCTGCCCGCAGTCGCCGTCGCGAAGTTCACCTGTCCGAGCACGTTGCTCGCGTTCATGCCGTTACTGAGCAGTGCCACGGAGCCGGAGAAGACCATCACGCGGTTGTTCGTCACTTCTGCCACAAAAAGCAAGTTTCTCGTGGCGTCATATGTGATGCCGCGCGGTCCGCTCAGGGTCGCTTGCGTTGTTCCCACCGCTCCAGTCGTGAACGCGGTGCCGCCCGCCGCTTGCCCGAGTTCTTTCGTCGCGGCCATGCCGTTGCTCAGCGCCGTCGTTGCCCCGGAGAACACAAGGATGCGGTTGTTCGTTCCTTCGGAGACAAAGAGTCTGTTTGTCGCGCCGTGGTATGCCACACCGAAGGGCAAGCTCATGGTCGTTTGCGTCGTGCCCGCTGTCGCCGTCACGAAGTCCACCTGTCCCAGCACTTTGATTGCCGGTTCGCCGTCAGCGATGTCCACCACATCGAAGACCGTGACGCGGTTGCCCGTGTTTTGCGCGACGAACAGTCGTTGGTTCGTGCTGTCATACGCCACTCCAGTCGGCACGTTCAAACCCACTTGCGTGGTCGCCGCCGTGAGGACGGTAAACGTCGATTGGCCGAGGACGTTCACCGCTTTCATGCCGTCTGTGATCGTCGTCGTGTTGTAAATTTCGATGCGATTGTTCGTCGTGTCCGCGATGAACAATCGGTTATTGGTGTCGTCGAAGGCGATGCCGTTGGGCGCGTTCAGACCGATCTGCGTCGTGCCGAGCGTGTTGAAGTAAAAGTTGATTTGTCCGAGGACGTTATCGGGAATGCGGTCGAGCAGGTTGTTGCTGGAGTCGAGGTTGTACACGAGCACGCGGTTATTGACCGTGTCGGAGAGGAAGAGTTTGTGGTCCGTCGGATCGAGCGCCATGCCCATGACGGGACCGCTGAGTCCGTGCTTGTGCGCCGCGTCGTGAATCGCGCCTTTGTTGAAGATCGGCGCGGGAGAAGTCACGTCACCGTCATCTTGTCCGAGAACCGAGATCGCGGTTTGCATGCTGAGCACCGCGGCATGAGCACTTGCAGTCACCCCGAAAGACAGCGCCAGCACCATGCCTATCCGAAGACCGATGAGACTCGAAGCCGGTAAAAATCCACAGCGCTGTTGAATACAAAAATAGTACCAAAGTTCTCGCTTCCAACGAAGCGTATTACGATTTCTTCTTCCGGATTAACAAGAGCAATTGATCGGCCTCAGTCACGCGTCCGAATTTTTTCGCGAGCAGCGCTTCTTTCTTCACGAGAACCGGCTCGCTCCTCTGGTAATACACGAGCGCCAGATTGTAGTGCGCGTCAGCGGATTGCGGATCGATCGCGATCGCGCGTTTGCAGCCTTCTTCCGCTTTGTCGGTTTCGTACTTCGAAACATAGAGCGCGCAGAGATTGCTCCACGCTTCTTCGTATCCCGGATTCAATTTCAACGCGTTCAGGAATGATCCTTCGGCAGCCAGTTTGTCGCCGCTTTCGACTTGCGTCACTCCCGCGTCGTTGAACACGACAGCGTCCACCCCGGGATTCACGGCGAGTGACGGCGCCGAAGCGCCCGTGTTTGTTTTTTGGCTTGGGGGCTTGCTTCCGCCGAATCCGAACGACAGGACCGTCCATCCTTTACCTGCTTTCTCGAAAATCGAGGCGATGTATTTTTTATTGAGATTCGGATAGCGACTGCCGGCGAAGCGCAGGAGATGTCGATACGCATTCGCAGCTTCTTTCCATTGTTGTTCGTTCACATACATCGTCGCAAGAATGGCATACGGTTCCGGACTCTCGGGACGGAGCTTCAAAGCTTGGCTCGTGTAGGCTCGCACATCGGCATCCCGCCCCTGGCGCAGTGCGATCGTTGCGAGTGACAGGAACGCTTTCACACCTTCAGGATTCGAACTTTTCATGCGGTTCAGTTCGTCGATCACTCGCGGCATGTCTGCGGTTGAGACATGTTCGAAGCCGTCGTCGGTCGCCAGCGCGGACGGCGTGACGAATGCGTATTTCAGACGGTCGATTATCGGTTGATTCTCGGGAATATTTTTCAGATAGACCGCGACCCAGTCATCGATATACACCTCGGTCCAGTCCGAAGAGACGTCGAGAATTTGGCTGTAGGGCTGGCTGTCCGCGGTGCGGATCGCGTCGTAGTCGACCATCGCTGATGTCAGTCGATACTCGTCCGCGAGTTCTTTCCACTTCGTGACGTCCAGACCAGCCGCATATGTTTTCATCATCATGTCGAACCCGTAATCCACGTTGCGTCCGTCGATGAAGACTCTGCGATTCGGCAATCCTCTCCAGATCAGATATCCCCCGATGCCGTAGGTATTGAACATGTTGCCTGTGATTTTTTCCCGTTCGATGAAGTCCGTCGCGCCTCGTGCAAGATCGAATGTTCCGAGGCCGAAGAGATTGTCCTTCTCTTCGAAATTAAACGATCGTGCCATCGCGCTTCTCGTTCCGATGACGAGGATTACCAGCGTGATCGCCGCAGCAGTCAGACGTTTTCGATTCATCCACATTTCGATCTTTTCGATCATCACGCTGCGATCCAGTTGATAGAACACCGTTGCGATCGCGACGTACACGAAGAGCACTTCATGGCGGATCGCTTTGCGCGAGAGCCAGATCGTCATGAGCATGAGGAGCCAGTTGAACACTCGATGTTTTTTCCCGCACAAGAGCGAAAAGATCGCAAGCGCGAAGAACGGCCACAGATCGAGGAAGTAGGGGATGAGAGCACGCGGCTGCCATTCTCCGATGAATGCGATCGTTTGGTCGCCGAGCAGCTGAGACAAATACGCGATGGTCCCGAATCCGTTCGGCGGCGAGACGAGGGCGAGTGCCGAGAGCGCGAGCGTGCCGAAAAGCAATGTGCCCGGTCGCATGTCGGTCGGTGCGTTCGCCAACATCCGCAGCAATGTTTGAAGCAGCAACAGGCCAAGAACGGCGCATCCGAGCAGAGCCGCTCCGCCATGCATGTTGACCCAGAGCAGTTCGATCACGATGAACATGACGCAGATGTTTCGGCGGACGCGGATGTCCGACGCATCGAGAAATCGAAACGCGAGCAGGATGAATGATGCGAAGAAGACGAAGGTGAAGAGCTGCGGTCGCTCGAGGTAACTTCCTTTTGTGATCACGACGGCCCACACCGCGAGGAGGACATATGCGAAGCGCAGCTTGTTCGTGAGCGCGAGGAGCAGACTTACTGCAGTGAGCGCGACAAGAGAACGAAAGAGGATGATGCCGGTCGAACCGCCGAGCGAGTAGAGAACGTAGAGCACGATCTGCGCCAGCCACTCGTGCGTGGCGAGATAGGGGAGCCCGGAGCGCGTGAAGGCGAAGGGATCCGTACGGATGATCGCACCCGTCTGCAGCATGATTTCACCCGCTTTGATGTGCCACCAGAAGTCTCGGTCCATCATCTTGTACGTGCATACCCAGATGATCGCGAACATCCCAAGGATCACATCGACAAACGTCGGGAAGCGCGGAGAGCGCATCAGCGATGTCCACTCGGATGTCGTTTTCGGGATCGTCATGGTGCGGCTGCCACTATACACATTTTCGATCGTTTTCGACGAGATCTGTCTCAAAAAACCCTCGTGATGGCGAGGGTTTCTTTCTTGGCGTTTTGGATGCTGGCGATCTTTACTTCTGAGTCCCGTTGGCAGGATTGACGCTTGCAGCCGTGCCGCTTTTCATCGAGTGCTTTGCGGTTTTCTTGGCATCCATTTTGGCTTGGTGCGCATTTTTCATCGCAGTCTGCAGAGTCGCTCTCGCGGCTGCGATCGCGGCTTTGTCATCCGCCTCCGCTCTTGCAATCACGCTTTTGTACGCGTCTGCAACCGCTTTCAACGTATTCTCAAACGTTTTGTTGGCCGTCTTGCGCGCTTCGTCGTTCAGGGCGCAACGTCCTTGCCACGCGCTGAATGCGGCATCGACCGCTTTTCGACGAGAGACGATCGCTGCATCGACCGTGGCGCGACGGGCGCTCGTGGCTTTGTCGATGGCCGTTCGGTAGGTGGCGATCGCTTCGGACGGAGCACCCTTCGAGTCTTTCGCCGTGCGTGCGGTCTGTGTTTTCGCATCTTGTTCGGCGCGCTTCGTCGCGAGTTTCGAGTCTTTCTCTCCGCGGTTCTTTTCAAGAGCCGCTTGAGCTTTCGCCGTTCGATCATCGCACTTCATCATTTTGCCGGAGTTCGTCCCCATCGTGTCGGCGGCTGACGAGACCGTGCCCGCTTCTGCGATCGGTGCGGCGCTTTGGGCGAAAGCGAAGCACGGACTGAGCATTGAGACCGCAAGGATGCCTGTCGCAGTCGTTATCTTGAGTGCAGCATTGTTCATAGGAAGAGGAGTAAGAGATAGAAACGTTCATGACGCACCTGTGATGACGTCCGCTGCCTCCCATTCTTACACTTTCGTTTCTTTCCATTCCTTTCAGCGGCAGTTGGATCTTGAAACTTATTTGAATTTGTAGTATAATACTTAAAACAAATTCCCCACCTGATTCTCATGTCCAAGCGCATTCTGATCGTGGAAGACGACGACATCATCACCAAGCTCTATGAGATGCAGTTGAATTTGAAAGACAGTGACCTCAGAGTCTCGCGCGCCGAGGACGGACTCGAGGCCATCGAATCGATCGAACGCGAACATCCGGATCTTCTGCTTTTGGATTTGCGTTTGCCCAAGGCCGACGGTTTCACCGTGCTGAAACACATGCATGATCGCGATTATCGTTTCCCGGTGTTGGTCGTGACGAATTACGATAGGGATTCCTACCGAGAGCAGTGCAAACAGTACGATATCGTGCATGAGTATTTGCTCAAGCGCGCGATCACCATCGAATCCGTCATCGACAAGATCGAGCAGTATTTGGCTGCTCCTTTGAAGTAAAACTGTCGGAGTTTTTGTAGTTCATAGCGCGGTTGGTTTCTATTTATTCAGGTAATACTCCGCACTTCGAGTGCGGGGGTCAGCGTTCCCTGAGGTGTAATATGGGCCGGTGAGTGAACACATCTACAAACGTC
>JAYVRL010000057.1:0-10548 GCA_043776335.1 Candidatus Peribacteria bacterium | reverse complement strand
AAAAGCTACGCTCGTGCTGAAGGCCTGCGCATGAGCCAAAGACCGATGCCGACAAAGAGCAGCGGCAACGTCAACAGCTGACCGCGACTGAACAAGATCCCCGCGATGTCCGTGTATCCATATTGCTGATCTCGAAAAATTTCGATGATGTATCGAAAGACCGCATACATGGACAGGAACAACGCCGTCGTTCGTCCGGATCTCCACTCTCTAGCGGAACTCGTTCTGAGATGAAGCCAGCAGACAACTGCGACGATCAGATCCGTGACGCACTCATAGATCTGCGTCGGATGTCTGAGACCTTCGACGCCCGGAAAGTGCATGCCCCACGCCAACGTGGTCATCGTGCCGTAGAGCTCCCCATTGATGAGATTGCCGATGCGACCGAAAGCGAGCCCGATGGCGATCGGCACGACCAGCACATCCGTCAACGCCAAGAGAGGAACGGAATGCCTGCGTGTGAACCACAGCAAAGCCAACGTCACGCCGATAAACCCGCCGTGAGACGACATCCCCCCCTGCCAAACCGCAAGAATTTCCAGAGGATGTCGCAGATACTCGACACCACCGTAAAAAAGAACGAAACCGAGTCTACCTCCGATCAACACTCCGCAAAACACCGCAAGCAAGAGAGACTCGCGAGCAGGCTCGGAAAGATCAAGATTGCGGTACCGCAGCAGTCTCGGCAAAAGCCGCATGCCGAGAAGGAATGCCAACAAATACATGATGCCGTACCAATGGATATCCACCGGACCGACGGAGAGTGCGACGGCCCTCGAGGGAAGAAAACTGATCACATCGGCAGTATAGAGGATCTCAGTGTTTCAAAACGTCCTTGATCATCGTAAGCAGATGCTTGCCATCAGTCGTCATCTGGACTCGTATCCTCTTTAAGACCAACGGATTGCCTTTGAGATCGCCGACGCCGTGATGCGTGGTGACTGCGTACGCGATGGGGGTCTTCTTCAGGATCGACTGCGACAGGGCGTTGTATTTTCCCATCGGGTACGCGAAAGAAAGAATCGGACTTTCCAGCATGTCTTCAAGAGCGTTGATCGAACCTGCGATCTCTTTCTCCTGATCCGCTTTCTTCAAACGTGCCAGATTCGGATGCGTGACGGTGTGCGCTCCTATCTCCATCCCTTCATGTCGCAATCCCCTGATCTGATCCAACGTCAGATAGCCGGGCTTGTTGACCTTGCCCGAAATGATGAAGAAAACGGCGACCATGCCGTGCGCTTTCAGTTCCGGAAGCGCATTCGTCATCATGTCATCATATCCGTCATCAAACGTCAGAATGATCGGCTTCTTTGCCGTCGTCGTACCGTTCTTCAGATCCGCGAAACGAATGGGAGTGAAGCCTTCTTTCGAAAGCGCATCAAGCTGGTCATGAAAAAGTTTCGGCGTCAACGAAAGACGTTGACCGAGCCTGTCTTTGGGATTCGTAAACACGCGGACATGGTGGTACATGACAATAGTCACTTCACTGACGGCGCAACCCGAACCGTCGCATGAGGAAGCATGCGTCGAAAGCGGCGCCGCGAGAACCATCAGCCCGAGTACGAAGAAAACTTTTCGCATCCGTCGACAGTGTAGCGCGAAGACTTCCTCGCCACAGTCCTTGGCAGTAAGCTTCATCCATGTTGACGCTTGGCATCGAAACATCGTGCGATGAGACCTCGGCGGCCGTGGTCGAAGACGGAAGAATCGTTCGCAGCTGCATCATCGCAAGCTCCAAGAACGATTTTGAACGTCTGGGCGGCGTGGTGCCTGAAGACGCCGCAAGAAAGCAGCTGGAAAGTATCATTCCGGTGATCAACGGAGCCCTGAAGGAAGCCAAAATAAAAGGAACCGACTTGGATCTGATCGCCGTGACGCGCGGACCAGGACTGCTTGGCTCTCTGCTGGTGGGAACCATCACCGCGCGTGCCTTGGCTGCAGTGTGGAAAGTACCTCTGGTCGGTGTTCATCACACCCTCGGACACCTGAGCTCGACATGGCTCACGACCGACGCAACGTCAGATGTCCCGTCATTCCCGATACTCACGCTGTCGATTTCCGGAGGCCACACGGACCTGTGGTATCGAACTTCACATGCGAAAGGGATGCTCCTCGGCTCGACGCGAGACGATGCAGCGGGGGAAGCATTCGACAAAGGCGCGGTGATGCTGGGACTCCCCTACCCCGGCGGCCCGCACCTCATGAAACTTGCAGAATTCGGCGATACATCCGCTCACGAGTTCCCTTTGCCGCTGCGCAAAGAAGACACGTTGGATTTCAGTTTTTCCGGCCTGAAGACATCGCTCAAATATTTGATCGCGGCATTGAAAACACCCGTCAAAGACATGAGTCAGGATGAAAAATCTTCGATCGCCGCAAGCTATCAAAAAGCGATTTGCTCACATCTCAGTCATCAAACCGACAACGCTCTCTCCGCGCATCCCGAGACAACAGAACTTCATGTCGTCGGTGGCGTCGCAGCCAATACGGAAGTGCGAAAAGCCCTGTCCGACATCGCAAAAAAACACGATGTGACGATTCGCTTCCCGATGGACATCCGCTCGTGCACGGACAACGGAGCGATGATCGCATCGGCGGGATATTTTCTGGCGAAAGAAAAAAAGGAGAACGTTGGTCAACCGTTCAACACCGCCGCGACAATCGACCTTGCATCGGTTCTTGATCCGCTCTTGCCTACTGAAAAGCGCTGATGACCGGAAGGAGCGTGCTGAGCACGATGGCGACAACGGCTGCAACTGCAATGCCGCGAATGAGTGTTTGGGTCTTCATGGAGGGGTGACGGTGATGGTAACGGTCTTGGTACTGGAGTGTCCATCCTTGGTCTTCGCCGTCAGCGTCACCTTGTAATTGCCGGCCTTCGAGAAGACGTGCGTTACGTCGGGCTGATCGCTCTGAGCATTGTCGCTGAAATCCCACAACCACGAATCAAAATTGCCGGTGGAACAACTGGAATCAAAATGAACGCCAAACGGAGCTTTGCCGGAGTTGCGACTCGGCAAGATGCACGCGTCTATGAGAGGAGCCTTCACAAGCAATGTCTGCTTGCCGTTGTAGACTTGATTAGAGACCGTGCGCACGTTGAGCGTGATCGAATACGTGCCCGGCTTTGTGAACGTGTGATCGATGCGCGATCCTGAGAACTTCGTCGTGCCGTCGCTGCTCGCTCCGTCCCCGAAGTCCCACTCGAAACCCGTGATTTGCTCTCCCGAAGGCACGAAGGTATCCGAAGCGTCGAAGGTCACGGCGGCGGGGGCAGTCGGCGTCGGCGGACTCATCGTAAAACTGACGAAAGACTGCGGAGCGCTGGCATTCACCGTGATGCGTTTGCGAAAAACATTTTGATCCGGATCGACGCCGATCAGATCGACATAGAAGCGGCCTTCGTCACGGTACACGGCATGGAAACTCTTGTCCGTCGCGAGGACTTCGCTCGCATTCTGCGCGTCCCATGAGAACGTGATGAGCGGCAACGCGGTGATGGGCGTGATGTCGACGGTCAGCGGCACCTGACCTTCCACGGCGTATCCCTGCACGGTCGGCTTTCCTTCGAAACTCAAATCGTTGATGTTCAGCGGATTCGTGACTCGCACGGTCTTGCTGAGCTTGGCAACGGCGCCGCTTTGAGAGCGAGCAATGGCGTTCACGATGTAATTTCCGACAGCCGGAAACACATGCGCGACACGAAGGCCTTCGCCGTTTTTCTGATCGCCGAAATCCCACGTGACGTTGGCGATCTGCTCTTTCGTTTTCAAGGCGAAGACGACGCCGAACGGCGGAGGGCCGAGAAGCGTCTGCGGCTCCGTCTCCAATTTGATCGGGAACGGTTGGTCCGGCGGTTTGACGATTTCGATCGTGCGCTGCAACGTCGTTTGCGTTTGATTCATGAGCGTCATGTTCACGCTGACATTCACGGGGCCGAGCTTGTGATACAACGTGGAAACCTGCAGCTTGTCGCTCTCCAAATCCGTCACGCCGTCGCCGTCGAAATCCCATTTTGCCTTCTGCAACTTCGGCGGATTGTCCCCGCCCGTCGGGAAAAGATGCACGATGGAAAAGGTCACCGGTTCCTCGACGATGGGAATGATGGGGTCCAAGCCGAAACTGACCCGAGGAATCACGAGACGCATCCTGACGAATTTCGTCGTGCCGTCGGTCATCGTCACTTTGGCCGCGACGGCGAAAATGCCCGATTGATTGAAGAGAATCGTCGCCTTCGGATCGAATGTTTGTTGATCGATTTTGCCGTCGCCGTTGTAATCCCATTCGTATTTCAGCGGCGTGAGCTTGTCTTGCTGAAATACTTTCAAAGCCGTCTGCATGCCAAATGTCACGGACAACGGAGCGATCAAACTGCTTGAAGACGTCGGAGACACGAGCTCCAATCCGAGTTTCGGCGGAAGATTGATGAGCGCGACTGCCGTGGCGCCAATGATCATCAAAGGGACCGTACCGATCAGAAGTCGAGCCATGGCGACGAGTCGCAAACGCGGCTTGTCTTTGATCGAACTGATGCGCGAGGCGCCGATGATCGCAAAGCCGAGCCACAGCAACGTACCGAGTCCGTACGCAGCCGTTCCGATTTGCTTGGCCTGTTCGAAGCTGCCGTCCGGCCTCGGCAAAATCGCCATGAGAACGAATGCCGGCAACACATAGATCACCGCAACCATGCCATAGAGAATCACGGCCAGATTCAACGATGAAGTTTTTTTCTTCGGAGGTTCGGGCGCTTGCGTGACCGGAGCCGACGGTACGGGAGCCGCGGCAAGCGGAGGCACGATCGGAACCGGTGTCGGCGGAGCGATACCGTCGATAGGTGTGAGTGGCGGAAGATCCGGTGTCATGTTTCACACAGTATCCACGGAAGTGCGCGGCGGCGGAAGTGGCTACCGACCTGAAATCATGTCAAAGATAGCGTCGGGCAGTCGATGCGCATCGATAATGTCGGGAAGCACGATCTTCTCGGCGTTCTGATCATGGAAACGCACATCGACCCCCGCAGTGATGACGCCGATCCCCGATGGCAATCCCCTCACTTTCCAAAGAACCTTCTGGAGCGCGAATGAGGTGGCATCAATCGTGAGGTCACCTGAAATCTTCGGCAAAGACTCGGCACCTGCCTCACCGAAAGCCGCGATCGCGCCTGACCCGATGTGGACGGTGTAGTGATACGCGTACTTCCCGTCCCCTGCCTGTTCAAGTCCTCCGCTTTCGATGGTGATCGCCGACGCATACGCGTCGATAAGACTCGGATCCGGACCGAACGAAGTCAGCTTCGAGGTTCCGCTCGCTGAAGACAATGACCACCACTGTCCGAGAAGACCGCCGGTGAATGCGCGGAGCGATCGAACATTCGTCGAATGAAGTTCTGCGATCCGCAAGAAGACGCTTCCTTCATCGGGCGACGCAAGCTTCGCTCTGACGTTGAAAGTCGCGAATTTTGAAGTGGTGAATGTCCCGCCTGCATCCAGCACCCACGCGTGCTTGATCGGCGACAGCGAGCCGGTGAGCGCGAACACAAAGGCCAACGGCTGATTTTTCACCGTCATGTCCACGGTCGCGTCGATCTTCACCGACTCGAGTGTCATGGTGGAAATGATCGCCCGCTTCAACACCTCCGTCGCAGGAAGCGGAGTCGGTGCTGACTGACACGCGGTCAGCAGCATCGAACACGATGTGATCATGCCAATGGCAATCATTCCGGTTCGCATGAGTGGCACAGTGTAGCCGTACTCAAGCCGAAAAGCAGCCCTCACCGTTCGTGGTAGGGGGTGGCAAAGAGGTCAGACGGCTGCTCGAGGTGCAGATTGATCTTCTTCGACTGCGATGCGTGAATCTCCGCGGTGAGCTTCAACACCAATGTCTCGCCGGCATGAAGAATGTACGTCGGATTGAATTCGAGTGTCGCCGTGAAACCTTTCATCCGCGGAACGGCCGGCGTCAACACGCTCCCCGACAGCGTCTCCAATTTCAACCACTGCAAATCCATGTCTCTGGCATCCGCCTGATTCGTGAACATGATTTTCTTGAGGAGGTGTGCCGTTTTGGAGTCCGCCGTGAGCTGAAGTCTCGCGACGGTCTCGGTGCGACCGTAACGCAACGACTTCGCGACGGGCAAAAATCTCGCGGTGAGCATGCCGCCGTTTTGCGGCACGGTGAGGATGCGCTCGGTGGAATCGCCGAGCGTCACCGTCACTTGCTTTGCAGTCGAATGCACAGGGTCGGCGTCGATAAGCGCGATACTGTGTTCACCCGCCGTGTCTGCGCTCGCATCAATGTCTCCGAGAATCTGGAGCTCCACCGCCGCGCACTTCGGGATCACGAGCGGATGAAACCTCAACGAAGTCGAAATGCGATTGGAGTCGAAGTGAGCGGAGCGCGTGACACGTTGAAAGCCCGTGACCGCGTACAGTCCCGCAATGTCCGTCGCCCGACCGAGGCCGAGATGTCTGATTTCAATGCTCTCGACCTTGATGTCTTTCTCGCACGATGCGGAAAGATTGAGCGTCAGAAAAGGAATGCGCGTCGCCCCCTGCGGCACGGAGCCAAGTGCCTGCGTTTCATCGACGGTCACCGTGAGCGAACCGAAGCCCGAAGCCGCATACGTCGTATCGGACTGCGGGAGAGACACGGGAATCGCCGGATGCAGATAATCAATCAGCATGAACGACACGAGGAAGGCGGAGGCGAGTTGCATGCGACAATGCTATCACGGTGAGTGCTGTATGCTCTCACCATGGAATCTTCGCCCGACGAAAAGTCCAAGCGATTTGTGGCAATCCTCAACAAGAAGGTTGAGGCTGGAAAACTCATGAATGCGTTGGGGCATATGACTGCGGGTCTTGTCGGCGGTTTTGAGAAACGTGAAGAAATGCGTTTTCTGCGATACGAAGACAAAGAAGGAGGCGCCCACCCGAACATCTCCCATTTTCCTTTCATCGTTTTGCGCGCCGACAATTCCAATCAAATTCGAACGGTGCGAAGCGAAGCGGAGAACAAAAACATCCCTTTCACCGACTTCACGAGCACGATGACCGTCGGCACCTCCGCCGAACAACAGGAACGAACGAAATCCACTCCCGAAGCCGAGCTTGAATATTTCGGGATTTGCCTCTTCGGTGAAACGGAAATCCTGAGAGAATTCACCAAAAAATTCTCGTTGTACTCCTGAGGAGAATCACCACTTCCCGCTCGCTCCGCCTCCGCCGAAACCTCCTCCGCCGAATCCTCCGAATCCGCCTCCGCCGCTCCCGCCGCCGAAGCCTCCGCCTCCGATCCACATGCCGCCGCCGCGACGCGGTTTGCCGTAATTTTTCGACACGACGTAATCAAACGCCAATCCAAGGATGATCAAAAAGGGAATGCTGAGCCACCACCCGAAAATGATCGCGAGGACGATGCCGCCGATCCCTCCGAGCACGCCGCCGAGCCACCAAGATTTCGTCCGACCGAGAAAAGACGCGAGCACTTGAAACGCGATCATCGCGATGAAAAACAGAAAGCCGAACAGATTGCTCGAAGTTTCCTTCGTCGCATACCGATCAGCGGTGTACTCGCCTCCGATGTGCTTCTTCAGCGAATCAACCGCCGCCGCGATCCCGCCGTAGTAATCTCCGTTTCGAAATGCCGGCACGATATCCGTATCGATGATGCCTTTGGCGACGATGTCGGGCACCGCACCTTCGAGGCCGTAGCCAACGTCGAAACGCACTTCGTGTTCGGCGTACGCCACGAGCATCAGGATGCCGTTGTTTTTCCCTTTCGATCCGATCCCCCACTTGCGTCCGATCTGCAGACCGACGTCTTCGATCACTTCGCCGTTCAGGCTCGGCACGATGACGATCGCGATCTCGTTGCTTGTCTCGTCTTTGTACGTTTGCAACACTTGATGCAACGACATCTTCTGCTGAGCATCCAGGATGTTCGCGGCGTCGGTGACGAAACCGTCGTTCGCAGGAACATCAAACGCGAACGCTGCCTGCGTGCTGACGCTCAGAAAGAAAAGAAGCGGCAAGCTTGCGGCAAAGTTCCTGCCTGCGCGTGAAAGCGGGAGGATCATGCGAAGAGAGAAGCCTACTTGTTGAACTCCACCTTCGGCGCCTGATCGGCTCCTGCGACGGCTTCAAATTGTTTTTCACCCGCGAATCCGAAGAGTTTCGCCGCGAGGATGCCGGGGAACTTCTGCACGCGCACGTTGTACGCGAAGACGGAATCGTTGTAATCCTTGCGGGAGACGGCGACTCGATTTTCTGTGCCCTCGAGCTGCGTCATGAGATCGCGGAACGCCGCAGTGGCCTGCAACTGCGGGTACGCCTCGACCGTCACGAGGAGACGGGAAAGAGAAGAGTCGAAATTCGATGCTGCGGTGATCTGCTGACCGCGATCGCCGATCGTCTTGGCCTGCGACCATGCGCTTCTGGCCTCCGTCACGGCCGTGAACGTGCTCTGTTCGAAGTTCGCCGCACCTTTCACGGTGCTCACGAGGTTCGGCACGAGATCCATGCGGCGCTGATACTGCGTCTCCACCTGCGACCATTGATTCACCACATTCCCTTTGGCGGTGACGAGTCCGTTGTAGCTGCCGATGAGCCAAATCACGAGAACGACTGCGATGCCGAGAACGACGTACCACGGTGAGAACTTTCGCATGGGGAGAAAAGGTGAATGCTAAAAGAAGCGAACCGTATCCTAGCATGAAACAGGTTCAGTGACGAACACCGCCGCTGCCCGCCATGGCGCTCGCGGGAAGTCCGAACGTGTACTCCGTATTGCGAGGGCCGGGATCGCCGGGAAACGTGCCTGTGACATTGGCCTTCATTGTTCGATTGTGGATCGTGATGGCGTTCAGCTTGGTGTGACCGAGGCTGTAGGACGCCACTTGCGTCGGTTTTCCGTTGCGGACTCCGACCATCTCCAGCTCCGTCACTGACAAATCTCCGTGTCCGATCTGAAGCGCGATCACGGCGTCTTGGTATCGATCGCCGTCGAGATCGCCGAAAGCCCTCGGCGCATTGAGAAGTGTCACTTGATCGTACGGCGTCGCGCCGATCGGAAATTCGTGAATCCCGTCATGAAGCTGGACGACGAAGTTGAAGCCTTGATCCGTCAATTTTCGACGAACGTTCGGATCCGTGATCATGAAAGAAAAATTCGAGAGAACCGATCCTGAAAGCATGTGAATGAGCCCGTCATCCGGCACGGCTGGCAGGGACATCGTTTTCGACCCGCTCATTTTTTTCGAACCGCAGGCCGAAAGGACGAGGAGAACCGACGCCATGCACAACGCTTTCCTCACGGTCATGACAGCAGCATACACGAAACGATTATCACAATCCGAAGGTTTTCAGATCCTGTTCCACAAGGGCGGCATGATCTTTGCAATCGAAACCCTGTCGGATCTGACGGATCATCCCCTTCGGATCGATGAGAAATGTGACGCGCTTCGGGAAATTCGTGCCAACGCCGTACGCTTTGATGATATTTTTTTCAGGATCAGCAATGAGCGTGAACGGAAGTGTGAACTTGTCGACGAATTTTTTATGACTGTGAATATCATCGCCGCTGACACCGACGATGCGGATGCGACTTTCGAAGGTGGCAAAGGCGTCGCGCAGTCCGCAAGCTTCGATGTTGCATCCCCGGGTGTCGTCTTTCGGGTAGAAATAGAGCAGCAACCACGAACCTTGGCACTCCTTCGAAGATCTCGTCGTGCCGGTTTGATCCTGTGCCATCCACTCGGGAGCGGGCGCATTGAGAGCGAGCATGCGTGGATCATAGCCCTCGGAACTGCGGTTGCGCGAATCCCACCATCATGCCGAGGGGGACTTTCGTTCCCTACTCTCATCCTCTACACTGTATCGGTTCGCTTATTCTTCACCACTTTTTACCATGAAAAGTTTTTCCGCAACCAGTCTGGCAGTCGTCGCCATGACGCTCGGCATGGCGCAGACCGCCCTCGCTGATTCATCCAGCTCGATGTCCTCGAGCGCTTCGTCCGTCGGCACTGCATCCTCCTCGGTCAGTTCGTCCATCAGTTCCTCTGCTGCCATGACTTCCTCGTCCGTCAGTTCCTCTGCGTCGAAATCTTCTTCCGAAAAGGCCCGAGACATGGATGAAGAGAACAAGATGCGCCTGAAAATGCGCGGAGAGAACGCGATGAAGCACTTCGAAGAGAAAACAGGAGCCATGAGCAGCAAAATGTCGAGCGTGATGAACAAAATGGAAGAGAAAAAAAACAAGATGAACGAGAAAATGAAGCAAAAAATGGAGAAAGCGAAAGAGCGCATGGAGAAGCGCAAAATGAAACACGATGCGAAAATGCAGAAGATTGAAGACAAGATGATGAAAAAGGATCACGTGAAGTCTTCGGAAATGATGTCATCCGAAATGATGTCCTCGTCGTCCGCCCAATAAGCGACTACGTCGAAACGAGAAAGGCGGCTTCGGCCGCCTTTTTTTATTCAGGTAATACTCCGCACTTCGAGTGCGGGGGTCAGCGTTCCCTGAGGTGTAATATGGGCCGGTGAGTGA
>JAYVRL010000056.1:0-3151 GCA_043776335.1 Candidatus Peribacteria bacterium | reverse complement strand
GTTCGCGAATCTGAAAACGACTCATCCGTCCGCTTCCCTCCGATTGGTCGGCAGAAATTTGATCGGCAAACGCCTTGATGCGTTCATCGGGAAAAAAGGTCTTTCACATTCCGTGACGCAGACCGGTTTTGCGTTTGATCCGTTGATGCGTCGCGAACTCGCGCATGCGACCATGCTCGTCGTGCCGTCGCTTCTCGAAGGGTTCGGCTTGATCGCGGCGGAAGCCATGATGGCCGGAACGTGCGTCATCGTCAGCGATTCGGCGGGACTCAGAAGCATCGTGAAAGACGGAGAAACTGGATTGGTGTTTCGTTCCGGCGATGTCGAAGACTGCGCACGCGTCATCGCGCGAGCGTTGGACGATTCCGCCTTGCGGCTCCGTCTCGGCGCGAATGCGAAAACGGAAGCGTCGAAACGTTTTCACTTTGATGACAGAACACGAGATCTTCATCGTCTGCTCGAAGAGGTTTTGCAGCGGCGCGAAAATTAGAACAAATTTTGTGTACAACAATACGACTTTGTCTCAGCGGCAAGAGCAAAGAATTGTCGAAGATTTGCCTCAGTACTACAGTCTCTGCATGCCGACGCACATTCCGGTTCTGCTGGCGGAAACCCTGCGGCTTCTCGCTCCCGAGAAGGGTGACCGCGTGCTCGATGTCACGCTCGGACTCGGAGGTCACAGCGAAGAACTCCTGAAGCTCATCGGAGACACGGGTTCGCTGATCGCGATCGATGCCGACGAAGAGAACATCGCCGATGCGAAGAAACGCCTCCGCACATTTGAAAAATCATTGACGATCATCCATGCGAATTTCGGCGAACTTCCAGATTGCTTGCCGAAGGAGCGTCGACAGTTCGACGTGATCCTTGCTGATCTCGGTCTCAGCTCTCCGCACATCGACGATCCGACGCGCGGATTCACGTTCAGAGCGGACGTGCCGCTCGACATGCGCTTTGATCGCTCGAAAGGAATGACCGCGGCGATGCTGCTTGCCTCGCTTGATCCCGATCGTCTGATTCGCATTTTCCGCGACTATTCCGACATTCCGAATCCGAGACGGCTTGTGACAACCGTCATCGCGCGTCGTCAAGAAGATCCCGTCCGCAGAAGTACGGATCTCGTCGCAGTTGCGATGGAGGTGTACGGATACAAAGCTCCGCAGTATCTGCCGCAAATTTTTCAGGCGCTGCGCATCGCCGTGAATCGCGAGAAAGACGTCTTGGATCGTTTGCTGGCCGCTATTCCGAGTCTTTTGGCTCCGGGAGGCCGCTGCGTGATCATCAGTTATCATTCGCTCGAAGACGGCCCAGTGAAATCAGCATTTCGTTCTTTGACGACGCACGAAAAGAATCCCATGACCGGCGCGGTGTCCCGCGAGAGTGAATTTTCATTGTTGACGAAAAAACCGATCGGCTCCGGAGACGATGAAATCGCGAAGAATCCGCGATCACGATCGGCGCGGCTTCGTGCAATTGCAAAGCGACCGTTGTATACTGACGTCCGCTCACCGTCATGCTGAACATCTTCGCCATTCCTTCGCTTCCTGCGGCTCAGTCGGTTCCGAGAAGGCATTCTCTTGGTCGTTTGATGTCCAGCAGCACCATGATGTTGCTCGTGGTGATCGGCACACTGATCATCGTGCTCGCATTGTTGATTTTGTTTCATCACAATTTGAACGCCACGAAGGGCTACAAATTGCGTTCGCTCGAGCACGCCAGATCTCAGCTGCTTCTTGAACAAGAAGTGCTGAACATGCAGATCGCCAAGTCTCAGTCACTCGACGCTCTCCAAACAGATCCGCAGATTCAGGTCATGTCGAAGCCGGGGAAATTGAAGTACATCCCTGCGGACGGCGGTTCCATCGCGCAGCAAACGACCGCGCAGTGATCAGGCGACCGTGCGGATCTGGATTGTCATCACGCGCTCTTTCAGCGAACGCATGTCGGAGACGATCACCGCTTGTTGACCAGGCTTCAGGATTTTTTGGGTGCGCAGAAGTTTGAGCGCTGTTTCGATGGTGCGCTCGGGATCCTCGGAGAAATCGACGCAGTACGGGATGACGCCCCACACGAGCATCAAGCGCCGCTGGCAGGACTCCGATTGCGTGAAGGCGTGAATGGGAACGAGTGGGCGGCAGTTGCTGACCGTTCTGGCAGTCGTTCCGTGTTTGCTGATCACGATCAACGCGTCGGCATGCAGTTTTGTGGCGAGGACGCAGGCCGCAAGCGCCTGTTCTTTGCGCGGCATGTCGATGTCGACGCTCGGGATGTCCGTTTTCAATTCCGATGCGAAGGTCGGTTCGATGAGCTCGTTCCTTTTCAGCACGCGGACCATCGCGTCGACTGATTTGAACGGATAGAGACCTGTCGTCGTCTCACCGGAGAGCATCGTGCTGTCCGCTTGAAGTTTCGCCGCGAACGCGATGTCCGTCACTTCGGCGCGCGTCGGCATGGGGCTCAGGATCATGCTTTCCAGCATATGAGTCGCCACGATCACGGGCTTGTTTCTCTGGCGGCATTTCGAGACGATCATTTCTTGGATTTGCGGCACTTCTTCGAACGGCACCTCGGCTCCGAGATCGCCTCGCGCCACCATCACGCCGTCACTGGCATCGATGATCTCGTCGATGTTTTCCACGGCCTGCGGCGTTTCGATCTTGGCGATGATCTCGCCTTCGCTTTTGTGCTTGAGAAGAAATTCTTTGAGTTGTCGGATGTCCTTGCCGGTGCGGACGAACGACGTCGCGAAGAAGTCCACGCCGTTCTTGATGCCGAATTCGATGTCGGCCCAGTCTTTCGGCGTGAAGGACGGAAGGCTGATGTAGGCGCCCGGCAAATTCACGTGGCGACGCGAACCGATCTTGCCGTCTTCGAGAGAACGAGCCATCACGACGCCGTTTTTCTCGATGCGTTCGACTTTGAATTCGATCGAGCCGTTGTCGATCAGAATGCACCGCGCGTTTTTCACGTCTTCCGCGAATTTTCCGTAATCGACAAGCACGGTCTTTCCTTTCTCTTTGCCGGTCAGCTTGGATGCGAAGGCCACGAGGTCGCCTTTCTTGATCTCAATGGCTTGCTTCACGTCGCCCGTGCGCACTTCAGGTCCTTTCGTTCTACGAGCCGATCTCCGATGCGTCGTTTAAGATGCGAG
>JAYVRL010000055.1:0-10817 GCA_043776335.1 Candidatus Peribacteria bacterium | reverse complement strand
GAGATTTCTCCGCGTGGAGAACGGAACCGGAAGCCATCTGCATGATCTTGAGACCGAGGAAGCCGGAGGTCAGGTTGATCGTCAGAGCGCCGGTCATGACGTCTCCCGTTTTGCGGACGTAGCGAGTGTCGAAAGCGGTTTGAAGTGCACCGGTGCTCGACCAGCTGCTATTGAGATCCGTGGCGCAGTTGAAGACGCTGGTGGAGTTGTTGTAGACGACCTTCTGTGCGGCGCCGTTGCAAGAACCGAGACCGAAGCCGAAGAGGGTGGCACCGGAGACGGAGCCTTTGCTCGTGATCGACGTTTTGACGAGAAGCGTTCCGGAGATTGCGGCTGAGCGAGAAACGACAAGATTGCTTCCTGAGATCGTGCCGCGAGTCGTATTGTTGCCGACCGTCAGGAGCGATCCGGAAATGTTCGCATTGCCGCTGATAACAAGACGAGAGCCCGAGAGCGTGCCGACGACTTGGAAGGCACCATCGGTCTTCAATGTCGAAGCGACGGAGCGATAGAGATTCGTGTCATAGTTGAGAGCGCCGGATCCGAAGACGATGTGTGCACCTCCTTGTGTGGAAAGTCGCAGTGCGCCTGTCGCGGAAGTGCCGCCCTGAGAAATGATATCGATGCCGATCTTGCGCGAGTTGTTCGGCTTCACAGTGAGCGTGCCGCTGGCAACCTGTGCGATGTCAGAGCGGAGGAATTGATTCGATGTAATGCCGTCCAAGAAATCCGAGTTGTGAGCATACGGCACGGACGCGAAACGTCGACGTGGAGTGAAGACCTCGGGATACGTGCCGGCATTCGCAGGATCGAATTCAACCTGTAAGTAGAGACTGTCGCTGTTGAAGTCGACGCTGCCCGTCATCGTCGTGTGTGCGCCGAGGCCGACCGAGAACAAACCGCCCGTTGAGGTGACGCGTTGGTTCGTGTTGTCCCACGTTTCAGTCCATACCGGATTGCCGCCCGTCGCAGCATTGAAAATCTTGAAGCGCATGTTGTACACACCGTTCGTGATGGCAACACCTCCCGAGCTTGTCAGCTTGCCTTGGTAATTGATCTGACCGTTGATGCCCGTCGCGGCGAACGTGCGCGGGGCGATGACGACAAAGGCCACGACCAGCGCGAGGGCGGCGATCTGGAGGATCACCGTCCGCGTCATGTGCCGGAGGATGGAACGTTTGAATGTCATTCTGCGATGTGTGTTTGAGTGATCGTGGAATCCGCGCTGCTGTCCAAACCTGAAGACATCGCCGCAGACGCGGCGGAATGAACAGGCGAAGCGGACACGGTGAGGCGCTCAAGAAGCGCGAGACCGAAGAGCGCGGACACGAAAAGAATGTTGGTGACGATGCTGGAGACCACGAGGAAACGACCGATATGCGCCCACTTCGAGCGCTGAATCGGGAGAGCCAGTGTTGACTGAAGCGGAACGTATACAGGCGGCTCGTTGATCTGAACATGCACGGTGTCAGTTGAACGCTCCGGCGCTTCGATTGATTCACTTTGCAATTCGGATGCCAACTCTGACATCTGTTCCGACGCGGGCACGAAGTCGTGCTTCTGGAATGCCAAACGCTTCTTCCAGTGAAACGGCGTGTCGGCGAAGTACAAACATTCGCGTTCGATGACGCGTCCGATCGTCGATGCCGAATACATGACGGCGTGATCGCTCAGCAGCAGTTCGGCGATTTTCTCTTTGCCCATCTGCGGATAACGCATGCGGTAGCGGCGGATCAGCTCCACCATCTCGGACGGCACGGTGGACTGCCGCACGGACATCGGCTCATGCGAACGATCCTGCAACGAGCGCAGATTGTTCGGATCGAATCTCTCCATCCAGCGATGAAACGTGCTTCGTGAAATGCCGAAGTACCTGCAAGTCTCGCTGATCGAATACTCGTGTTCGGCAAAATGCAAAATGACTTTCAGTCTTCCGATGACTGAGTCGTCGAGGCCTTCCTGCTGGGCTCGTGAGAGCAGCAGTCTGAGCGTGTCGGCGGATGGTGTCTCCGAGAAAAGCATTGATGTTTGTGATGTGTGTTATTTTCTCACGCGTGTTTATTATTACTAACTTGCTATTATCATAGCACAAATTATAGTTTTGCACTAGAGCGTTCTGAACCTGCCGGTATGTGCGATCACACATTGGTTCGGAAGGTCCCACGGCATGATTTCAAAGGCGACCAATGACCGTGGAGGCAAAATCCCACCGGCTCCCGAAAGCCCGTGTTTCAGATCCATCTGAGCTTCTGTCCGAGTCGGGCAAACTCAGAAAGTTCATACGGGTGGAATGGCTTCTAAAAGCCAATAAAACAAGATTTATGACTCTCAAAAATGTTGCAACACCGTCTGGACTTTATGCAATGATACAAGAACATCAATCACCCACCGCGGTAAAGATTGCGGTCGCTTGATATAAACCGGTTGGTTGAAACGCGGAAGATCCGATCTCGGCACGATACTGGAAGATCTCATTGGAGCCGCTGAGCGGAGTGGCACTGAGACGACGTACGACGCTGTAATTTCCGTCGCCGATGTTCATCCATTTGTCCGTGCTGTTGTCGGTCCCCCACTTCACGTCCGTGTCCGTGCTGCTTGAACGAAGTCTCGATCCCCATGCGACGGCGCTTGCGCCGACGGACCACGTGTGCGGTGTGCGATAGAGCGCTTGAATTTCCGCAAGTGAAAGAGCTCGATTGTAGATGCGAACGTCATCAATGGTTCCATTGAAATACGAATTGCTGTCACGGAAGTTCGCACCGACGATAAAGTCGGATGTGCCATACGTAATATTGAGTGCGGCAGTTTTCGTGCCGTCGCTCGCACCGTCCAAATAGTATGTGCCGCTCGTGCCGTTTTTGACGAAACACGCATGGTGCCAAACGCTGTTATTCAAAGCGGTATTGCCGACGGTCGTGGCGTCGAAACCGAAGCTGCTGCCGTTGTAATCCCAAAACAACAACTTGCCCGCGGGATCGACCTGAAAAATACCTTCATTTGTGATGTTCGTCGGATTGCGATTGATGGAAGCGATGTATTCGGTATTGCCCGACGTTCTCACCCACGCACACATTGTCATCGTGGACGCCGGAAAACCGCTGTACGTGGAAGCGCGCAAATAATCATCCGTTCCGTCAAAATTCAACGATCGACTATCGGCTGTATTCATATTTGAAGGAATGTCAGAAACAGGTTGAGGCAAGTTATTCGCTCCGCCGACACCATTCGGCGTCAAGTCGTGCAGGTTGCCGGAGTAATCCTGCACCGTGGAACCGGCGGTCGCCTCATCCATCTTCCAGTAGCCGACGAGACCGGAACGTGAGAAGTCGAACGGTGCGATCGCATCGTTGTACTGATTGATGAGGTAACCGGTATTCGTGCCGCCGCTGCCGGAGAGAATCGCCCAACTCAAGTTGTAACCGCTGTACGCATCCGTATACACCACGCACGTGCCACTGCCTGTTTTTTGGCCTACCGCTGCGGAAGCGATCGTCGCGGTCGGCGAACAGGAAAGCGAAATGTAATCCGATGCGGACGGCTGACGATAGCCTGCGTTGAGCGTGTAATTGGTCGTGCCGCCGTAGCCGACAACGGACTCTCCGATGCTGTCGCTGAGAAGATAATTCGTTGACTTGCTGAAATCCAAACCTCCCCCGTTGATCACATCGGGGCGAATGCGATCTTTGTTGCTGTTCGCTTCGTCGGCATATGCGGAACCCCACCACAGAAAGAGCAATGCGAGAAACAACGCGCCGAATTGCATGCGTGCGAGCGTCACGCAAAGATTGTCTGCCGATCGGCACGATGCGGCAAGGATCAGCGCTTGAACCAAAGAGTCATCTTCATTGCACTATCGTCGGCGTCACGGGTCCTCCGCCGTGCGGCGTGACGGGATGCCTGTCTTGTTCGATGGTCGTGTCTTGCCAATGGGTTCCCTGCTCTTGCAGACGAATCACGGTCCACCAATACCACGCAGCGATGCCAATGGCGGCAAGAATCAAAAGAACGAGGCCGGTCAGAAAAGCCGTCCGCAAAAAATGCAAAACGTTCCGATGAAGCAAGACCGCTCTGAGTTTTCGGCTCATGCAGAGCGCAAACGTCAAGATGATGACCACAAGAAGAAGCTGCGGCATGTGGCTATCGTAGCATCAGCGCAGTCGGGTGACATCTTGGTCAGAACGTGATCAAGGTATCTGTCTCAGTGCTTCCGTTGATACTCAAATATTCGACGTGTTTCCAATGAGTCGTCCAACGCTCGATGACGTGTCCGACCAATCCGCGCATCGATCCGTTGTATCTCGCGAGAGCCTGATTGTAATCATAGATGAGCTTGCTCACCTTGCCGCGACTCGTGGCATTCATGTTCCAATCCAAAAAATGACTGTCCAATGAAATGCTTTCTCCCAAAGAACCTGCGGTGAAAAACGCGATGATTTCATGCTGGACGGCGATCAGACGAACATACTCTTCGTCGATGTTCGGATTCTGCGTCAAAGCTTTGAGATTGGCGGAGATCAACCGAAGCGTTTTTTGATCATCTTCACTCGCGCCCGGCACATTCAAAAGCGGGTCCACATACTGCAGACTCATATCGGAATAATATTGAACAACCTCCTGAAATCGAGCGCTGACATCGTTTTGAGCCTGAATAATGTTGGAAATGCTGAACCACAACCAAAGAGAAACCCCTGCGATCACGATCACGAAAACGATCAAAATGCGATTTCTCATACGATTCGATCCTACCATCAATCATCTTCGTCGGACAGATGTTCCAGTCCTAGTTGTCTGTCGCCGTAAAGATAATGTTCGCCTTGTACGTACCGGTCGGCTGAAAAACGTTCAGAGGAATCACCATTTTGAAAAGGAAATTTTCAATGTCATTCTGAGCTCCTGTCGCGGATGTGCGCTTTGCGATATCCACTGCCGCTCCTGTTGTCACATTGAGGAATGTCTCGGTGGAACTGTCAGTGCCCCATGTAATCGTCGCCCCGCCCGGTGACGTGCTGTTCGCACGGAGACGCGCAGCCCAACGCGAACCTGAGCCTGTACCGATAGTGTTGCCATCGAACCGCTCGGGACGATTGGCCAACTTCGGAGTGAACGCCTTGATGAGGTCAGGCTTTCCTGCAGTAACGTTATTACTCAGGAGGTGACCCGTGCCGTAGCAATTACCGACGCAGACAGGTGTCGTAGAACCCGTGCTTGAATTGATGCGCCAAGAAAGCGTGTAACCGAGAGCGTTGTTCGTATTCGGCTGACACTGTGCGACTGCCAGAGCTCCTGATCCTGCCGTCCCGCTGCCAAGCGCGGTTCCAAGAGTCGATGTGGCCGAACAGTTCATCGACAACGTGCCCGTCACCTGAAACTGAGCAACAGTTGTTTGACTAACCGCTGCGAATGACCGAAGCGGCTCCGCAACACATACGACAAGAAGATACAACGGGAAAATCGCTGTCAGCATCATGAAGAGAGCTGATTTACTACGGTCTTTGTTGAAGCGGCTTTTGAAATTCATAGGTTGATTTTTGTATTTTTTATTTTCTTACTCGAATATTATAACATATTTCTAAATATAAGTAAATAGTCGTGAAATGCCATTCTCTCAAGCAGAATCTTAGCTTTGGCCCTTCTTTCGCTTCAGCTCGAAACGACTGAAGAACGCTTGAACGAGGAAAGAAACTGCGAAAATCGCAAGCAATGCAAGAAGCACGGGCAACACGGGAATAATCCAGAACGAGACGGTCATGGGCTGAACGGGGTCCTGTCCCTCCGCGCTGAGCGTCAGGGTTGCCGTATAGTAACCAAGTGCGAAATGCGGCTGCCAGATGACCTCTCTGCGACGGATAGAATTGCGAAGAACATACCAATCTCTCACGGGAATATCATCAACCGGAATCCCGAAGATATTTTTGATCTCGATATGACCCACGGGGACGATATGCACCGTTCCTTCGTTTGCATACTGCATGCCGAAATGTGCGGGGATTGACCAATACACGGGACGGCTGACGTTGAAATCTTGAAGGATGCCATGCCTGATCAAGTCACCTTTGACGGTGATGAGAAGCAACGCACCAACGCGAGGAATCACGTTGAAACCTGGCCTTGAGACATCTTTGAGATCTCGTTGAAATAAGACGACGGCATAGTGATCTCCCACCGATGCATTCTCAGGAATCGATATTTTTACCGGAAAGGTCGCTCGTTCTCCGTGATTCAAATTGAAGTGACCAACGATAGGAGTGACCCACGGCTTGGCAGAAAACGGACCGAAGCCGTTTCCGTAAAACTGAATGCTGTCGGTGCCGTCATTGGTGATTGAAAAATCCTCAACGCTGACGCTGAAACCCTCAGGCTCGCCTTCGCGACTCGTGATCGTGGTTTCGACCGAACGTTCTTCACCGGGGCTCATCTCGACCGTAAAGCGAGTGGGGCCGACTTGAAAATCCCCTCGCACCTCGACTCCGGTCTGTTGAGAAACAACGAGGGCTTGATTCGAACGGGCACTCGAAGGAGCAGATGAGGCGGGCGCCGCTGCCTGTTGCGCCAAAGCGAGCGAAGGCAGAACGCTGAGAACAAGGGTCCACGTGAGAATCAAACGACCGGAAGATTGCATGTGCCTCACTGTAATCGAAAGACAGTGCTCGGACAATCGAATTTCGAGGCGCTTCTCCTGATGTATTTTCACGCTCAGTGCCGTCGACAGGATACCCTCGATCTGGTATACTATTTTGATGCCTTCACACAAACACACAAAGAAACGCGCACGCGGGATGCAAAGTCTCTCGAAGCGATGGCACCGCATACCGACCAAACGTCGACTCGCCGCGCTCGGGAGCATCTCTTTGGTGCTCCTCGGGATTCTGAGCTCGCTCACATTCGTCGGGGCTTCGCAAACGACAAGCGTCAGTTTCCAAGTCACGACCGGATCCGGCTTTCTCGTGAACGTGATCGCTATTCCTGAAAAGCGCGTACCGACGACCGGCAACAACGGAACCATCGTCACAGTCGAAGTCCGCACTCCCGGGACCACCACCCCCCTCGTCAGCCGAGACATTGTCACCAGTTCGGGCGGCAGCTTCAGCGGCATGACCGTGGCTTTGAGCCCGGGCACGTACGACATCACCGCGAAGGGCTACTCGCATTTGCGCGTGAAGAAAACAAACACGAGTCTGTCGCAGAACGTTACGGTGGACTTCACCGCGAACGGCACGAGCCCGCTGCTCTGCGGCGACGTGAACGGCTCGAACGGTGACAACAAAGTGAACGGCATCGACCTGACGCAGATCGTTGGCGGACTGAGCGCGTACAACGTGCGCTACGACCTCAATCGCGACGGGCGCGTGAACGGCATCGATCTGACGAACGCCGTCTCCAATCTCAATCAAACCGGTGCCTCGTAATCTCCGCTCTCCGTCGGCAGCGCAACGCATGGCTCCTCTCACGGGCCTGCAACGTCTGGTGCACTGGTGCGCAACGGTCATCGCCGTGATCGCAATCGGCGCCATGAGCGGCATCCATGTGTACCGCGTTCATGCGACCGCAGGGCAAATCATCAAGCTCGTCACGAGTGACGGCGGATCGACGTTCTACGTCGGACGTTGTTTCCGCACGGATATCCGAGTGCAAACGGACAGCTTGAACGCAAACTCCGTGGACATCATGTTGCCGTACAACCCGAGTTACGTGCAGCCGTACACGGGTTCGGGATGTTCCGTCGCGGCGACGGCGATCCAAACGGACGGACTCTTTCCCTCGTATCCTGCGAATACGATCGCGGGCAATGAAATCGATGTCACGGCTTTCGATCCGGGCGGCACAAGCCCCGTGAACACAGGAGTCGCCCCCGCGGACAAACTCCTCGGACACGTGTACTGGAAAGTGATCGCGGCAAGCGGCGCGTACAGTTTCAACTTCACATTCACGACCGGCACCACGGATACGAACATGGCGCAGCAAAACGGCGACGGAACCGACGTGCTCGATGCGGTGCAAAATCTGACCTTGAATCTTTCGGCGGACAGCACCGCTCCGACATTCTCCAGCCTCAGTCCGAGCAGCGGCGCCACGGGAATTTCCGTCACGACGGGCATCAGTTATTCTTTCGCCGATGCGGGCGCGGGTGTGAACACCGGCTCGCTGACGACCAAGCTCAACGGCACGTTGAAATCATTGACGTTCTCGGCTTGCTCTCGGACGAACAGCAACCGCGTCGCGAGCTGCACCTCGACGCTCAACTCTGTCGGTACGCTGAACTACAACACGATTTATCAAGTCGTCGCGACCGGCAGCGATGTCGCTTCACCGAGTCCAAACCAAGCTTCGCAGGCTTGGCTCTTCACAACCGAAGACGACACGAACGCGCCGTACGTAACGAACCAAAATCCGAGCAACGGACAAACAGGCGTCGCCGTGAACAGCAACATCGTCTTCCATGTGAAAGATTACAAAAATAATGCGGGCGTCACGCCCGGTCTCGGCGTCGACATCACGACGGTGCAAGTCGCAGTCACTCCGGCGGGCGGAGGCACGATCACCTATACGTCAGTAAGTCCGCAGTTCAGCTATACGGGAACATCAGCGGACTACACCGTCACGATCAATCCGACGGTCGATTTCAGTCAGAACACGGTCGTCAGCGTGGCGATCAACGCCAGTGACTTGCACGTGGCGCCGAACGTCATGAGCACCGTCAACTATTCGTTCACGACCATCGACACCTCGGCTCCCGCATTCAGCGGTTTCAGTCCGACGCAGAATGCGACGGGTGTCGCGCCGAATGTGAACGTCGTGTTCCACATCACGGATGCAGGCGCGGGGGTCGCGATCAACAGCACCACGGTGACGGTTGCCGGAACTGCATACACATCCGCAAGTTCTCAATTCACTTACACGGGCACCTCCGCGGATTACACGATCACGATCAACCCAACGGCAAACTTCAGCGGCGGACAAGTGGTGACGGTCGCGATCACGACACAAGACTTGGCAGGAGCCCCGAACAGCGCGAGCACGTCGTATACCTTCACCGTGCTGAACGCATGCACGACCTGCAGCGTCGACACCGAAAGTCCCGCAAGATTCACGACATCCGCGACTCTCAGCCCCACCGTCTCATTCCATATCAAAGATTCGGCATCGGGCATCAAACAAAGCAGCATTCGCATGACGCTCCTCGGCAGCGGCGCGGCGATCACGAGCAATCCGTTGGTCCTCACCGGATCCAGTCTGCTTGTCGGGATCACCGGCACATCCGCGAACTACACCGTCACCGTCACGTTGCCCGCAACGATCTCGGCCAATACGCCGTACTCGATCCTCATCGAAGCAACCGACATCGACAGCGTGCCGATGGCGACCGTTGGCTACACGTTCATGGATCTCGTGATGAATGTCTGTTCGAGCAGCGGCAGCAGTTCCAGCTCGTCGTCATCCTGCCCGTCGGTCAACGGAGCGATCACCACGACCGGCACGAACACGGGTGGAGGCAACCGCGACATCTCCTCTATCTTGGACGGTCTCACGAGCGATCAATTGCCCCAGATCGTGACGGATAGGAACTTGCCGATGAGAGACGGCATCCTGCACGCCGCAGCCGAAACTTCATATGCGGACGTTCCCGCAGGCGTGTGGTATGAAGGATCCGTCGGCAGCTTCGTGCAACGCGGCATTCTCGACGGCACGCAGGGTCTGTTCCGCGGAGGAGACACGGCAGTGCGCGCGGAATTCGCGAAGATTCTCGGCAAGCTCAACGGCGGATCCGTCACGGTGCTGCCGAGCATCCTCACCTTCGACGACGTCCCGCGCACCAGTTGGTACGCGCCGTTCGTGGAATACGCGGCACACAAGAACTGGATGCGCGGGTATCGCAATTGCGCCGGCACGCATCCGTGCACCGCGATGCCGGCCTCGACGATCTCCCGCGCGGAAGCGATCGCGATGGCCGTGCGCTTCTATGGACTCACATCCACGGGCAAAGCGCCTCCGTTCGCCGATGTCTCTTCAAACGCATGGTACAGCCAAGAAATGGCCATTGCAGCTGACCACTGCATCGCGCAGCCGAACGGTCTGTCATATCTCGCGCGCCCCTCGGAACTGCTCACGAGAGCGCAAATGGTCGTGCTGCTACATCGCGCCGAGCACTCCCTCTCGTACGGAAAAGATTGCAGTTGGCCGGGGATGCCACTTCCGGAATCTTTCCGCATCACGACGGAATCCTCCGCTGCCGCGTCATCGCTTGCTTCGAGCATCAATCGAGACAGCTCATCGAGTTCCTCCTTTATTAGCACTCAACCGTCTTCAGCCGCCTCGTCATCCTTCACCTCATCCCATCTGCCCTCCTCTGTCTCCATGTCGTCGTCTGCAGTCATACACTCCGCCGCTCCAGACCTGCCTGCCGGCACGACGATCCAAAACCCCGCACCTCCTGTACAGATGGCGCTAGCAACGACGACTACGATGTTGCTCGTCGGAATCCTAGGAGCCCTCGCTCTGGGGCGCATTTTCCTCCATTAACCAATGCTCTCTTTCTCTCCACACGCCCCATACATGAATAAAGATCGTTTAGAAGACTATTGCAAATAATTACTAAATAATGTATAATGATGCTTAGTAATAATAAATATACTCTACTCACAACGCGTTAAACCAATACCCATATCCTCTTTCCCCTCTCTCTATGAGACACCTTTATCTCTCTCAAAACCGCAAGTCGCGAGTTGTGAGCGTTGGCATCGCCGCCACTCTCTCGCTCTACTTGCTTGTGGTGATGGTCGCTGAACCTCTCAGGACCTTCGCGGCGGTGTCGCAAACGA
>JAYVRL010000054.1:0-3227 GCA_043776335.1 Candidatus Peribacteria bacterium | reverse complement strand
AGCGCCGAGCATGACGATACCGACCACGACTGCAATATGTTTTTTCATATGAAAATAGAGGAAGGGAAAATTTTACAGATCATCCTCCGAATGCTTTTTTGAGTCAAAATCCTTCACTTGACCGAAGATTTCAAGGTAGTTGCATTCTCAATGCGGCATCGCAGTGCATGTATGACATCCGGGAGGATTCACTCCGGGTGTGTCGGTGCACGTCTGTCCGGTCGGACACGGATGAGCGGCGCAAGATTGTGCAGGATCGCACTGAGCAGAACAGGTACCGTGGTTACGATCGCAAATCATTGCGGCTGCGCAACATGTTCCTCCTCCTGAAACGGAGTTTGGACACCAAGATGTTCCGGCACTGCATGCACTTGAAAAGCTGCTGCTCGTTCCTGTGCCGGGGTCGGTACAGACGCAGGCAGATGCGAGGGGGTTCCAATTACAAGTCCATCCAGGGTTTCCACACATTCCTCCGCACAACCCGCCGTTGTTCGGATTCGGCGCGCACGGAGATGTTGCCGGGTCAGAGCAGATGCATGCACGTGCGCCGGGATTCCAGCCACATGCCCACGCAGGATTTCCGCAGCGTCCGCCGCATGTTGTGCTCGTGCCGCCGCACAGAGATGCGTTTGATGAAGACATCGAACTCGACAACGATGAGCTGCGCATGCAACTGGTTCCGAATTGAAGACCCCCGATTGGATATTGGGCATTCACTTGGCCTTGATTGTTCGGGCCTGGGCAGCAAACTTGTTGCGTCATTGTTCCGTTCGCGCCGGTGCATTGAAACGGACCCGGACTGTCCAAGTAACAATAGTCGCCCGTACTTCTGCAAGTTTGAGGGGTGGTTGTGATTCCACTGCAGTTGATGCTGGTTGTCACGTACGAGGTGCAGATACCTGCGTTTGAGAGCATTGTGTTCGTAGCAGTGCCGTTTCCACTGGCGATTGTCTGGTTGGCGCCGACGGTAACAGTCACTCCCGACGGGAGTGTTGATTGAAGGAATTGAGCGTACGATTGCACGTCACTCAAATTTTGAAAAACCGAGCAACCGGTATGGATAGAACTGATCGCGCTGCAATTCGGAGCAATCGCCAAACATTGATCCACGACGTTGAAGGGCATCGCGCAGTGTGCCGGTGATCCGTGACCAAGATAATCGAACCTGAGTGAAGTGCAGTTATGAGCCAACGCGAAATCACCGACTGCTTTTTCGCTGTTGACGTCGTAGACTGAAAAGCTGGAGATGGCTACTGCACTGTTCGTGTTGGAGGCGAATACTGCTATACGTTGCTGACAACTGTCTAAAAATCTACCCTTGCAAGAACTCCCAACGACTTCACAGTCAGTTGCTCCGTTCAGGTCACAATTGTTGACCGTGTTCCCTGCGCACACAGGCACATCTTCGTATCCGCAGTAGTAACAAGCTACTCCCGTCGATGAAGAAAAAGATGAGGAGGGTAGCGAGCTTGACGGCAGCGGGACGCAAGCGGGAGCGGTTGTCGAGCACGCAGACCAAATCATGTTCGGGCCGCAACTGGTTCCGTTTATGCAGGATGGCATCGTGCACACGCAGGCGTGAGCGTTTGCATTCCAGAGACACTGCCAGCCGGGATTTCCGCAGGTTCCGCCGCACGTACCGTTGCTTCCGCCGCAGACGGTCGCTGACGGCATCGATGACATCGTGAGCGATCCTTGCAAACTGACATCGCCAAACTCACCTGTCTGAACGATGACGACGCCGGCGATCGAGAGCATCGTGATGCCGATGAGAACAGCGAATTGTTTGTTCATGCAAAACTATTGGAAAGATTTCATTAAATTCTTGCTTACTATCCTCACGCATCAAAATCTATTCACTTGACCGCCAACTCGTATATTTCTTTTGCAGACGTCTCCAGCGACGTACCCGTGTCGATATGCTTGATCAGCGGATCGTCACTGAGCACCCGATCGTAGAGATCCCAGACTTTTTGCATGAATTTTGCATTTTCGAAAACTTCGAGTTGTCTTCGCTTCAGCACGCGCTCTTTGCAGATGTGGAATGCGGGCAACGCGATCATCATCACGTCGGGCTCGAGGAACGGCGTGTTGACCTGCAGCAGCCAATCGGGGTCGAGGCCGAGCGCTTCGCCGTACACCAGCGTCGAGATGACGTAACGATCGGAGATCACCGTTTTGCCCGCCGCGAGCGCGGGCTTGATCACCGTTTCGATGTGCGCTGCGCGGTCGGCGCAAAACAAAAGCTGCAGAGCGGATGCGGACGGGATCGTCTTCAGTTTCAGTTGTTCACGGATGAACTTGCCGATTTCGCTGTTGGTGGGTTCGGCCGTCAGCAGCACGTCACGGCCTTCTTTCTGCAATCTCTCGGCGAGCAGCTTCGTGTGCGTGGTGGTGCCCGAACCGTCGGGGCCTTCGAGGACGATGAATCTTCCTTTCATGCGCGAAGTATACCCCGATCAAATGCTGCGTGATCATCGTTCTTTCTTTTGTCTTCCCGACAGGGAAGGTCGCCGAGGTTTGTCATCAAACCGCGAAGACTGTATCGTCGAATACATCTTCTTTCGCATGGTCGCACCATTTTCACTCATCGCCAGATCGAGGAAAGCACGATTCTTCGAGCCCTACTGTAAGCCATCCGATGCCATTCTTGATGTCGGCTGCGGTTCGGGATGGTGGGAGGCGATCCTTCGCAGTCATGGATTCACGAATGTCACGGGACTCGACCTCGAAGCGCCGGCTGCGATCGTCGGAGACATTCGCGATTGGCGGAAACTCGGCATGCAAGCGGAATCATTCGACGTTATCACGATCTTCGAGGTCTTCGAGCATGTCGATGCGGTTGAAGCGCTCTGGTCGCTCTTGAAACCGGGCGGACGGTTGATGGTCACGACGCCGATCCCGGAGAGCGATTGGATTTTGCTGACGCTCGAAGCGTTTTGTCTGACGCAGCCGCGTGTCAGCGCACATTCTCATTTGACGGATATTGCGACGATTCCGGGATTTCGCACAGTTGTGTATAAGCGAGTGTTGGGGCTTGCACAGTGGGGAGTGTACGAGAAAGTCTGATCGGTAACTGTTTTTCTCGGCTTGAGTTCTCAAAGCAGAGGTCGCGCGTGCTGTTTGACCGAGCCTTGCAGGGCGAGCGAGTTCACGCGCACTGTTTCTTTGGTTACTTTCTTTGCGCCAAAGAAAGTGACATATCTAGATCTTGCTCACCAAGTCAT
>JAYVRL010000053.1:0-3238 GCA_043776335.1 Candidatus Peribacteria bacterium | reverse complement strand
CAACGGCAAGTCTTCCATGGCGATCTTGCCGACGTACAGCTTCTTCAGATCCCCTCCTTGCCGCACGAATTCATCGATCGCCCGTACGCCGCGAAAGTACACGAGGGATTTGGTGAACGCGCCGGATTCGACGGTTCTCGAGAGCCCTCTTTTCACGTCGATCGCTTTCGTGATCGACTTTTCGGCACTGAAGCCCAGTTCTTCCCGCAGATATTTTCTGACTTCGGCAAACGAATGCTCCATCGCATACGCGACCGCGAGGACATTCTTCGCATGTTGAAAACGCTTGTCGTGATCGGGAGGCAACACGCGATTCTGATTGAAGATCGCGAGTCCTTCCTGCGTGTCCAAATAATTCGCGCATCCCCTGCGGAAAATCTCGTACGGCTGGATGCGTCCGTTTTCAGACGTCAGCACGTGCGTTTCGATCTCATGCGCGATCAAGGCTTGCAGGTGTTCCTCGCTGAATTTCGCTCCTTCGCGCAGATACACGCTTTTGCCGCCCACGGCGCAATCCGACACCAACGTTGTTCTGAGCACCACCGTCCAGTCATGCAATCCGTACGATCTCAACGTCTCTTCGAAGCGCGGTTTCACTTCTTTCGCACCCAGAAGATCGCTCTCCGCGATGTCGCACGTTTTGCGCGTTTCGAGATGCGCCTTCGCAAATCCGATGAGCGCGGGACTCGGCGCTCCGTAGAGAGCGAGTGACAAAGACGTGAAGCGTTCTGCGTCTCCGCGGGCGCGAAGGAGGTCGATGCGAAGCAGCAGTTCTCGTTTCTTCTTCGTGAGCAGGATGCCGAGGGGGCTGTCATCGGCTTCCACTTTTTTCAACGTTCGCTCCAGATCGGTCAAATCCGCTTTGCATTCCCGAAGCAAAAAAACGGGATTGTATTTTTCATCTTCGCGGATTCTTTTGCGCTCTTCGCCAAGGTTCGCGGGACGAAGATATTTGAGCAATGGCAATTCTTTGTCGATCGTCGCGAGGATGCGATCGATCGCCCGCAGGTCTTTGCGCACGGTGATCGCCGCCATCGTCCGCGGGTGTTTGGAAGGATCGATCAGGAAGCCCTTCAGGTCGCGGTTGCCGATGGAGGCCCTCAGTCCGGCTTCTTCGGGCGTGCCGACCGTCGCGATGGTTTGGATTTTTCGTCCGCCGAGCGTGAATTTCACTTTGTAGGTTTTGCCGCCTTTTACGGGTTCCACCGCTTTCAGATTCAGCAGTTCCCCCATGAACGCTTCCGAGAAAATCGTGTGTTCTCTTTCCGCATCGATCGCGCATTGCTCTTCGATGCGCACGCCGTCGCCTGCGATCTCGATGATCTCGCGCCTGCCGAGAATCGGCTTCTGTTCGGCTTCCGACGAAGGTCTGTCGACCTTTTCTCCGAACAACTCCTGCGCCAGACGCACTCCTTTCTCGGGCGAGCTCACGCTGAGGCCTTCCACTCGCTCGAGGCGGGATCGAAGCGGCGCGAGGTTCGCCACTTGTACCATCAGGCCGGCTCTCGCGTTCACTTCCAGCAGCACGGGGCCGAGGTCTTTGTCGATCGTGAGGTCGACCGCGAGGTAGCCGATGTTCGTCATGTATTGGATCTTGGAGGCGATGAGGAGCATTTCTTCCCATCGCGGAATCTGCGTTCCGCCCACGGGCGTGCCGTGCGGCAGCTCCTTGAGCATCGTGTGGTACTGCGCCGCGTGGGTCGTGACGCCTTTCGCGATGTCGATGCCGATGCCGATGCCGCCGAGGTGCACGTTGGCTTTGCCTTCGCTGACGGACGTCGGCACGCGAAGCATCGCCATCACCGGAACGAGGTTGAACACGATGATGCGGATGTCCGGCAGTCCCGCGGGGCGAAACGGCGTGAAGCAGTCGTCGGCGACGAGGATTTGCTCGAAGAATGCGGTGTCGTTTTGTCCGTTGACCGAAAATTTGCCGTCAAGAATGTCTTCGATGTGTTCCGTCAGCTGCGCATTGCCGATCGGTTTTTTCCCTTGCTCGAGAAATTGTCCGTTTCTTCGACCTTTCAAAATGATGATCCCCTCTCCGCCAAATCCGTAGTTCGGTTTCAACACGCATTCATCGGGCAGCGACGCAAAGTCGAAGTTCTTCAGCTGTCGTCGCGTTTCGATGCGCGCGAACAGTTTGGCCGTCGGGATGCCGCGCGCCGAAAGAAACGCTTTCGTTTTCATTTTGTCATCCGCGAACGCCACCGCTTTCTTCGGATTGAACGGTTTGATATAGAGGAGACTCCTCGCATTCAAGCCCAGAACGCCGTGATTGGAGAAGAAGGGGAAAACCATGGTGCGAGCGTTTACTCTTCCTCTTCGAGATGTTTGAAGACTTCGCGGAAACGGAAATATTCGATGAGCCTGAGACCTGTCCAGCGTCCGAGGAAGACGTTGATCGCGATGGTGATCAAGATCAGCTCGGGATATGCGAGCACGATGGACTGCAATGTTTGCCACTGCACGATGAAAACGCAGAAGAGCGATCCGAGGACGGTTTCACCGATCCCCGCGAGTGCCGCGCGCCAACCTTCTTCCGTTTTCAGATTCAAGAAATTTTCCGCGAGCGTTGAGAGAATTAAGAGGATGAAGACCGTGTCTCTGGAGAACGCGAGGCCGAACCACGTGCCCATTGCGACGAGCAGGAGCAGCGAGAAGCTCACGACGGTCAGGATGATCGCGACTTTCGGGATATAGAGGAGGCGCCAACGTTTCATGATCGAACGCGTCGCGTAGCCGGAGACGAGGATGAAGAGCAGGAACAAGAGTCCGATCCACCAGCCGAGCGCGAGAAAACTGAGAGCCACGATGGATGGCGTGTACAAGCCGAAAGTCGTGATGCCGACGACTTGCTTCAGGAACGTGAAGATCGTCGCGATGACGGGCAGCATCAACAACAAGATCACCGTTTGTCCGGAGACGCCGTGCGAGAGCAAATAGTTCACGAGCAGCGAGATTACGTCCCACGGACGGATGCGAACCGTGGAGGAGTTTAATTCCAGCGAACCGATGTCGCGGTCTACGATCATCGTCTTGAAGACGGAGATGTCACCGGCCAGAATCAGCGGATTGATCGCTTCGCTGCGGGTGATGATGATTTGCTGCGGCTTCAACAGCGAGTACGCGCTTCTCGCGGTGCGGCCGAGTGTGGCGAGACTGTGACTGGTCAGCAGCACGATCGTTTGATTTTGAATCGAAGCCATGCGATCTGAGTCGGCTTGCACGAAGCGCA
>JAYVRL010000052.1:0-42681 GCA_043776335.1 Candidatus Peribacteria bacterium | reverse complement strand
GTCATTACAAGCAAATCTTTCGACAGCAACTCAATCTGTTCGATTTCTAACTCCGTCGATGCCTCGCACTTCGAGTGCGGGGTTGTTCACTTTTTGTTCCTCAACATAAGACATGTAATCGTTTGGGTGCCACCAACTTTGATTACATTATTTTTCTTTTTCATAATTTTCTGGTCGCCTACTACACAAATTCCTTATTTAAAATATCTTGAAAGGAAGGATCAAACCTTAGGGTTAAAAATACCAGCAAATAAGGATTTGTGGTCTTTAAAAGAACCTTTAAGTATGCCCAACGATCTACTGCTTCAACTTTTAAAGATACCGAAGGAAATTGGCGATTACGAATACTGCATCGCTCAAGAATCTTTTGTATATGACGTGAAAAGCAAGCCAGTTACAAGCTATGATATCTTAATTTTAAAACAAGAATCTGGCTCAATTATAGAAATCGAATCTGGTACGACCAAATGCTTTAGCAAAAAACCAAACGCAAACATAGCAGGATTTCTTATTAATTCTGAAAACACCGCAAAGTTAGCTGCTGCCTGGGGTGTTAGAGACAAAAGTGATAATACAGACAATCTTTCTGCATACTCTGTAGTGAGATACAATATTAAGCTGAAGCACATTTCATTTCTGCTAATTGCTCCGATTGGCATTTTGACTCTTTGGTGGGCAATGCTTCTCTTGTATGCAAAAGTAGAAGAAGATTTCGTAAAGCCAAAGAAGAATTAAAGCACGGTACAAATATAATTAATACTTCTCCCCCTTATACGACTCCGGCAACGGCAGTCCGTTCTTCTTTCGTTCCGCAGCCGTCAGACCGAAGGTGAAGTTGTCTTGCTGAAAAACTGAGTCATCTTCGTTGCTCTGCGAGTGCATCGACGAATCGAAAAGACGATTAGTTTTTAGAGCACCCACAACCTCAGCACCAGCGCAGGCACAGCCGTGATCACTGCGGAGAGCAGGACAGCCTTGCCGATGGAGAAGTATTGCTGCTTTGACATGGGATACTTGAAACGAACTGGATTTTGTTTTGTTACACAAAAAGTCCCCGAAGTTCAGGAAACGGTAGGGGAGAGCCTAGAACATCAAGAATCTCGCTCCCCACGCTGCGGCCGTCACCAACGTGATGGAGACGAGGAGTCTTTTGCCGAGGGATGTGTAGGTCTGGGCGGACATGGATGCTGTTAAAGACGGTTGGAAAGACATTTCGTGACACGCGAGACCGTGCAACCGAGACCCTGAAGCGTGCACTGGATCCTGCGAACCTGCGGAAGAGAAGAGGGGAGTACCACATGCATGCCGCTCGGCTGGGGGAAACTCATCACCCACGCGAGAACGGAATCGCCCGTGTTGCCGGACAGAGCCGAGAAGTTAAGCGCACGGCAGTCCAGAGTCAGCATGCTGCTCTGAAATTTCGCCTGAGGGGACTGTATCAACGATGTCATGAACTGAGTGTACGCTCGTACACCCTCCCCCGCAAGAGCAAAAGTGTGGACACACTCCCCTGACTGGATCGCCGTCACCAAAATGTTTCATTTTTTCGCATACAATGGAGATCACACTTCCCTTCTTACATGAAAAAATATCTCGGCCTCTTCGTCGGTATCACCATGGTCACACTCGCCGCGGTGGTCTACGAACAAACGTCGGCTCCGAATCTCCAGGGCGATCTCGCTCCGGCCGGAATGTCGACGGGCGGAACGACTGGAGGAGGAACAACCGGAGGAAGATTCTTGTCGTCTTCGCCGATGTGCGGAGGTGCGAACGCCAGCCAATGCGGAGGAAGATGCGGTGATCCCTCCTACAGCTGCATGTGGAGCACGATCACGCGATCATGTTTCTGCCGAGATCCGAACCAAGGCGTCTGCAATGGCGGCGCCGGCACTTGCGGAGGAACGTGTGCGGTGAACACCGATACCTGTCAGTGGAATGGCAATGCAAGTACCTGTGTCTGCCGTGATGCTTGTCTCGGAAACCCGATGACGTCCGGACTTCCAAACTGCTCCAATCCTCCGCCGACGGACAATCTGCGTGTCCAACTGGGACAACCTTGCGGCATCGCGCCTGCCTGTGTCGTGCGCAACGGAAATACTTGCTCACGAGTCAGTCCCATACTTCGTTGTGATGCGGGCCTCGTCTGCTCAAGGGATGACTCGGGCAGTCTCGGCATTTGTCTTGGCGGGGCACGATCGTCCATGTCGTACTGAAGTCGGAGAGGGATGGAAAACCTGACTCCCCTGAACCCTCTCGCGTTTTTGACCAATTTTGTCAGACTACTCTGACATTTTCGGTCTGTCTTGAGCGCTCTCAGAGACCTTGAGACCCTTCCCATGCGGGTGAGGGGATCGAGGACCGCATCTTGAATGATGTTCCTGACATTTTTTCAGAATTTGTCGAAGAACATTTATCCACAGATCTGTGTATAAAAAGGTGAGTGCGAAAATCCCGAGCAGTTGCACACATTCACTCATGCAGATGCGCGAAATGACGAGACGGGGGAGTGATTCTGTCAATCTATCCAATAATGCACAATGTATCTTGTGCATCGTTCATAATAAGGGTGTCTCAAAGAAGAACGACAAGCAGCACGCGCAGACCAAAGCGACAAACGAGCATTCGGTCGTCACTCGCCTACTTGTCCTCTTCCGTGATGGCGATGGATGATCCGATCTCCGGCAACTGGTATGCCCATGGCGGCCACAGGCTGATATCCACTCTGTCGACCTCGGGAAGGTTCTTGATGATCCTGTTCGCCTCGGACACGGTTTTGCCCGCGACGCTGTCTCGGATGTATTTGCCGAACTGCGCGCCGACGGGTGTCAGTGGGTTGATCACATAGCGTTGCGTGTATGTCAAATCTGCCGTGATCTTCACCCATTTCAAATCGTCGTCCCACGGCGGGATCACGTGAATGTCCATGTTGTCTTTGCTGAGCGAACTCTCGACGATCATCTTGTCCGACGGCACGCGCTGCACCGCCTCCCCTTTCATCAGATTCAAAAGCGCGTTCTCGTCATACAGGATCACGGTGTACTCGATGGTCCCCGAGACAGGCACCGAGCTGACGTTTTGGCCGATGAAATCCTCTGAGAGCTGGAAATTTTCATGCTTGATGATGGTGAGGTCGTCTCTGCGCAGCTGCACGTAATTCGTGCCGTTCATGTTGTTATCCGCGATGCGCTGATCCTCCACTTGCTGACGGGCAACGGCAAGAAGCTCCTGTTCGAGGCGTTGTTTGGCACCCGGATGATCGGGGCTGCCTTCCACATCCTCACGCGCGAGCTGATTGACATACGAGGTGTTACCACCGGTTGCAGGTTGCGCATTCCTCGCGTACACGACCGCGCGTTCCTGCTCGGGAAGGCCCGGGAAATCCCATTTGATGCCCGCGGGAACGTTGCCGCGCTGTCCGAGGACTTCGCCGAATTGATCGATGGGATCGGCGATGGCCTGATCGTCATGCTTGGTATGAGGAGCGAGAACCAGATCGTCTTTCAGGCGAAACTTCATGCCGGCCTGATTCGTCAGACGCGTCCCCTTGCGGAGCGAAAACGGTTCATCGGAGTCGTTGTAGACCGTCGCGTTCATGTGGGAATTCGTCCCCGTGAAATTTTTGCTGATCTGATCGTACGTGATGGTGCGTTCTATTTTCACGGTGAGTCGTTTCAACGGAAGCAGTTTCACGCGATCATCAGGCACGGGCAGCTTCGCTCCGGATTCGGCCAAATACACGTTCGTCGTGAACGTCGAAGATTCCTGATTGGACCAGATGTGAATGTCGCCAGACGGCAAGAGCTTGAAAAATACGTACAGAAACGCGAGCGCGCTGAGCCCCAGCATCCCCCAAATACGCAGCTTCGGCAGTGACAGCAACCCGACGAACTGCAATCTCGAACGCATGTCGCGTCGCCACGACACGGGACTGAACGCGCGGGCGGCGGCCAATTGCTTCGGGTGCGATTTCAACTGCAACTTCAGCTGTTCCAGCGACCGAATGATCTGCCAGCCGTGCTGCTCCGCGACGGTGAAAGCCCGCGCGTCTTTCGTCGCAAGAAGAAGTCTCCGATCGGGATTCAACGCCGCCGACTCCTTGAAAATACTTTCGACGTCCGGATCTTTCAGATGTTTCAAGCTTTCGGGCGAAAGCACCATGACGAAGGGTCCCGACGAACGGCGCACCGCGTTGAGCAAAACCTTGGCTGAGACTTTCTCATCTGCGACGAAAACGGTGAACGGCTTCTTCTCTTGGTCCGACATGTCCAAAAGTATGCCAATCAATGAGCTTCGTAGCCACCAAAGAAACTACACGAGAAGCGGATTACTTCTCCAATACTTTGAGCGAGGCGAATCTCTTGCCGCCGATGAACTCCAGCATCGCGCCGCCGCCCATGCTCACGAAAGTGTATTTGGAGAGCGGATATTTGTATTTCAGGTGAAAATCGATCGTGTCCCCTCCTCCGATGATGCTGGTCGCTCCTTTCTTCGTGGCGCGGACGATCGCTTCGGCAACGCGCTTGCTGGCATGAGAAAATCGGTTGTATTCGTAGACGCCGAGCGGACCGTTCCACACGATGACTTTCGACTTCTCGATCAGCTCGCAGTAACGAAGCACCGTCACTTTGCCGATGTCGAAAATGCACATGTCTCCTTCGACATCCTCGGCGGGCAGATCGAGTTTCGTCGCCGTCTCGCTGAGCTCGCTCGCGACGACGACGTCTCGCGGCACGTGAATCTTGGCGCGCTTCGGGAGCTCCGATTCCAACATCAGTTCCTGCGCCTGCTCGGTGCCCTCCTCATCGTACTTCGAAGCGCCGACGGAGAATCCGCGTCCGGCGATGAAGGTGTTCGCGATGCATCCTCCGACGAGGATGTGATCGCCTTTTTTCAAGAAATGTTCGATGACGGGAACTTTGGTTTCCATTTTCGCTCCCGCGACGATCAACGTCATCGGGTGCTTCGGATTCTTCACCGCAGCGGAGAGATGTTTGACCTCTTCGGCGAGATTGAAGCCCATGAACGCGGGAAGGAGCTTCGGGAGAGCCAACATGCTCGCGTGCTCACGGTGGCAATTCGTGAACGCGTCATTCACGTACAGATCGCCGAGTTTCGCGAGTTTCTTCGCGAACGCTTTGTCGTTCTTTTTTTCCTCGGGATGAAAGCGCAAATTTTCGAGCAACACGACTTCCCCGCCCTTGGCCTTGGCGATGGCTTTCTCGGCTTCAGGACCGACGCTGTCGCTGGCGAAGTGTACGGTTGTCTTCAGTATTTTTCTGAGCAGGGGAACGAGTGGCTTCTGACTGAACTTCGGATCGGGCCCGTCCTTCGGGCGGCCTTGATGCGCGAGCAAAATCAGCACTCCTCCGCCTTTCAAGACGTACTTCATGGATTTCACAATGGCCTCGATGCGCGTCGTGTCGGTGACCTTGCCGTTCTCCATTGGCAGATCGAAACCCGCACGGAGTAGCACCCGCTTTCCTTTCACTTTCGCCAGATCGAGTGTGCGGTAGGTGGTCATAGGCGAAGTCTAGGACTGCCCGACGATTCGTCAAGAACGCACCTCACTGAACTCGGAAAAATCAATCTGAAAATCATGGAAACCAGAGGCTCATTCTTGCTTCGTCTTTGTCGTCGCGTCCTTCGAACGCGTAACCGACGAGCACTCCCCTCTCATTGAGAACGGTATCGACTTTTCCGTTTTTCTCCGCGGATTCATCCAGCCGATCCATCAATTTCACCGCATCCTGCTGCAATTCCGGCGCAATGACGTATCCCCTTCTCTCCAAAAGAAACATCTCCGACAATCGCAATTCGAGCTGCTCTTTGCCAATCGTTCGATAAAAATCAAAGAACGCGTCGATTTTTCTTTCCGCAAAGTTGGCGTTCCACGTCGTGCGCGCATTCGACGTGCATTTCGGGCCGATCAAACCGCACACGATCAGTTGCATGCTACAATTCTAGCGATGTTTCTCATCGTCACCATCGTGTTCGTCGCGACGGTTGCGGCATATGAAATCGCGCTGAAAGCATTTCCGAAATTGGAACTGCTCGATTTCCCCGAGCGATACGGTCTTTCCCGTCCCCGACTCCCCTACCCCGCCGGCATCGTCGCGGTCTGTGCATTCATCATCACGGTGCTGCTGACGACGCATATCGACCAGAAAAGCACGGGGATGCTGATCGGGGTCATCGCACTTGCGATCGTGTCATTCGTCGATGATCGCACTCCCCTCCCCTCAAGACTGCGCTTCATCATGCAAGTCTTCGTCGCGCTTTTGATCTTCGCAGAAGGATCTCGCATTTACACGATCACGAGTCCGTTCGGCGGAATCCTGAAACTCGACGCGTTCACCCTCTCCGTACCGTACTTCGGTTCTTTGCCGATCCTCAGCGGTTTCTTCACCGTCGGCTGGCTGCTCTTGACGATCAACGCGCTGAATTGGTTCGATGGCGTTTCGGGGCAAGTGAGCGTCATCGCCATGATCGGCTTCGCGATGCTCGGCCTTCTGGCGCTGCTGCGCAACGGAGAATCGGACATCGCGCTCATCGCCTTCTCGCTCTCCGCCATCGCGCTCGCGGGCTCGCTGTTTGATGTTCCGCCTGCGAAAATGCTCATGGGAGACACGGGATCCATGTTCTTCGGACTGATGCTCGGACTGCTCGGCGTTTACCACGGCGGCAAAGTGGCGACAGCGTTTCTCGCGCTCGGCATTCCGCTTCTGGATGCGCTGTTCGTCGTGGCGGGCAGGATCATGCGAAAACAATCCCCGTTCAAAGGCGGACGCGACCACCTTCATCACAGACTCCTCGCGCGCGGCTGGAGCGAAAGACAAATCGTCTGCCTGACCGCAGGGATCGGCATCGTCTTCGGAGGCGGTGCGCTCTTCCTCGACACCGCGCAAAAAGCGATCGCTGGACTCGTCCTCGTGACGATCGTCGCGCTCCTGCATCTGTGGCTCGGCAAATCGAAAAACACGATTTAGCGACTCTGCACCATGGGAGCGCTGGCGGCGTTCAGAGCGCTGTTCGTTCCGCCTTGGCCTTTCGTTTCGATGATCACCGGCTTCGACTGGGTGCGCGTGAGGACGTTCACGGTGGCGACACCGTTGCTGAAATCAAGCGGCGACAATTCGCTCGGACGGATCTCGGCTTCGCCGAATTCGGCCATCAGATAGAGGCGACCCTGAAACGACGGCGACTGCACGAGATTGCCCTGCGCATCGAGCGCGGAAATGCGAACCTTCTGCCATGTGCGACTGAGTTTGCCCGAGGTCTGGATCGACAGGTGATCGACGTCCGTGTTGGATCCTCCGACGACCGGCACTTGCGGCACGGTTTCAACCGAGGCGGTCTTCACGTCGGTGACGGCCTGAGGAGAAATTGGAGCTGAGGCATCCGAGTTGCTGACGGCGGCAACCGTCACAGCCGCCAGAGGCTGCGATCCTCCGACTTTCGCGAGACGAGACAGGCGACGGACGGACACTTGATCTTTGAGTGAAAGAGTCGGAGCCAAAGACGGAGCGGAGTGCGGGCGTGCGGAGCCGAGTGCAACGGACGGCATGAGCGACGTGTAGGAGGCATATTGCTGCACGAAGGCCATCGGATTGACGGTGTACTCGGTGACTCTGCTTTGGTAGCGAGTGCTGTTCACCGCTTGCACGAAACTGAGTCCCGCCTGCGCGGCTTCCGTGCTCGTGAACGGCCAATACGGATGATACGGAGCTTCTTCCCGATCGACTTCGAAGTAGAGGTGATACCCCGTCGCGCCGAAGACAAGACCGGTGTTGCCGACGGTGCCGATGACCTGCCCTTTGTGCACGAACTCTCCGACTTCGACGAGCACATTGTCCATGTGCGCATACGTCGAATACAACGTGGTTTTGCCTCCGACTGCGGAACTGTCAGGCACATTCGGGTGACGGATCATGACGTAATGTCCGAAGCCGACGGTACCCATGTCCATCTTCTCGACGATGCCGTTGGCGATGGCCTGAATCGGCGTCCCGCGCGGAGCGTCGATATCGACGCCGGCATGACTGCCGCTCGGACCGTTGTAACCGCCGGACCACAACGTGGAGTACGCCTGACGTGAAAACGCGGAGGAGGAATTGCCGGAGAGCGAGGCTTGATCGTACGTCGGCAACGGATGAAGGACCTGCTCGGGCACTTGCTTGAAGGTGTGCTCTTCTTTGTTGCCGCCGTATTTCGCCCACTCGGCATAGTCGGGAATCTTGTCGATCGGCGGCACCGTGCCGACGAATGCGACCATCGTGTCGTCTTCTTTGCCGAGCACGGATTTCCAGAACGAATACCAACCGTGCTGACCCACCATGTTGCCGATCACGAACGCAAAAATCGAGAACGAAGCGATCATGAAGGAGAGTCGCTGCTTGGCTGCATGAAAGATCGACGGGCGTCGGAAGTTATACACTGCCTGAACGTTGAATCCCGAGGGGGCGAACATGGTCACGTGGTAGGATTGAGGTGTGTTTTTCTGAGGTTTTGTCTGATACTATTCTATTATATTTGTCACAATTAGTCAATGTTCTCTGCCTGTTCAGTCCATACGAAAGATGCATCTGAAACTGCGTCTGCAGGCCATTCCTTGGCACTTTCAGTGTATGATACTTCGGTCACTATTCTGCTGACGGGAGAACTAGGCGCGGGGAAGACAACTTTTACGCAAGGATTCGCCTCCGGACTCGGCATTGCGGAGCGCGTTGCGAGTCCGACCTACGCACTCGAACAACGGTACGAAGGATTCACGCATCTCGATCTCTATCGACTGAACAGTCAGCAAGCCGAGCACTTTCTATCGCACTCGGAAGACGTGAAAGGCATTCGCTTGATCGAGTGGGCGGAACGCATCGACCCGACGCTGGTCGGCCCGCATGTGCACGTGCACATCATCGACCGCACCGGCACGCGAGAAATCCAATGTCATTTTCTTGATCACGCAGTGCCGACGGATGCCGCGATCGACGCATGGATGGATGAAGTGCGACTGCCCGCTCACATTCGTGCACACTGCGAAACAGTCACGAGAGTCGCGGACACGCTGGCGAAATCACTCGTGGACGCGCAGCAGCGGCTTGTCCGATTGGAAGCGGTGCATGCGGCGGCGCGAACGCACGATCTGCTTCGATTCGTGGACTTCAAAACGTGGCAAGGAGACGAGCTCTATTCCCCCACCGAAGATGACCGGCACGCATGGGAACGACTGAAAGAAACGTATGGAACGCCGCACGAAGAAGCGGCCGCTCGCTTTCTGACCGAACGCGGCTTCGCATCCGTCGGTGAGATCATCCGTGCGCACCGCGGTGCGGACAAACAAGGCAATGTCGTCGCGAAAACAACCGAACAACTGATCCTCGCGTATGCGGACAAACGAGTCGCATTCGATCGCGTAGTCAGCATCGACGAACGCTTCGATGACTTCATCAAACGCTACGGCAACGTGAAAGAAAGTACCGAAGCTTCGCAGTGGCGAAACGCGATGAAGCACATCGAGAAAAACTTGTTCCCTCACGGCGTGCCGTCCTTATAGATGCACACTGAGCTCTCGTGCGACGAGCACGTACAAATCCTGCTCGTGTCCGAAATAGTAGAAAAACGTCCCGGTGAGCATCAACGTCGAAACCCCGATGGCAACAAGTGACCAACGGTGCGCTTTGGAAAGCGGTTTTCGAATATCGGGATGCGGAGTGTAGAGATAAGCATGCATGTTCACGAATGTCGTGACGAAACTCTCAAGGATACGAATCTTCGGAACGATGGTGCCGACTGCTCGAAGAATCGTCAGTCCCGATCGCAAGAGTCCGCTCGTGGCCACGAGCAAATACGACGTGTTCAGATACACAGAGAACGTGAGCGCGACCATGAAACACGCGATGTCCACGATGCTCTCGAGCATCATCGCTTTGAAAGTGGTGCGAAGATCGAAACGGAAATAATCTCGGTACTTCACGTAATCCAAACACATGTGCATCGCGATCAGAATCGCGAAGAATCCCAAGTGAAAAATCGCGGCCGAAAGAAATGTGCCGACCAAATACGCCGCGTGAAACGCGGGAATATCGTCATGCTCGTGCGCGAAGATGCGGAAACGGTATGTGAGAGTGTGCATGTGTGTTTTTCTTACTTACACACTATACCACTTTTTGCTTATTTTTTCAAGTTTTCCTCACGACCGAAATCCATGGAATAGAGCAGCTGGAACCTGCCGCTTTGCACGATCTCAGGAATGGTCTTGAGCTTGGGATCGGTCTGATCCAGAGACTTCGAGACGTAGTCCGTGCAAATGCACGTCTTGCCGTCGACGGTTTCCGTCTTCGGATTCACGGCGGAAGAAATCATGCCTTGCATGTTGTAGCCCTCGACGCGATCGGCGAAGCTCTGCGCCCGCACGGCGAATTCCTGAGCCGACTTCGGATCCGGGAGCCGCAACACCGTGACCGCGTTGTAATCGCCTTTGGCGAAGGTCTCGCGGATATTGTTCTGATGCTTGCCCATCTGCGTGATGTGAATCAAACCCGCCTGCGTCGCGACGATCGAATGCGTGCCATGGAACTGACCGACTTCTCTCTTGGCATGCAAACTGCGTTGCAAAACCTCAAACGTTTCATGGAGAAAACTCTCGCGCTTGCCTCCCTGGCTGACGATCAGGACGTCACCCGGCTGTACGTTTCGCTCGAGGAATTCAATGGCTCGATCTTCTTTCGTCTTCTTCTCCTTCCCCACCACACCCTCTTGTTCAACTGACTCTTGCAATTGATAACGCGCCACTGACGCCATCATCTGACGACGAAACGGATCGCTGCGCTCGACGGTGTTCACTTGTTCCAACATCCGTTTCCGATCGGAAGCCGAAAGATGATCGACCGACTCGACATCGTAGCCGAGACCTCGGACGGAATGACCCGTGCCGAACAGATACCCGATGACGTTCTTCATCGCACCCGTGACATTCCACTGCGTGAGCTCTTTCGTGACGTCGCTCCACTCGACTTTTTTCTCCGCGTGCTCGCGCACGATCGTGTGCAACAACGTGTCGAGCTGCGCGTGAATGTCAGATCGCTCGTGTTCAACGGCCGCATCGCGGGATTCCCGCGGAGAATGATGAGAGGACATTTCTCGTCAGTATACACTCTTTTTATGGCTTGGACAAGCCGAGGACTTGTTTGACGCCCTGCAAGCGCTCGCGCACTTCACGCTCGAAACCTCGGTCACTCGGCTCATAAAAGTCGCGATTGCCGCCGAAACCGATCGGAAAATAGTCCGCGCTGACGACTGCGCCTTTCTCATCGTGCGGATACCGGTAACCCTCTCCGTAACCGTGCTCGGAACGCATTTGTTTCACCGAAGCGTTTCGAAGATGCATCGGCACTTCGAGTGACGACGCCGATTCGACCGCGGCTTTGGCGGCTTCTTTGGCAACGTTCACGGCATTGCTCTTCGGAGCCTGCGCGAGATACACGCACGCATGCGCGAGGAAATACTCAGCCTCGGGCATCCCGACCATCTCGAACGCCTGCCATGCGGAAATGACGATTTGCAAAGCGCGGGGATCCGCATTGCCGATGTCTTCGCTGGCGAAAATGCTCATGCGTCGCAGCAGAAAGCGCGGTTCCTCTCCGCTCGCAAGCATCTTGTACATCCACAGGAGCGAAGCATCCACGTCGCTTCCTCGCAACGATTTGATGAACGCGGAGATGATGTCGTAGTGATCCTCTCCTTTCTTGTCATAACGATGACTGCGCTGACGAAGCAATTTGTCGGCATCTTCACGGCTGATTTTGGATCCGATCATGAGCACCGCCATCTCAAGGAGATTCAACGTGATGCGTGCGTCTCCGTTGCCCATCTCGGCGATTTTCTTCACCGCCTCATGGTGCATCTGCACCTTGCCGTCATAGCCTTCAGGGCACGCCAACGCCCGCATCACGATCTTCTCCAAATCCTCAACCGAGTGCGGCTTCAGCAAATAGACCTGCGAACGTGAAATCAAAGCGCTGTTCACGGAGAAATACGGATTTTCCGTCGTCGCGCCGATGAGGATCAGGTTGCCGTTCTCGACCGACGGCAAGAGCGCATCCTGCTGAGATTTGTTGAAGCGATGAATCTCATCGATGAAGAGCAGCGTTTTCTGCTTGAGCGACGTCTTCAGCTGCTCGGCCTGTGCGCACACTTCTTTGATATCTTTGACTCCCGATGTGACGGCATTGAGCTGCGTGAACTGCGCTTTCGTCGCCTCGGCGATGATGCGCGCCAGTGTCGTCTTGCCGGTGCCGGGCGGCCCCGCGAAGATCACGGACGTCAGAAGATCCTTCTCGATGGCTCTGCGAAGCGGCGTCCCCTCTCCGACTACCTCTTGTTGTCCGAAAAATTCTTCGAGGGTTTTGGGTCGCAGCCGATACGCAAGGGGGGCGGACTGATCCATAGGAAGGGATCGTAGCACGGACAAGCTAAAAGATTCCTGAATTGGCAAAAAACATACTAAAATGGTAAGTCTTCAGGTCTAATTTCAGGCTGAATATCTATAAATTTAAGTTTTTTGAGAATACTGTTTATTTTTTCCTCGACATGGAATGCGCCAGAGATTTGGCGATTTTTTGTTGGTGACTCCTTTAGTCTTTTCAGATCAGACTGTGACCATGTATCAATTTTTTCAATAAGTTCAATTTTGGAAGTGGCATCAGTAAACGAAGAAGCTTCTTCAAATGATCTTAGAATTGCTTCCTTAGTTAGTTCATGGGTTTTTGATTTACTTAAAAGTGTCTCAATAACATGTTTTGCAATTTCGCTTGGGAGCTTAAATTCTCGTGCTCCCTGAATTCTAGAGAGAAATCCTTTCGGATTAGCTCCATTTCGAATTGGGATCACACATTTACCCTTAGACAACGCTACTCCGATTTCTTGCTGTGCATAACTACTAGCATTGAAATCGTCAGTTACCCACGCGATTAATGCATGACAAGAGTCTAGGCCACAAATAATTTCTTTTTCCCAATCTTCAGAAGTATTAATATCTTCATGTGCTACAAAACATGAGACTCTGTAGGATGAAAGAATTTTCTTAAGCTTAGCAACATCTGATTTGTCTAATGACGAATGACTAATAAATAAATGTACATCACCCTCACTCCAACACTGTTCAACACTTTTGGTAATCGTATTTGGAACAAGCGCTTTTTCATTATTTTCGTCTAGGACAAAATCATGCAATTCTTTCAAATTCAAATCATCCGAACTGCTTATCATTGAAATTACATAGTCTCTTTTTTCACCTGACCATTGAGAAGTCGTAGATTGATTAAACTGCCCCAAAATTAAATCAATATCGCTATACTCGTACCGAGAAAGACACTCCGCAATTGTTCTAATAAGCCTAATTTTTTCAGCAGCTTTCATCTATTGCAAGCTGGGAAAGTAATTAATGGTCGGGACGGCGGGGCTCGAACTCGCGGCCTCCTGGTCCCAAACCAGGCGCTCTACCAACTGAGCTACGTCCCGAACGAACGCATCTTACGCAGAAACATACTCTGGGGCTAGAGCGCGGCTCTTTTTTATTCACGCCTCGCGAGCGAGGCTAGGCAACTGAGCTACGTCCCGAACGAACGCATCCTACGGAGAAACATGTCTGAGGCGGCTTTTTGTTCACACCTCGCAAGCAAGGCTAGGCAACTGAGTTACGTCCCGAACGAGTACGTCGCTACTCAAAAAATGCTCTAGGCGAGAGCGCGACTCCTTTGGTACTTACATCCACAATTTGACGCACGGTCAACTGAGCTACATCTCGAACAAAAAAAGTTCGGAGCATTGCCTTCATGAATGCCACGTCGCATCGATCGCGATGCCGCCGCGGACGTTGAACCGCACGGTGACCTCGACGGACTTCGGTTTGATGAACTTCAAGAAATCTTTGCCGATGTCGACCGCAAGGTGCTCATGAAAGATGCCTTCGGTTCTGAACGTCTCGAGATACAACTTCATCGACTTCGATTCGACGACGAATTTGTCCGGCACATACGTGATCTCGATCTCCGCGAAATCAGGCTGCCCCGTCAGCGGACAGACGCAGGTGAATTCAGTGCAGTGCAACGTGACTTCCAGCTCTCCGGGGGCGTGATTCGGAAACGCTTCAAGCGTGCGGGAAGGCTTGGCGGAAGTGCCAAGAGCCTTCAATGATTGCAGATCCTCTTTCTTGGTCGGCATGATCAGAAGCGGAAAGGGTGAAAATTCGTACCGCGATCAAAGTGATCGATGTTTTCGGCTTTCTTGAGCGTGGAAACGATGAGATACGTGAGCGGCGTCACGAGAATCTCAAACGCACATTTGAAGATCCACTGCGTGAGCGCGAGCGCAACGACCTGTGCCGCCGGAAACACCCCGCTGAACGCGATCGCGATAAAGATGGCGGAATCCAAGCCTTCGCCGACGATCGTGGAGCTGATGGTGCGGATCCACAAATATTTGCCGTTCGTTTTCACTTTCAACTTGGCGAGGATCACCGCGTTGCTGAACGAACCGAAAAGATACGCGATGAACGACGCGAGCAACAATCTCGGCGTCGCACCGAAGATGACATCGAACGCCGCCTGATCCTGATAGAAGGGGGCGGCTGGAATATGACGAGCGATCCAGTACACCGTCACCGCGATGAGATTGCAAAAGAAACCGATCCAGATCGTGCGACGCATGACGGCGAATCCATACACCTCCGTCAAAATGTCTGCGAGGAAGTAGCTGAGGGGAAACACGACGACACCGACCGGCATGTAGTAAGAACTGAAATCACCGATCTTGGATGCCACGACATTCGAAACCAAAAGCGTGGTGACGAAGACGGCGCTGAGCAGATCGATGTACTTGGGGCGCATGGAGGACGGGGGGTCGGAAGCTGTGGGAAGTGTATCGCAGACCCGAGAACTCGGCGAGACAAGATCGCCGCTTCAGAGGTACAATCGAGACACTTTCCTTTCCGCTCCATGCTCAACTTTTCCCTGATTCAGCCACTGCCGATCGGCGTGGCAGTGGTGTCGTACATGTTCCTCGGGTTCCTCTGGTACACGCCGTTTTTCGGCAAACAATGGCTGAAACTCACAGGGCTGGATGCCAAGCTGAAAGATGAAAAAGCTCCGAACATGGCGTGGTGTCTGCTCCTCAGCCTGATCACCGGGATGGCGATGGCGAGCGTTCTCTCCATGGCGATCGCAAGCTACAGTCTGACGAAAAGCCTCGAAATAGCATTCATCTTGTGGGCCGCTTTCTGCGGGCTCAATAGTGCGACGAATCACGCCTACGGCAACCGTCCGTTCGCCTTGTGGGCGATCGAAGCCGGCTATCCTCTCGTCTCGCTCTTGATGATGGCCGTGATCATCAACCAGATGCATTCTTAGCCCGAACAATCTGTTTTCCTCGCGAAGCTCATCGGTGTTGATCGGATTAGCGCTCTGTGCCGCTCCTCTGTTTGCGAGTGCGCAAGTACAAGAACAAACGATGAGGATCACGCCGACGCTTGTCGACGCGTCGACCGCAGTGGAAAATGCGCTGCAGACTCACAAAGGCCGCGCTTCTGTGTCCATCGAAGGCGTGGGCGGAACGCTGTTGCTTCAATATCAGTCCGGCGAACCGCTGGAGATTTACATGGTGCCGCTGTCAGCTGATAAAAGATTCGTGCCGACGGACTATGTCCATTTCACGTTGCCACAAGCGGACAACGGCTCGGCCACGATCGATCTGACCGTGTCGCCGGGGTGGTCCTTTCACAAACAAAGGTGGGCTCTGAACTTGTTGAGCGTCGATGAAAAAGCAGGAGCGCAATTTACAAACATACAATTCACAAACGCTTCACTGCCGACAACGCTGAAAGCGGTTGCGCAACATCTGATGACGGAAGAACCGTACACACCCAGCAGTTATCACGCGCTGCGCGGTTATCGCATGCTCGGAATATCGGTCACCGTCATCTTCGGTCTCATGACGTTGATCGTTGTGTTCCTGTGTCTGGCGTTCGCTAGGGCTTCTCGCAGACGTGCGCTTGCAATCAGAATTCTCGTCATCGCGATGCTGCTATACCAAGCACGCTTTTCGGTCGACTTGCTGCGATACACGCAGGAGCATCTGATCGGATTCGCACACGGCGTCTACGACGAAGCGGGATCGGTGAACGAGATGGCAAAAGAAATACGCTCGCTTGGAGGAACGAACCAAAATATTTTTGTATGTCGCGACGGGACGAACTTCAAAGAAAAACTTCTCCGATACTTCGTCTATCCCGTTCATGTGTCGGCCGACACGCAAGATGCAAATGTCGCAACGCTGGCGGTGGTCATGGACACATTCAAACACGGCTACCGAACCACTCCGACGGACCTCGCTCCCGTCTTGCGTTTGCAATGCGGTCCGATCGACCGACTCGCCGAACAACTGCATCAATTCCCCGACGGCGCCGTCCTCTTCAAACTGCTCCCCTCCTCCGCACCACGCTCATGATCGCAGGACTCACTTTTTTGGCCGTCACGACACTTCTGCTGTTGGAAGGCTTTTGCATCGCTCGTCTCGTCTTCAAATCTGACGATCGACTGCTGATAGCAGCTCTCGCTCTTCCCTTTGCCGCACTTGCGAACGTGTTTCTCGTCTTCGTCTGGACGATCCTCGGCATCTCCCTGACGCCGATCACGCTCTTGCTGCCTCACGTGATCATCACCGGTACTCTCGGATATGTTGCGCGAAAACTGCCGACTGCATTGCACGAAATGAACATCGAGAAACCGAAAAACTCATGGCCGACAGTCGTGATCAATGCGGTGTGTGTGGTGTTCATCGGCAGCGTCGTCATCTACAGCTTCGCTCACGCGGTCTTGCTCCCGACATTCCAATATGACAGCGCGACGAACTGGACGATGCGGTCGGAGATTTCCTTCGTCGATCAGAAAATAGCCTTCGATCAAAACGAAGATCGCGGCATGGCCAAGCCGCAATATCCGTTCTTGTTTCACGCGCTGCAAATCACGGAGAATCAAGGTCAGCGCGAGTGGAACGACACGGCGGCCAATGCGATCCTGTGGCTGCTCTCTTTCGGCTCCTTCAGTGCCGTCTATTTGCTGCTGCGAAAACTTCTCACGCGCCTTGCTTCACTTCTCACGCTGACGCTCGTGCTCGGCATCCCTCTGCTCGCGCTGCACCTCGGCCAAGGCTACGCCGACAGTACGCTCGCGGAAGAACTGCTCCTCTCACTGACGCTGCTTCTCGGCTGGACTCGCGGGAAAGGAAAAAAATGGCTGCTCGCGTCGGCGATCATCGTCGCCTCGTGTGTCTGGACGAAATCCGAAGGATTGTTCTTCGCTCTCGTTCCGTGGCTGCTTGCGATCACGCTCATCACATTCTTCGATCGCAACCGTCAAAAAGAAGCCGTGCGAAGCGGCATTGTCGCGATCGCACTCTCGATCCCGTGGCAGATGTTCGCACTTTCCAAAGGCATGCTCCTGACTCCGCACAGCGGCGACACGACCTTCGGCTTCCATCCGGAAGGCATGAGCGAAGCATTCTTCGGACTCTTCGATCGCGGATCATTCGGCATCACATGGTACGTGCTCGTCGTCGCCGTGACGTGGATGATCGTCGAGCTTGCAAAATCAACGAACATAAAAAGGCGAATCGAAAGCGCGTTGCTTGCGTGGGGAATGATTGTTTTCCTTGAAGTGCTCTTCATTTATCTCTGCACGCCGAACGTGCAATTCCTCCTCAATGCCGAATCCTACTACCGCCAGATGATGATCCCCGCCGCGATGCTCCTGTTCACGGTTTGCACATGGTTCGGGCAAGCGAATGCGGAATGATCCTACCGCCTCAGCGCCATTCTGCGCTCGTAATCCGCACGCTGGTACTCGGTGCCGTTCTTCAATTTGTCCATTTCCGCTTTTTTGATCTCATCTTCTTTCGTCCATTTCACTTTGTTGGCGCACCAATTGCCAAATCGCTGCGCCGAAAAAACGAGTTTCCCCTTGCTCATGCACCAATCGATGCATCGATCCACTTCCGCAGACATGCCCTGCACGCGACCGTAATAGCGATACACGGTCAGGTAAAAATGCTGGGGTTCGCATTTCTGGCACTTCAAACCGACCAGTTCGCAAGCATCTTTGGCGTGCTGCGACAACGTCGCCGCGAGATCTTGCTGAGTGCTGGTGAGTTCCATGGGCCTCGGATCCAATAGTAGCAAAGAACGCCCGCTCGCGAGCAAGAGTCTCGGCTCAATGCCCGACCGCGACGCGCTTCGAAGGACGATGATCCGCTGATGTCAGCATTCCGAGCGTCCGTTCAGCGGCTTTCCTCGCCTTGAGGACAAGTTCCACATTCAGAAGCCCGCCGAACTGCAGCTCGGGAATGCCGCTCTGGCGCAGACCGAAGAGCTCGCCGGGGCCGCGCAACTTCAGATCGATCTCAGCCAACATGAACCCGGAGTCATGTTCCTCCATGGCCCTCAATCGTTCTGATTTCGCCTGTCCGACGGAGGTCGTGAGGAGAAAACAATAGCTCTGATAGTCGCTGCGTCCGACGCGTCCGCGGAACTGATGCAGCTGCGACAGGCCGAATCGCTCGGCTCCCTCAATGACGATGATCGTGCTGTTCGGCACGTCGATGCCGACTTCGATGACCGAGGTGGACACCAAAATATCAAATTTCTTGTCTTTGAAATCCGCCATGACTTGCGACTTTTCATCGGGCGTCATCTTGCCGTGCAGTTTCGCGATGCGACGATGCGGGAATTCTTTTTTCAGCCGCGCTTCTTCCTCCTCCACGTTGCGCACGTCTTCGAGCGTCTCCTCCTTCGATTGTGAAATGAGCGGACAAATGACGAAGATTTGCCTTCCCTCCGCGATCTGCAGATCGATGAACCGTTCGATCGTCGTCCGCTCGGCCGGCGGCACGACCTTCGTGATGATTTTCTTGCGCTGACCCGGCTTCTCGAGAAGCACGGACAGATCGTGATCTCCGTACGCCGTCAACGCGAGAGTCCGCGGGATCGGCGTCGCGGTCATCGCGAGAAAGTGCGGATTGCCTTTGTCCTTGAGACGTTGCCGTTGCGCCACGCCGAAACGATGTTGCTCGTCGACGATGGCGAGTTTCAAATCCTTGAACTGCACGTTGTCTTCGATGAGCGAATGCGTGCCGATGACGACGTCGATGAGCCCCGCGGCGAGACTCCTGCGGGTCGCATCAGCCTCGCTCTGCGCCGTGGAACCCGTGAGGAGCGCCACGCTCGGAGATCTGAGTGACTGAAGATGCGCGCTCTGCGCCCCTTTTTTCTTGAACGCCTCGCTCTGCAGGTACGTATGAAACGTCACGAGGAGTCTCGAGATCGTCACGGCATGTTGTTTGGCGAGCACTTCCGTCGGCACCATGAGCGCGCACTGACCTTCGGCCGCGAGCACGTTGGCCATCACGGCGACTGCGACGAGCGTCTTGCCGGAGCCGACGTCGCCCTCGAGCAAGCGCGACATCGATCGGTCTTGTTCCATGTCTTTCAAGATCTCGTAGATCGCGACCTTTTGGCCGCCCGTCGGCGTGAACTTCAACGACTCGAAGAACGCTTTGATGAGCTCCACGTTCATCGGCACTTTCAGGCGATCCTGACGCTCCCCTTGCCACTGTCTTTTGCGCTCCAACGCCTCCGTTTGCACGCCGTACATCTCCGCGAAGGCCATGCGTTGCTTCGCTTGTTCCAATCGCTCGGGTGTCGTCGGAAAGTGCAATTCGAAAATCGCATCGGCGCGTGAGATCAACGCTTCTTCTTTGACGACTTCTTCGGGCAACGTCTCCGGTAGCGTCTTCATCACATCTTTCATCAGCAATATTTTGTCACGGAGCCATCTGCTGCTTATCTGCTCCGTCTGTGAGTACACAGGTCGAATATCCCCCGCTTGCAATGCGGTCTTCTTCGCATCCTCGAACATCGGGCTGAGAATCTGGAGCTTGTATCCGTTCTCGACGACTTTGCCGGCGAGCGTGACGGATTGCCCGTCCTTCAGCATCCGCATGATGTGCGGTTGATTGAACCACACGACCTGCGCCGCATTCCCTTCTTCATCCAGAAACTGCGCCTGTACCAACACTTTCCGCGTACGAGTGCGCACGAGTTTCAACTGATGAACGGTGCCGCGCAGACTGACTTTCTCATTCAAGGGTGCCTCGAGAATGCTCGTGACCTGATTCACGTCTTCGTGCGTGCGCGGCAAATACAAACACAGATCCTCAACAGTTCTTAGATTCATGGCCAAAAGCCCGTCGATGAAGGGCTGCGTGGTTTTGAGGAGTGCCGTCGTTAGCGGATCAGCGAGTCGCACGTGGATGATTGTACACCCGCAAAAGGCTTTGCAGATGCCAACACGCAAAAATGGAGAGTATACATACTCTATAAATAGTTTATAATATGCTCCTTATGAATCAGACACCACCCACACTCGCCGAAAAACTAGATGCCCGCATGGTCTCACTTGGAACGGACCTCAATGAGCACGGCATCGGCGATGTCAGCGTCATGTGCCGTGAAAGAGTGATCGAGACAATGCTCAGAGACCTGCGCTTGCCGGAAGTCCACGCGAATGAAGGGAAGAAGTTTTCGGACATGGCCTACCGCATCGCTCATCCGGATCTCGTCGCAGAGTACGTCGAAGCGGCTTGCACTTTTTGCCCCCGCTCGTCCCACTCCGAGCACAGGATGCTCACAAAGCGTTTTCCAAAGTAATCGCAAATACGGATCCGAACAAGGGACTCCCCTCTTTCGGTCGATTGATTCGCACCGAAATCTGACGGATCGTCGTCTGGATCGACGTGAGGCACTGGCGATGATTAAACGCAGGGCGCGCCAGGCCCAGATTTCTCCTGCGATCTGCTGCCACACGTTCCGGGCGACCGGGATCACCGCATATCTGCTGAACGGCGGGACGCTGGAGCATGCCCAACGCATCGCTGCGCACGAATCGCCGACCACGACCAAGCTGTATGACCGAACGAGCGACGACATCACGCTCGACGAAATCGAGAGGATTGTGCTTTGAACGGGCTGAGACGCGGCGGTGCGACTTGCGCTGCATGCCGAGTGGTGTTACACTGGTGTTACACCGATCTCCCCGCCACCCGTGCCCACGTCGAAACAGCGCCTCAATCTCACACTTCCCAAGCACCTTGCCATTACTCTGGCGAGACTTTCCTTGCGGGACGATCTCCCGCAGGCGACCAAGGCCGTTCAACTCATTGTACGCGGGCTGCAATTGGACGATGGGGATTTCAGCGAAACCTTCGTCAAAGAGGTAAAGCGCCGGTCAAAGAATGATCGGCTGATACCGGCCAAGAAAGTTCTCGCCAGATTATGGTGAAGATGGCCTTCCGGGCTTCTGCGGAGCATGATCTGGCGAAGTTGCCGAGACCATTGCGTCGGGCGATTCTTATAGGCTGCCGGGAAATCTTCGACGACTGGGCAATCGGGAAACCGCTCGTTGGACCGCTCGCGGGCTACCGGATGCATCGAGTCGGCCTGTATCGCATCATCTATGCCGTGCGAGAGAGCACTCAGGTTGAAATCGTCGCGATCGGACATCGCAAGGACATCTATGAACGTGCAGAGAGGCGCACTTGAGTTCTCGGCCAGTCAACCCAACGACCAGTCGGGACACAGCACCAACTCGATGTCATGGCACATCAATCCAGATGCCGGTGCCTTGGGATTTGGGAAAAACCCCAATCGCGTGGAACATCTTGCGCACCACGGGAAGTAGCGGATCGACGTTCCATACGCCTTTCGTCCGGTACATTTCGTCCAAAATTGGACGTGATTCGTCGATGATGGCAGTCCACGTATGATCCGCAAGCGATTGCCGAAAAGATGCTAAATGTTCGTCGCCTTGCTCACCGTCGATTCAGGCATCGGGCACGTGGGGCAGCACTTCACGGCGAATGAATGCCTCGATGCCGCCGTCCTCCATCAGCGGAATCTGCTCAGTGTCACGGAGTTCGCTATCCGCTTCGTATTCGAGCACAGTCGGTTTGCCGCCATCGTTGAAGGCATCCGGCTCGACCGTGTAGTCGTCTCCGCACTCGGTACACTCGACGTCCATCGTGGCGTCGTCCGCGCCAGTGATCTCCAACTGGCCGCCGCAACTGCGGCATTTCCCGTCGTTCAATTGCACGAGCATCGAACAGTCTCCCTGTGGTCCAATGAGCGATTCGCTCAGGCGAAGTTCTGCCGACTTTCGACAGAACTCCAGGAGCGTGCCACGGGGGAAAACAGCAGCGCAAGACGTAATGGACGCAGTGTCGCTGACAGTGCGGAGTTAATGACGCACGCGGGAGTTTACAGCGCGAGATTTCCCAGCCATCCGAATGCCTTGCCGAATTCCTGCGTGATGACCTGGAACACGCTGGCTTGGACACGCGGAGTGAGGATGGTGAAGATCTTCGACGTCGTTGAGTGATCCTGATCGTCCATGCTCTCGACCTGGAAACTGTAAACCGTTCCGGGATCAAGGCCGCCAAGAATCACGGCGTGCTTCAAGACGTATGACGGATCGGCGGGCGTCTGCGTGGCGATGGCCGCATCCCCATCGGTTGCGACGCCCTTCTGATAATGGACGGAACTCGTGGAGCGTTTGTCGGTGGCCCACGACACGACGACCTGGATGCGGGTGTCCTTGCCCGGCGAAAGGCTCGCGTCGGTCTGGATGCGGGCAATCTGAGGTGCGAGTATCTGCTTCGTCGTGGCGAAGGACGGAATGGTCTTGGTGACGACCGTCCCACCAGCAGTCTTTCCAGAAAGTTCGACTTGATACACAGTCCCGCCTTCAATGGCGTCGGCAACGATTCTGTGCGCGAATCCAATCGCATGTTCGGACAGGGTGATTGATTGACCGCTCAGCAGTTTGCCACCCTTGTACGGAGTCAGAACGATTCGGCCGTCAGCCGGCACGTTCGTTTCCCACATGAATGAGGCACTGCTGGGCGAGAGCACGTCGATACTGTATGCCTTCACTTCCGCTGATTGCGCGAGCGTCTTGAACGTATAGTCGTGCGACAAGGTCTGCGTACCGAATTTCGTCGCACTCTTCACGCGATAGTGATACGTCTTGTTGGGCGTCAATTCGATGAGCGTCACCTGGTGCGCCACGGAGTCCGCTTCCGGATCACCAATCGTGGACGCGTATGCTCCAAGGGTGAAACCATCGTCCGGACTGAAGTCCACGAGCGAATTGCTTGGCTCATCGCTGACCCAGTTGATGGTCGCGGACGTGTCCGTGACGATGACCCGCGGTTCACCGGACAAGATCGGCCCCGGAATCGCGTTGGCGAGATCCCGGATGGACTCTGTCTGAGCGAGCAACGTCTTCTTCTGCTCGCTGACCGTCATCGACGACGTGAGAGACGAAAGAAGTGCCAACGCCCGCTTGATCGACTCACTGTCAGTGGCCGCCCCATGAAGTTGGTCCAGAAGCTGCGACACTGAACCGCTGCCGCTCCTGAATGTCAGCTCATCGGAGGACGCGACGTTACCGCATGCGTCGATCGCATAGGCTTTAAGCCGATAATCTACGGAGGGAGCAATGCCGGCCAGCGTCAACGAATGATCCGTCACATAGTTGATCGGATCGCTCATGCCGTGCTCCTGCAGAGACTCCTTGCCGAATTGAACGAGTGAAAGGGCCTTACTGTTTGTCCTCCACGTCACGTCGGCAGTCCCTTGATCGGGATTCGGAGTCACTTTCACGTCATTCATGGTGATGCGCGCTCTGGCACAGTTCCGGTCGCTGCCCCCTCCGCCGCCTCCGCTCTGTCTCGCCGTCGATGATTGGCTTGCCGCCATCGCTGTCGCGGCTGCCGACGACGCAGCGTTGTCGACATCGACTTGGGTAAGTTGCTTACTTAGCGTGTTAAACGAGAACACCGAACCGGTCGTTGTCTGGCCGATATTGTTGGTTGCGATGATCCGGTAGTAGTACGTCGTGCTCGGCGTCAAAGACGACAAGTCCAAGGTGTGCTCGTAGTCAAGGTTGGCGTCGGTAAGTTCATTCGCGAGCGCGCCGGAGTTCGTGCCGTAGAGAAGTCTGGAGGAGGCGGTCTGACTCGTGTTCCATCGAACGACAGCGGCCGCATCGTTCGCCGTCACGGAGATGTTGCTGATTTGCGGGCCGGAGAAACTGCTTACGTCGCTGGTGATGTTGATGGTTTGAGTGCTGGTGATGCTGATCTGATCCGTCGTGACCCAAGTTCCGAGCGCCCCCTCATGCGGAATCGCAAACGTGACGTCGTGGAACGAGCTGCCGTTGCTGGTGATGCTCTGGGGGCGGTCGGTCTGGAAGGTGACGTTGTTGTCTCCCGAGAACGAACCTCCCGTTGCATCCCAGGAGCCGCGGACGGTCATGTCCCATGTGCCCATCGTGAGTGTACCGTTGATGTCCACGTTGTAGAGCGAGGCATTGCCTGTGGCCTCGAAGTTGGAGCCGGTTTTGATGCGCAGCGTCGAGAAGTCGGGCATCGTGAGATAGTGGCCCGATCCGGATGTATACTGATAGGTCACCAGATCGTTGATATCCGCGTCGTTCAGGAGCGTGCCGGTCCCGACATCCGAGGAAGTGATGCGTGTGCCCGCTTCCTGTGAGAGCTGCAATGTGTCCGCGTAGATTTGAAATCCAAGCGTCGTCCCGTTCGTCTTCGTGATGCTGACGCCCTGTGTGGCTCCGTCATCGAGCCAAGCGGTGAGGATGTCGCTACTGCTCACGCTCGTTGACGTGAACGTGGCGACTCCCTGTGCGTTGGTGACGGCGGTGGCCTTGGTTCCGGCGACACCGTTGACCGCGACCGCGACCGTGACGCCCGCACCAGCAAGCGTTGTGCCGGAGTCCGTATAGACCGTGACGGTAATGGGGAACGCCCAGTTTGTGTTTCCGCCGCCGTTCGTACAGTCGTTGCTGCAGAGAATGGTTGTTGCATTCGCATTATTACTGTCGATGGGGATGATGTATTGCAAGGTGCGGACGGACTGGGGATCGATGTACCACTGACCGCCGTTCTGTGATGAGACGAGACGGAGATTGCCACCGTTCTGTCCGACTGCCGTCCATGTGCCTGCGACGGTCTGTGTCGTTCCTCGGGCAAACGTGAGGGTGTAACCCGAGCCACCCGACTTCGAGAGGTTGTAGAAGGTCGTAGAACCGGAGAGCGTCTGTTGCGTGCCGTTTAGCGTCACAGTCCCACTATTTGCAACGAAGGTCGATGCTGATTTCCTAAGCCAGTTACCGCCAACCCGCAGCAGGGACGGAGCAGTGAGCGTGCCGCCGGTCATCGTGAGATCATGCTGTACCGTCAGCGTGGCGGCACCGCCGGAGAGATCACCGCCGCCGAGCAGGAAGCCGGATGCCGTGACGTTCCTGTTCGCCATCGCAAGAAGTCCTCGCTGGATCAGAAGTGAGCCGGATACGTTGAGAGCAGACCCCAGCGTGACGGTCGCATTTGTGCCGCGGACCGTCAGGGATGAGAAGCGACGAGGCTCTGTGATCGTGCCGTCGCCGGTGAATGTCACCGTGCCGGTGCCGCTGAATGTGCCACTATCCGACCAGTCGCCTCCCACGGACAGCGATTTGCCGTTCTCCTTCAGTGTTCCGGCGGTGATTGTCAGCGTGCGGCTCACTGTCGTTGAAGCACCGAGTGACCACGTTCCCGCAGCCGAGAACGTCAGATTGTGGAATGACGTAAGACCCGCGAGCGACGGATACGTGCCGGTGCCCGTAAAGATAGTCGTTCCGCGGGCGGCGTCATTGGTCAGGGACGTGGTCTCCGAACCGAGCATTTTCAGGGTATCGTTATTGGTGAACGTGCCGGACACCGTCAGCCCCTTGCCGTGCATGTCGAGGGTCGCGCCGGTGTTGATCGTGAGGGAGCTGTTCACAGCCAGACTGTCGCCGGCCATTACTGTTGCGCCCGACTTGCTGAGAGCGATCGTCGCGAACGCCGATCCGCCGGAGGTGATGGTGCTCGCACCCGTGCCCGTGAACGTCACGGTGTTGCTGCCTGTTACCGCACCGGTGTTCGTCCAGTTGCCGGAAACGGAAACTGCATTGCTGCCCATCGTAAATGTACCGGCGTTCGTGACGTGGACCGCGTTCACTGGCCCACCGGGGGCGAATGTGTGCCCCGCAAGAACGTAGAGTGTCTTCCCCGCCGTCATCGTGAGCGAGTTGCCTGCGATGGTATAGATCGCCGAGATACCACTGTCGCCGTTGCCCGCCGCGGTCGAAAGATTCGCGTTCGTCGTGGAGCCACCATTGTCGTTACGGATCACGAGAGTGTTCTGAAAGATTTGGAATCCGCTCAGTGATGTGCCGTGATTGACGGATACAGTCACTCCTTTCTCGGCGTTTCCCTGCAAGTAGATCGTCAGGACATCTCCGGTATGCACGGTGCCGGGATTGATGGAGAAATTTCCCGAGCTATCGGTGGCCCCCGTGGTTGCCGCGGAACCATTGATGGACACGGCAACGGTGCGACTGGCTCCAATCGCCGTCACTCCGGCATCCGTATACACGGTGCCCTGCACAGGGAATGACCAGTTCGTGTTGTTGCTGGAATTGGCACATCCAGTCGAACAGTTCACCGGCGACGCGTTGAGGTTGTTTGAATCCTTGACGTCAAGATAGGAGACGGTACGTGTTCCCTGCGGATCGATCTTCCACTGCGTACCTGTCTGGGTGCTTCGGAGACTCAAACGGTTGCCGGCTGCACCATTCAGCGTCAGCGCATTCGTCACTGTTTGCGTCGTAGTCGCGGCGAAGTTCAGGGTATCTGCCGATGTGATGCTCTTGGTGAAATTGTAAAATGTCGTCGAACCGCTCACCGTCTGGTTGGTACCGTTCAGCGTCACCGTGCTCGTGCCCGGCGTAAACGTCGCTGCGGATTTCTTGAGCCAATTGCCGGAAACCCGAAACGGTCCAGACGGGGCGGTAAGCGTACCGCCCGTCATCGTTGCATTGTGCTGTACGGTGAGCGCCCCGCCGCCGCTGAACGTGCCGCCTTGCACGATGAAGCCAGATGCCGTGACGGCGTATGCACCCTGAGCCGTCGTTCCTCCGACGACCGATAGCGTTCCGCTGGCTGACAGGGTCGATGCGAGCGTATGAACCGCATTTGCCGTTGTGAAGCTCACGTTCCTGAACGGCTCGTTGGTCGCAACTGTTCCGCTGCCGCTGAAGATGACGGTGCCACTTCGTTCGTTGAACTGGTCCCCTGCCGCAGTGTCGCTCCAGCCCGCGGCGGAGATCGTGAAGTTGCTGCCGCTGATGTCGAGCGTCCCCGCATCGAGTGCGATGCGCCCGTTGGCTGACAGATTGGCTCCCAAAGTAAACGTGCTGCCGGTGTTGTTGATATGAAGGTTGCCGTACGTCGCACTCGGCACGGTGACGGCCGCGTCACCCGCCGTTCCCGTGAGGTAGACATGAGACGCTGGAGCGTTGTTCCAGACTCCCGCGTTTGAAATCGGTGAGGCGGCACCGGCAAGCGTCAATGTGCCGCTATTACTCAGTTTGCCCGATGCACCGATCGACACGTTCGTGCCAATGCCAGTCGTGACGAGTCCGGCATTGCTTCCGACCACCAACTGTCCGGCATTTACGGTGAGCGTTCCGCCGATGGTCTGCGTGCTGCCGGACACGGTCCACACGCCTGCACGTCCGGCTGTGAGATTATTGAATGTCGTCGCGCCAATGATTGTCTTGCCCGCGGACGTTCCCGAGAGCGTCACCGTTCCGGTGCCGGCCGAGAATGTGCCGTTGCCGCTCCTGAGCCACGATCCGGAAAGGCTGATTGGTTGCCCGCCGTTGACCTGCAGCGTGCCTCCCGAGATCGTCAGATTCCCCTTGAGGCCGAGGCCGGATGTCTGTGGCCGATAGACGGCCGAACCCGTCGAACTGATGACGAGATTCTGGTAGGCCGGCGTGAACGTGCGAATCACCTTTGTTGCGGAGGATTCGTCGTACCACACCGTGGAGTTCTGCTGGAGGTAGTCCGGCCCGCCCGTGAGCGTCTCATTCCCATGGAGGCGAAGAGTTGTTCCTGTGCCGACGGTAAACTGATCATTGACGGCAAGGTTGTAACCGTTGAGGTTAAGAGTTCCACCCGTGAGTGTGAGGTCTTGGCCAGAGGTATTGAGCGAGAGAGCGCCAGAGAGGGTGACGGTGCCAGTAGGTTTGGCGATTGTCCAAGTACCCGTCGTCACCGTTCCTTTACGATCAAGCAATTGAGAACCAGTACCAGAGAAGGTAAGAGCGGCAGTGCCTCCAAGAGTGGAGCTGATGACTACATTACCTTTAGCATTCCAAGTACCAGTTATGTACCCTACGCTATGGGTAAGTGTGCCTAATACATTTAAAGTCTGCCCGCTGGGTATATTAACTGTGGCACTGCCATAGTCGCCGCGTGGATTGATCGTCACATTGTACAAATTTAGAGTCTGGCCAAGAGAAAATGAAAAAATAGGGCCACTGGTATCGCCCCCGACAAACATGACAGTGCCAGCGTTGTGCGTAAAGGTTGTCCCAGTGGCAACTGTAAAATAATTACCGGTGGCGACTCCAGAAATAGTTAGAGTTCCCGAAGGCGCGGTGAAGCTTCCCGAATTTAGATTAAATGTACCATTAACAATATAAAGACTGGTTGTGCCACTAGCTGGTGTAACCCCATTGGAATTATTGATAGTTATTCCTGCGGATCTTCCACCACCTGAGGTATAGGTTTGAGGTGAAGATCCAGTAAAATTAATAATACCACTTCCGCCACCTACCGTGGCACTGCCAATCACTAAGTTTCCATACAAATTATACGTGCCTGTGAGATACCCAGCACTTTGTGTCAACGTGCCTAAGACGTTTACAGTCTGTCCATTAGGTACATTAAGTGTGGCACTGGAATAGTCCACTCGAAAATTAACAGTAAGATTATTGAAATTAAGTGCCTGGCCGAGAGACATGGAATAGATCGAACCGCTTGTATCACCTCCGGTAAAATTGACGGTGCCGGAATTATGAGTGAATGTTCCTCCAACTCCGACTGTAAAAAGAGTGGCCGTAGGACCACTGTTCGTTATCGTCAACGTCCCACTCGTACTGATAAATGTTCCTCCACGAAGCGAATACGTACCGGTGATTGTGATTGCCGATCCCCCACTACTTCCCGCAAACATTCCCCCACTCTGGGTGTACGCAGTATTAATCGTGAATGCATTACTGCCTTGGCGCAACGTTCCACGCTGCAGGTGCAGGCGATCTGCCGTCAAGGTTCCGCTCATGCTCAGGATTGATCCGGTGTTCCAGAGTGTCATGCGTTTGCCGGATGGCACGGTGATGTTGTCGCTGCTCTTTGTGAAAATCGCCGAGATGTCGGCATCGGAGCTATTGCTGCGCGTGGCGATCGACAGGTGATGCGACGTAACGACGGGTGAGTATCCCGCACCGGTTCCGGACCTTACGATCAAGCTGTCTTTGATGAGCGTGAAGCCTGTCATGCTGGAACCGGAACCAAGCGACACGGTCACAGCCTTGTGCGTCGCATGGCCATCGATCCACATTGTAATGATGGAACCGCCCGTGAGTGTGAGTCCGTTGACGGTAAACTGGCCGCCTGCATCGACGGCTGTCGTCGTCGCTGCGGCCGCGTTGACGGACACTGCCACGGTCACACCAGAAAGTGGCACGGTGCCGTTAGCGTCGGAATAGACTTTTCCCGTGACGCTCAGCGAACCGGGATCATTCGCAATCTGCCATGTGCGGGCTTCGGCGTAGTCTGCTTTCCGGTCGCCTGACAGTGTCAGCGGCCCCATGAGATAAAACTGGGGCGAGATATCCGGTGCGTCATAGTCGTAGGTGAACGTCGCCTTTTCCCCTGCATGCCACGAGCCATTCCAAGCGATGGTATGCCCGCTTCCGGAACCATCGGGGAGTTGCTTCAGCTTGCTCACATTGCCGCCGCCGCTTACGTTTTTCACGATGAATCCTTCCGGCACACTGTCGCGGATCGTTCCGGTAAAGTCTTCATGGAACGTGACGCCGATGGTCATCGGACTCAGTGCGAACGGCCATAGTCGGGTCGCCGCGGTGCGCGAGACCGTGACAGGAGCGACGTTCCCGACGTTGATCGTGGAGTTGATAGTATGGCTACCGTTTGGAGTCGCTGCGGTGAGTGCGAGTCGGTACACGCCTGATTCAAGAAGTGTGAAATACGTCTGGAAATCCGGCTCGATGAAGCCAGGTTGTTTTTTCCCGCACGTGCCGGTGGTCTGGATCGACGAGTCTTGCGTCGAGAGTGTGGCGACCTCTCCGGATGGCGACGTGATGGCAAGGGTGAGATCGGCTGAGCAGACGATCTCACCGCTGTCATCGAGCACGCCCATGTCGATACGGGCCGCGTCGCCCGGTTCGTAGCGGTCCTGATTCGTGTTCATCGCGAGCACGCCCCACGCGAAATCCTGCGTGAGCGTCTGGCTCTCGCCGGTGAGCGGACTCGTGACCGTGACTTCGATGGTGTAAAGGCCCGGTGCAAAGCTGCGTTCCGGTTCCACCACGAGCACGACAGATCCTTTCTGGAAATGGAAGTCTGGCGTGAAGCGGCGGCCGTTCTTGGCCGTCATCGTGACTTCAATCAGGGGACGGGAAGTCTGCGCGATGCTGCCGTTCTGGTTGGTCACCGCGTCGGCAATGGTCTGGGTCTGAACCTTGACCGAGTCCAGCACGGCATCGTGTAGGACATCGACCGCTTGCGGATTTTCCTTGGCGAGTGCGGATTTCAGGGCCGAGGGGATGGTCGCCGGATCGGCCGCGGCGGCAGTCATCACGGCCTGCCTCAGGTCATCGGTGATGAGCTGGTCGGCGACAGCGGCGACGGCGGGGCTTTCCGCTACTGCCTGCGCGATTTCCTGCTGCACCGTGTCTTTCCGGAATGCTCCGAGTACGGCTTGCCGGATCATGACATCGCGACGGCTCATCGAGACTGTCGCATCCGACGCATGTTCGATGGTGCCTGCGGCGACGGAATCCTGCGATACCGCCTCCGCCACGTCGGCGGCCGAGTCCTGAAGAATGGTTTGCACCACCGCGCGGGTGAGGTCATCGCGCGATGTGACGGCAGCCGCGATTGCGGCGAGGGCGGCGGAATCTTTCAGGTGTCCGCGAGAGTCGAGCAGGTTACTGCCCGTCAGATTCACGTGCAGGAGCGTAAATGCTGCCGGCGTTCCCGACGGTACAACTTCATCGGAAATCGGGTCGAGCGTCAGTGTTGTCGTCGTGTCCTGTAGGGGCCGATCCGGAGCGGTAAGCGAGAGCAACTCCCACGAACGATACTCATCAACACTCACGCGGAGAGTGGATTGCGCCTCGGCCGGTTCGACACGGAGTGTCGCAGTCACCAGTGAGGCAAACCGGCGCTCGATGCGATCGAACAGGCTCACTCCGGTGCCGGATTTCATGGACTCTGTTGTCGCGGATGATTTCGCCGACTCCTGCGGCGCGTTCGCTGGAGCGGATTCCGTATCAGTCGGGACGACGGTCATTTCCGGATCAGCAACGGAAGACGTGTCGGCTGATGTGGAAAGTCCGGTGTCGGCGTCAGCACTCGTTTCCTCTTCCGGCCGCGTGATGACGACGGGCGGAGCGGACATGACCGAAGAAAATGGTTCCGGCTCGAAGCCGGTACGGTCGCCTCGCACAGAGAGCGGACCAAAGACGGCATGGAGCGGCTTGGCCGCAGGAGCCCGGAAGCTGTAGCGAAGCATCACTGGAACACCCGCCGTAAACGCGCGGGTCCACGCGACGGCAGTGCTATCGCCTGAACGCTGTACTTCTCCACCGGTCGAAGCATCCGAGACGGTGAACCCGGCGGGGACCGTGTCAGTGACGGTACCGACAAAGGAAACCGACGGCGTGATGGTGATGTGCATATCCTGCGCCGAGTTCGGCATCGTACGGTTGACGGTACTGCGGGCAATCCGGACATCCGGCTCTGGATTCATTACTGCCAGCAACAGACTTGTGATGCGTTCGCCCTCCGGTGTCACTGCCCGCGCGACGAGGTGGTATGTGCCGGCCTGCTTCAATGTGAGCGTCACGTCAGCATCCGCCGGATGCATCGGCGACTGAGGCAGGCACCCGACATGGCGATCGATACCGCCGTCCTCGGTTCCGAGTGTCACGGTGGAACCGTCAGGACGTGTCACCGTCAGCGTAATGTCAGCCTCGCAAAGCGGCTTTCCGGTTGCATCCGCCAATCCGAATGCCACCGTGGCATGATCCCCGACGGCATACGCGTTCGAGTCTGCGTTCATGGTGAAGAGGCCGATCGGTAACGATCCATCGAAGAGGGTCAGTTCGTTGCCGCCGAAGAATTCGGCAACGAGATTCCTGACACCGTGTGATGGTGTCAGGGAGAGCACGACATGGTACATGCCTGGTCGGAACGGAGCCTGCGGGATGAGAGAGGCCGACTCGCCGCCCGCTGCTACATCCGTGACGAGCATCGAGACAGGGAGCCGATCACCGCTTTCATCCGTAACCGTCACGTGAAGGCGGTCTTGCACCTCAGCCGCACTGGCAACCAGCCGGCTTGCGGCGATGGAAAACGTCGGATTGGAACCGGTCTGCTGTTTGGTATTTGCTTCGTGGGCCAAAGTAACCGTGGGTGCGGACGCCCCTGGAGAATCGGCCTCGGCAACGCCACTTCTTTCAATCTCGGACAACGAGGAAGCACTCGTCACAATACTGCCGGAGAACGCCGAAGACGTCGCCAGCGGTGGCTCATCAACGGCGGATACATTCCCGGACGAAGACGGCTCAGCCTCAGCGAGTGCCGAGTCAGAAGATTCCGAGCCGATCGGGACGCCGGATGCCACTACACCGTCATCAGGCAGTGGGACAACTGAACTCGTTTCGGAGGAGGCCAGCAGCGCATGGCCACCAACGAGCGTGAGTGTTGCGACCGCACACAGCAGAACCCCAGTTGCAAGCCGATTGTTTTGGACTCGCGCGAGCCAATTGGTGTGTGGATGTTTGTTACGCAATCCGAGTATTTTAGCATAAAACACTCTTTCTGTATCGCCGCAAACGTATACAGGACTATTAATTGACGAACTTGTAAATGAAAAACCACCAAACCCCAACTGGCTTACAATGCTTCTTCCGGATCACTTGTACCGGAGCGCTTCGAGCGGGTTTAATTTGGACGCGCGGTAGGACGGATAGATGCCGGTAGCGAATCCGATGAGCGTCGAGAAGACAATGACGACTGTCGCAAACCAGAGCGGTGTCACAAAGACATCGACGTGCGGGCCGTGATAACGCTGGGCCAGCAGATTGAGTAGGAAGTTCACGACAGTGCCACCGACGGTGCTCATGACGAGTCCGGTAACTCCGCCCAGAAAGCCCATCAGCATCGATTCCACGAGGAACATGCTGCGGATATCGCGGCGCGTAATGCCGATACTGCGCATGATTCCGATCTCGTTGGTGCGTTCCAGAAGCGTGATGGTCATCGTGTTGAACATACCGATGGCCGAGACCATGAGCGCCACCAGACCGAAGAGGCCGAGGACGATTTGCACGATGCTGAAGATACGGTTCGCCTGGTCAATCGTGTCACCGAGCGACGACACGACAAACCCCTGACTCATGATGTCGCTGCGCACCTGCTCGATAGACGAGTTGCTTTCGACTTTGACCTTCAACCTGTCGTAGCGCGGCAGATGCATCGCCTGCAAAAGTGACAGGGGCACATACAACTCGCTTATATCATCATTCTCGACGACGCCCGCGATCAGTGCCGCTCCCGAGAGTTCACGTGGCTGCCCGTCGGTGCCGTCCGGAAGTTGCTGCGGAATCGTAATGAATAGGGCCGTGGTCTGCGAAACAGCGGTGTCCGGTTCCGTTCCGAGGAGTTTGACCGCAGCGCTCGACAGCACGGCGATGCCGGTCGCTGAAGAATCGAACAGCGAACCGGCCAGGGCCGTCTGGCCATCCAGCCGGAAAAACGACGGGTCGATGGCCGTCACCTGCGCATCGGTGTTGATGCCGTGAAGGGAAATTTGCCCATGAAACTGCGCAAGCCGGCTGACTTCCAGCACGTGCGGGATGGCGGTGATGCGTGCGATGGCCGCGTCGGTGATCTGGACGGCGGCCGATCCGCCGCTGACGTCGAGCGCCAGCAACGTGTCGGCGTTCGCGATGCGGTTCAAGATCGTTTGTTGGAGTCCATAACCCAGCGACACCAGAAACAGCACGGTGCCGATACCCACCGATACACCGAGAATGGTGAGCGAGGTGCGCATCGGACGGGTTCTGAACATGCGAAGCGCCAGCCGAAGATTGTCGGAAATCTTCATGGATTCGGAGGCGGTGTCGGCTTTTTTGGATCGGGTTGTTCTCCGATGAGCAGGATCAGAGATTCCGTTTTCTTGGCGAAGGTTGTCGCAGAAGCAGGACCGAAAGCCGCTCCCCCTTTCGCGAGAGGAAGGGAAAGCTTCTTGCGGAAATCAACGGGATCAAGCTTTCGGCTCAATCGTTCCGCGATGATCCGGTCGATTGCGAGTAATCTGGCTGGTTTGCGGATGGCGGGGTGCCGGAACCGCAGTACATAGCGGCGGAGTTCTCGCGCTTCCGCGGCGAGTTGCGAGGCACCACGGCTCGGCGGACGGTGTTTGGTGAGAGACTGCAACCGGCGGAGTTCGGCGACGAGAGTCGCAATCTCTTTCGTCCAGCGTTCGGCCTTCGCCTTTGCAAAGTGCAAGCCGCCTTTTTCGCTCTCGTCATGCAGCAAATGGAACAGCCGTCTTGGCGAAGACTTACCGCGGAGCAATTCCTGCACGCTGTTTTCGAGCAACGCCATCTCTTTTGCCGTCATGCCGGTCAGCACCTCGGTCAGCAGTTGCCGTGAATTGAGCAAGTCGGTGAGCGATCCTGCGCCCGACAGTTCCGGCGCAAGCGTTTTGGCCCACTCCTGCAGCTCGGCGCTCAGCGACGAATGCGCGACGGCCATCACCGGCGATTGCTTTCGATCCTGTTCGGAGTTTACCTGGACGCGGTTGATGCGCCCGTCACGGATGAAGAACACGCGATGAGCATGATGGATGTGGGACGGATCGTGGGTCACAAGAATCACGGTCTTCTTCTGGATGTCGTTCAATTCCCGCAAGAGTTTCAGCACTTCGTCGGATGATTTGCTATCCAGGTTGCCGACCGGTTCGTCGGCCAAAATGATGTCGGGGTTGTTGATGACGGACCGGCAAATCGCAACTCGTTGCTGCTGGCCGCCCGAAAGTTCAGTCGGCAGTTTCTTGGCCTGCTCGAATACGCCGAATTGCTTCAGAAGCGTGTGCCCGAGTTTCTCTCGATCGGCCACTGACATATTGAGCGCCATTTGTGGCAGAACCACGTTATGCAGCACCGACAGTGATGGAATCAGGTAAAATGCCTGAAAGACCATGCCGATCGTCTTTTGATGGAATGCTTCACGCTTTTTTCCCCCGAGCGTCCGGAGATTGTCGCCTTTGACGAAAATATCTCCCTTGATGTTTCTTTCAAGCCCGGAGATCGAATAAAGCAACGTAGACTTGCCGCAACCTGATGGCCCGAAAAAGATGATGAACTCACCGGGATAGATCTCCAGTGATATGTCGGTCAATGCACGGACTTCGTTATTCTTTCCCGGAAAATAAATGACGTTTAGTTTCTTAACTTCGATGATCGGCTTTTTGGACAGAGGCATGGGATCTGACGGAAGACGCTTTGTTCACTCGCTCTGAATGTTGGCGAGAGTATAGGCGCATACCGGAGACCATTCCAAATGCTGCGCATCCCAGAAAGAATCGGAGCGCCACGCTACGGTTTCTGAATGTGCCGGAGTCGCAGTTTCTCTTTGTCGTCCGCTACCTGCCTTTTGAGATCATGCACAATCGCCTCAAGCCTGGCGATTTCTTCTTCGTTGTCGGCGATGCGCATGATGATGTCGCCGTCGTCGCGTGACGCTGACGGTGGTGGAGATGTGGAGGAATGCATGGGCGGGATTGGAAATGGCGCAATGGTATACCTCGACGGTCACCTGTTCAACTTCTTTGCGACACCCCACGCGATCACGAGAAAACACACACTCATAACCTCTCGTGAAACAATGATGCTAGAACAAACGGAGCTGCTTTCCGGGAGTTGGTGGTTTGCCATCGCCTTCGGGCTTGGTCAATGCAGGCGTGGCATCTGGACTGGGGGACGGCGACACGGTCGCTTCGTTGAGGGATTGCTGAACGGGGGCCGGACATTCTTCAACCGGGATTTCCCGAATCACGCCGCGCAGATTGAACCCCGTGCGATAGACGAGTCTCTTTTCCAGTCCCAGCGAGTTCCCCCAGATCACATAACCGTACAAATTGCAGAGCGCGAGATTGATCGCCGTCATTCTGACGCACCGTAAATCCACGTCTTGCCCGACGAATTCCCAGTGCGGTTTCAGGTCGGCCACGGCCAGCAGCATTCGCCCCGAACCGCAGCAGGGGTCGCACACATTCTTGCGGGAACTCGCCTCGTCTTCGGTGACATCGCCGACGGTCATGGTGGCCATCATCTGGCAGATTGGTTCCGGCGTCAGAAACTGCCCCGCCTCGCCGTATGTGATGCCCCCCTGAAACAGGTCGCCCAGGATGTCTTGGCGGGGTTTTTCCATGACGTCCACCAGCGCCCCGAACGCGTGCGAAAGCGGACGCGCCCGAGCACAACAGTCCCTTCTCCTTCTGAATGGAGAACGGCGGGTGCTTCCAACTCCTGAAACTCACTGGATTGCATGCGTTCCGCCTGTGCTGCTTCCGTCGGCGGATGCCACAACGTCGCAAGTTCTTCGTGAGACAGGAGAAAAGAGATCGAGCGATTATTTGCCCGCGAAGCGCGGCGTGGCTTCGTCGCCGAAAACGTCGCCAGTCGCGATTTGGTGAACGCCCCGAGCGATCCGGCCATGCGTTGCAATCTCTCTGTGGCCTGCGTTTTGCATCCTGGCGGCGATTGGACCGTCAATCGAATGCGAGTCTCGAACAAATGCCCGCCCAATTTCTCGGCGGCGGCTTGCAAGTCTTCTTCGCGATCGTGTTGTCGGCTGGTGGAAGTTTCCAGGGTCGTGCGGCTGGGATGCGGCGTGCACCATGCCGCCATGCCGAGCAGCCATGCCATGCGCCAACCGCGAGGGCGCGTGACGCGATGTGCGAAGAACGCGGCGATTCCATGATGATGCCGAAATAGCTCTCGATCGAGCAGACGCACGGCGGCCCGTGCGTATGTGCTCGATGCCGCGTCGCCCTGCGAACATGGATCTCGATCCGACAATCGAGCGACTGATCGGGAAGAATGGCGCGCAGCAGTCCGCTGACGGGATCAGCAAAGTTGTGATTGAGCGTGTCTTCAAACTGCGCATGACGGAGAATCGGAAACAGTTCGGGTTTCAGTTCGATGTCAGTGCTCCACGACTCGAATGCTGCGGTCACAGACAATTCATCGACGGGCACGATGGAACTCTGCGGATAGCTGGCGATGATCGGCTCCAGGACCGTCTCTCGATCGCGCGGATGGCAATGGATGAACAGCCCGATTTGGCCTTGGTGTGTGCCGAAACTGAAGGTGACCGGCCGTCGCAACCTTGCTTGATGGATCGCCGCCAGCGCCTTCTCCATGTACCGTGGACCGCGTTCATTGTTTGCCGGAACGGTCACCAGAAACTGCATGGAATCAGCGTAGCGCTATTGTCCCGGACTTCAGATTCCGCCGCTTCGGAAATGATTGTGTGAATCGATGCGCACCACAAAAAAACCGCCCTATGCAAAGCACAGGTCGGTCAAGGTTCGAGTCCCGAGAGTTCAAAAACTCAAGGACTCAAGGCTCAAGGCTCAGGAAGTCCGGAGGACCGACACCCCCACGATCGAGATGCGGTAGTCGTCCCAAACGTCGCTGACGAGCAGCCGTGCGCCGCCCCATATGAGTGCGGCACGGTAGCCGGTAGCGGTCGGTTCGGCACAGAGAGTCCATTTGTTTGCAAGCGGATCGGGATGCCCCAATCGCTGCATGCAGAGGAGCGCCACCGCCGCGAGCGTGACGGGGGCGACTGCTTCGCCTTCGACAAGCAAAGCCTGCTGTTCGGTGAACGTCTTGCTGTAGCTTCCTAACAGCAGTACTCGAAGTCGGTAGATACCGGCAGGAAAAACCTGCCGGCACCAATCATATTTGCCGTACCAATCCTGTTGGTGCATCAGTTGCTTCCCAACATTGCTGTCGCGAAGACCAATGAGAGAGATACCTTCCGCAATGCGGAGAACGATCTCGCCATCTGTAGCGTCGGGGAGCGGTGACGCATCGGCTGTACCGATGCCAAGAACAGAACCAACATCAAAAGAATAACGACTGTTCATAACAACTCCTTTTTCCATGAAAGGAGTGATCCCCAGCGAAACGCCTGGGGAGAGGCGGCTGTCTCCATCGTTGAGGCAAGCGCACTACCCGCGTTCGGACGCGCAGAGTGCTTGCCTCAGTTCCTGAACCTTGCGAGTGTTCTGAAAGAGCACCGTTGACATTTTAGGCCTGTTGTTGTGAAAGCGCAAACAAAACCCGCCTCGTTCGATGTGCGTTCTCTCCCGAGGCGGTGCCGGATCGTCTGAGGTCCGAAGACTCCTTTCCTCGTTCCGTAGGGGCAGATGGAGGGGCCTGGGATAATAGCCATGCCGAGCACTGCGGCGGAACGAGCGGCGGACCAAATTTCCTACGGCCGAACATCGTGGGCGATGATGGCAGCCTTCTTCTCCGAGTCGTTGTCCGACACGAACTGCTCCGCCAGTCCGTCGTGGTCTTTGTACTTTATTTCCAAGCAGGCGGGCTTCAGCCCGCTGGTCTTTGCTTGTAAACAAGAACGCTTTGATAAGACGCTTTGTAGGGCGATTCACAACTCCGCTTTCGCCGCACTGACAGGCCAACTTCAGGTGTCGGTATCGGGGAAAAGGTCCGGAGATTGCCAATACGAGGTCCGGTGACTGCCAATACTGCCGAAGTAAAAAAGGTCCGGCAATTGCCAATAGTCGATTGAGTCTAGGATTGAAGATGTCGGCCTTCAAGGAGCCAGACGCCGAAGTCGGGAAAGGCCAGGTGTTCGCGTTCGATCTTGTCGGCAGTCGCCTGCTGTGCCGTCGCTTCCGCCTGATGCGGGTCGACGGTGCGGTAGAAGTCACGGAACGCGGGATACAGTCGTTGGAAGTGTTCTCGCCCCGCGGTGGACTGAAGAAACTGCTCCAAGGCCGCCGTCTTCGCCTTTTCGTACTCCTCACGAGACGAAGAGAAGAAGGACGCTCAATTGAAGATCGACGCAAGGGTGCATCGTTCCGTTACAAGCCGTCGGAAACGATCCCCTATCTTCGCTATACGGAGAGTAAGCCCGATTTGCATCTCGCCTGCGTCTACCTTTCCGTGGCGCTGCAAGCGTACGCCAACGACATGGCGTCGTACGCCAAGCCGGAGCTCAGAAACGACATTGCAGCGTTCGGAAAGCAATTCAACGCATCGAATCTGGTTACTACGTTGCTGGCCGCACTGTGCAGAAGTTTGCTGAAATTGCGCGGCTCACATGCGACGACGGAAAACGTTGACGAAAAAGTGATCGAGGACGCATTGCGATTTCTCCACGAGACACGTCAGTTCGAAATCCGAGACAAAGGTTTCGCCGATTCCGCGGCAAGAGGAAAGGAATTGGTGCTGCAATGTCCGATGGAACGTTACTTGTTTGATTTGCTGATCAAGCACAATGCGCTGACGCCCGTGCTACGCGCCACGACAAAGATCGACCGCCAATGTCGCGAACATCCGAAGAACAAAAATCCCCAAACGGCGATGGAGGTGGTGCAAGAAGTTCACCGCAACAATGCCTACTTTGTATCACTGGTCGCAGGAGTGAGCTTGGGGCGTTGATCAAAAAACCTCCTTCACGTAGCAATCGTCGCAGTACACCGTTTCGCCTCGATCTGGCGAGTAAGTCGAACGGATCTCTTTGCCGCATTTGGCGCACGAGCGATCCACGCGCAGAACGCGAATTTGGTCCGCAGCCCCTCTCTGAGTATTCATGAGACGCAAGGAAAAGCATGATTCTGAAGCCAAATTATGCTATACTGTTCGGTATGGATGATTTCGCACAAACGATGGCTAACCCGTCTACGATGAGCGAGGCCGACCAGAAAAAAGCCGGCGCTCCGATGAAAGGCGACATGAATCAAGAGCACAAAGATTTCGTGCAGACGATTTCGAAGCTCCTTGAGAGCGGCGCAATCGACTTCACGCAACCCGAGTCGTTTTTAAACAAGGATGTGTATGACGCTTTGGAGCCGGAGTGGAAAACGAAGACAGATCTGAACATGCCGAACATCGCGATCCTCCTCGGTCACATCTACGACTTTTACAAATCAAAGCAGACGCCCGATGCGTGTCCGCAGCTCGCCACGATGATCGAGCAGCTCTGGGAAATGAAGCAACGGATCGAAGTCCACGCCGACGTGTTCAAATTCTAACAAACACCCATGTCTCATACGCAAAACGCAGCACCGGAAACCCCGAAGGAACAGCGCGAGCCTTCAGTCGCCGAAATTTCGAAGCTGACTCCGCAGGACTCCGTTTCGGCGCTCGAAGACAAGCTTGAGGAAAAAAACGATGCGCTTCAGGATCTGACGAAAGAACAAACGGGGCGCAACAAAGAAATCGCAGTCGTGGCGCAACAGTCGATCGCCGAGCGCCTGAAGCTCATCCGTTCGCTGGCTCTGACGGCTTGATCCAGCTGATTCGCTCGTCCCCTTTCCACCACGTTCGCTGCCTTTTGGCGTAGTGACGAACGTTCAGAGAAATCTTGTCGGAAAGTTCTTCCACATCGCCGCCGCGTTCGAGGTACTCGAAAATCTCGCGATAGCCGTGACTCTTCATGCCGGGATCCGCCGCGCCGTACCCGCGATCTTTCAGAGCTTTCACTTCATCGATCCAGCCTGAGTCGAGCATGTGTTTCGTCCGCGCATCAATGCGTTCGTTGAGCTCCATCCGATCGCGGTCGATGCCGAAAATGAGGAGATCATACTGACACGAAGACCTCTTGAGCTGAGAGGATTTCGGAGTGCCCGTTGACTCGAAGATCTCCAACGCTCGCAGCACATACACTTTATTTTGCCTCGGAATGCCTGCGGCGGACTGCGGATCCACTTCCTTGAGACGCTTCATCAACGTAACCCCGGCATCCGCATCGTATTCGCGACTCAACCGTTCTCGCACTGCGGGATCGGAAGAAGACACGGGCTGCAGACCGTCAATGATCGCGCTGAGATACAACATCGATCCGCCGACCAAAATGGGCAGCCCTCCACGCGAATGAATCTCGTCGATCGCCGCCATCGCATCCTTCTGATACTTCGCGATCGTCAGCTCTTCTTTCGGATCCAGAACGGACAACAAGTGATGCGGCACTCTCTCCATCTCCGGTTGAGTGATCTTCGCGGTACCGATATCCAAAAATTCGTAGACCTGTCTCGAATCCGCATTGACGATCTCAGGCTTCAATCCTTCTTTTCCCAATTGATGCGCGAGCAATATCGAAAAACCGGTTTTGCCGCTCGCCGTCGGGCCCAGCACGACAATCAACGGACGCTTCACCTGCACATCGAGAAAGCCCCGCAATGTCGATTGCCAGTTTTGAGCCGAAGGATGCGAAGAAGTCATCATGACAAGAATACTATTCTTTGGACAATTGAAACACAGATACCTCGGCTTGCACACTGCCGAAAGCGCCTCTGTTTCGCTATACTACTTGCGTACACAGAGACTGCATACCAACAACTTTCTCCACCCCATATCTATGCACCCCATGATTCAATCGGTCTCCAAGGGAATCTCCGCAGGACGACTCACGCCGCAGAACACGCTCATTCCGACCGTCATCGAAAAGACGCAGTTCGGCGAACGCGTCTACGACATCTACTCTCGCCTCCTCGAGGAACGCATCATCTTCCTCGGCACGGCGATCAACGACGACGTGGCAAACTCTGTCATCGCGCAACTGCTCTTCCTCGAAAAGCAGGATCCGAAGAAAGACATCATCTTCTACGTGAACTCTCCGGGCGGTCAGGTGACCTCCACGATGGCCATGTATGACACGATGCAGCTCATCACGCCGGACGTGTCGACCGTCTGTCTCGGCATGGCGGCTTCCGGCGGCGCGATCATCCTTATGGGAGGTGCCAAAGGAAAGCGTTTCGCCCTCCCGCACTCCGAGATCATGATCCACCAGCCGCTCGGCGGCACCGAAGGTCAGGCCACGGACATCGCGATTCACGCCGAGCACATCATCCAGACGAAAGACATTCTGAACGAACTCATCGCCAAACATTCGGGTCAGAAGCTCGCGAAAGTGAAGCTCGACACCGAACGCGACAAGTTTATGAGCGCCAAAATGGCTCTCGACTACGGACTGATCGACAACATCATCGAAAAGTCGCAACCGAAATAATATCGAAGTTCACAGGAAAAGAGCGGGACGATCCCGCTCTTTTTAGTGTTGAAGAATGATCATGCGGCCTCCTCCGGAGCGGCCTGATCGGGAAACGGATTCAGC
>JAYVRL010000051.1:0-42806 GCA_043776335.1 Candidatus Peribacteria bacterium | reverse complement strand
AGGCGGTCATTACAAGCAAATCTTTCGACAGCAACTCAATCTGTTCGATTTCTAACTCCGTCGATGCCTCGCACTTCGAGTGCGGGGTTGTTCACTCTCGGGCAATCAGCTCAGCTGGCTCTGTTTCGCTTCGCGAAACGGGAATCAAAAGAGCCACATCGGGCGTGACATGACATTGTGGAGGTCACAAGTTCGAATCTTGTATTGCCCACCATTGATTCTGAGGTCAGATCAGCCTGATTTCTTTTACATCTTGCCTTCAAGCCTTCTGTAGTACACTTGGGTCAGTTTATTCTTTCCTTTTTCTTATGAACATTTTTTTGCGAAAGAAAATAAATCTTACGATCGCGGTCGTGAGCGGTTCACTTTTTTGTGTCCCGATTGCGCTTGCGATCACCTACGGTCCTGTCACTCCGGTTTCGGATGGAACGTACAAGCAGTGGGTGACGAAGACGGGCAGCAATCACACCGCCATGGTCAAAGAAACCCCCTGCGACGGCACCGGTTCCTACGTCAGGACGGGCAGCAAAAACGTTCGTGATTCGTACAAGCTCAACATCTCAGCGGTTCCGAACGGTGCGGAGATCGTGCAGATCGTCATCGCGCCGTGCGCATCGAGGGATAGTGCCGCGGTCGGCGGATATTCTTACTTGAGCGTGTTCTATCGTTTCAACGGCGTAAACAGTTATGACAACGGTTATTACGCGCTCACCGGCATCAAGCCCGTGCAATTTGCGGCGACGACTTTCAAAAATCTTACGCTCATGAAAGCGTCGGGTTCCCTCCTTGAAGTCGGCGCGGTCCTTTCGAACACGACCAGAGGCGCGCGCCTGAGTCGCATCGAGACGAGCGTCATCTACACCACCACGGCGCCTGCCGCACCTTCCGATTTGCTTGCCAGCGCGGATAGCGGATCCTTCGTTTCACTGAGCTGGAAAGACAATAGTTTTGATGAATCTGCGTTTAAGGTTGAGCGCAAGGTCGGTACCGGTTCATTCGTACAGATCGGAACTGCCAACACCGACTCTCCATGGTTTTTCGACAACAATCTGATTTCCGGTATCACCTACACCTACCGCGTTCGCGCGTCGAATGTCTTTGGTGATTCCGAGTACTCGAACGAATCGAGCGTCGTGAAGCCGTAGTTGGCGATTGTGAGAAGGCAGGAGCGGACAGTTCGCTCCTGTTTTGCGTGCTCACTCACTCTGATGTTTCACGGGCTTTTTTCTTTCGACGTCCCAACGCATGCAGTTCTTGCAGATGCGAGCACGGATCACTTCCTGAGCTTCGCTGACGAAGGTTTCGCAATACGCCTGCGTTCGGTCGACGAAATCACAATGACAATAATTCGGGGCACCGATTTGATTCTCTCGCGAGCGGCCGTGTTGTTGCGCGGACGGAAGGTTGCGCACCGGACCGATGTATTCCGCTTTCTCAGCAGCGGGCGGAGTGGGGAGAGCGATGTTCGACGTGTTGCCGTTTCCCATGGACACATGATTTCCGAAGATGAGTTGAGCTGCAACTTCTTGCATTCCGCTCGCCTCGCAAGGCCGTGTGGAAGGCAAAAAAATCACACGTTGTGTTACTCCGTCACAGCTCCGAGAGGGTGCAAGAGAATATGATGTGGAAAACTTTTGAGTTTTGCACACGTCTGGTAGGGTCGCTTCCTGACTTCATATTCGAGCTTCCCCCTCCCTCGATGATGCTCTTGGTTTCCGCGCTGGCGTTTGTTTTGCTCCTGACGCTGCTCATCATCATCCACGAGCTCGGACACTTCACCATGGCGCGTCTTTTCGGCGTAGAGGTGGAGGAATTCGGTTTCGGTTTGCCGCCGAAAGCCATCACGCTTTTCAAGCATCGCGGCACGTTTTTCACGTTGAACTGGGTGCCGTTCGGAGGATTCGTTCGCCTCAAGGGGGAGAATGAGATCGAAGTCGACAAAAGATTCGAGAAGGGGAGCTTCGCTTCGGCCAGCTTCACCGCGCGCATTCTGATTTTGTGCGGCGGTGTCGCGATGAACTTCATCCTCGCGTTCGTGCTTCTCACGATCGGCTTCTCAGTCGGACGCTGGGTGCCGAATTTTTACCGGTCCATGGAGCAGATGCAGAGCGCAGCGGACAGAGGGGAGATCTTCCTCGAGACGGGCGTGTACATCACCGATGTGCTCCCTGACAGCCCTGCGGCCAAAGCGGGCATCGTCAAAGACAGCGCCATCCAAGCCGTCGACGGTGTCAGCGTGAAAAAGCCGGAGGAAGTCGTCGCCATGCAGTTGAAGAAGGCTCATGTGTCGTACACGCTCATGGAAGGGAAAGACAAGCACCTTCGCACCGTGCAGGTCGATCTCGTCGACGGGAAGGCGGGCATCGGATTGTCGCCGTTCGCCGCGAAACTTTCCGCACCGCTGCGCACGCCGTGGCAGGCCGTGAAATTGGCCATGAAAGAGACCGCGTTCATGACCGTGCAGACCATCACCGGGATCTTCAATTTGATTCATTCGCTCGCGACGAAAGGACATGTGCCCGAAGGCATTACCGGCATCGTCGGCATCGCGGTGCTGACGTACAGTTCCGTGCAAGAAGGGCTCATGACGTATCTGCGTCTTGTCGCGCTCCTCAGCCTTTCACTTGCGATCCTGAACATCCTGCCGCTGCCCGCGCTCGACGGCGGACGGCTCATGTTCGTGCTCGTCGAAATGGTGATCCGTCGCCCGCTCAATCAACGCTTCGAGCTCATCACGAACGCCGTCGGATTCTTCGTGCTCATCGCGCTGATCATCATAATCACGTTCAACGACGTCATTCATCTTTTCTAGCGAATAGAAGATAGCGAATAGCGCATAGTCATCTTTCAACCCGCGCTCATCGTTACCCACTATCCGCTACCCACCATCCGCTCGTTATGTCTCCCGTTGACCTCGATCTCTGGCTCAAGGTGCTTGAAAAGATCGAGCCTCAGCTCCAGCGCGGACAATTCATCACGTGGTTCAAAGACACCACGATTCTCGGTCGGGAAGAGAAGACCGTCATCATCGGGTTGCCGCTGCCGATGTTTCTCAACTGGCATCTCGAGCACTATCGCGGCATGACGTTGATCGCATTGCAGGAAGCTGATCCGACCATTGAGCAGATCGTGTATCAGGTCGACGTTGGCTTGCGGGAGGATCCGCTTCGCACGGTCAGGATCCTCGAACATTTTCCCGAGAAAAAGAAACCGCGCAAACTCCCGAATAAGTCCGAGATCAAACTGGCCGAAGGTTTGGTCAGCAAGCTCATCAGTCCTCGGTACACCCTGGAAAATTTCGTCGTGGGGCCCAATAACCGTCTTGCGCATGCTGCGTGTTCCGCAGTGGCATCACAGCCCGGCGGCAAGTATAACCCGCTCTTTCTTTATGGCGGCGTCGGTCTCGGCAAGACCCATCTTTTGCAGGCGACGGGCAATGCGATTCTCCGGAATCTCCCGAACGCAGCGATTCTGTACACCACGACCGAAGACTTCACGAATCAGGTGATCGAGGCGATCCAGCATCAGAAGATGGAGCAATTCCGCCGACGGTATCGCGAGGTCGATGTGCTGATCATCGACGACGTGCAATTCCTCGCGAACAAAGACCGCACGCAGGAGGAGCTCTTCCACACGTTCAATTCACTGAGTGAAGATCACAAGCAGATCATCATCAGTTCCGACCGACCGCCGAAGGAGCTCTCGGGGCTGCAGGATCGTCTTGTGTCGCGTTTTGAGCGCGGCATGATCGCCGATGTCTCGCAGCCAGATTATGAAACGCGTCATGCGATTTTGTCTGAGAAGAGCAAAGAATACGGACTGCTTCTTGACGAAAAGGTGATCGACTATATTTCGCAGTATGCGACCCGCAGTGTCCGTCAGCTCGAAGGCATCCTCATGCAGGCCGTCGCGCAGTATGAGCTGGAGCATTGCGTGCCGACGGTGAAGAGCATCGCGGACATCATGCGCAAGCTCGGTGATGAGCCGACGGAAGCGCGACAGGAGGATGTCGGTTTCGAAGCGCCGCCCGCACACGCCATTTCATTTCAGGACGTACTTGAGGGCGTCAGTCGGTACTACTCCGTCTCGGTCACCGACATGCTCGGTCAGTCGAGAGTGCGCGAAGTCCTCGTGCCGCGGCATATCGCGATGTACATCGGCAAGAAGCATCTGCGCATGAGCTTCGTGCGCCTCGGCGAATCCTTCAGCAATCGCGATCATACGACCGTGATGCATGCCGTGGAGAAGATCGAGACCAAGCTCAGTGAAGATCCGCAATTGCTGCGTGAAATCCGCACGTTGGAGCGGGAAGTCGGCTTGGCAAAGCGCTAAACATTCACGAAAGGAAAACTGCGTTTTCCTCTCGTGGACTCTCCTTTCCTTTATAAGGATATGGAAAAATTCTTCATTAGCTACTATCGTCGGCGATATCGGTTACCGACAGTGTAAAAGCAGTCACCACCTGCCAATTGTTTAACACCCCATTTTCTATGGGGGTTGTTCTGTGTATCTTCCTTCAGCTGAAGCGGGAATTTGGCTTTGCAGTGCGCTAAATCGTGTTATTGACAAAAAAATAAAAAATTGTAATATATCTTCAATGCAAAATTCCACATTGAACAAAGGAGTGGTGAGCGAGCCCGCCGATTCGCTCGCGCCGAAACGCGAAGCGTATTGGGTGGAAAAGGCCGGCCGCTTCGAACGCATCGTCGCGTCATCGACCGAGACGATCGATGATCAGGAATTGTCATGGGTGCAGGCGCGCGTCACGGATTTCGTCCGCGTGCAACGTTCGCTCTACGACCGCATCATGAGAACGGAGATCGAGTCCATCGAGCATCCGTCCGGTTTCGAGGTCCAAAGAAACGGAACTCCGCGTAATGGATTTCTTATGACGGCCGCTCCGAGCGCGAATCTCATGGAAGAGACCGCGAAGCGCGTTCGCTTGGAACAGGCTTGCCTCACGCAGATCTCGGCGCAAAAACTGTTCGTCGAAGGCGCAGTGCCCCTCCGTACGCACACCATCGATCAGTCCGTGACGTTGGACAGGCTCGAAAATATCGAACTTCCCGTTGATCGCGTTGAAGCGGTGTATCGCCATGCCTTCGACACGCTGCAAAATGTTCTCGCCAGACGCTCCGACCAATTTTCCGTATCGGACGCCACGCTTATCTACGATCTCGATCGATTTAGGACACAGCGCGTGAAGTGGGCTTCTCTGACACCGTCGGGAGGCATGCTGGCTCAGGAGCCCGGCAAGATCGGTGACGCGTGGATCTTCGTCGTGCCGCCCGGCCATCCTATGATCAAGACACAGACGGCGGTGCACTCCATGAATGTCGATAACAGTGGACTGAATCCCTATCTCAGCATTCTGCCGTATGACATGACGGAGAAATGGGCGAGCATGGCTGCACTTCACGAACTCTCGCATCTTCGCGATCATGTCCTCGGTGTCGAGTCGTTTGAGGGAAAGACACGCGATCAGTATTTGGAAGGCGAACATCGGGCATATTCGGTTGAGCGGGCGCTGGCGTTCGCGTATTCCGACGGACGTTTGCAGCAAACACTTCAGACCGTCGTGAGCAAGGCTTTGCAGTCTGCCGACCCCATGCAAGCGCTGAATGCTCTCGTGAATCACGAGTTGCCGGGCATTTCACAGAGTCTTGATCAGTGCATCGATCCGAATCCGCCGAAGAGCCAAGGAGAGCTTGGCGTGAGACAGGGTTTGTACGTCATGCTTCTCGGTTTTGAAATTGCGCGTCAGACGGCTCAAGGCAATGCCGAACAGCAGCGTCACATGGAAAAGGGTTTCATCGAGCTGATCTACGAACCGACTGGGCATTTGCCGAAAAAGTAACCATCTCGTATGAAATCCGCACGCTTGACGTGAAGTTGGCTTCGTAGGGCGCTGAGTCAGAATTGAATTTAACAGCATTCATAAGCCATGAACTTGATGCCGGACTTCAAAATATTGATTTCTCTTTCCAGTGGCGGATCATACTCATATGCCAACCATGGAATTGTCGGAGTTCGAGCAATCCGTTGTCATGAACAGGCTTTCCGATCAGTTGCCGCGTGTCGAACGCAGCGGTTGTTCCGAAGAGAGGAAATTGAGAGCGATCGGAAAGATCGTTGACGCGATCATCACGGATCTCCGTGATCCTTTGTACGGGAAATCCACGCCGAAGGTCATACCTTCGATTTTGCCGAATCATGACGATTCGACGATCGATCGAATGGCTCATTGGCAGCGGAAGCTCCGCGAGTCCGGCATGTCGCCTGAGATGCAGGCCTTGCAACTCGATCGCTTGGAACACTACGAGCTTACGTTGCAGCGTGACGAGAGGGCGCCCTCGCCGAAGCCGCTCTTCGACGATGAGGCACAGGTGAGTTACCACTTCGACTAAGAGAGATTCGCGCGTCACGCGTTCTCTGGTACTCTCGTGTGCATATGGCACACGCTTCCGATCAGCAGTTCGACAATCTTTACAAGATGCGTCATTCGCTCGCGCACGTCCTCGCGCAGGCAGTCACGAAACTGTGGCCGGGCACGCAGATCACCATCGGTCCGCCGATTGATGACGGTTGTTACTACGATTTCCTTTTTCCGCAGCCGATTTCCGATGCAGATTTCGGCGCGATCGAGAAAGAGATGCGTCGCTACATCAATCAAGGCCAAACGTTTCGTTGTGACACGCTCAGCGTCGCCGATGCCAAGAAGTATTGGAGAGAGAAGGGGCAGCCCTTCAAAGTCGAGTTGATCGAGGATCTCGAGAAGAAAGAGAAGATCAAAGAGGTGACGCATTACGCCAACGTCGGACCTGACGGCAAAGATGCGTTCGTCGACTTGTGTCGCGGAGGCCATGTCGAAAATCTGAAAGAGATTCCCGCGGACGGCTACAAGATTATGTCGCTGGCCGGCGCGTACTGGAGAGGGGACGAGAAGCGCGAGCAGCTGACGCGCATTTACGTCGCGGCGTTTCCGAGCAAAGAAGAACTGAAGGCGCATCTTGCGATGATCGAAGAGGCCAAGAAGCGCGATCATCGCAAACTCGGCAAAGAATTGGATCTGTTCACGTTTTCCGACATGGTCGGCCCCGGTCTTCCTTTGTGGACGCCGCGCGGCACCGTGATCGTCGATGCGATCGAGCAGCTCGCCAAAGATTCCGAGGAAGAAGGCGGCTACGTCCGCGTGCGCACACCGCACATCGCGAAGGGCAAACTCTACGCGCAAACGGGTCACCTCGCGCACTACAAGACGTCCATGTTCCCGCCGATGAAGCTGGACGGCGAAGAGGAGTACTACTTGAAGCCGATGAATTGCCCGCATCATCACCAGATCTACGCCAGCACGCCGAAGAGTTATCGCGATTTGCCGCTGAGGCTCGCGGAGTACGGTCAGTGCTATCGGTACGAGGATAGCGGCGCTTTGTTCGGCCTCATGCGCGTGCGGTCTCTCAGCATGAATGACGCGCATATTTATTGCCGCGAAGATCAATTCGAATCCGAGTTCAACGCCGTGATCGATTTGTATTTGAAATATTTTAAGATTTTCGACATTCAGAAATACGTCATGCGTCTGTCGCTTCATGACAAAGCCGAGCTCGGGAAGAAATACGTCGACAAGCCCGCTCTGTGGCTGAAGACAGAGGACATGGTGCGGAGTGCCATGAAAAAGAAAGGCGTGAACTACGTCGAAGTGCCGAACGAAGCGGCGTTCTACGGTCCGAAGATCGACGTGCAGATCTGGTCGGCGATCGGGCGCGAATTCACCCTCGCGACGAATCAGGTCGACTTCGATGTGCCGGCGAAAGTTGGGTTGAAGTACGCCGCGCAAGACGGGTCAGAGCAGGTGCCGCTCTGCATTCATCGCGCACCACTTTCGACCCACGAACGTTTGGTCGGATTTCTCATCGAGCAATTTGCCGGTCTGTTTCCGTTGTGGCTCGCACCCGTGCAGGTCGCGTTGGTGCCCGTTGCCACGGCTCACGAGGAATACGCCGCGAAGCTCGCCGCCGAGATGAAAGCGAGCGGTCTTCGCGTTCAGCTCATGACGTCCGAGGAATCCCTCGGCAAGCGCATCCGAGGGGGTGAGACGATGAAGATCCCGTATTTGCTCGTCATGGGAGACCGCGAAGTCGCGGACAGCGCCGTCACCGTGCGCAACGTGAAGACGAAGAAGCAAATCGCCGTTCCGGTCGCGGAGTTCCTCTCGAAGACTCTCGCGGACATTCGCGAGAGAAATCTGGAAGCGTCGATCGGGTAGTTATTTCCGCGAGCTCAGCGCCACTTTGATGCCGAGCGCGAGCAATGCCGCTCCCATGATGCGCGTGAATCCGGATTGAATCTTTTCGAATCGCTTTTTGATGATCGAAAGCGAGAGAAAGTGCGACACGAATGCGAACCACAGGAAAATCTGGAAGCTCATGTAGAGGCCGTAGAAGATCTGCACACCGATCGGAGTCGAAGGACTGATCACTTGCGTGAAGAGCGCCAAGAAAAAGAGCGTGACCTTCGGATTCAAGATGTTGCAGAGGAATCCCATTTTGATCGCGGCGAATCCCGAAAGCTCTTTCTTGCGGATGTCCGTTGTCCCCGATGAGCTCTTCGATGACTTGTGCGTGAGCGCGCTCCAGCCGATGTAGATGAGGTACGCGGCGCCGAGATATTTGATCGTACTGTAGAGGAGGATCGACTTTGAAATCACGAGGCCGATGCCGAGCAGCGAATACGACACGTGCACCAAAATGCCCAGCGCCAATCCGAGCGCCGTCGCCACGCCGACCTTTTTCGATCCCGCGAGCGTGTTCTTCGTCACGAGGATGAAGTCCGGCCCCGGGCTCATCACGGCGAGCAAATGAATGACCGCGATGGTGAGAAAGGCTGTCATGGAAGGCGAGTGTATCAGATCTGATGCACGTCGGCTTTTCTGCTATTCTTGCGTTCGATGTTCGAAGCCTTCGAGTTCGGCCCCGTGATCATCTGGATGCGGATGGTCTTTCTGCTTCTTGCGGTCTACGCATCGACTGAGTTTTTTCTGAGACTCGCCGCCTCGGCCAGTCTCAGCATTCAGAGCGTCAAAGACAACGTTCGATGGCATCTGCTTGCCTTTCTCCTCATGGGCAGACTGCTGGCCATCGTCGGCAACTATCAGACGTACTTGAAACACCTGACTCGCGTGCTCATTTTTTGGGACGGTGAATTCAGTTTTCTCGGAGGCGCCATCGGCATCGCACTCGTGTTGTTTTGGTCGACGCGCACGCAGCGCGCCACTTTTCTGCAGTGGCTGGACGTGTTGCTCCCCGCCACGACGTTCGGTTTGGCCTTCGATTGGGTGGGGATGTTCCTCGGCGCACAGGCGTATGGCAAACCGACGAATTTGCCGTGGGGAGTCATCATGGACACCTTCAACGTGCGGTACTCGGTGCCCATTCATCCGGTGCAGTTGTATTACGCTTTCTTTTTCTTCGTACTGACGTTCGCGCTTCTTCTGATTCGCAAATACAGCAAGCGCGCGGGTGCGGAGACGCTGCTCGGCATCATCACGGCGTCGATCGCGGTCTTTCTTTTCGAATTTCTGCGCGGAGATTTCGGCATTCCGGTCTTCGCCAAGCTCACGGATTTTGTGTTTCTCGGATGTCTGTTCGGCAGTCTCGGATTCCTCGCGGCCGTCGAGCAGAAGTTGAGCGAGCGCATCAACGCGATCTACGGATCCGCGGTCGTGGCGCTCACGTTGGCGTATGTCATCGCGCGTCCGTGGATCGATCTGCCGCAATACCAACTTCGCTTCAGTCAGGTACTCGCGATTCTTGCTCTGCTCGCGACGATCGTCTATGTTGTCGTCCATCGTCGGAAGTATCCGCATCTCTAACATTTTCCTCAACTCAACGTGGATTTCTCGTCTGTCCTTGGGAGCGCAACGGCGTTCTTCTCCGCAAATCCTTCCGTGCTCCTGATGCAGTCGCTGATGATCATCGCGGCGTCTTTCGTCGTCTTCCTCGTGCTCTTCGCAACGCGTGACATTTTGTTGCGTTCATCGTCTTTCGTCTTCCAGATATTTTGCATTCTTCTCGTCGCTCTTCTGCCCGTGATCGGATTCCTTCTCTATCTCCTCATCCGTCCTTCGCGTACGATCGCCGACAAAAAACTTTCGAGGCAGGTCGAGGCGTTGCTTGAGCGCATCGCCCCTCTTCAAAAAAAGCCCGTGCTCCCCGACAACGCCAAAAAGCCCAAAAACTAGGAGCTTTGACTTTCCAGCCGCTCCTCCTCTATTCTCCGCGCGCTCCATGCCTTTTCTTTCTTACTGGTTTTGGCCGAATCCCGCGGGATGGCACTACAATGACAGCCATGTCACAGGTTTGTTCATGCTGTGCGGCGGTTTGATCGTGTTGTCGTTTCTCATCAAATTCTGGAGGAGCAAATTGTCGAACTCCGTGACGAAGAGCCTGACCGGAGGATGGTCTTCCGCGGCTTTCTGGTTCGGCATCGTCGGTTTGGTGCTCGTCGTCAGTCGCGTCGAGATGATCCAATTCGTCTCCATGCGCGCCATCTGGGCGATCTGGACATTCGTTCTCGGACTCTACGTTTTCTTCCAATTCGTGCAGTTCCGTCGAAGGCATTACACGGTTGTGGAGCGTGCGCACGTGACCGATGAGCGTGACAAATACTTGCCGAGGAAGAAGAAATAATCGCAGGAAATGGCAGGATTTTGGCTTTCAAGGCTTTTTGCGATTCCTCGTCGAATCATCGATGTACAGTCTCCTTTCTATTGACACTTGTTGAGGATTGACGGAAAATCCATTCCTTTGCCTCTCAAGCACCACACAGAGACGGCGTATCTCTTCCTCCTCGGACTCGCCATCGGCGTGTCCGGAGTAGCCGTCGCGCTTCTTCCGAAATTGCCGAACGGATTTCCGTATTGGTTGGTGCTGTTCATCGCCGCCGTGTTCTATCCTCTGGTTCTCGCACGCACGTTCCGCACGAATCGCGCCGATTATGAATTTCGTTTGCTTCACTGGTTTCCGGCCGGCATCTTCATGCTCTGGATCCTTCTGGAGGCTCTCTCGCCGAAGTTTCGAGCGGTGTACATCCTCGAGCTCGGTTTCTTGTATTTGTGGTCCTTGCCGCTCGTCGCTCTCGGCATCGCGTTCATCATTTTGTTTGCGGTTCACGTGATCCGTCGGAATCGACTGCGCGTCACGGTGCTTTCGATCATGCTCGCCGCTTTCTGCATCGGTGCCATCGCCGCGGAGGCGACCGGTGTGAATGAGAAGTTGCAAGCGGCGCTTTTCCCGAAGAATACCGCGCATCTCGTGGCTTCCGTGAAATCCGGCTTCGCGCGTCTGGCGGGTCTGATCTATCGGCCGGATGACCAGAGCGGCGCGTTGATCGTCGCTTCGCAGGGTTCTTCTGCAGGAATGAAGAACAGCAGTCGTTCCGCGATTGCCATGATGCCAAGTTCTGCGCGTTCGACGATGGTGATCTCTTCACGTCCTCGCCGTTTACCGAAGTCCGGCCCTGAGTCGGCGGCGTTGCTCTTCACGCTCGTTGCGGGAGCATATTGCGCCTTGCTTCAGAAGCGCACGGCGGATCGTCGGTAGGACATCACTTGTACGAGGAGAGGTCGGACTTGTACGCTTCGCGTGCATTCCCACTTTTTTTCATGCCGACACTCACATCGCTTCACGCACGCCAGATTCTCGATTCCCGCGGCAATCCCACGGTCGAAGCCGATTGCACTCTCAGCGACGGTTCTTTCGGTCGCGCAGCGGTGCCCTCCGGCGCTTCCACGGGCACCCATGAGGCCTTGGAGCTTCGGGACAACGACAAGAAGATCTATCAAGGAAAGTCCGTGCTGAAGGCCGTCATGAATGTGAACGGGCCCATCGCGAAGTTATTGACCGATACAGACGTCTCCGATCATCGTGCGATCGACAACGCGATGCTTACGCTCGACGGCACGCCGAACAAGGCGACGCTCGGAGCCAATGCGATCCTCGCCGCATCGATGGCAATCTGTCGCGCACGCGCCGCGAGCGAAAAGCAGTCGCTGTGGCTTTCGCTGCACAAACAATTCGGCATCAAGAAAGCGGCGATTCTCCCCGTACCGATGATGAACGTCATCAACGGCGGCGCACACGCAGACTCCGGTTTGAGTTTTCAAGAATGCATGATCGTGCCGACGGGATTCGATTCGTTCTCACGGGCGCTTCAGGCTGGTGCCGAGATTTTCCACACGCTCAAGAAGATTTTGAAGGACGCCGGTCATGTGACGGCGGTGGGGGATGAAGGAGGTTTCGCGCCGCACGTCGCCACGAGTGATGCCGCGCTTTCGATTCTCATGCAGGCCATCGAACAGGCTGGATACGAAGGCAAAGTACAGCTCGCTCTCGATTGCGCGGCATCCGAATTCTGCAAAGACGGCGTGTACACGGTGGACGGCAAGAAGATGAACGGCACGGAACTCGTCGGTTTTTACGGAGAGCTTCTGAAGAAGTATCCGATCGTGTCGATCGAAGACAGCCACAGCGAGGATGATTGGGCGGGATTCGCGCTCATGCAGAAGACGTACGGGGCGAAGACGCAGCTTGTCGGCGATGACTTGTTCGTCACGAACACGAAGCGCATCGAGAAGGGGATCAAAGAACAGTCGGCGAATGCCGTGCTCATCAAGTTGAATCAGATCGGATCCGTCTCCGAGACGGTCGATGCCATCGAAATGTGCCGCGGCGCGGGATGGAATTCCATCGCGAGCCACCGAAGCGGTGAAACCGAAGATTCCTTCATCGCCGATCTCGCGGTCGGGCTTGCGACGGGGCAGATCAAGACGGGCTCGCTTTCGCGCACCGATCGCGTGTGCAAATACAACCAGCTACTCAGGATTGAAGAAGAACTTGGCGAGAAAGGGGGGTATGCGTCCCCTTTTTAGGGCTAAGCTGCTTTATGTGCTGGATACACAAATCGAACAACTGCAGAATCCAATTCTGGAATGCCTTGAAGTTGACTGTGGAATTCTGCCGAATCCGTGCTGTGTAGCACAACCTTTCTTTCTACCTGGTTACCGTCAGAGGTTTCAATAAAAGCTACATACTGGCCTTGAAATTCAAGGCGCAGTTTTTTATCAGCTGCTTCGATAGCAAGCATTTTTTCTTTTGTATCTCCTGTAGCCGCTTCACGCGTCGCTTCGAACTTATCAACCATTCTTTGATCTAACATAGATTTGATTGGAAATACTTCTTAAGTATCATTAATAGTACTTTTTTCTGCAATTAAGTCAAGATTAGCCAAAATACTCAATTTGTTGGTCTTGTATGCCAAGCTTCTCAAACGCCTCCGCTCTCTCTTGGCATGCACCGCATTTTCCACACGGCCTATCTTCGCCTTTGTAGCATGTCCACGTCTGCGTATAATTCACGGGCGGTGTGAGGCCGAAACCGATCTCCAAAATCTCTTTCTTCGTCATCCGTAGAAACGGCGCTTTCACCGTGAACGGATTCCAGTCGGAAAGCTCCACGGTTTTTCGAAATGCATCGATGAATTCCATGCGGCAATCGGGATAGATCGCATGATCTCCGGCATGCACGCCGAGAGACAGGAAGCCGGCACTTCTACTCTGACCGAAGCCGACGGCGATGGCGCTCAGGATCATGTTGCGGTTCGGCACGACGGTTTGTTTCATGTTCTCGGCTTCGTAATGACCTTCGGGGATCTCTTCTCCCTTCTTGAGCAGCGCGCTTGAAAACAATTCGTCGATGAACGGCAGCGCGATGACGTGATGTTCGACTTTCAGTTCTTCGCAATTTTTCTTTGCGCACTCGAGCTCTTTCACGTGCTTTTGTCCGTAATCAAATGAGATTGCAGCCATTTCGCAGCGCAGATGCTTCACGAGGAAGTGGAGAAGTGTCACAGAGTCCATGCCGCCGGACAGGATCATCACGCCTTTTGACCCCTTCTTCGGGAGAAGAGAGGTGTCTGCATACGCCTTTAGAATCTCATCAATTGATCTCATGGGCTAGGAAAGGGGATCAGACGCCTCGTTTGGCGCCCCAAAGGATACACTGCATGCGGAGGCACAGCGCGACGCCTTCTTTCTTGCAGATCTCGGCGATCATCGGTCCGCGCTCTTCCATCTCTTTCGCCGTCGTGCCGAGCACCATGAACAGGCAGCGTTCGCGAGGAAGTTTTTGACGGTCGATTTCCTTGAGTGCTTCTTGGCAATCGTCTTCACCTGCCACGACATACTTGTACGTCGTCTTCTCGAAGTTTTTCAATTGTACGGAATACGCGTTATTGCCTGACATCGTTGTCTTCGGCGAACAGTTGAAGCGATTGATCCGCTTTTCAAATGCAGCTTCAGCGACGATCGTGCCGTTCGTCTCCACTTCATGTTCCAGTTTCCTCTCCGCGAAACGCAGGTTCAAATAGTCGATCGCAGCCACGATATCGCGTTGTTGCATCATCGGCTCGCCGCCGGTCCAGACGAGGATTTTCGTATGCGGGTACCCTTCCAAGATCTTCGAGACGGCCTCCATCACGCGTTCGTTCGCTTCATCGCTGTAGTCCTCTTCGCCTTTTTTCCACGTGTAGGTCGTGTCGCAAAAGTTGCACTGCAGGTTGCACATGCCGAGACGCACGAAGATGGCGGGTTTTCCCGTCGTGATGCCTTCGCCTTGCAGTGAGTGGAAGATCTCGGAGATGATCATATCTTGGCGATTATCCGTGTTTGCAACCCGCTCGGCAACGCTTCTCGCAGGCTTTGAGCTTTCGAGTTCCACCGCTACCATGCGTCGGTCGCGGGGTGTAGCTTAGTTGGCTAAAGCGCCAGGCTGGGGGTCTGGAGATCCAGGGTTCAAGTCCCTGCACCCCGACCAAGCTCTTGAGCGAGAGCCGCAGGCGAAACGCGAAAGGCTTCCGAGGTTGTCCTTTAGGGCACCCCGACCAAGCACTTTTGAAAGGCCGTCATTTCGCTGGCGTAGCCAGCTTTCTTTGACGTATACTGACACCCTTTTCCGAGGTACTTGACACTAATTAGTATTGATATTCTAGTAATAATATGAGATAATGATACGAAAACCTGTCAAATGCCACTCTCGCCACAAGAACTGCAGGCAGCGACCAAAGCGATCGAGCAATCGGAGCGCATGCTCCTGATCCCGCACGCGAACGTAGACGCCGACGGTCTCAGCAGCGTGCTCGCGTGCTATTCGCTTTTTCGCGCACTCGGCAAAGATTGCACGGTGGTTTGTCCGGACACACTTCCCGATTCGCTCGGTTTTCTTCCGAATTTCGAACATCTCTCCACGTCCATTTCCGAGGAGCAGCAGTTCGTCATCACGCTCGATTGCAGCAACGGCGTCGAGGTCGACAAGCTTCGTTACACGGTCGAAGACAACAAGGTGAACATCATCATCGTGCCGAAAAAGGGGACGATCAAAGAGAAGAGCATCTCCTTCCTCGATACCGGTTCCTCGTATGATCTCATCGTCGTTCTCGATAGCGCAGAGCTGTCCCTTCTCGGATCGTTCTACACGGATCACATCGACTTGTTCAGTTCCACGCCGATCCTCAACGTCGACCATCACATCTCCAACACGCGCTTCGGTCAGCTTCAGCTCATCGATCCCACCGCCGCAAGCGCTACCGAGGTGCTCTACGGATGGTTTTTATCTCAACCGAAGTGGAAGGAATTGATCACGGCTGACATCGCAACGCTTCTTCTCACGGGATTGATCACCGATACGCGCAGTTTCCAGAATCCGAATACGACGCCGAAGTCGCTCGAAGTCGCGGCGAATCTTCTCGATCTCGGAGCGCGCCAACAAGAGATCATCCAGCACATTTACAAAACCAAACCTCTTTCGACTCTCAAGATTTGGGGTCGCGCTCTGAATCGCATTCAGATGGATCCTGACACGGGCATCGTGTGGTCGTCCGTAAGTAAAGAAGATTTGCAGGAGATGGGTGCCACGTCGAAAGAGACCGCGGGCATTCTCGATGAGTTGATTTCCACGATTCCCGATGCGGACGTACACGTCCTTTTCACCGAGATCGAAGAGGGAGGATTCAAGGCCAGCTTGCGTTCGTCAACCGCGATCGATGTGAATCGTGCCGCGGGGAGAGTCTTCGGCGGTGGCGGACATGCGCGCGCGTCGGGTTTCAAGATCAAACAGTACGGCAACTTTCAGCTGCAAGTCATCGAATGCATCCAGAAATTGAAGGAAGAAATGCAACGCCAGAGGACTGAATCCGATCATGCGGAACCCGTCGATGTCCCTTCGCAGAAGCCATCAATGCAGAATGCAAAGCCGATTCCTCAGTCAGTCGAAGCTCCGAAACCCGCTCCGAACATCGACATCGTCGGACAGATCGACGATGCGGGATCGAAACGGAAGGGCGGCACGGACGTCGTTCAAGAATTGAAGAAAGACTGAGAGCAGAGGCTTCCAGATTTGTTTTCAGAGCTCTGTGTGCTAGTCTAGGGCGCGGCTTTTCTGTAACTCAATGCGACTCGTACAAGTTGCCAAAATCTTAGGCATAACCGGACAAGAGCTTCGTAAGGAGCTCACGACTGTCGACTTCGGAGTGAAGCCGACCGATCGCGAAGTGCCGGACAATCTCGCGATGGGTGTCATGCGTTTCGTCGCGAACCGTCGCAAGATCACGGTGGATTGGGATGCGGTGGAGGCGATGCGCGGAGGTCACGGTGCAGATGCCGACGAAGAGGAGAAGCCCGTCGCCGCAACCGAACCGGTTGCCGCCGTCGAGGAAACGAAAGCGCCGATCAAACAAGAATCGTTGAACGTTCTTCGCAAGCTCACGCTGGACGGAGTGTCCAAGGAGGCCATCGATCGTCAGAAAGTGGCGCTCGAAAAACAGAAGCCGAAGATTTTGTCGAAGGAGGAGCTCGAGCAACGCAGAGTGGAAGGCAAGATTTTGCAGAATCTCGACAAGAAAGATCGCTCGGAACATCAGCAGCAGATCAAGATGAAGACGGGCCTCGTGCTCTTGCCGTCACAAATTTCCGTGAAGGAATTCGCGGAGAAGACGGGCATCCAGGTGCCGAAAATCGTCGCTGCGCTCATGAAGAGCGGAGTGCTCGCGAACATCAATCAGCAGATCGATTTCGACACTGCGGCGCTCATCGCGATGGAGCTCGGCGTGGATGTGCAGAAAGAGGCTGAGTCCGTGTCCGTCGAGGCGCTCCTCAGCAACGACCTTGCGAGCTTGATCAAGGACGATGCGTCACTCTTGAAACCTCGCGCACCGATCGTCACCGTCATGGGACACGTCGATCACGGCAAGACGGCGATCCTCGACGCGATCCGTGAAACAGACGTAGTAAAAGGCGAAGCCGGCGGCATCACCCAGCACATCGGCGCGTATCAAGTGACGCATCAGGGGAAAGCGATCACGTTCATCGACACGCCCGGTCATGAGGCCTTCACCGCCATGCGCGCCCGCGGAGCGCAGGTGACGGACATCGCGATCCTCGTCGTGTCCGCGGAAGAAGGCGTGAAGCCCACCACCATCGAAGCCATCAATCATGCCAAGGACGCGGAAGTGCCCATCATCGTGGCGATCAACAAGATCGACCGACCGAACGCCGATCTCGATCGCGTGAAAGGTGAGATTGCTGCTCAAGGTTTGCAACCCGAGGATTGGGGAGGCACGGTGCCGATGATCCCGTGCTCGGCACATACGAAGCAGGGGATTCCCGAGCTTTTGGAAACGATTTTGCTTGTCGCCGAACTGGAAGAACTGAAAGCGAATCCGGATCGTTCGGCCATCGCCACGATCATCGAGAGTCATCTCGATCGATCTCGCGGTCCGTTGACGTCCGTCATCGTCAATACAGGCACATTGAAGGTGGGGGATATCGTCGGTTGCGGCGGAGCATCGGGCAAAGTGAAATCTTTGACTGATGCACTCGGCAAACGGATCGATGATGTCGGACCTTCGGGACCGGCGATGCTTTCCGGATTGGACGATTTGCCTCGTGTCGGCGACATCTTGCAGGTGTTCGCCACGGAGAAAGAGTTGAAGTCCTATTTGACCGCGTATGCGGTCTCCAAGAGTCACGAGGTCAAACGCGGGTTCGCGGATCTCGTGAGCCGTTTGTCCGAAGGAAAATTGTCGCAGCTCAAGATCATCCTGAAGGCCGATGCGCAGGGATCACTCGAGTCTCTCCAAGAGGCGCTCAGGAAACTGACGACTGACACGGTGCAGCCCAAAGTCATCCATGCGGCCATCGGAGACATCTCCGAGAGCGATGTCATGATGGCGGCGGCAGGCGGAGCGGTGGTCATCGGGTTCAACGTCGACGCTTCCGCGGCCGTCGCTCGCACTGCCGAGCGCGAGGGCGTGAAGGTGAAGCATTACGACATCATCTATCGCTTGCTCGAAGACGTGGAGTTGATTCTCAAGGGATTGATCGAGCCGGTCGAGGAGGAGAAGATCACCGGCCATCTCGAGATCCGCGGAGTGTTCCTCTCCAAGAAGTCCGAGCAGATCGTCGGCGGCAAAGTCACGGATGGCATCATCAAGCGCACGCCGTTCCGCATCCAGCGTGCCGGAGAAGCGGTCGGTACGGGACGCATCACATCGCTCAAGAACGTCGACAAGGACATCAAAGAAGCGAAAGAGGGGATGGAGTGCGGTATGCGCGTCACGGTTTCGATTCCGCTTGAGCTCGGGGACGTCCTCGAAGGATTCACCAAAGAATTCACGAAAGTCTCCGCCTGATCGCACGTTACGCGCGGCTTTCGATGACTTTTTCCATCAGCTCGCGATCGCCGCCGTTCATCGGAGCGCCGAATTTTCGCAGGGCTTCCGCACGCTTTCCTTCATTCATGCTCAACATGACTTGCTCCAGCGCGCCGCCTTTCTTGGCGACGAATCCGAGTTGAGCTCCGTTGATCAAGACGTTTGTCTTCGTCAATTGCTGCCAAGCGCTTCGTTTCTCCGTGTCCATTTCTTGCAGCTCTTTGAAAGCCTTCACCCCCTGAGGTCCCTTGAAACCGAGAGCAAAGAACTCGTGCATTTGAGGTGAGTTCATGGTTTCCAGTGCAATCATCGCATTTTTGCCGGCTCCATTGAAAAGATTGGGGTACAGCGAGTATGCGGAGATGCCCGCCCACATGAAGGTCGGCCATTGGATGGAACTTCCCGTGAAGACGCTGTATCCGAGTCCGAGAGCAGACAGCAATCCGCCGCTGACTCCCAGCACGAGCTTCAGGGGGCCGGAGTCCCATGCGTTTCTTTTCTGCACTTCATGAAAGAACTTGTTCCCCGCGAATTTCACGGGGTTGATCGCTTCGAGCATTCGGATGCCCGTTTCCATTTGTCGTACCAGCGGAGCGACCGACGGGTGCAAACCCATCCCGTTTTTTTTGAGCGATTCCACCGTGTCTCGTACTTCGTTCACTTTTTCATAGTCCACCTCCACTTCGCCGTTTCTTCCCTTCGAGAAAAAGATGTTTCCGCTCACGCCGTTGCCGCTGAGGACATCGGAAGGATTCACGGCGAGACCTTTGGCGGCGCGCTCAAGATCATTTGCGATCGGCTTCAGGCGCTCGATGTCTTTGAGCGGGTCGATATTTTTCATGAGAGCCGACTCCACGGACACTCCCGGGGCCAGCCTCAGCTCTTTTTGAAGCCCGATCGAGAACATCGACGCTCGGATGTCCACGGCTTTCAGATACAGATCGGCCGCCTGTTTCGCCATCGCCAGCGCTGCGGAGCCTGCCTCGGGAATGGTCAGCGACAGACCGACGCGCGTGATCAATCCACGGGCCGTCTGCGCGAGTTTCTGGTATTCCGAGAAGCGCGGATGCGTCGGCTGGATGATGGCGTCCAGTTGTTTCCATTTTGCGAATTCCGCATCGACGTTGGCTTTCGTGAGCACGGTGGGGTTTTCTGCGTTGGAGGCCATAAATATTTTTTGGTTCTATTTCTTTTTGTCGATCTCGTCTTGGATCTGCTTGATCATGTCACTGAGTTCTTTCGGAGCGTTTGCTTTGCCCGCGACCTCTTTCAAGTCCTTGAGGGTATCCGCTTCGTTCTTTCCTTTGTTTCCGAGGATGGTCTGAATGTTGAGAATTGCATTGCCTCTGTCGCCGCCGCTCTTCAGATCATTGATCGCTTTGATGAGATTTTCGGTGTTCGTCTTATTTGCCGCGAGCGCACCGGCTGCAGCGCTTGCATCGATATTTCCGCCTCCTCCTACACCGGGAGGAGCATTCAGACCCGGGATGATCGATTTGCTACGCGTACCCAGACTGATGGCGCGAGAAAGATCTTTCGGTGCGTTCAAAATAGAGCCGATGTTGGCGCCCGCCAGCTTGGAACCGGCTCCGACGGGGAGCGGGATGAGAAGCGGGAGTTGGACTGCGGCTCCGAACACTCCCTGACCGATGCCTTTGATTTTCTCCGTAAACATGCCGGTGACTTCACTGCGCTTGAGGACGGTGAACGTGCCCACCCAGATGATCGCGCATGCGGCGAATGCCCACATCAAAGACCACGGGTTCGGGAATCCGCTGAGAAGCGGCACCGCCCATGACATATTGCCGAAGGTGGGACTTGGTTGGGGGATTGTTGAGATCACCGTCAGCATGATGAAACCGATGGACATCGGGATCGCGACAAGTGCGGGCAGAAATGCGGCATTGATGAACTCTTTTTTGATGTCGACGGTGAATCCACCGACTTCCGTGCCGAATTTTCCCGTGATCACGTAGCCGAGGAATCCGAACGGCATGAAAGCCATCGTGATCCACAGGATCAAGATTCGGATGATGAGACCGACAACGAGGCCGAGAAGCGGGAAGAGGATCGCCGTTTGGATGAAGAAGGTCATCAGGATATTGATGAGGACCCCCATGGTGACGGTGAAGGTCGAGCCGGTGCCGCCGACGGCCGCCAAAGACATCGTCACTTTCGGCAGTGACGAAATCTTGATGAAGCTCGTCAGCATGCCGCTGAGCATCGCGCTCGCCTGACCGACCTGCGTGACTGCGACGCTGTAGGGCTGTCTCTTCATGCAGCTGATGCCTGAAATACACTCGCAGATCCCTCCTCCCGTTGAGCAAAAAGTGGCTTGTGCCGCAGCCGCAGCGGACCCCGACAATCCGACCAGAATTTTGATGTCGGTGATCGCCGTGCACGGGTTACTGTCGAAATCCACGCAGCTGGTCACGCTCGGCAGGGTGTTCGGTATTGAATAGACCGCCGAAGTCACCACGTTGGCGATGTCGATGATCACTCGCGGCATGAACCACGAGAAATTGACGAGGATCACCGCGATGACGAAGGTGGAGAATTTTTCACTGACCATTTTGCTGTCCGCCGTGATGATCGTATACAGCGAGACGCCGATCAACATCAGCGCGAACAGAAGGTTCATGATGTTCCGGCTCAGAACCCAGATGCTGTTGAGCGCATTCATCATGTTCGTATCTCCGAAGAAGCTGGATTCCATCAAATATTCCAACATGCTCAGCGCCATGAGCAGCAACACATGCATGAAGGTGTTGATGAGTGCGATCGTTTGTCCCACACTCGCCATCGTGAGGTTCAGGTTGCCTTGGGCGTTCTGACCGATGCCGGAAAAGCCCGCCTGAGCGTAGGCAACCGGTATGCCGCTAGTCACAGCGATGTGAACGGCCGCAAGAGCGACTCCGAGCATTGCCCCTCGACGGATATAGGTGTGTTTGTTGGACATTTCGCATCATTGTAGCACTTTTTGGCTTTCTATTCAATGTTCCGAGTCCTGTGCTTCAGGACTTTCATGTGTGCTCAAGTTTGCTTGAAATTATGTATAAATTTTTTGTACATAATACAATAATTATTGCAGTTAAAATGTTAGTTTTTTGGCTCAAATAAAACAAAATACAATGATCACATAAGTTGTACTATCATACTGATCAATTTTCTTGCTCTACCACCGCAAGGTGAGTAACATTTGTGAACAGAGACTCCTCGTTTTTCCCAAGGCTAAAAATCCATGGCCCACGAAGCTCTGAAAGCATTGTTCAGTTCCCAGACGAGAGTCAAACTCCTCTCTGTGTTTCTCCTTCATCCGGAGGAGGAGTACTTCATCAGGCAGCTGACTCGTCTACTGAACGAACAGATCAACTCCATTCGCCGTGAACTCGAGAATCTTCGTCGCATCGGTTTGGTGAAGGCAAGGCACAAGAATCGCAAGAAGTATTACAAGGCCGATCAGGATTTTCTTTTCTTCACCGAACTGCGCGCGATGTTCTCGAAAGAGGTGCGAGGAGGGGAGAGTGCGACGGTGTCGGCTCTCAAAAGCATCCCGGGACTTCAGTTTTTGGAGCTTGCAGGCAGTTTCGTGGGCACGCACAGCAAAGTGGACTTGCTTGCGGTCGGTGACGTGAAGAAGGATGTGATCGAGCTGCTCCTCGCGCACGATCCCGGCATGCGCAACGTAAAGTACTCTCTCTTCTCCAAGGCGGACTTCCTCTATCGCTTGAGCCTTCGAGATCGTTTCATCCTTGAGATTGTCGATGATCCGCGTCACATGGTCGTATTGAACAACATTGAAAAAGAGGTTGAAGAGGCTCGCAAGTAGGCGGTTCCTTCACCAATGAATCGGCAGGTGCTCTTCACCATGTTCGGAATCCCATTTCACCCTTTACAGCTCCTCCGTCTTCCAGTAAATTCTTGCAGCTCATGACAGGTTTCGTCCTCCAAGAACAGGCTAAGAAGATGATGCAGGGTCGCCCCGAGGTGAAGCCGGGCTTTACCGTTCGCGTGCACCACAAAGCTCAGGAAGGTGACAAGGAGCGCGTGCAGATCTTCGAAGGTCTCGTGATCGGCGTTCATCGCGGTCACAGTTCCACCGATCACAACTTCACGGTTCGTCGCATCGCTTCCGGAGTCGGAGTGGAAAAAGTTTTCCCGATGCATTCTCCGATGGTGGAGAAGATCGAGGTCAAGAAAGTCGCGACTGTCCGACGCGCCAAATTGAACTTCCTCCGTGGTCGCACGGGAAAGAGGGCTCGCATCAGCGAGCGCTTTACGAATTCTGACGAGTTTGCCATCGCAGCAGCGCCCGTTGACGCGAAAACAGAGGAGGCAGTGGCAGAGGCGGCACCGGCAGCAGACGCGAAGAAAGAGTAATCCTTCGGAGTCGTTGGCTTTTTTGACGTACACTGCGTTTATGAAGTGCATATTGATCGGAAACTACGGCGCAGGGAATGTCGGGGATGAAGCTCTTCGGGAGTATTTTTTGAAATCATTTGCAGGCGTTGAGTGGACGGTGGTCAGTGCAGATCCGCGCACTGCTCATGAAATTCCGCGTCTGCCGACGGGCCTTCGTTCACTGTGCCGTCCGTGGTGGAGGACGCTTGCGGCTTTTTGGCAGACCCATGCGGTTGTCTTCGGAGGCGGATCATTGTTTACGGACAGTGAATCGACGTTCGCGTGCGTCTTGTGGGGATGGCATGCGTTTGTCGCGCGAGCGTTCGGAAAGCCGACGTTCTTCGCGTTTCAAGGAGTCGGACCCTTTCGAAGTTCGCTCGCCGAAGGCATCGCGCGAGCGGCGTTTCTGCGAGCGACTTTCATCTCCGTTCGTGACGAACAATCGTTCCAACGAGTGCGATCGTGGCATCCGAAATTTCCACCCGTTCTCACCTTTGATCCTGCGTTCGCGCTGTTCAAGTCATTTCAGGTTTCCGTTCCGACTTCTCGCATTCTTGTCATCATCCCGCGCGGCAATTCGGACGAACAGTTCTTCGTGACCGTGAGCGGAGAGCTCGTGAAGTCGTGGGATGCGATTCGGATTCTTTTGATGCAGCCTGACGAAGCTGAAAGGGGAGTGGCAGGCAGGATTTCGGCAATGAGCAGCGGAAAATCGAGCATCACGGAGATCCTGACGGTCGCTCGATTGCTCACAGAAATCTCAAAGGCTTCAACGGTCGTGAGTCAGCGTTATCACGGCGCACTAGCCGCAGTGGCGCTCGGCAAGCAGACGGTGATTTGCGCGCAGCAAAAAGGTGACAAGTTGGACGCGTTCTCAGCAATCGCGTCGAATATTCAAGAACATTTGCGTTGGCAGGAGCTCATTCATAGCGGCGCGGAAGTGCTTTCCGCTTCATTGAGTGCGCATTCCAAAAGCAGTACCGCACCGTCCGTTTCAGTGCTATACTAAAGAGTAATGGAAATGCCTCTCTTTCTCTCGGCGGATGAGAAGACACTTTTCGCTTCCATGAAGCCTGAGCTGATCGGCGAGTGGAAGGTCGAGGAAGAGACGCTTTCGTTCGAGGATACGGAGGAGCGCTCCAAGATGCGTTGCAGTTTGCTTCGTTTGCATGATCCGGCTCTTTTGAAAGCCAAGGAGCGAATTGCCGTAGCTCACAATGAGCAGGAAGTGCTGGAGGTGGTGAAGACTCTTGATTTTTCTTCCATGGGGAACAGGGACTTCACCCGTTTGTTGTTTGCGCTCGGTCCTGACGCTCTTAGCGGCATGATTTCGCATCTTCTTGCGACCGCGTCTTCCACAGACGATGTGGAGCTTGCGGCGGCTCTTTCCGGCATCCGCCATTTGATGATCGAATCTCTCGTCGAAGCCGACTTTTAATTTCCCCATGATTTCTCTTTCTCCCGAAACCAAAGGCAACATTTCCCCTCGGCTTGCGCTTGCCGATCTTCGGGAAGCTCTTTTCAACGGAGAGGCGCGAAGCAAGACCGATCTTGATGTGCTCGAAGAAATGGCAAAGGACAAGCGAGGTCTCGTGAAGAAGGTTCTTCAAAACAAAGCGCTGATCAAGCGCGCAGGCAATCCGGATCAGCTTCTCCATGAACTCGACGCACTTCACGGTCGTTATCATGAAGAGATCAAAACCATCGACGCATCCAAAGGTTTCGACAAGAAGATCGAAAAAAAAGGCTGGGGGACGTGGGCGCTTGAGAAAGCAAAGTCAGTCGTGCTGTTCCCAGTCCGTCATCCCGTGATCACCGCTCTCGTGACGCTGACCGCTCTCGGCGCTGGTTATTATTATGCCGGCAGCTGGGAGGCTCTGATGGCTCAGGTCGGTCTCGGCAAAGTGCATGAGTCCGTGGCAGCCGCGCTCAAAATGGCAAAACCGACAGTTGTCACTCCGGCCGAGGCAGGAGGCGGTCTTTTGAAGGTTGTTCCTCCCGCGGCATCAGGTGCAGGTCCGTATACTCCGCCCATCTTGAAGCCGTTTTAAAAAAATCATGCCCGAAACACCAAAACAAACACTGGAAAAACAATCGGAGAAGGTCTCCTTTCACGAAGATCTCGTTCGTTCGGTCGATGTTGTAGGCTATTCCAACGGCTTCGAACAACCCGGCGGTCAAAAAGGTCCGCTGAAGATCAAAGGCGATGTCAGCGATCTTTCGGAAGAGGAGCTCAAGGCTCAGATCGTCCACAGTACGTACGATTACAGTCATCGCACATTCGCCGATCTTTTCCGTAACAATGCGGCCAAGAATGAACTCCGCCGTCTGCAACTGTTGAAAAGCAGACGCGAGAAGCCGATCGGATTCGACGATCGCGAACTCGTGGTGACCGATCAGGCTTCCACGTATCACCAGTATTTCCCGGAGGTGCTGAAAGCAACCGTTCGTTCAGCTCAAAAGTATGAGGAAGCCTCTGCGAAGGTGCCCGCTGAAGTTCGGGCGCAGATGGGGTCCATGGAGGGCTATACCAAGACGTATCTCGGCGAACTGAACAATGCGCTCGATGAACGCCTTCTTTTCGCCAACATTTTGACGCTTGCGAATCACATCGCCGCCAAGGTCGATCCGAATGGCAGGCCCCTTGCCCCTGCGGACATCGCCGTCATGCGCGATCGTTTGGCGAAGCTTCTCGAGGACAAAAAACTTTCCAAACAATCTCTGAACATTTTCGGAGGAGGAACAGTCGATGCTCTCCTGAAGGAAGTTTCAAAGAAAGACGATACGGGCCTCGCTGTTCTCGGCAACAACCTCAATCAGAGGCTGATTGAGATTCTCGGGGGCAAGTGCGGTGCGGGAGTCCCGGATGATTTCACGCCGATGGTGCTGGAGCTTGAGCTCATCCGCAGACATTACGATTTCGTTTTCAAACAGGAGTCCGAGCTTTCGCTCGATCCGAGGCTGACGCGAGCGAAAGAACGCATGAAGGTGCTGAAGGCGGAATTCGACGACGCCGAGAAAAACAACAAGCCGTTTCCGAAGGAAAAAGTCGAAGAAAATGCTTCCCTGCAGCGACAATTCGACGATCGACAGTCGGAGCTTGATCGCATGGCGAAGCAGAGACGCACTCTCTCGGATTCGATCGTTTCACAGACCGACCAGCTGGCGCGGTATCAGATGAAGATGTCGGGGATCACGACCACGCAGCGCATGTTCGGCGATATCAAGGATGTTCCGTCGCTCACATCACCCCTCGAAGACACCACGCCAGACGTCGTCCGCAAGTCGATCAACAAGAACATGAAAATGCGCAGCGACTTTCATCTGCAGACCCTTGGCGAATTTCTCGGTGCGGTCGATGACAAGGTCATGGCTGTCGATTTGAACGTTCGCGTCGAAGATCTCTCGAACAAACAATTCCGCGAGTTCATGCGAAAGCTGACAGGAGGCATCGCTCATGTCGTGACGTTGCCGATTCCTCAGTTGGGGGATTTGCAGCTCAGGTCGATGGCAAAAAATTCCATGACCGGAGATTTGGATCGTGCGATGGGGTGGCCGCCGGGCGTCACGGATTTCGATCAACTGACGGATGCTCAAAAACAGAATGTGCGCAGCAAAGCCAAATCGGTCTACCAGGCCATTCTTGAATTCAAATATGCTCATGAGAAAAAGTCGGATGGAAGCGTTGAATTCGGCGAATATAAAGAGAAGGAACAAATCGTTCACTTCAAGGAAACGATGGGCATGATCAAGTCGATGCCGCCCGCATCGACATTCGTTCAAGGCGTTCCCGATGAAAAGGCCATGGAGAAACGCATGTCGAAAGCGGATTTGGATGCTTTTCTTTCCACGATCAACGGGAAAGTCGTTCAGGGAATTCCTCTTTCGCAGCAAGAACGTGACAAAGGAGCGACGATCTACATGGCGCTTTTCGCACAGCTCAACAATGACTGGGGGGATGTGAACCCGCCGTCAGGATTCGTCGGTGAATACGCGGCTTTCATGGCAAAGATCGACGAGAACATCGGAACGCATTTTGCGACCGCTTCCGCGCTCCGCGAACTTTCCGCAAAGTTCTTCGATTGGAGGGATTATCTGCTGTACGGAATCCTCACGTATTTAGGCGCCAAAGCCGCTTTGAAAATCAGGAAATATCTCAAGGGAAACACCGCGACTCAGCTTCAGAAGAAAATCACGAAACTCACGGGTGAGAAAGAGGTTTTGGCCGGGGAAAATGCCACATTGAAATCATCTCTTACCGAGGCAGAGCAGGCAGCCGCCCGCAGTGCCGCACGCATCACGGAGCTTGAAAGTCAGGCTGCCAAGGCAAGCGAGCAGGTGGCCAAGAATGCACAACGCATTCAGCAATTGGAGGCAGATCTTGCGAACAAGGCCAAGCTGACAGCCGAGCAAATCTCAGCGAAAAATGCCGAGTTGCTCGAGTTGCAAAATGCAAACAAGCTCTTGGTTGAGGAGGCCGCAACCGCGACGAAAGCATTGCAGAAGGAAGTGGCGGCTGCCGAAGCTCTGGCAAAGTTGAATAAAGTTTCCGGAGGATTGCGGCTGAACAACGCCGCTCTCACTGCGGAATCCCGCGCCTCATCTGCTCTCGAAGGATTGAGTGCGGAGCTGAAGTTCGCGGCGAACGGACGGGATGTTTCCGCCCTCAGCACCGCGATCAACGAGGCGCACGCGATCCAGCCGACTGGCGCCGTGGTCGCCGAGGGGCTTGGTGCCAAATGTGTGGACGGACAGTTCCGTCTTTGGAGCAAGGCGGATTTGAAATCGAAAGTAGAGATTCTCAAGAAAGCGGGTTTCGTGAAAAATGAAATCAACTACCTCATGCGTAACGGCTATTGCGGTCGGTCCGCGACGGAAATCTCCGAGCTGCTTATCAAATCCGGCAAAGAAGTTCCGAAGGGGCTGAAAGCCGCCGTTGCGGCCGAAGCGGGAGTCGTCGAGAACGTGGTGGCGCGCACCGTGACCGCGGCGGAATCCCGTGCCGCAGGCGCGATATCGCTTGAATCAAGAATGGCAGCGCGTTCAGCTGCCGGATCGAAATTTCGTGTCGGAGGAAAATTGCTCGGCGCCGCCGCGATCGGCATTCAGGCGTATTCGGTCTTCAATCATGTGATGGAAGCCGAGGCAGCCAAAGAACATGCCAAAGAATCCGAAAAAGCGATTGAAGCGCAGCTGAAAGAGGCGGGATTCGTCGAAGAAGGCACTGTCTGGAAGCACAAGCAATCCGGCATCACCGTTAATCTTCGAGGACTCAAAGACAACTTGGACGGTGAAACGCGCGCGAGATACATCGAAGCGGGAGGTGCCGCCGCCGGACTCGTCATCCTCAGCGCATCCATGATGGTCGGAGGTCCCGTCGGACTCGTCGTGGCCATCGGAGGCATCATCGTCGAACTCACGGTTGAAGCGGTCGCCGGCGAATTTGAAATGGCAGATCGCGAGAGGTTCCTTCGCAATGCTCCTCCGTGGCTTCTGACCTGCGTTTCCACCGCGAAGACGCTCAACAGTTCCAGTTACGACATGATGTCGCATCTGACGGACAAAGAGTGGTCCAACGTGATGAGCGGGCTCGCCGGAAAGGAAAAGCGCGATGTGCGCGGAAAATTGTTGTTTTCCATGATGGTCGAGGATTTGCAGAATCACGCTTCCGAGGCTTTGAGTTCACTGTACGCGGGGAAAAAAGGAAAGACGGACGTCTCGTACATCGACACGTTCTACGCGACGGATTTTCAGGAGGTCATGTTGCCGTTCTTTTTCGGCAGTTTGAAAGCTCAGCTTGGTGAAGGCGCCACGAATTTCCGTTGGAAAGATCTCGTGCATTTGAAAGACGCGGTGTTGCCCGGTTCTTTGACTGGCAGATTGATGGGACGCATGACGGAAACCGACGAGGAAACGATGCTCGGCAAGGCGACGCCGCTGCAGGTGCGTCGTGCTCTTCGTGATGCCGTCGCGGTGTATCTGCCTTATATCAATGCTCGCATGGCGCTCGAAAAGCGCGAAGAGTTCGAGGCTGCCAAGGCATCGGGAAAGGAGGATCTGGAAGCAAAATCAGCCGAAGGAAATTTCTCCATCAAGCTTTCGGATGTCGTCGCGCGTCTCAACGAATCGACGACGTATGGCGGTCGCAAGATCGGCGACATGACGACGGAAGAACTTCGGAACATCGAGATCCCGATCCCGGAGCTCGCCAAACTTTCCCGCAAAGAGCTCTACAACGCGACCGTTTCGGATCCGATCACACGTCGTCGTCTTCTGGAGATCTACGAAGAGCATCCTGAAGGCCCAGGTTTCCGCGGTACCAACGATTCCACGCGCTATGCCGTGCGCTCACTCCTTTCGAGGAATCTCGGCGTCGATCCGCATGCATGGAGCACCGGCAGTGACCGCAGCAAGCTGTACGATCGACGCGTCGTTTCGCAGCATCATCCGCAGGAACTTTCTCAGCAAGTGCTCTCGGAAGAGATTTCCAATCATTTCAGCATCAATGCCGTTGCTGGTCACGGTGCCAGCGACGAGTGGGCGAACGCGCTGTTTCCTTCATGGAATGTCGAGAAAACCGCGGCAAACGGCGCGAAAGTGTCGCTGGATCGTCCGCCCGTTCTCATTCCTCGAGGGTATACGTATCCGAAGGGCGTGAATCCGAAGGAGATTCTGAGTCAGCTCGGAGATCTCTCGTCTCTCGACGGCAAGACGTTCAGTCAGCAGAATCTCAAGGGAGTCGTTCTCGATATCGATTCGTACACAGAACAAAAACGTTTGTATGCGGAGAAGAGCGCATTTGCTCCCGGTATCGGCGACATAGTCGGACAGAAATACGATGAACCAAACTTCGTTGCGCAGGCGTCGTTCTTTTTCACGGATGAGAAGGGAGACACGTACGTGCTTCGCCGATCGTCTTTCGTGTATCGCAATGAAGACGACCGTCGTGGAGAACAATCACAGACATGGAAATTGGAGAGAGGAGCCGATCTCGTGTATCGAGCGGCGGAGTACGAATTCGAGCGTACCAATCGCAATGAGCGCGCCGAGCTCGAAGGCAGCATCGCTTCGAGAGTGACGACGAAGGCCATCGAGAGATCGAACGCGGCTCCCGAGAGCGGCACGCCGTTCGTTCGTCAGAATTTGCTCGGAGATCTTTTGTATCGCGGCGAACCCAATCAGCCTTCTCTCTTCGTTTCCGCAGCGTCGGACATCAAGCTCACGCCCGGCAGTCCGGCTTTTCAGCTGCTCGAATCTCTCGCAAAACCGGATGGCGGCAGTTCGCTGAAGTATGAAATCGATCCGAGTGCCGTCTTCATCGAGTTGCAAACTCAGCCCGACGGCAGCATCGTCGCTTTGGCATCGTACGTCGAGAACAGGTTCGCAGCGGGACAAGAGCGCTATCATTCGGAGAACAGCATTCACACCATTCGTCGCAAAGCGGCCGTCGCCGAGAAAAATCCCGCTTCCGATTCATGGTCCGTCAATGCGGGAACGACCAGATCCGGCATCAATCTCAGTGAAGCGAAATCCCTTCTGAAGCGATTCGGCGACTCCGAAGCCATTTTGAAAACTTCTTTTGCCGAGCAGAAGACGCGAGGAAACAGCGTCATGGAGAGCGCTCTCGCGGAGCTTTTCGCAGAGGGCAAGAAGCTTTCATCCGATGAATTCACGTCACTCGATGCGTCACGCTCACTTTTGGAATATGCGTCCGGGAACGGTCAGGTTCTTTTTACGTCTCGCGCCGAAACGCCCGGAGCTCGTCCTCAGGCCGCTAAGTACCGCGGGAAAGACATTCAAGTTCTTTTTCCGAACGCGCAGTCATTCGACAACATCGACATTCATCACGACGATGACAAAGTCGATGAGCATTACTCCGTCTTCAGCGCTTCGGATCTGCTTGGTCGCGCCAATCTTTCCTCAGATCAGCTGCAGCGCATCCTTGATTTGTACTGCACGCCGCTCGCAACACCGGAACAGTCGCTCCTCAGGATGTTCAAACTCTTTCCGCATCAGGTGAGCGGCAATGAGTCTGCTCAAACTCGCCTCATCGCCGCTTTGAAAATTCCGTATGAACGCGCATCGGACAAGAAAATTTTTCTCAGGAATCTCTTCGATCGTTTGCAAACGCTCGGCGGATGGATTTCCCTCGAATCGGTGGAGAAGCTCGCCGTAGAGACGCGTCTTTCCCTTGCTCCTTTCGGCACGGATACGCAGGAAATCGCTCCGGGTCAGAGTCTTTCGACTTTGGTGATCGGTGGTCAGGTGAAGTTCATGGCCGGTGACATCACCAGCGGCAAGACGGTGCGGATCGAAGGCGTTAAGGCTGCTGATTCTTTCTACAGCATCTCGGCACTTGAGAGAGAACAAGTGAAAGGCCCGCTCCTCGTGAGCATTCTGGGTTCGGACGGATCCATTCTGGTGGACAAGAAACCGCTTGCCGTTTTGCGGAAAAAAGAAGGCGGAGGCACGGATCAATTGGGTCCCACCGACAGTCCGAATGAACTAGCAGGTTTTTTCGACGGCGGACAGAATGTCAGCGTGAGAGAAGGCCCGACGAACAGCCGTCGAGGATACTTTGAAATCGATGCGCGAGGGACTCGCAAATTCGGCGAAAATTCGCTCATCGTCACCACGCATGACGCGCAGGGAAGCATGTTGATGCGCAATGTCTTCGGACAAGCCTCCGATATCGGCAAGCGTACCCCTTCCACAGGCGAAGCCACCGCTGAAACAAGTCAAGATCGCGTTCTGCGTGAGATCAATGTTCGCACGTTGAATGCGCTCGTTTTGCCTTCATCTTTTGAATATGCCGACAATCCCATCGAGTTCAATCGTCCGCTGCTTCGCATCTTGAATTTGTTCCCGTGCGCTGCGACTATCGATACCGCAGAGCGCACTCGTTTCGTGAATCGAATCGCGACCCTGTATCGCGGCACCGATGATCGTTCTGCTTTCCTGCGCAGCCTCTTCGAGGCGATGGAAAAAGAAGCGGGCACAGACGGCATTTTGAAGTCGGATATGCGTACGGAAAAAAAGGACGGCCGCACGGTCTTTCCCGAGACAAAGGTCTTCGGCAGGATCGAAACGGTCGTGCAGCTCAGGGAACAGGAGGCATTGACTTCAAAGGAGTCCGAAAAGATCGAAGCAGTCGATGTCGATCGGATGATCAATGCGTTCAGATTCGCTCCGGATTTCTATGCTGGAGTGGAGAAGCCGTTGCGCGATTACATTGAAAGGAAAGGAGGCAAAGACTCAGAGAATATCAAAAAGATGCCCGAAGGCAGATCCGTCAGTGATAATATTTTTCGCAAACAAGCTGGAGAGATGTTTGCCAAGGTGAAACCCGAGGATCGGCAGAAATTCATTCGAGCGATGCGAGACGGTCTGACGGGTCTGTTGAAGGACGGATTGGTTCAACCCACTTCTTCCGCAGAGCAGCCCAGTACCCGCATCGAGTATTATCCTCCGACGATCAAAGCTCTCCTGCAGTCACTCAATACGCAGTTCGATCTTCAGTACTTCGCAAAACCGCGTTCCAAGTAGGAAAGAAGCGCTTATGGCTGCGTTTCGCTGGCCATTTTCTTCGCGTGTCTTTAGGATGTGCGGGCAATGCCGATCCGAAATTTCTGCATCATCGCGCACATCGATCACGGCAAGTCGACGCTCAGCGATCGCATGATCGAAATGACCGGCACGTTGCAGAAGCGCGAGATGAAAGAGCAGTTGCTCGATTCCATGGATCTGGAGCGCGAACGCGGCATCACGATCAAGCTCACGCCTGTGCGCATGACGTGGAGCGACGTCGAGTTGAATTTGATCGACACGCCCGGTCACACGGATTTTCGCTATGAGGTGAGCCGCTCGCTTGCCGCTTGCGAGGGAGCCATTTTGCTTGTCGACGCATCGCAGGGCATTCAGGCGCAGACGCTCGCGGTGCTGTACATGGCCATGGAGCATGATCTTGTCATCATCCCCGTTCTGAATAAAATCGATCTTCCCGCAGCCGACCCGGAGCGGGTCTCCGGTGAAGTCACCAAGATGCTCGGTTGCAAGAAGGAAGACATTTTCAGGATTTCCGCGAAAGAGGGGACGGGCGTGAAGGAGGTCTTGCAGGCCGTCATCGATCGCATCCCCGAGCCGAAAAAAAATATCAGCTCCGGACCGTCGGGTACCGCGCGAGCGCTGATCTTCGATGCGGTGATGGATGATTATCGCGGAGCCGTCGCGTATGCCAGAGTCGTCGAAGGGCAATTCAAGAAAGGTATGAAAGCGCATCTTCTCGGTTCCAAAGTCGATTTCGAGGTGCAGGACGTCGGATACTTTTCACCGAAGTACATCTCGGATTCCGTCCTCAGCGAAGGGCAGATCGGCTACATCGTCACGGGCCTCAAGGACGTCTCGCAGGCCAGAGTCGGTGACACCATTTCCTCCAGTGAGACCGCGTTGATGCTTCCCGGCTACACGAAAGTCCAGCCGATGGTGTTCGCGGGTTTGTATCCGTCGGAGGCGGATGACTATCCTAAACTTCGCGTTGCGCTCGAGAAATTGTCTCTCAATGACGCGGCGCTCGACATCAGTTACGAACACAATACGGCGCTCGGGAACGGCTTTCGCTGCGGCTTTCTCGGCCTTCTCCATTTGGACATCATTCAGGAAAGACTCGAACGCGAGTATGACTGTGATCTCGTGATCACCGCGCCGAGCGTGCTCTATGAAGTGTTCTTGAAAGCGGCGCGACCGGCTTCCGTCGTGCGTGCGAGCTTGCTGCAAGTCGAGAATCCAAACATCGCGATGATCAGCAATCCGTCCGAGATGCCGGATCCGACCTTCATCGATGAGATCCGCGAACCGTGGGTGAAGCTGGAGATCGTCTGTCGCCAGCAAGACGTCGGACCGTCGATGCAGCTCGTGCAGGATCGCAGAGGCATCTATCTGTCTTTGGAATATATCGATGCCGATCGTGCGATCATGCATTTCGAAGTGCCTTTGGCTTCGATTGTTTTGGACTTTTTCGACAAACTGAAGTCGGCGACGTCCGGCTACGCGAGCTTGAGTTACGAACATTTGGGATATCGGCCGGGGGAACTCGTGAAGATGGATATCTTGCTTCTTGGCGATCCCGCAGATGCTTTGAGCGTGATTTTGCACCGCGACGAAGCGCGTAATGTCGGTGACAAAATCTGCAAGCAGCTGAAAGAGGTGATCCCGAAGGCGCAGTTCGTGATCCCGATCCAAGCAGCCATCGGCGGCAAAGTCGTGGCCAGAGAGACGATCGCAGCGCTTCGCAAAGACGTCACGGGGTATTTGTACGGAGGAGATCGCAGCCGCAAAGACAAACTTCTCGACAAGCAGAAGCGCGGCAAGAAGCGCATGAAACAGATGGGTCGCGTCACGTTGACGCAAGACGCGTTCCTCGCGGTGCTCCAGCGATAACGTTTATTCTTCGTTTTCTTCTTTTGAGGATTGCTCTTCGTGGATTCGCGCGAAGTAGCGCTCCATCGTTTCCATGTGCGGCTCGATGACGTCCTGCAGGATCTTGATCGTGAGCGGCTGGAGTTGCTCGAAGGGAACCGGGCGACTCAGCTGCTCGAAGAAGTCAACGAGCACGAAGGTTGCGAGCTGCAACACGGTGCCGTCGATATTGCTTTCGTCGACCATCAGTCTCGAGAGGATGTGCTCGGTGTCGGTGCTGATCACCAAGCTCAATCGCGAAATCCACAGGAGGATTTCTCCTCTTGCCTCTGCGGAAAGACCGTCATCTCTGTTCGCGAGACTGTTTGGCGTCCGCGGCAGGTCGAGCACCAACTTTTTTTCGGCGATGTATTCTTCCACAGCTTCGCGCGATCCGGCATGGACCAGCGAGGTCAGCGCAAGAATGAACACCGACGGACAATCGCGAGCCGCGAGTCTTGAAATCAGCTGAAAGAGATGCGCGTGTTGTTCGTCGCCCAAAAATTGTCGAATGGCTTGCGCCACGCGGTCGTCACGCTTTTTGGCCCTTTTCTCGTCTTTGGCGCTTTGCTTGCCTTGCGCTGCCGAATCTCGAAATTGCTCCTTGGCTTGTTCGCTCACTTGCTCGGAGGCTCCGGAAGACCCTTCTCCCGGCGTGAATGATTCTGGACCTGAAAATTCCGGCATGAGTACAGAGTAACAAGCTTCGTCAGCTGTCACCAGCGCACGAAGAGAAAGTAATTTATTTGGCGGCTTCTGCTTCTTCTTTCACTTCGACGGAGAAGCTGATCGTTTGCGCTCCAACCGTCAGCTGCACGGTGTGGACGCCGGTCGTCTTGATGTGAGCGGGGATGGTGATCGCCGTCGCGGCAATGTCGACATTGTGCTCTTTCTTGATGGCTTCGGAGATCAGTGCCTCGGAGACGGCAGCGTACAGTTTGCCGGTTTTGGCCACCTTGGCCGTGAGGTGCACGGTCTTGCCGCCGAGCGCGTTGCTGAGCGAAGACTGCAACTCTTTCTCTTTCTCACGTTCGAGGGCGCGGTGCTTGATCTGCGCTGCGTAGCGCTTGCGGACGTTCGGAGTCACCACCAGCGCTTTGCGGGCGGGCAGGAGGTGGTTCAACGCAAAGCCGCTCTTCACGACGATGAGGTCGTTTTTCTTGCCGATGCCGGGGATGTCGGTGAGGAGGAGAACTTCCATTGGATTGCAATCAGCGGAGCAAATGTTTGCTGGCTTGAAGCCGAAAGATCATAGGCAAAGTCTTCTCGGAGCACAAGGGCTACTTTTCAGCCACTCTTTTGCCAACTTTTTTTGATTCCGCGCTTCCGCTCTTTACTTGACCAGCGTCAGAAACCAGCCAAAAAATGAGAACCAGCCTTTTTGCGGCAAGAATTGACGTTTTGTTGAAACGTACCAGCGGTTCGTGTTGACGAAGCGGTCGGCATGAAGCGCGAGCTTTCCCAGTTCGATGCCGTGAACACTCTCGTCATAGGCATACACGTAAAGAGGGGAATACAGGACGATGGCGGGTGAATCCTTCTTCAGTTGCTCGTTCAGCGCTCCGAGAGCCGTGGATCTCGACTTTGCATCGCTTGTTTCACGGATCTTCGCGAGGAGGGCATCGGCGTCAAACGACGCGTACTGCGACAAATTGAAAGCGTCGAGCTTCAGTTTTTGCGGATCGTCAGTTTTTTCCTGAATCTGACTGGAGTGCCAATACGGATAGCTGTCGAGGTTGTCGAAGAGTGCCTGACCGAAGAGGACGACGTCATATTTGCGCTGCAGCAGCTTGTCTTCGAAATCTTTTTTCGATTCCGGAACATCGAGTTTCACATCGACGCCGACTTCAGCCCATTCCTTGCGGATGATGTCGGCAATGATCGGATAATTCGTGGGTGTAGGGCTGGTCAGGAGCGTCAATGAGAGTTTCTTGCCCGCATCATTGATGCGCGTGTGGGGAGCGTCATTCGCAGTGATGCGCCGCAGATAGCCGTTCTCCAGATACATGTCATTCACGTAGAGATGTTTGGGGTCGGAGTCCGGCAATTGTTTGGCTGCGATGAATTGTTCGATCAATCCTTCTTCCACCGAAGCTCGCTCAAATGATTTGCTGTCCGTGATGCGTTCGAGGAAGGCGGTGTCCACGATATCGTCCTTCGCGTCCGCCATTTTCAAAATATTCACGCCGACTTTCAACGTTCCGCTCATACCGCCGCCGGATGACAGACGGACGATCCAGCTGCCGGAAAGGGCTTTCATCGTTCCATCCGGCAGCTTGGAACCGGTTTGCACACGCGTTCCGTTCACGAAGACGGGGAATTTCAGGTTCTTGGTAGAGCCCGTGATCGTCAGCGTTGCTCCCGTTCCAAGGAGTGCGATGCGCGGAACGGCCGACAGCGGGCCGATTTTGTTCGTACTCCTTTGTTCGAGCAGATGTTGCAGTCTGACTTTTTCAGGAATATTCCAACTCGAAGCGAAAAATGCGCCCTTTGCGGCTGCAGAGTCGAACTTGTAGTGCCAGTCGCCGGTGTCGAATTCCAGCAGCGGAGTGTCGATGACTTGCGTTTCATGGATCGCGTCGGCGACGGCTTGTTTGTTCACGGCGAGCTGCAGACCGAGTCGGACACCGTGATCCGCGGGAATCGGATGATCAAGATTGAAGAACAGTCCGACGTATTGCGGCAGCGTGTAGGGAAGGGGATGGAAGTGTCTCGGAAGAATCGGCAGACCCTCCTCGTTTCGCGGAACCAAACGAACGCCGTTCAGATTCGTGATGTCGGTGAGCAGCGCCGAATATTCCGGGAACACGCGCAGCACGATGCGGTCGATGTTGTACTGCGGCATCCGCGGACGATCGAAGCGTTTCAACGTCACTTCCGTCGAAAGATCAGTCTGCAATAAACTGACGAAGCTGTAGGGGCCGGCGCCGATCGGATGGAAGCCGAAATCCAGCGTTTGATCCAGCTTTCGTACCGGCACGCCGTCGAATGCGGATTTCGGCAAGATGCCCATCGTCAGGTTGCTGGTGAAGAAGGAGTACGGTTTGTTCAGGCGGAAACGGACGACGTGTTCATCGATTTTTTCGATCTCCACTCCGCGGAAGTTTTGTTTCAAAATCGGGTTCGTGAATTGCGGATCTTGCATCGTCTTGAACGTGAAGACGACGTCATCTGCCGTCACGAGATGCGGCTGTTGTTTCGTGGAGTCCTGCCATTCGAGTCCGGCATTCAGTGTGGCGGTGAACGTGCGGTTGTCAGCGCTGACGTCGACGTGCGCCAGATCATCGATCACTTTTCCCGTCAGCGGGTCGTATTTCATCAGTCCCGCGAATACGAGCGAGATGATGTCGCGGTTCACGTCGTTGCTCGTGACGAACCACGGGTTCAAGGGTTTCACTTCCCCGACGGAGCCTTCGATATACGTGCCGCCCTGTATGGCGACGTTCATGGTGTTCTGGATGTAAAAGAGCCGCAGCAGCATGAGCAGGCTGAGGGTAAGCATGCCGAGAAGCACGCCGAGTACGATGCGCTCGACTTTCGTCATGGCCGATATCAAACGAAAAAAGGACCGCATGGTTCGGGGCAACGGGAGACACTATACCAGCCAACCCTTTCGTACATTCAGACGTACATCATCGCGACTGCGACGGCGAAGAACGCGACGGCGATCCACACGGTGGCCGTGAAGAGGACTTTTTCAGCGCCGCGACGCTGGACGTAGGCTCCACCCGAACCGCCGAACGTGGCGGAGAGGCCCGAAGCGCGGTGCTGGAGCAGGATGAGGAGCGCGAGGAGCGAGCCCAAGATGACTTCGACGAGGTTGAGGATGTGCGACATAGTGGCATTATAGTAGGGGAAGGAAGGTGCGATTGGAAGAGGCGCTTAGTTCAGTTGGGTCGAGCGGAGTGGGTGCATTAGAAGGGGAGTGGCAAAACACATCTGTTACAATTGCGAAGTCAGGGCGCCTAGCTCAGTTGGGTTGAGCGAACCGAGCCATCAAAAGGAAATGCGAAAACACATCTGTTACAATTGCGAAGTCAGGGCGCCTAGCTCAGTTGGGTCGAGTATCCGCGCAGCGGTACGAGCAAAGAAGAAGTATGCTCGCCCACGATCTTTCTTCACATCATCGTTCTCTCAGGGCGCCTAGCTCAGTTGGTTAGAGCATCTCGCTTACACCGAGAGGGTCGGGGGTTCGAATCCCTTGGCGCCCACCATTATTTTTTCGAAGCGGTGCTCAGCTTCAGCGTTGACACCGCGTCGTAGACGATGTGCGAGACTTCGGCGATCGCGCTCTTTTCATTTTCATAACTCGGACCGCTGGTCATGACACAAAGTATGTAGTTCATCGACGGATGATAGACGATCCCGCAATCATGCAATTGATCTTCGTTTTTCAGAATGCGATGTCCGAATTTGTGCGCGACGATCACTCCGTCCGGCACGCCCGCGACCAAACCTTCTTTGAACGTGGTTTGCGAGAGGAGTTGGAGGGCGAATTGCGACATGCCTCTGGACAGGTATCCCGTGTTGTAGAGGATGGCGAAGAGCGACGCATAGGATTGAATCGAGACGAAGTCCGCTTTCGGCGACAACATCATGCGCAGCACATCCAGATCGCGGAACGTGTAATACGTGATCATTTTCGGGCTCGCGTTCATTTCACGAGTCAGCAGCTCGTATGAATAATTGTCGGAGTAGACGATCATCTTCGTCAGCAACTTTTTGACAGAGTACGGCGTGCCCGCCTTGATGGTTTCATCAGGCTGTTCGGCATTCTCATTTACTGTGAATTTGTCGATGAATGACAGTTGTTTTTCGAGAATGCTCGGATAGAGATCGGCAAGATGAAGGTAGGCGATCAGCACCGGCAACTTCGTCAAACTGGCGGGTTGGAATTTGTCGTATTCTCCGATGCCGAAGCGCGGTCCGTTATCCAGATCGCGAAAATAAATGGAAATGTGATCCAATGTCCCCGAAGACTTCAACTCTTCCTTTTTTTTCGACAGGACGTCGCGCAGTTCTTCATAGTTCCATTCTCCTTGCGGCAAGTACCCGTCGCATCGGATGTCGGGATTCAGCAAATCATAGTCGTGCTCGCACGGTTTGTTCGCGGTCAAATATTTTTGCACGCCGAGCGTCGCGACTGATCCGAGAAGGAATATCAGCAGGAAGGAAGCCAGCCCGATTTTTTTGAGACGTGTTTTTACGGATATCATATCGCGATTCTACTTCATGGGTGGAAGAGGGAAAAGTCGGGCGGAAGCGTTTTCCTTAATCTTTTCTTCATTTTTTTTCTTAGAAGCCCGTTTTTTTGGCCTGCAATCTCGAGAAGAGTTCTTTCGACCCCCGAGCATGCGATGAATAAAAGGTATTGCACGGCCTGTACCGCCACGGTAGACTCCCCGAGCTCTATGTTTGCAATCGTCGACATCGCCGGGTTTCAGGAGAAGGCCGAAAAGGGCATGAAGATGCACGTGCCGCTTCTGGAGGCTGAGGCAGGTTCTATCGTCACCTTCGACAAAGTGCTCCTTCTTTCGGACAACGGAACGTCCGCCACGATCGGCAAGCCGTACGTCACGGGTGCCAAAGTCGAGGCCAAAGTGCTCAATCACGGTCGTGATGACAAGATCGTCGTCCGCAAATTCAAGCGTCGCAAGCGTTTCCACAAGATCGTTCGCGGTCATGTGCAGCGTTATACGGAGATCGAGATCACGAACGTCTCGAAGTAGTTTGGCCATCGGTTTCCGAGCTATACTTCGCTCATGGATACGGGGGATCTTGAACGAAGGCTGACGGAGATCGAACGTCGCAACGCGCGCGTCGAGCTTGATAAAGCGTGGGAGACGAGCGGTGCGCGGATTTTTTTCGTGGCCTTGATGACGTACGCGGTCGCCGTGCTCGCGTTTTGGATGCTGGCCAATCCGTTGCCTTTCCTGAATGCGATCGTGCCGACCTGCGGCTTTGTTTTGTCCGTTCAGTCATTGCCTGTGATAAAGAAATTTTGGTTGAGAAAAAATATCGATCGTTGATGTTGTTTTTCTTTTTTACAGAGATTGGATTTCGCTTTGCAAATTTCGCATGTGCTCGAGGATCACGCCCATGTTCTGCAGGCACGCGAGCGTTTCGCCCGTGCGTTCGCCGAGTCTCAGAAGGTGATGCAGATAACTCTTCAGATGTTTGCGGCTTGTGGGAGCCGGAGAATCGACGTCGATCGGAGAATGATCGGTCGAGTATTCGCTGCGGTGAATCCTGATTTTCTCGCCGTTTTTCAGCCAGATGTTGCCGTGCCGCGCTTCGCGCATCGGTGAGACGCAGTCGAACATGTCGATGCCGCACGCGACGGCTTTGTCGATTTGATTCAGTTCACCGACACCCATGAGATATCTCGGTTTGTCAGCGGGCAAGAGGGGGCAGATCGCTTCGAGCACGCGATACATTTCTTCTTCAGTTTCACCGACTGCAAGACCTCCGAGCGCGTAGCCGTCGAACCCGATCGCGATGAGTTCTTCCGCGCATTTTTTTCGCAAATCGAGTTCCAGTCCGCCCTGTACGATGCCGAAGAGCAGGGGAGAGTCGGGTGTCTTTCGTTTCTTCTTCAGTTCTTCATGTCGCTCTTTGCATTTCTTCGCCCAGAGCAACGTGCGTTCCACGGCTTTGATCTGCTCCGCACGCGGAGCCGTGGACGGCGGACATTCGTCGAAACACATGATGATGTCCGCGCCGAGCGCGTGCTGGATTTCCATCGCTTCGTTCGGCCCGATGAAATGCGGATCACCGTTGCGGTGATCTTTGAATGCCACGCCGTCATCCGAGATCGATCGGATATTCTTGAGCGAGAAGACCTGAAATCCGCCGGAGTCCGTCAACATCGGCTTCTTCCAGCCGACAAAAGAGTGCAGACCTCCCGCCGATTCGATGGTTTTTTCTCCCGGCGACAGGTGCAGATGATATGTGTTTGAGAGCAGGACATCGGCGCCGAGAGCGAGAAGATCTTCGAACAGGATACCTTTCATGGCTCCCGCCGTGGCGACCGGCATGAAGAAGGGCGTTGGTATATCGCCGTGCGCAGTTCGCAGCGAACCGCGTCTGCCTTTGGGGGTGGTCTTCAGGAGAGTGAGCACCGCGGCAGTATGCATGAAGAGAGAAGGTGGCGAACAGCGGGAAGCCGATAGTAAATGGTTTTACTCTCTACCCGCCACTTTCTGTCCGCTTCTCGTCTTCGCCTTGCCCTCGAACCGTTTTGTCATCTTTTTACTCTTTCCTGTGCGATAATCACCGAGCACTTTCTTCCCCTTTCTTTCTATGTCGTGCTCTACCGGTTCCTGTTCTTGCAGCAAGCCTTCTTGCGCATGCGGCAATGCAATGTGCCCCGCCATCTACGTCGGCTGGTTGCCTCGCATCGCGTTCGGTCTCGTTCTCGTCGGCTACGGCGTGAATCACTACCGCAACCTTTCCGGTTTCGTCGGCATGGCCAAAGGAGTCTTCACGATCGGCTTCGTCTCTTCCATCGCAGGAATGCTCGCGTACATCGTTCCCGCGCTCATGATCGTCGGCGGCGTTCTTTTCGCACTCAAACAGCTCTGCTGCGTCAGCAAGACCTGCATCATCGCGTCACTCTCCGGCATCATCGGTTGGGCCGGCCTCGCCGTGCTTCTCGGTGATGGCAATGCCGCAGGTCAAATGATGCCCATGATCCAGAACACGGCACTTCTCTTCGTTCTTTATTACGTCATCAAGAAAATGTCCTGCAAGAAGTGTTGCTGCGCCAAGCCTGCGGACATGCCGTGCTCTAAGTAATTTTTTTCTCCGTTTGTCCATGAAGTATTGGAAGTCCACCGCCTTCGTCTCCAATCTCTTGCTTCGCGTCTCCGTCGGAGTCTCGATGACTCTCGTCGGAGCCGCGCAGTACAGGGATTTCGCGCCCTTCGTCGCCAATGTGACGGACGGACTTGGAGCTCTCTCCATTCTCGGGACGATCTGGGCGTATCTGTTGCCGGCACTTTTGGTCTTCGGCGGCGCGATGCTTGCCATCGGTCGCTATTCTTTCATCACCGCGTGGGTAGGCGGCATCGCGATCGGTTCGATTCCCGTCGGTTTTCTTTTGAAAACGGTGATGACTGGTTTACCGCTCCCAGACATGCTGGAGGCGACGTATCCCATTTTGATTTGGTTGATCGCTTTCACACTCG
>JAYVRL010000050.1:0-11541 GCA_043776335.1 Candidatus Peribacteria bacterium | reverse complement strand
TCAAGGCGGTCATTACAAGCAAATCTTTCGACAGCAACTCAATCTGTTCGATTTCTAACTCCGTCGATGCCTCGCACTTCGAGTGCGGGGTTGTTCACTCCTCAAATATAAAAAGAACTTCGTCGCTTCGCGTTCGACATAGTCTTTGAACAACGCCCTCTGCCAACCCAACTGAGTTACTGATAAAACAATGGTTGGAGCGAAAGAACCCGGTCGCTGCGGCTTTCGGCATAGTCCCGAACCAGCGCACGACGAAAAGTGCCACAAATGAAATGGTCGGAGCGAAAGGACTCGAACCTTCGGCCTCGTGGTCCCGAACCACGCGCTCTACCAACTGAGCTACGCCCCGACAGAATATGGTGATGAAAAGAATGAACAATGTGCGAGCGCTTTGTATGACATACGCCCCGACAACTAAGATCAACCGATAAACGAAAGAGCTGCGAAAGCATACTGACTTCTGCTTCGGACGGCAATCGAGGCTCCGAGGAAAGGCTTTGTCAGGTCGCTTGGACATTTCTTGTACACAAGAGTTGATCAATATTGCTGGACTTCACGCCCGCAGCCCCTAGAATTCCGCCCTTTTTTACCCCAACTATGAACGCATCCTTCCGCCTCCCGAAGCGCATCTCTCTGCGGCTCGTGCTCATGCACGCCGTACTGATCGCCCTCGTGACGGTTGCCATGATCACGTCCATGCCGGTCAGCGGCATGAATGGCTAAAGAAGGGTTTACTTCCGTCTGTACTCCTTCATCACTCCCTCCGCCTGATGCGAACCGGGGAGAGTGGGATTGGCGATCGTTTCGAGACTCACCGTGAGAGTACTGACCGAGGCGACGTCCTCCTTCGTCTGGAACTTTCCTGAATGCCGTGCGTCACCGAGAATGCTGTCCAGCTCACCCCCGAAAACATACTTGGAACCGTCGGCGTTGCTTCCCCAGAGGATGTAACGTTTGTCGGTAGGTGCCTGCAAAATATTGAGGTTCGCGGTCACGATCGTCACGCCATCGGCGAACGTATGAATGTACCCGACGCCATTGGCTCGGACTCCGTTCACGCCGTCGATCGCACCGTACGCAAAGCGTGTTTCCTTGCCGTGCACCGGATCCACAAGCGCACCCGCACCCTGCATCGTGGCATTGTACGTTTTGACTTCAAGAACCTTGTCGTCCCCGATTTTGACCGTTCCCGGACCGCAAGCGGCAAGGACGAGGGAGAGACTGAGAATGACGAGAGAAAGCTTCTTCATACTGTTCTGGGGGAAAGCGGGCGGAATCATAGTTTGATCTTCGAGAGCGGAACAGGCCTTTTCTGGCGGAGCTCCACTCTTTCACGAAGAAAGAGTACGATTCCGCACCCATGGAAAACACTTCCGACTCTACCACTGTGACGTATGAAAAAGCTTTTGGTGACAACAATCGTGATGCGACTCGGACAATCGAAGCAACGCTCAACCGCGAGATCCCTCTTTTTTCATTCGATTGCCGCTATCGCATCGAACCGACCAACGTCTTGATCGATGTCCTCGAACCGACGGGGCGTATTGTTGCGAAAGGATGCATTCATTACGCGCCGAAAGTGCCGCTTGATGCGAGCACAATCGTCACGGAAGTGAAAAAATTTTTGACTGCAATCATCACGTCACCACAGAAGTCCGTGGGGACGAGTGGCAATGCGTGATCTCTCTTCTTGCGCATGGATGGCGCTGCGCCTCGAAAGTGCATGGTAAGCATCCGCGTCGGCCGGGTACAGCGTGGCGAACAAATCGCAGAGTTTCACGAGTTCTTCGACATTGCTGCTGAGGTCGATGAAATGCGTATTCTCTTCGATCGCAAGGGCGAAGTCATCAAGCAACAGATCAAACTCATGTCGTCTGGCATCGAGCCTCTTGCGGTCGGATCGATTCAATTCGACGAGCACGCGCGTGATGCCGAGGTCGTCATATCGTCCGAACGCATACGCTTGTTCAAACGCTTTTTTTGCTTCGGCTGTTTTCTTGAGTCTGATGAAGAGATCGCCCTGCAATTTCCACGCGCGATAATCCTCCGCGTTCAAGGACAAGGCCTGATCGATCGCTTGCTGCGCCTCCTGCGGCGTGCCTCCCTTGATCAGCAGAACGCTGCGACTCAGCCACGCATCACGCGGGAAGAGCGAACGGTCTGTCCGCGCATACTCGCCGAGAGCCTGCGGAAAATTGCCGACGGCTTCAGCCGCACGGGCGCGCGAAGAGAGAAACAGAAAACGGCCTTCACTGAGCGTGACGGCCAAAAGAACGAACGCGATCAAGAAGGAAAATATGCGACGACCATACTCTGAACACTCCGCTTCGAATCCTCCGCGCGGGGCGAGCAATCCCAGTATCAACCAGTACGGAAGGGAGATGGCGACAAATTGGAGATTGTAGTCGATGAGATCGTGCGCCGTGACACCGATGACCGAGATCACGAGGAGAACGGTCAAACCCGCCCGCCTGTCGTCCTGTTCATTCAATGCGGTACGAATGCCGAAAAGCGTGCAGACGAGGATGATCAAAGCGAAGAGCATAGCCGCAGGCACTCCCCTCTCGGCCGAGAGCTTGAGAAAGACATTATGCGGATGATCGGAGGTCGCGAGCACGTCATCTTGCACGTGCGGCTGCAAAAAACGGAAACTGTACGGGCCGTACCCGAAGAGCGGACGCTGAAGTGTGAACTGAAGGGCCTGACGCCAGAAAGCGGCACGCTCGGAAACGGAAGAAGTACCCTCGTCCGAGGAAAAAGTGACTTTCGCCGCAACGGATTGAACTTCGTGGAAATGCGAGCGCAAACGGTTCGCCCCTAGGAACGTCAGCGTCGCGCATGCCGTCGTCATGACGGCAATGAAAAAAATCCGTTTGAAAGAAAAAGTTTTGCGCCATTTCAAACCGGCGAAAATGCCGAGAAGTCCGATCTGAAGCGCAAAAGCGAGCAATCCGCCGCGCGAATAACTCAACAACAAACATCCGAGTACGAAACCGAAAACGAGTGAGCGAATCAGATCCTGTCGCTCATCGCCTTTCTTTCGGATTCTGCCCCAGAGCGACCACGTGAGCATCGGCCACGCGAGAAGCAAAAATTCCGCCCATGCGTTCGGCCAGTAATCGGTCATGAATCTGGCATCGAAGAACGTGCCGACGAATCGACTGACAGGTTGCAACGCGTACACGCCGACTCCGATGCCGCACGCCACGAGCGTCGTCGCGGCGAGGATGCGTGAGAGACGCGACTGAAACACAGGCACAAGCTCCGCCGGGACCGTCAGAACAAAAGCAAACAGCAGAGTGAGCGCAGCCGTTTGCATCACTTCATCCAAACCGTAATTCCGCGTCGAAGAAAAAGCGAAACTGATCGTCGTCCACATCAGGAAGGTGAGCACCAACGTCCAAAGGAAAGGAGAAGCGGATGTCATTTCTTTTTTCGGGATGAAAAACAAATCGTAGAACGTGATCAACGCGGCAAGCACGGCGAGCACCCACGTCGCATCGAGAGCTTTGCCCCCCTTCCAGAGAATCGCGAACGACAAAAAAAGAAGCATCACACACTCCGCCGCGGAACGTCTGGATACGGATGACACTGGCTCATGATAGCGATTCCAGTGATAGAGAGCACTCAGGAGTCCGCAAGCGCGGCATCCAAGGCCCTGATCGCGATCAACCGCGTGGTGTCGACCGTCGGAATCGGCGAAATTTCGGGCGTGATGACGAACGGCAGTTCAGTGCAGCCGAGCAAGACGGCATCCGCACCGCTTGAAGCGTACGAGCGCACGAGTTCAATCAAGATTTTCTCCGATTGTTTCGAGACGTTTCCCGGAACGATCTCGTCATAGATGATCCGATTCAATGTTTGCTGATCTTTTTCGGAAGGAACGAGCGACTCGATGCCTCGCGCTTTCAATTCGTCTCCGAAAAGACCGCGCGACATCGTGATGCCGACGCCGAGAGTCAGCACTTTTTTGTACCCGCGCTTCGCGCATTCCGCCGCGCTTTCTTTCACGATGCTCAGGAGAGGCAGCGGCGAACGCTTCTCGATGTCGGCGAACGCGAAGTGCACGGAATTCGCCGGGATGATCGCAAAGTCCGCTCCCGCCGCCTTCAGCTTGCAAAGCGAATCGATGATCAGATCGGCCACCTTTTTCCAATCTTCTCGACGCTGCGCGTCGACGATCTCGCTGAACGAATGCGTGTGCATCGTGATCTCAGGGTGCATGTTTGGCCCGAGTCTTCGAGCAGCCTCCATGCAAATCGTCCGATAACAAAGCGACGCTCCTTCTGCGGTGACTGCGACGATACCGATGTGCTTCATGCCAAGAGTGTACAACGAAACAGTTGTCGAACGCCTGCCAAAGAAGCACAATCACGCCATGCAAATGGAACCACTGAATGCGGCCGAGAAACACGTCATCGAAGGCAAGGGCACCGAACCCCCTCTTAGCGGAAAATACAATAACTTCTTTGATGCCGGCACGTACATCTGTCGCAAGTGCGGCGTGGAGCTGTACCGCTCGAAAGACAAATTCAACGCCGGCTGCGGTTGGCCCGCATTCGACGATGCTCTTCCGAACGCCGTGAAACGGATTCCGGATGGCGACGGTTCGCGCACTGAGATCCAATGCGCAAACTGCAGCGGACATCTCGGACACGTGTTCCTCGGCGAAGGCCTGACGCAAAAAAACACCCGTCACTGTGTGAACTCGCTGTCGATGCGATTCATCCCGACGAAGAGTGAGTAGCGCAGAAAACATCGTTTCGAAACTGGAAAGTGTTTTTCCCGATGCCAAAAAAGACCCTCCGTCGCGGCGGTCGAGTATGCACTGCGTCCGCTGGAATCCAAGAACATCAAAGAACTGTCCGACGTGCTCGGACATCTTGGCGAAACCGTTTAATGTTTGGTGCGCCAAACTGTACGAAGTTAGAACTATGTTAAAAAGGCCGATTAATTCTATTTGATGCTGACCGTAGCACTCCTAATGCGATCAAAAACTTCCTGCAATTGATCATTCGTTAACTGCGAGCGTTCTCTCTTCACCAACTCAAGGACTGAATCTATTTCATGGTCATTGGGGCTTAGAATACCAAGTGTCTGACACACATATCGCACATTAGCTGCTCCACTACTAATACCAATCACAATATTCTGATGTCTCCCGACGGCAGCAGCCGGTACACCAGAGTAAACGGTGTCGGTCAGTCCAATTTTATCCGCTTTCATGACTGCAGCTGCATGCACACCAGTTTCTGTAGTGAATACAGTGCTGCCAATGACAGGTTCATTGGCTGAAATATCTACATTGCACATTCGGGCTGCAAACTGACTGTAGCGTTGTATGTTTTGTATATTTCCTTTGAATAGTCCAAGTAAATAGAGATTCATGAGCAGGCTATGCATTGCCGTATTCCCAGCACGCTCCCCAATACCCAAAGCAGTGGCATGTACTCTGCTTGCTCCTGAAAACGCCGCAGTAACTGCATTGATTACACCCATGCCTTTATCGTTGTGACCATGCCAATCCACATCTACATTCTGATTGCCGACAATCTCCAGCCTTACGTATTCAAGAATTTTATGAACACCGTCGGGAAGAGCTTCACCAACAGTATCCGCTATACAAATTCGTCTTGCTCCCGAATCAATAGCAGCTCCGTATACTTGAGACAGTACATCGGGATGACTTCTCGTTGTATCTTCCGTAACCAACATGACATCCAACCCCTCCTTTCTTGCGAAGGACACTGATTCACGTACCCAGGTAGTGATGTTCGCAATTGACCAACCTTCCACTTTCAATCGAATAGGACTTGTCCCCACAAATAATGCCGCATCCGTTTTCAATCCCGTTCTCTGCACAAGATCAACAATAGCTTTTACATCTAAGAAAGTAGTCCTGCCGATGCAGTATGTATTCAATCCGATACGTTCATCCATCATAAATTTCGCTAGTGCACTGGAATCATCATTATTCGCAGGATAACCGATTGCGATTGTATCTACACCGAGATCATTTGCTTCCGTTATAAACTGTTGCTTTTGATCAATGGTTGGACAGAGTTTCACTCCAGCATCCTGGAGTCCGTCTCTTAGAGACTCATCTACAACTTTCACTTCCCGAAATTCAGGATGCTTATTCCAGCTATATGGCAGAACTTCCGACATGTTGTCATTTTATGATTTTGTTTCCTTATGTCAATTAAGAGCGGGCGGAGATACTTATTTATAGAGCCTTGACATTTATAGTATTTTATACTATTTAATACTATACATGAACCACGAAACAACACGAACGGCACCTGATTTGCATGACGTACACGGCAGATTGCAAGCTCTGTATGAGACGGAATACCCAAAAGGAGCTCCAAACCTGTACGAAAGTCTTCTGACGAAACTGCCTGCGTACATTCAAGCACTCGTTCGCAGAAAACTTGATTTGCTCGTGCAGAGTGAGATGGGGGAAGAGCAGACGCACTCAAACCTAAGTGAAAGCGACAAGCGCGCACTCTCGATGTTTCTGAATCCCCAAGTGCTCCGCGCGCACCTCGACATCGGGCGCGATTCCGCGCTCAGCAGCGACCATCACACCATCGCGCACTTCGACACGCAACCGCCAATCGTCGCTCACGATCTCATCGCCGTCGCCTCGAACGATCATCCTCAGCGACTGGAGCGGATGGGCTGCGTGTTCTTCGACGTCGACGGCACCAAAACTCTCGTGGATTGCACCAGCCACTCCCATGCAGGCAAATATCTCGAAGGACTGGCAGAATTCCTCAGCAAACTGCCGAAGTCCATCACGTTGTGGCTGGAAGAAAAAAGATTGAAAGCGGAAGCATTTTCGTACGCGGGAGATGAGTTCGTCATGATTTTGCGATCGGAAGAGAAGGCTGTGACGAAAGAACTCCTGGACGAATTCGCGTTCAAAACGCAGGAAGCGATGAAAATCGATCCGATCCTCACGTCGTTCGTGTCATTCGATGATCCGGAATTCGCGATGGAGTACGACGAGTGGACGGACGCGGAGAGGGCGCAATACAAGAAAGACCCGAGCTCCATGCGGGAACGTCTCAGGGAATCGCGCGATAAACTCCCGGAAAAATTCATCCCGTCGGTCAGCTGCGGTTCGGCGACATTCATGGAGTCTCTCGAGGAAGCGTTGTCACCGGACACGGAAGAGGCAAAAACCCTCGAAGATCTCGGGAAGAACGCGTTTCGTCTGATGGTCTCGAAAGCCGATGAACGCCTGAAACAAGACAAGAGGATCTTCCGCGAAAACATGGATGATCCGAAGTGGAAAGCATTCTTGCTGCGAAACTCCGAAAACCGACGCCTGCAATCGGAGATCCAGCAACTCAAGCAACAGATCGAAGAGCTGCGATACGGCAAATATCTCGCGGAGAAACGCATCGAGGATCAACAACGACTCATCTCGGAGTACGTGAAGCAAATCCTTGAACTGGAAAAGAGATTGGCGGCGTAAACATTGGTGCCCAGAAGAGGACTCGAACCTCCATACCCGTGAGGGTACTAGCTCCTGAAGCTAGCGCGTCTGCCATTTCGCCATCTGGGCTATGATTTCAAAAGAACTATTTTTCAGTGACCTTCAGAATTGCTTTTAGCCACTCTTTACCTGAACCTGACTTGAGGCATCTTTCCCGATCCCGAGCCTCCTGTCGAGTCTGATACGTTTCCACATGAACCAAAGCAAACGGCCGATACGGCCGTGTGGTGCGCTCTTTTCCTGACTCGTGCTCTGCGACTCTTCGCTTCAAATTATTAGTCAAACCAACATACAAGTACGATCGCTTGCCGCTGGAAAGAACGTACACATAAAACATAAATCTCGGTGCGCGCCTGCCTGCCGGCAGGCAGGTCTGCCATCCTCCCTTCGGGAGGCAGGTTCCCATCTGGGCATTTTGAAAGCAAAGAACGACTTGTTTCGGCCGTACTGTAGTGAAAAAAACAAAGTGAGGGAAGATAGAACTTGAGTTGAGTGAAGAAGGCGCTAGCATTCTCCTCATACCTCCCGACCGACAGGCGACGGCCGTCCCGAATGCGTCACCGGAACTTGCCGCGGTGCGAGTGAAGAAAGCGGCGAGCAGTCCCACGAAGCTCGGCACGATCGTGCGAGGCACGACTTTCGCCGCGCTCGCGCTCTTGCTGACGAGCGGCACGGGGAAAAAGGAATCCACAAATGGCGAAAAAACAGCCGTCACGAGTCCGACGACGGAGCACCTGAACGGTGCGGAGCGCGAACAGGCGATGCGCGAGAACATGAGCGTGTCGATCGACGGCGCCATCGCCACCTTGGACGTCAGAACGATGGCTTCGATCAGCTATCTGTTGATGACGACCGACTGCCCGTCCGCGAAACAACTCCACGAGATCCTGAAGAACGCGGCTCCCGAAACGCGCGGACACCTGCAAGAAATCATCTTCATCATCCATGAGAAACCGTCTCTCTCCGTCGATGCGTGCGTCATGCTGCGACAAAAATTGACGGACAAAAACTATGGATACGTCGCTTGCAAAGTGCCCGATGAAAACGCCGAGATGTTCTCGAGCTCCACGGGTCGGGTCATGCTGTTCGTGACGGCACAGCAGCTGCTCGAGATGCAAAGAGAAGAAGGACTGCTCAGCGACGAGCTGGTGCAAAAATTCGAAACACTCAGAGAAAGCAGAAGGCAGCAGCTGGCACAGAAACAATGAAGGCTCTTGACGATCAAAAATTAGCACTCTAAACTCCTGACTGCTAAAAGCATTCGCGTCACTGAGACGCTCGAATCATTTGTCATCTTCTTCCCATCACTCTTTTATGTCCGCCAAGACCTCACCCAAAGTAGAGGAACTCGCCACGACCATCGAGCCGCTCGGCGACCGAGTGCTCATTCACCCGCTCGAGAAAGAGCAGGTCAGTTTGTCCGGCATCGTGATCCCCGAGACCTCCAACAAAGAGAAGCCTCAGGAAGGCGTCGTGATCGCGCTTGGCAAAGGCGGCATCATGAACGACAAAGGAGTGCTGTGTCCCGATCCTCACCAATATCTGAAGCTCGGCGACGTCGTCCTGTTCGGCCGTTACGCGGGCGACGATCTGAAAGTGAAAAGCAAAACGAACAAGGACGTCGAACTGAAAGTCCTGCACCTCGACTCCGTGCTTGGCATCGTGAAATAAGAGAACGCGGGTCAGAGACCGCTCCCGATATTGATTCAATCTTTCCACTTACCACTTTCCACTCCCCAATCATGTCAGCCAAAATTCTTTCCTTCGGTGACGACGCACGTCACAAGATCGTCGACGGCATCAAGAAACTCGCGAACGCCGTCCGCGTGACCATGGGCCCGAACGGCCGCAACGCCCTCATCGCCAAATCCTACGGCGCTCCGACCGTCACGAAAGACGGCGTGACCGTCGCACGTGAGATCGAACTGGAAGATCCGTGGGAGAACATGGGCGCACAGCTCGTGAAGGAAGCCGCCACAAAAACGAACGACGCCGCCGGTGACGGCACGACCACCGCAACGGTGCTCGCCGAAGGCTTGATCAGCGAGGGGCTCAAATTCCTCACCGCGGGCGCCAACGCCATCTCGATGAAGAACGGCATCATGAAAGCCGTGGAAGCCGTGGTCGCCGACCTCGACAAACAGAAGAAGACGATCTCGACGAAAGAAGAGTACGCGGCGGTCGCGACGATCTCCGCGCAAGACCCCGAAGTCGGCAAGATCATCTCCGAAGTGATGGAGGAAGTCGGCTCCGACGGCGTCGTCACCGTGGAAGCGGGGCAGACGATGGGCCTCGAGAAGGAATACGTGGAAGGCATGCAATTCGACTCGGGCTACATCTCGCCGTACTTCGTGACGGATCCGAACCGCATGGAAGCGATCTTCAAAAACGTGTTCATCCTCATCACGGACAAGAAAATCGGCTCGATCCAAGAGATTCTGCCCGTCCTCGAAGCGCTCGCGCAGAAAGGAAAAAAAGAGATCGTGATCATCGCCGAGAACGTGGAAGGCGAAGCTCTCGCCACTCTCGTGGTGAACAAGATCCGCGGCACGTTCACGGCCATCGCCGTGAAAGCTCCGGCCTTCGGCGACAGGCGCAAAGAAATCCTGAAGGACATCGCCATCCTCACGGGCGGCCGCGTCATCAGCGAGGAAGTCGGATTGAAACTGGAGAACACGAAGCTCGAAGACCTTGGTCAGGCGGGCAAGATCGTCGTGACGAAAGACACGACGCTCATCGTCGACGGCGCCGGTGACAAGAAAGACATCGCGGCTCGCGTGAACGAGATCAAAGCGAACATCGAGAATACGTCGAGTGACTTCGACCGCGAGAAATTGCAGGAGCGCATGGCCAAACTGAGCGGCGGAGTCGCCGTCGTCAAAGTCGGCGCAGCGACGGAGATCGAGCAGAAGGAGCTCCAACACCGTGTGGAAGACGCGCTCTCCGCAACGCGCGCCGCAGCCGAGGAAGGCATCGTCGCGGGAGGAGGAGCCGCACTGATCCACGCGCTGAAGTCCGTCGAGAAACTGAAAGGTGCGAACGAGGACGAGCAGATCGGCATCGACATCGTGAAGATGGCGCTCCCCTACCCGCTCAAGAACATCGCATCCAACGCGGGTCTCGAGGGATCGGTGATCGTGGAACACGTGAAGCAAGCCAAAGACGCGAAGATGGGCTACAACGTCGTGACGGCCAAAGTGGAAGATCTCGTGGCTTGCGGCGTCATCGACCCGAAGAAGGTCACGCGCAGCGCGCTGCAGAACGCAGCCTCCGTGGCCGCGATGTTCCTCACGATCGAGGTCGGCATCGTCGATGCGCCGAAGAAAGACTCTCCGATGCCCCAGATGCCGGGAGGAATGGGCGGAGGAATGGGAGACTTCTAATCGCTACTCACCCCCGCGAAAGCGGGGGTTTTTGTTTATGCTGGAACTAAGAAAGGAATTTGAAATTAGAAAAGCTGAAATTAAGGATTTTGCTGACGATTTCTGCCCGCTATTTGATCACCTAGTACAAGAGGGTTGGGAAATTTTTCTAGAATCGATGAATCGTGCTGATCAAAGCAATTATTTATTTAGCATTCCGCTGCTCTGTTTTTCGCAACTTGAAATGATGGATGCGTGTAGCACCTTAATTAAGAATTCCCATTTAATTCCGCTTGAACTTCAGGTTCGTTCAATTTTTGAATCATACTTCTACATTCGCTATATCGAGTGTGAAAAAGGCAAAGCAGAAGAAAGGTCTCTTGCCTATTTAAGCGAATTTGATGAACAGCCAACAAGACTAGGTGATAAAATGAAGATGAATGACGAAAAATGGGAAAGACTAAAAAAGGAAAAAGACAGGTTTTTGAAAGAGTAGATTTGCAACGCGCAAACAAGAAAGGAAAAAACTATCATTGGTATTCATTTTTTGAAGGCCCAAACGATTTTTCTAGCTTAATGGAATATGTAAATAGTGTCGTCAATCTGTCTGAAGAATCTCAGCAAGAAAAGTCTTTGTACATGTACTTATGTCAGACTTCGCATTCAAATGAC
>JAYVRL010000049.1:0-44117 GCA_043776335.1 Candidatus Peribacteria bacterium | reverse complement strand
AGGCGGTCATTACAAGCAAATCTTTCGACAGCAACTCAATCTGTTCGATTTCTAACTCCGTCGATGCCTCGCACTTCGAGTGCGGGGTTGTTCACTTCCAACCCTTCTCCTTCAACCCCGCTCTCGCCGCATCCTGCTCGGCTTTCTGCTTCGTGTTGCCTTCACCGAGCGCGATCTGATCATCGCCGATGAAGACCGCGCATGTAAAGAGTTTGCTGTGATCGGGGCCTGATTCGGAGACCGTCTTGTACGTCGGCGTGATGCCTGTCTTCTCCTGCGCGCGCTCCTGAAACATGCTTTTCTCGTCTCTGTGTTTCCCTTGAGCGATGAGCTGTTTCAAGTGCGTCAAAATGAATGCGTGCACAAACGTCCGGGCGCTGTCCAAGCCTTGGTCCATGTACAACGCTCCGATGAACGCCTCGACGGCATTGGCAAGCGTGGACTGCTTCGTCCGACCGCCGCTGGCCTCCTCTCCACGACTCAGAAAAAGGTACTCTCCAAGCTTCAGCTCCGCCGCGACCTCCGCGAGGTGATCACCCTGCACGAGCGCGGACCTCCAGTTCGTCAGTTCTCCTTCCGGCCGATCGCTCAGGTTATACAAATACTCCGTGGAAATCAGCTGCAACACGGCGTCCCCGAGAAACTCCAAACGTTCGTTGTGACCGTTCTTGGACCTCTCGTGCATGGCAGAACGATGGGTCAACGCCTGATAGAGTAAGTCCTTGTTCTTGAAACGAACGCCCGTCAGACGTTCGAGACCGGCGAGAGAAGTCGGATTGGACATGTGTGTATGCAGTGAAGCACAAAAAAACTTCAATTTCCACGGCGTCAGACAACCTTCGGAGAACCCGACGGGTTCGCCAACGCATTCAAGACTCCGTTGACGAATTTTGCGCTCTCTTCCGTGCCGTATTCCTTCGCCACTTCGATCGCTTCGTTCATGACCACCGCGGGCGGCGCATCTTTGCCGCAGAGAAGCTCGAAAGCGCCGATGAGCAAGATCGAACGAGTGATGGTATCCATACGCTCCAACGGCCATTGCGGCGCGTTCTGCTGGACCGCGGCGCTGATTTTCTCCGATTCTTTGCACACACCCGCGAGAAGACTGCGCGCGAAATCAACATCCACCGCCTGTTTGCCTCCGAACTCCGCGATGTTCTGCTCCAACGAGCGCTCGGGATCCGTCTCGCGCATTTCCATCTCAAACACCGCCTGCATGGCGACGACTCTGGCGAGGCGACGGCGCGACGGCATAAAGAAAAGTGGAGAGAACGAACGAAAGACTCGGACGAAGCGCGCAGAACACAAACTACGCCTTCACCTTCGTGATCTTCTTGAGAGCCTTGCCGCTCTGTACGCGCGACGGTGCGGGGCCGGAGAACGGAGATGCTGCGAAGTTTCTGAGGCGCACGACTTCCTTTCCGATGTACACGGAGTGACGACGGCGACCTCGATCTTTGCTTAACCGTTTCTTGGGTGTAGGACGTTTTGCCATGTCAAAGTTGGGGAGAAGAGGCGGGCTACCAAAGCCCGCAGCCGGATAATTGTCACGGAAAGGCCTCGAGTTGTCAATCCTGCCCTAGCGACGCTCTCCTGAGAATGAGAGCATGAAACGCACGACGTAGAGGAAGAGATTGAAAATATCGAGATACAGCGACAATGCGAGGAGAAAAGGCGACCCGTCGATGCGAGAGGATCTGGCGAGACGCTGAATATCCATGCTCAAAAAGAGAGAAAACGTCACGATGCCGACGCACGAGAGCAGCACTTCGAATCCGCCGCCTCGCAGTGACGGAATGAACATCTGGAGAACGCCGAAACCGATCAGGCCGATCAATGACTGAAAGACAAAGCGGCCGATCACTGCGCTGAGATCCATCACCGTGGTTCGTGCGAACACTGCTGCCGCAGCGGTCAGAAGAGTGGTCGCGATCGTGGCGTTGAGAAGAATGGTCGCCCCGTTCACGTACGACACCAACACTGACAAAAGAAAAGGCGTGATCGTGAGGCCTGAGATGAAAGGAAATGCAAGGAAGAGAATGACGTTGAGCGGTGCGGTGCGACTCCATGCATTGGCCGTGAAGATGAGAACAATCTCGAGGAGAAACAAGCCGAACATCCATCCTGACGTGACGATCGACACCGCAAACGTGGCGCCCGCGAAGACGCCGACGACCGTCATCAACATGGCGAGTGCGACCAGCCAATACGCTTGGGAGATCTGAGAAGCTGAAAGTGCCGAAGAACGGCTCCGGACTGTGGAAGAGAAAGATTGTGGCATGCCTTCATGCTAGTGATTTTCGGACGGGCGGCAAGTTGTTCGAGGACAAAATCTATGCTATAATGAAATGATTTATGCGCAGCTACAAGCGCTTCGTCGGCTCTACCGGTCTGGGGGCACTCCTCCTCTCCATCCCACAATTTTGCTTCGCGTTGTACTGCCCGTCCAACACGACGGGTGCCGGCACACTCTGCGTCTTCATAGAAGCGCACATCCTGAGCCAAGGACTCATCGCCTTCTACGGAATCGCAGGTGCGGCGATTTTTTACTATGCAGTCAGAATGATCGTCGAATCCTACAACGAAAGCGCATATTCCACCGCCACCCAATCTTTCGTCTTCGTCTTCTTCGGATTTTGCGTCATCGCGATCTCGATGGCGTTCGCGAACTCGTTCTACTTCACGATCAACCCCGGCGGCAACCTCGGCAACGGACTCAACAGCATTATCGACTTCATCATCCAGGCCGCTGCGGGAGTCTTCGTGCTCATCGTGGTGATCGCCGGTCTCGGCATGATCACGACGCAAGGCGATCAGGCGGCCTTCGACAAATGGACGAAGGTACTCAGAAACAACTGCATGGGCGTGGTCCTCATGATGATCGCGTTCTTCATCATGCACGCCGTCACGGATATCAATGCCGGACTGATCGTGCTTCAGATGTGGGGGCTCGCGATGTTCCTGCTCACCATCATCGGCTTCGTCTGCATCATCGCGCTCATCATCGCCGGCATCCTCCTCATCGTTTCGATCGATGAATCTCTCCGCGACCGCGCGAAGAACATCATCATCGGGACGCTCATCGCGCTCGTCGTCGTCATCATTTGCTACACCATGATCCTGACCTTCCTGACCTGATCCCATGCGTCTCCTTCGCACCCTCCATCGGCTTTTCACATTCGGCGTGATGGCACTCGTGCCGGCGACCGCGCATGCGCAAGGCGGCGCAATGGTTCGTGATACGTTTTACGGCTTCGTCACGGCCTTCTGGCCGCTCGTTGTCATCATCGGGGTCCTCGTTTTGGTGGTCGCAGGATTCACGCTGATGGTGTCTCAGGATGAAGGCGCACGTGAGAAAGCGACGAAGACCCTCTTCGCAACCATCATCGGCGGCATCATCGCGACCATCGTCAAAGTTTGGGGTCCGGGCAATTTTGTCAGCATCATGTACAGCGGTCTGCCCGGCACCGTGCTTCTCCCGACGGGCAACACCCTCGGATTGGAAGCAATCGGCGTTTCTCAGTGGCTCACGGCAATGGCTGCGATCATCGGCATCGTGATGGTCATCGTCGCGGTATTGCGTGCCGTCTCCAGTTTCGGCGGTGATGAAAGCGCGTACTCGAACGCACGTCTCGTCCTCATCCACGTCATCATCGGGCTCATCATCATCGGCGGCGCCGTCGTCTTCGAAAACGTGTTCTTCGTGACGGGAACGCCGAATCTTCTCTTTACGCTCATCTCGACCAAAATCCTGATCGTCCTCGACTTCATCGGACTCATCGCGGTCGCCATTCTGGTCTACGCGGGCTTTCGCATGGTCATCAGCTTCGGACGCGAAGAAGAATACACGGCCGCCAAATCACTCGCCTTCCGCGTCATCGTCGGTCTGGCCATCATCTTGCTGGCGTACACGCTGGTGTTCACCGTTGCGAAAATCTTCCATTAAAGAATCTTCGCGATCCCGTCGACGAGCTCTCGGGTCTCTTTCACGTCGTGCGTGCGAAGAAACCCTGCGCCATGCAGAACTGCCATCGTCGTTGCGGCAAGTGTGGCGGGTAGCCGATCAAAAACAGAAAGATCCCGCGAACCTGCGAGAAAAGATTTGCGAGACGGACTGACGAGCACAGGCCCGAGATCCGTGAATTCCGCCAAACGTCGGAGGATCTCGAACGAATACCCGGGATCTGAAGACACGAAATGACCGAGACCCGGATCGACGATGATCTGCGAGCGCGCGATTCCCGCATTCGTCGCAGCCGCAATGCGTTCCTCAAGAAACGCATGAATCGTCCCAACGACATCGTCATAACGGACATCGCTCTTCGTCGTGCGAGGTGTCGGATCTTTCGCGTACATCAACACGCATGGGCATCCCGAATGCGCGATCACCGAGAGCATCGCAGGATCGCCTCTTCCCGCCGTGACATCGTTGATGAAATCGGCACCGGCAAGCAACGCGCTTTGCGCAACGGCCGCTTGAAACGTATCGACGGCGATCCACGCATCGGGAAAAGCATCGCGCATCCCTCTCACCGCAGGAATCACGCGATCCAATTCTTCCTCGAGAGACACGTCGCAGGACTCGGGGCCCGTAGATTGTCCGCCGATTTCGAGAATGTCCGCGCCATCCCCGAGAAGCTTCAAAGCGCGAGGAACGATGTCTTCCGAAACGGCCACGCGACTCTCAGAAACAAAGGAATCAGGCGTCACGTTGAGGACACCAACCACGCGCACTTTTTCGAGTGAAAGCACCTTGGATCCGGAGGCGAGTTGCATGCGTGCAGAATGGCTCTCCACGGCCTCAGAAGCAAGTTTCGTCCGTGGTATACTGGAGGCCTATGTGGTTCTTCGGAAAAAAGAAGGAAAAGATCCCGAGCGGTCGCAAAATAATCCGCCGCGTGATCGTCGGTTTCATCATCGGCGGAGCCATCAGTTCGATTGTCGGCAAAACATTGTTGAAAGAAAAACGTCGCCAGCATCTGGGTGACGACGATCGCAGCGAATGATCTACCGCAGCACCGCGTCCTCGACCTTTTTGATCGTGCCCGCGAGATTCCCTTCTTTGTTCACGATCCGCACGTCGGTTTCTTTCGCCGCCGCCAATTCTTTCTGCATGCTCGCGATACGGCGTTTCAATTCCTCGTCGGCCATCGGCGCGCGTTTCGTGATGTGCGCGATCAACTGTTCCTCGTTCTCGGGCAAAATGAAAATCGTCTTCAACCGATACGTTCCTCCCGCCGCGAACAAAGAATGCTTGCGGATGCTCTCGAACCCCTGCACGTCGACTTCGCGAATCACCGTCTTGCCTTGCTCGATGGCGGGAACAATCTCGGAGAGAAGCGTGCCGTAACGCGCGCCGTGATGCACCTGCGCCCATTCGAGGAACTTGCCCTGCTCGAGCCACGCGGTGAAATCTTCTTCGGAAACGAAGTGGTACAAATCATCGCCTTCGCCCTCCCGACGGCTGCGCGTCGTCGCGGAACGCGGGAACACAAACTCTGAGTGCGAGGACTTCAAAGACTTCAAAATGACGCTCTTGCCCACTCCGCTCGGGCCGATGAGGAGAATCAGTTTTCCGTGCTGCGACATGCGCGCATCGTAAAGGAAAGCGATGAAAAGATCGAGAAAGGTCTCATGTCTGAGCATCAAGCCGATCTAGCCACAAAACCAAATTCTCCTGATTCAAAAGAAACGCCATGTCTCTGAAAAGAGACGCGCATTGCAAGCGCAACGAATCCTCAATCGGAATACCTGAATCCAATAACAATGTGGCGAGACCCATCAATTCAGAACCATCGTGCGCATCGGCGAAAGAAAAAACGACCGGATCCAAAGCGTCGAATTCGGAAGACGCGCCGAAACAAGCGGCAAGGGGCACGGCAAGATTCGCGATCACTTTGCGGATTTCAGTCATCGAAGATTCTTCAGCCTGACCGACCGGAAAAGAGAGTGATTTTTCAAGGATCTCAAGAACCTCGGGCAAACGTGCCGCCGAGCGCTTGGCATACGCCTCCAGATTCATGACTCTTTCAGTCATAGAGCCGATTCTACCTACCCTTGCGCAAAGAGGCAAAAATATGTTATACTAGTTGGATTTGCTCTTTCAAATCCTCCCCTCAAATTCTTAGACCGAAGACGTAGGGAGAGAGATGGGATAGACGCCGGCGAAGCTCGGTTCATTCCATCTCCCTCCCTGCTCTTCGATCCAACTGACCGAAGAGTTCCCTCCTCCAAATCAGAGGAGGGAAACCACACACAAACATACGACGTCCGCGGTCCACCAGCGGAAGCGATTCCCGACTCATCGGGATAGAACAAACACAAACACCGGAGCGATTCCCGAATCAGGATCGCTAAGAGGTGTGGGGAGCAGAAACGCCTGGTCGACGTTTCTACCGCTCATTTCTCTCACGAGAATTGAGTTCTAACGGGCATTCGGCTCGGATACCTTCATAGGAGGGGCTCCGAACCGGATGCCCGTTTTTTATGACTTCTTTTTCGGTGCCGTGGAAGAAACTGCCGAAGACGACATCGATGCTGCGGCGGAGGCGGGAGGCGCCGGAACGAACGTCGGAGCCGGCTTCACCTGCCATTCGAAATTCTTGGGATCAAGAGCCGGCATCAATGTCGGGTACGTCTGACACTTATCACCGCAGTCTTTCTGCACCGAATAGAAAGCGCGCACGACCGGCACGAGATATGTCGAATAATTCCCATCCTGCGGCAGGAGCAAATACACGAGCCCGACGTTCGAGTACGTGATGGCGAGTCCGTTCGGATCATACGGAGCCGCGAGAAGCCCGCCGCTGCCGATCAGATGCGACATGGATGCGAACGAAGCAGTCGGATACATCGACGACACGAGCTGGTACGGCGACAGGAGCGTCATGGTCATCCCGATGGCGCGATGCGACACGCGACCGACTTGCACGGAGATCGCGGGCACCGGCAATCCGTCCAGACCGACGACGGGAACCGAAGCGATGTTGAGCGCCCACGTCACGACGGTCTTGCCCGGTTGATCGCCGACTCCCGGGACGTCGATGACCTTCCCTGCGCCGTACAGAGAAGGAGTGATGCCAAACGACTGCACGAACGTGCTCGCGAGCGCCAAGGCCTCGGCGTTGTCCGCCTTGCTCACGGAGGTCATCGGCTGAGGCAACTGCAACCTTGTGACGATCAACGTCCGAGACGACGCGGAAAAACTGACGCGCAGCGAACCGTCGGCCGATTTGAACGTATACGTCTCCGGTAACAACTGAAATTTCAGAGGATCGACGGGAATGCCGACCGCACGGAAGAAAGGAGCGAATGCGGAGAGATCGAACGGAATGCCCTGATCGCGGAGCAACGGAAAATTTTCAGGAAGAGGCGAAGTGCCCGGCGGCAACGCGTACGATGCGATGCCTGACATCGGCGCCCCGCTGCCATCGAGAAGGCGCGGATGCATCGCGATCGGCCGACTGACAAGACCGAAGGCGACGGGTTGCAAAACAACCGGATCGAACGCGGCGGACGAAGACGACGATGTCGGCACGGCGGTCAACACGCCTCCGTGTTGGGTCGAAATGAAAAACGCGTTGGCTGCGAGCGACAAGAGCAACAGGAAGGCTCCGATCGGCAAAAAGACGCGGAGTGCGAACGAGCCGTCGGAGGTGCGCTTAAGCTGCATCGGAACCGGTGCGGTAGGGAACAACATAATCTTTGCGACGTTGGTAAAGCGTGATCTGTTCGCTGATCTTGGCGACGAGTTTGTCGGCCTCAGGCATGAACTTCAGAATGATCTCGGGCCCGCTGCCTTCCTTGAGTGCGAAATGAATCATGCCAAAATTGAAGAGATTGAGCCACTGCGTTTGGGCGACGACGTCACCGAGATTCTCCAGATTGATCGGCGTGATGGATTTGCGAAAGAGCGACATCTGATCGACGATGATGAGCTTGTCCGTCGTGAGAAAAATGAAATCATACTTCCAATCGATGTACGCTCTCACAACCGAGAAAAAGACGAAGATAAACCACGCGGAGGAGAAGAACGTGACAGCGACGGCGCCCGTGACCATGCCGATCTCATAGGAATAGATGCCGACGAAGAGCAGGATCGCCGTCAGGAGCACGTCCCAGATGATTCTCACCAAAAAAGAGAAGACATGCGGCGTGACCGTGAAAATCTCCTGTTCGCCGTGCGCGAGGAAGCGATCCTTAATTTTGTTAATGTCCGTCTCCAGTGCGAAGATCTGCATGCCGCGTTACTATACATGCATGCAGCTTCGAAGATCTATCGCAGTCGGATTGGCCGCGGCTCTCGTCTCGCCCCTCGCCTCGGCTGCACTTTTTTTTGACATTTCTGGACGCGCGGATGAAGAGGCCATTCTCGGTCTGGCGAGCCGCGGCATCGTCGAAGGCTACGAAGACTCGACATTCAGACCGCTCGCACCGATCAATCGCGCGGAATTCATCAAGATCCTCGTCGAGAGCCAATTCAAGGGTCACACTCCGAAAGATCTGCGGTGTTTCAAGGATCTGGATGTAAAAACGCCGCAATGGTACGCGTTGTCCGTCTGTTCGGCGCAAGAGCTTGGCATCGTGAACGGCTATCCCGACGGCACGTTCAAACCGGACCGATCGGTGAATCTCGCCGAAGCGTTGAAGATGGCTTTCCGCACGTTTGGCGTCATCCCGACACCCGACGCCACATCTGCGTGGTACGGGCCGTATCTGAATGAAGCGCGAAATCGCGGCATCCTGATCTCTCTTCTTAAAAATCCCACGCATCTTTTGACGCGCGGCGAAATGGCTCTGCTGACATTCGCGCTGGTCGCGGCCAAAGAAGATGAAGCAGACCACCCTTCGAAGAAGCCTGCGGAAGCCGTCTGCGGGAACAGCGTTGTGGAGCACGGCGAACAATGCGACGACGGCAACACGCTGGACAGTGACGGCTGCAGCTCGATCTGTTTCCTCGTCCCCGAACCCGTGCGTCGCGCATTTCTCAGAATCGACGAGCAGGCGACGGGAGTGGTGAACACGGTCGCTCAGGGCCAGCGACGCATTCCCCTGCTGAAATTCACGGCCATCGCGGGCAGACAAGACGCGATCCTCACGTCACTCACGCTCGAACCGACCGCGGGTTCGCTGCTCTTCGCGAAACATTACACGCTCCTGATGGACAGAGACGGCACAGGCACGTATTCCAGCGTCGCGCAGGCGGACGGACGCACCGACCAATCGACGCTCACGTTCGACCATCTGGTCGGCGGCGGCATCCTGATTCCGAAAGATCTCACCGTGCCGTTTGAGATCGTGGGAGATCTCGTCTCGACGCTCGGGCCCGTCAGTCTCGGCATCGACTTCGCATTCGGCAAAGCGGATTTCGTCCAAGCGCAAGGCGCCATCGACGGCATCGCGCTCACCGGCATCCAACGCAACGGCACATGCGCGAGCGCAGATTGTTTCATTACCGTGAACACGAACGCGAATCAAAATATTAATGTGATCGAACGTGGCAACCTCTGGGTGACGGAGGACAGTGTGACTCCGCAGAACCATCTTTTGCTCGGAGGCACCATCACTCCCGCACTGCTGAGACTCCGGATGCGAAGCGACGGCGAATCGATCGACGTGCATCAGCTGCGCATCGACGGCGTGACGAATGACATCGACTCTCTCCTGTTCTTCAGGCTCTCTCCCGGTCAGACGTTTGATCCCGTCGGATCGCAGCCGTTCGCACAGGCCACCAACGGCCAATGTCCGGAACAATCGCAAAGCCGTGTCTGCGCCGTCCTCAGCCTCTCGACGCTCGTCATCCAACCGAATCAGGAGGCCGTCATCGTCATCGCAGCGAAAATGAAAACTGATCAACTGGGCGGCATCAGCGGACACGGATTAACGCTCTCGCTTTCCACGGCGACGGATACGAGCGGGCATGCCGTCGATGCGCGAGGCATCTCCTCCGTGCAAGATCTCTCCCAGAACAACGGCGATGCGGCCGCAACGGGCGAAGTGTTCATCGGCACATCGAGTCCCGCAGCAAACAGAGAAATCCTCGGCAGAACCGACGACACGACGATGGCGGAAATTTCCTCGATCTCGAACGGCGCAACCGACCATGAAACCTTCATCCCTTCGGGTTCCGCGACGATCGGCGCGTTCACGATCAGTGCCTATCCGCACGGCAATACATTTCAAGGCTCGAAAGACGTCGTGCTGAAAACGATGACATTCCAAGTCTCGGCGCAGAACGTACAGATTGATCCCGCCAGCTACCGTCTGATCACAAAAGACAATCCGAGCTCGACCCTCCCCTGCTCGGCTGCGGGAACGACGGGGACGATCACCGTGACATGTTCGGGGATCGACGCGGGGTCGCTGCAAAGCCATGTCAATCAGGGGCAGTGGGTGATCTATCAACTGCTCGCGAACGTGACGAATACGCAAATCGGAAGCGGGACAAGCTCGCTCTCGGTCACGCTCCCCATCCTTGGCACGAGGTCACAGACGAATTCGATCCTCTGGAGCGACCAAACGACCACGTTCACGTGGGTGGATATCCCGCAGACAAGCGTCCAATCGACGCTGTATCAAACGCGCTAGTGGCAGAGCGCCCCGTCAGGCGTAGAATCTTCACATGCACATCGGACGCAGTCACCATCTGGATGTCATCGTGTCGATCGTCGGCGGATTCGCAGCGTCCTTTCTCTCCTTCTTCGTGACGACGTACACGGGAGGCTCACATTCTCTCGGCGGGCAGCTGCTCGCGGGCGATCCGACGATCAATCGGCAATTTCCCAGCACGTTGAACACGATGCACGCCGCACTCGACGGATCAGACCCGATCGCGAACGCTCTCACGAGTTATACATGGTGGACGGCGGTCGTCATCGGCGGCATCGTCGCTTCGTTCGTCGTCTTCAAGCTGATTCGACGGTACGTCTGAGTTTCGGACGAATCGGAGTGAACAATCGAAATGTCACGGGCCCAGACCCTTGACGATATTTTAAAATATCTCTATAATGCTCTACTAACAAAATCCCAAACACACACAAATATATGAAACATTCTCCCGATTCCGATCCGCTGTTCGATCAAATCCCGTGGGTCGTCTTCGACTCGTGGGTGGCGATCATTCTCTTCGTCCTGCTCCTTCAGATTCAACTGATGCAATTGATGCCGCACGCGGTATCCGTCCATGCGGCTGCTAAAAACCATGAAACTCACACGCATTTGAAATCCCTCCGCCATCGATGATCTACTCCATCGCACGAAGCGCGGCCCCGAGCACCGCCGCATTCTTGAGCGACCCGATCGCGAGACGCGGAAGCGGCATTTTCGGAAGCATCCACAGTTTCAATTCCGCCTCGATGGCAGGAAGATGCGGTTTCAGAGCTCTTCCCGCGCTGCCACCGAAGACGACCACGGACGGATCCACGAGGTGCGCGAGGCTTGTGACGAGCCATGCGACTTCACGAAAAACTTGCGGCTGCATGAAGCCGCACACTTCGCCTTCGAGATATTCTTCGGGACGTTTCGCGGCTTCGCAGCGTCTGCCCATCGCCGTGCCGGAGAGAAACTGTTCCACTTCACCGCGCTTGTCAGCGGTCTCATACGGAGGCCGACCGGGCATCAGAAGCATGTGACCGAGTTCCGCGGCGAATCCGTGCGCGCCTTCGAACAATCTGCCGTTCACGACGAGGCCACCGCCGACACCCGTGCCGAGCGTGACGCCGATGACGACAGACTCGTCTTTGCCCGCGCCAAGCAGCGCCTCCGCGTACGCGAAACAACGCGCGTCATTGTCGACGCTCACGGGAAGTCCCGTGCGCTTCGCGATGATCGCACGCGGATCCGTGCCTTCCGCATGCGGAATATTCGGCATCGTGATGATCTTCCTGCTGACGCGATCCACGAGCCCCGGCACGCCGAGACCGACTGCAACGGTGTCGTCCCTGCGATGTTTTTGAATCGCGGCAACGATGTCCTCAAGAACAACCGCGAATCCTTCATGAGCCTGCGTTTCGAACGATTCGACCGACAAAATTTCTTTTGTTTTCGCATCGATGAGCGCGACGGCCGTTTTGGTGCCGCCAAGGTCGACGCCGACGACGGTGCCCGAAACGATCATGACTTGGAGAGTTCTGCGAGACGACTCTGATACTGCAAGACGGCCTCGAGATACACCGCGTGACTCCACGTGAGCGGAGCGACGGACAACGGTGCACCCGTCAGCGGATGCATTTGTTCGGGAAGCATCCCCGCGACGGAGGCGCGCGCCGCGGCCCACTCGAGATCCTTCAGCGGTCGCTCCAGATCTTGAAGCGTCTTCGCAGTCGCGATCCTCCACTGCGCCATCCACAACGTCGTGATGATCCACGGGTTGCCGGGGATCTCCGCAGTCGGCGGCGTCACGGACTGGTAGTAGTCATTCGTATATCTGGCGATGCCGCCGATGCCGGCTTGCACCGTCAGCAATTTTTCGAGTCGTTGCATCGTGCCGACGATGCGCGAGTCATCGGCGGGCAAGACGTCAAACGTCCAAAGCAGCGCGAGACTCGCATCGGGCGTGGTGTCGCGTTCGATCGTCGCTCCGTGCTCGCGTTTAATCTTTTTGTAAAACGATTTGGTCTGTTCATCGTACAAATGAACGATGAGCGCTTCGGTCATGCGCTCCGCGCCTTCGTTGTACCGATCGGCATGACGATGATGGCCGAGCGCGGCGCAGATCGATCCCGCGGCGCGAAGACCCGCACACGTCGTGGCCGTCGTGTAGCTGAACACGCCGCGATGCTCTTCCCACAAATCGTAGCTCGGAAGCGGCAAACCCGTTTCGGCCTCGGTGTAGCGAAGCAAAAAATCCGCGCCTTTGCGCACGAACGTCTGATACATGGCGTGCAAAAATTCAAAATCCTGCGTGTGCTGGAAATGTTTCCAGAGCATCAGAAGCGGCAACGCGGTCTCGTCGCCTTGAATCGGCAACACCGATTGACGGCCGCGATACCACGGATGCCACGAGCTGCCGGCAGATCCGTCCGGGTTGTATTTGTGCAGCAGATAGCCCTCTTTCGTCTGCGCCCTCGCGCAGAACTCGATGAAACGACGCGGCACCTCGCTCTCGCCCGCGAGCGTCAACGCCATCGACACGAACGAACCATCGCGCGGCCATACGTACGTGTACGTGTCGCGGTTGAACTGCATGATGTCGCTGTCGTTGGCGGCGACGATGCCGCCGTGATTGTCGACCTGCGTGCGAACCGTGAGAAGACTGCGAACCGCGAGATCTCCGACGGCCTTCGGCAATTTCTCGCTGATCTGCGTGTGCGTGCCCACCCAACCGCGCCAATAGTTGCGCGCGGCCTGCTTGATCTGTTCGGCGGATTCTTCGAGAATGAAATGCTGCAGATCGTGCACTTCGGAGATTTTTTTGCCGGCGCAGATCCACTGATACACCCACGTCCCGCGATCCCCCCTCACCATGCAGTCGATCTCGATCGTAGAATCCACGGAGCCTTGTTCGATCGGGAAACGGCTGAGGACGCCGTCTTCGGCATCGCGCCACGTTCCTTCAAGACCGCGGTAGTTCGCTTTGCCGATGGAAAAGGACGTGATGCCGCAATGATCGATGTGCGTTTCGTCGCGGCTGAGCGGGTGGAAGTCATCGGGCACTTCGCTCGGCAAACAATTCACGGGGTCGCTCGTGGTGCCGCCGACGAGAAAGTACCGATGCTGACGATAATGAATGACGCTCTTCGTATGCGGCTCGAAGAACGCCGTGTCTTTCTGCTTGTCGCCGTACAGATAGAAATCGTGGTGAAAGAAGCATTGCACTCGCTTGTCGACGCCGTCGAGCGTGCGAATGCGGAAGGAACGGATCAAAATGTTTTTGGTCGGATCGACGAAATCCTCCGAGAGGACTTCGATGCCGAGCTTTTCATTTTTCATCATCGATGCGGACACGAGCGAGCCGTCGCTGTACGCGGGCGTGATCTTCCACGAGCCGTCGTTCGTCCATGAGAATCCTTTGCCCTCGACGAGAAAACCGAGACGATGGAATTTGCCATACGTCGTGTGATCCTCTTCGCCGACATACGGGTAGTAGAGATCCCGAAGCTGGAGCGAATCATCGAACGTCGCGAGGAGCGAGCCGTTGCCGAGGACGAGTGCGCGAGGCATGGGAGAGTGAGTAGAAAGTAACGATCAGCGAATAAAGGGGTTTTTCAAAGGAATAGTCACAGTGTTTTTCTTCTCTGCCCGCTTCCCTCTCCCCGCTTTTTCAAGAGTGACGCGCAGATCTTCCACTGCATGTGAATATCTCCTGTAGGCTTCATACGGAGATTCGTACGGGCTAAAATATTTGTGCACGTCGCCGTCGCTCCAGTATTTCGTCGAAAGATAATAAAAATGATCCGACGTCTGCAGCTTGCGCCAGATCTCCAGAAGCTCCGCACTGCCGCTGTCGCGAACCGCTTTCTCGAGTCCGTAAATGCCCGCAAGCGCGGCTTCCTGAAGATAATTGCCTCTCCATGCGGAAAGATCACGCTCGGTATCGGCCCACGAGACCGGCGCGTGCGCATCGAGCGTCGGACACGGATGTTTGCCGAAACGCGTCGCAACTTCGCTCGGCGTCATCACTTGAATGCCGCGCGAAGAAAATTGTCGCGGCAACGCTTCGAGGAATTGGAAGATGCCGGTATCGGCCCACTGATGCTCACCGAACGTCTCGTAGTCCATGAACAAATTGACGCTCTGGCCTTCACTGACGCGGATCCAATCGGCGAACGTCTCGGAGAGAAGCGGCGTGCCCGACGCATGCGCGGCGCTGAAGCGAAACGCAATGTCATCGGAGAGGCGATAGTTTTTGAGCAGCGTCCTGATCGTTTTCAGCGGCCGCGGATGAATCTTGTGCGCGGCGACGATGCGCTGCCAATCACGCGGCAACGTGAAGACCGGCGGACGATAGAGCACGTTCGGACTGCGGCCCAGAAGCACATGATCCGCACCTTCCGCCAAAATTCCTTTGAAACCGAGAAGTCTCACGACTTCGGCGATCTCATTCGAGTACACGAGCTCGGTGTTTCGGAAGACCGTAGGCTTGCGACCGAACAGCTTGTGAATCGTCGCGCTGTGACGCTCGACCTGCTCGCAAAATTCCGTGAGCGAGAACAGAGCGGCGAGCGAGTGATAGTACGTCTCCGCGAGGAACTCGACTCTGCCGGTATCCGCGAGCGCTTTGAATGACTCGAGCACATCGGGTCCGTATTCGCGGCACTGATCGAGGAACACGCCGGAGAGCGAGAATGCGACTTTGAAATCCGGATTCTCCGTGAGCATCTTCAGCAGTTGCGCGTTCGCGGGCAGATAACACTTGGTGGCGACTTTGCGGAAAATCGCGGCGTTCTTCTCATTGTCGAAATAGCCGTTCATCGCTCCGACGTCGGTGATGCGCAGATCCTTCAGACGATACGGCTGATGGACTTGGAAGTAGAAGCAGACGGCGGGTGACGAAGAAGGATTCATGAGAGAAGAAAAATCAGCGGATAAGATTTTGATAGATGGACAAAATTTTGCCTGCTTGTTTCTGCCACGTGAGATTTGTGAGAATGCGCGGCGTCTGCGTACGCATTTCCGCGGCGAGAGCGGGGTCGCGGATCAGCGAGAGGATGCAATCGGCCATCTTGTCCGTGTCCCAGAAATCGACGAGCAAGGCGTTGTGCACCACTTCGGCGGCACCCGACTGACGACTGAGCACGACCGGTGCGCCGTGCATGATGGCTTCCAGCGCGACCAAACCGAACGGCTCGGAAACGGACGGCATGACGAAACAGTCCGCGTGTTCGTAGAGTTTCTTCGCTTCGGCGGACGTGACGCGACCCGCGAAAATCATCGAATCGGCGAGTCCGATCTGACAGGATTGGTTCACGAGCTCGGGGAGCAAATAACCCTCTCCCGCGACGACGAAACGAACGCGCGGATCGACTTCGTGCACGCGCTTCGCCGCTTTGATGAAGTACTGCGCACCTTTCTGGACCGTCAGACGTCCGAGGAACAGGACGAGCGGCGCGCGATGTTTGGACGTGTTGCGCTTCGCTGTGTGACGAACGGGACCCAGCGAGCCGTTGTGGAGCACCGAAATTTTATCAGAACGAATGCCGTATTCTTTCACGAGCAAATCGCGCGTGTAACCGCTCACCGCGATCACGCGATCCGCTTTCTTCAGTCCCGCGATCTCGCGCTTCATGATCCATGTGTTCGGCTTGAATTCGGTGCGATCAAGCTCGGTGGCGTGCACGTGAGCGACGAGCGGTTTGTCGTGATGCTTCGCGGCGCGCACTCCGGCTTCGATCGTCATCCAGTCGTGCGTGTGCACGACGTCCGTGTGCACGTGCCGCGTCAAATCCACGGCCATCGCCGTGAAACGCTCGACTTCTTCGCCGAGATTGCTGCCGTACAGCTGATCAATCCCCTCCTCGCTGCCATCGATGCCGACGCGAAGCGCATACGATCCGAACGAATCGTACGGTCGCAGTCCGCTGGGAATTTTCAGAATCATCTCGCCGCTCTCGGTCATCGAACTCGGAGACAAAATCGTGACACCCTCTTCGCTCGCCGCATCATGAGGCAACACCAACGTCACCTCGGCTCCGTGATGAAGAAGTCCGCGAACGATGCCCTGACACGCGACGCCGAGGCCTCCGCAGTTTGCAGGCGGATATTCCCAGCCGAACATGAGTGTACGAAGCGACATCGGTGTGTGTTTTTGCTCCTCACGCGCGCACACGCGAGAAATCTACTTATTTTAGCAGAAATAAGCCGTTTTTCATAGACCTTCAGGACGAATCCGAAGAGGTGACAAGGACTTGAATTCAAAAAGAAATCACACTACAATAAACAACTATGTCAAATTTGAATGCCAGACTGGATGAAATAGCCAAAAAAGCCTGTGCGGAAGAGTTGCCGCACGGCAGATTGACGCAAGGAAACGAGAGTATGGTGACCGAATATGTCGAACATCGATCGATCGCACGCCCGCACATCACGCAAGCGATGCAAGCGTTCGGAGCGATGACGCGACTGCTGATGCCGGGCGACGCGGTGGATGAGTACGTCGAATCGCACTGCGCGCATAAAGAGATGCCGAACGTTTTTCGAAAAGCGTCGTCCGTTTTGTTGGTCCCGATATGGGCCGAGAACGAACCTCTGAACATCCGCGACCAAGACGGCAATCTGGATCGAAAAAAATCGATGGAAAAATTCACGCTCTCGGAAGTGCAAGCATGCGTGAACATGGCGAAAAAATCCCCCGACATGCCGCTCTCATTCATGTATTTGCAAACACTGCTGGAAGAATATCTGCTAGATCTGCGCAGCCGCATCGGGCAGATCGATCCGCCGCGCACGCAGTCGTTGGAGCAATTTCAGCAACATTGGGTCGCGGCGACGAATTTCATGCGGTTTTTCATGATCGCCGTTTCCGAACAATTGCCGAAAGATTCCGACGCCGCAGCAATCGACGTGATCGATCAACACATCGTGACCAAAGCCTTCGAGATGCTGGAAGACATCCGCGCGTTCGAAATGTCGATACCGGAGATGTCCATGGTGGGGATCGAAGCGATGACATTTTCGTGTCCCGCAAAACCGCTGCTGCGCGAGATGATGGTGGAAAACGGCACCTACATGCGCGTGGTGCAAAAGATCCGCGAGATGCGAGCGGGCGCATACCGCAGTCCGCACGAACGCGAGATCCATTCCACGACAATGCGGGCGATCGGACATTTCACGGAGATGACGGACGTCATCGTTCAATCGGGAAACAAAAGTGCTTTCAGGACGATCACCAACGCCTTCTCCGGATACATACGGTCAAAAAAAACATCCTGCCCCGTGTGATCCTAAGAAGTTTTCCGAGGAAGTTTTGCCCCATTCGCAATCGATGCCGCAATCTGAGCCGCATAGTTCGTTCGATGCTCTTCCGACGCCCGATGGGTGGCGCGAGCTTTCTCCACAAACTTCAAAAAACCAAGCATGTTTTCTCTGCTATAGATCGGCGCCAGAGGGCAGCCCACTTCCTGCAGCCTCGCCCAAAGCGCTTCTCCCTGCGCCGCGACATCTTCAGAACTGCGAGAGAGGAGATCCGTGATCATGACGGCATCCTGCGGCCTCAAAGCCGGATCGCGCGGACTCCTCGCTTGCGCAAGCTGAAGATCCCAACAGAAATCAATGAATGCGGCGCGCGCTTTGCCCTGCTGCGGCGTCAGCAAGCCTTCGCCGACCGTTTCGACTGTCATCGTGGCCGCCGCTTCCGCAGGTGTGCTTCCCATGAGGGGAGAGAACATAACATGCACACTTTGATTGTCAATTTTTTTGCGTGATCGACCGGATGATTCTCTGTCGAATCAAAGAAGATGAACCTCGTAACATGGCTTGTATTTACAAGCTTCGGAGGCGCGATTATCGTGCCTCGGTGAACATTCTGCACGCCACGGCGAGAAACGCGGTGAACGGATTCAATTTCATGATGACGAAAATGCGCGGGTACTGCTCGAGCGCAACGGGTACGTATTGGCACGCAACGGCTATTGCGATGATTGTTACCGACACCCGCTCCTGCAAAAAAGATTGACATCTCTTCAAGAGTGTCCGACCTACCGTTCCTGACAGACAGAACATTCCCATGCAGCATTTTTGTGGTAGGATGCGCTGCGCGTTGGGGAGTCGCCAAGCGGTAAGGCACTTGCCTCTGGAGCAAGCATTCGGGGGTTCGAATCCCTCCTCCCCAGCCAATCATTGGATTTAGCTCTTTTGGCAATAAGCTCGATGCCGATTTTGTAGTCTGGGACTATGTTTCCGTCCTTTACTTTCAGGTTCAAAAATACTGAATTAAGCAGTTCACGCTTTTCAGTGTTTGTAGGGCATGATTCATAGATTTTTGCGCTTGCCTGAGCCAGTTCAAAAATCGCAGAACCCATATTCAGATATTTCTCGTTCGCAAGGGCAAGGCTCTTAAGGTTGAGCCTTGCAGAGCTGAGTTCAGATGAGTACTGGTCGGACTTACTTTTGTAAAAATCCTCAGTAATTTTTCCGTCTAACTTATCTTCATAAATTTTATCCATACGGTTTCGCAAGTGTTTTTCTTTAGCTTGAAGGGTAATCATTTCTTTTTCCCTCTGGTCGATTTCATTTTGATGGTTGTCCTTCAGTGCCTTTCTTACCCATTGGAGCATCCGGCTATCGGTGCATTGCAAACCTTTGAGTATTTGAACGATCTGCGCATCGAGTACTTCTTCACGAACATATTTCTTCTGTGAGCAGTTGGTATTAAATCTGGTGCATCTAAGGTACGAATGACCTTTCTGCTTTTGTCCGACAACAGTGCGGCCACATTCGCCGCATTCACACATACCTTTCAGCAAGAAATCATGTTTACGGTATTTGCCGGCAACTTTGCGGGTGAGTTTGTCTTGGACGCTGCAAAAGAGCTGCTTGGAGACTAATCCTTCATGCTTCGCATCAATGTAGTGCTTCTTGTTCCACATAAACTCACCGCAATAGAAACAATCGGTCAAAATGCCGTGCAGAGTGGTTTTCCCCATCCTATTTCCGTCAACTGCTTTCCAACCTTCATCAAAGAGCTGTTTGCTGAGACTCAGGAGCGTATGTTCCCCTGTTTCGTAGAGCTGAAAGGCTCGGCAGATAAACGGAGCCTCAGACGCATCAGAATCGTCAATTTCCCATGTCTTCTTCCCCGTCGTACCCACAGTGACATATCCGCGCTTATGACTTGCAGGACACCAGCCCTCTTCAGCTTTTTGCAGAAGGCCTTTGGAAGCTTCTTCGGAAAGGTTATTACTGTAATTCCGAGCCAATACCAAATGAATGTCCCATTGGAACTTCTCATTTGATTTTGCGTGTTTATGGATGATGAGACTTTGTTTCACAAAGTGAAGCTGCCTCTGCTCGTCTTCTTCAAGCCAATCATTCAATGTGACAGCATCCTTGAAGTTACGAGTAATTCTATCCACTTTCTCGCAGAGCAGGATGGTAGCTTTCGACTTCTTCAAATCTTGCATCATGGCGTTAAACAATTTCCGTTCCTGCTGACCTCTCGCAGATTCGGGAATGATGTACCTCTGTACCACCTCAAATTGTTTCTTATCAGAATACTCTTGGAGGAGCTTTACCTGAGCCTGTAGAGAGTATCCTTCTTCTGCCTGTTCCTTCGTGGATACCCGAGAGAAGATGATTGCTTTTTCCATAGGAGAGTAAGTGTAACACTTATAAATGGTTCGAAAGTCGTTCGGCAGTCCTATAAAAATGAAGAATGTTCTTTGCCATTTCACGGGCTTCGGCCTCCGCAGGCTCTAGTCCATGTTCTTCTTTAAGAATTAGACGAAACTCATTAAGCAGTTCCTTACTAACGCCGTTGTTTGCGTTAGGTTTCATGGCCAACGGTGGAGGTAATTAGGGGCTTGAACCTCGATCAAAAACTCCTTCAGCAGGGCAACGTCTGTTTGTCTATGTTCCAATGCATGACGGTGAATAGCCAAGAGCAATCGCTTTCGCTTTTTCTCATCTGTAGAAGGATTTGATTTATGGAATACCCTCTCCAAATTTACAATTTGTAGATTTTCATTTTTCTTAAGAGCTTCTTCAAGAAAACCAATAACCTTAAAATGTATATCTTCACTGCGGAGAAACTTACTCATCAGTGCAAATAAGGCGTTTTTATCCAAGCAATCATACAAAGTGAATGTATATTTTCGGAACACTATGCTGTTAAAAAATGCCTCGACTCTCAGCAATGAATTCAGGTGTAAATACTGAGGATAAATGCCTTCATCCCCTTCATCACGTATTGATTTTAACTTGTCGTAGCCAACGACTCCCCAGTCGGTTGCCTGAAACGATTTTCTTCTCTTGGCGAACTTCTTTCCGAAATTGATTGTGTCATAGAGTCCTGTCACAGGGTCTTCTTCTTGCCTTGTAATCCTTTTTTTAAGTTTGCCAGAAAGACGTTTGATGCCTCTATCAAACCAATCTGTTGTCGTACCCGCTATATCAGCGCACACATGAATTGTTGCAACCTGTGATAACAAACATCCAGAATCCATTTCTTCAAGAGCAATTCTGAGGAAATCTTCTAATAGCCAACTACCTTTCTGCTCTAAGGCAAAGAATGTTCCATAAAATGTAATACGGTATTGGAAATGGCTGATACCCCTAAGTTTCGTTTCTGGCGTAATCTTTTTAACTGTAATTACACCATCATATTCTGTTTTGAAGTATGCGACGATATCCCCTTGTGCACGACCAAATTTAACAATGGGAAAAATTATATTTGTTCCAACCCAAGGAATATCATATGTCACCTCATAAGGAGATTCAGGATTATATTTTTTAAAGATATCATCAAAAGATTCTATGAATTTTGACCCACGAATTTTCATGAAATTAACAGTGAGCCAGTCAGGCCCGAAGCGTAGGAAGTCTTTTGGCTTTGGTGAGCCATTTTTATTGTTTTTAGATGATATTTCAGACGCGGTATTACTTATACCGCGTCCTAACGCTGCGCCGCCTGCGCAGTCATTGCCTGCTGCGGCGGGCAGCGTTAGCTCATCGCCGTTTAAGTCCATGCCGGTGGTGTCATGCAAAAAAGACACAAAGAAGAGGGGTAAGCTCTCGTTTGCATCGGTAATACGGTGTGGATTCCCCCTCAGTCTTATGAGCCACTTGGCTGCACCTGCTCAGGTGCTGAAGGTCGGGGCCTTATTGGAGTATGCGGTTATATGGTCTACGTGCCCAAATGGACTGGCGTGACCACAAACGATAGTAGAAATAAAAATTCCAAAGAACTAGACGCAGTCTCCTATGAACTTTAATAACTTTCAACTATTTGATGTGTTTTCTTTTCATAAATAGCTTATACGCACAGAAAGCGGCAATCACGATAACAAATGCGATTACAGCGAACCAAGAGACTGGAAGCGTGCTTGCAGGGGCAGCAGCGTGTAACTGATCTGTTTTGTAATAGGATTCTGCATCCTGCGCACCAACCCATGTAAAGGTCGCAGCTGAAGCGAGGCCAGCAAGAGACAAAGTTCCGCATAGCATGGCTACTGCACTAAGTTGGGACGCTGTGAATTTTGTTTGTTTTATAAGTATATTATACACCCCAAAGTATCGGGGTGTAAAGCTGAAGTGCTAAAGACGATACTTTGTATGTGTCTACATCAGCTGCCCAAAAACTGGCTAAACGCATCAAAGAGCTAAGAATTGAGCGTGGCTTAACGCAAGAAGAAGCTGCGAAGAAGTGCGGTATTAAGTACAAATACTATCAGGAACATGAGGGAAGCTCGCCAAGAGACATGCGACTTAGTACTATGGAAAAGATCGCAAAGGGTTTGGATGTGGGCTTAGGCCAACTTTTTGACTTCTAAGTAACCAATAACAATCGTTGGCTATTTTCGGTATGCTCTAGTTTACATGCTTGAAGGATTAAACCCCCGAACTAGGCTTGAAATTACAAAACTTGTTTCTGGAAAAACATGCAGACTTGGTAATGAAGATGTGCATCTTTCAACTTTGGAAGAAAGAAAATTACTTTTTGCTATTAGCAAAAACCTTGAAATTTTATCAAAGCAAACTGGTTCCACTCTTGAAGAAAATGTAATAAGGATATTAAAAGATACTGAAATACCTGAAATTGCTACTGACCTAAAAGAGGGAAATTTAGCAACGCCTGTCTATAAAAAATGGAGACTTGCTAAAGTTTCAGCCTTTTCCTTTAGGGGGTTGGCTCCTGCAAATCGTGAATGGAATGGAGATTTCGATGGCCAATCTCATCTTTTATTCGGGCAAAACGGATCAGGGAAAACATCATTGCTAGGTGCCATATCATGGTGTTTAACTGGTAAAATTTTTAGAGATGATAGTCCTCCGACTATACCCACCGCTATACCAACTTTTTCAACTACTAAGGAGGCCAAGCATTTAGGTGATAGACCCGACGCGTTATCCCTGATGGACACAGATGGAAAATGCACGCAGCTTTCTGCGGATTATTGGGTAAAGATTGAACTGATTGTGGTAAGTGGGAATATCACCGAAAGAAAATGGCTAAAGAGACATAATAAAGACGGCTTATCATTTTCTGATGATGAAATTGTTTGGAAGAAAATTAACTCATTGTCTGAGATTGGGATAAATGAAACTGATGTCGAAATGCATATCTTAATGCCAGCAAGAGTTCCATATTTGCATTATGGGAAAGATTCCCATTTCTTGACGTTATTCTCGCAAGTAGTTGGTTTAGATGACTTAGAAGAAATCGCCGAGGTAGGAACAAAACTTCATACTGCTCTGACTAGAGATGCAAATAAGTTGGAAAAAGAAGATATGATCAATACTCAGAAAAAAATCACTCCACTTAGAGAAGCCTTAACAAAAATGAATAAAGCTGATTTTGCTGAAATAACAAATTTTGATAGCTTTATAAAAGTTAATTCATCTGAAAAAACTGCAGAGTTTGGCAAGGAGCTAAAAATTTCCTTTGCAAAGTATAAAAAAGATTTGGCTTCCGATTTAGATATTAGAATGGAAGAGTCTGAACAGGATAATCCCGAATTTATTGCCAAGTTCTCTACATTGCCCGGCAACGTTGAGACTGCGACCACTGAGTTAAAACGACCTTTAAAAATGATTTTTAATAACTGTTTTGGATTCTCTATTGGAAGTGCCGAAGAGATTTTCACATTGAAAACTAAACTTAGTGAGTTCGAAGAAAAGGCTAAAAAAGAGGTAGAGGCTCGCTTAGACTGGGCACTTAGGGAAGCTAAAGATCCAAAAACTTCTTTAATGCTCTCCGCTGCCGAATATCTTACGAATGGTAAAAAGGAGTGCCCCGTATGTAATCGTCCACTAACTGAAGTCCCACATGTATTGGAACACCTAGAAAGCCTAGTCGATTTCGTGGGTAAGTCATATCTAAAAAAATTAATAGATGATTTGGAGCTTTCTTTAATTAATGACTTAGACTCAATAGTCACGACAGACCAACGGCGTATTGGTGAGAAAAATCTTTTGACTAGATTGAAATCAGATTGGACAAATTTAAAAACTAACAAATTTCAAGGTTTACTGAAAGTTGTTGCAGAGAGATTTGATAGCAAGATACAAGCAGTTGAGATATCTCTTACTTGTGCAGAAATAGAGATCCTTAAACCCCTTGCAGAAAAATTCAAAGTTCAATTTCCTAAGGCTTTCACAAAGCTAGATTTGCTTGTTTCAAAGGCAAGAGAATACATTGCTCTGATAGAAGATGTTAATAGCAATTCTGAATTGGAAAATTCATTGCAAAATCTTTTAATAAATGACGATGATTCCTTGATTAGCATCCTAAAAAAAGGAGGTGATACGAACCGTTTAATTGGCATCTATGGAGGTGCGCTAAAGGCCTGCGGAGAATTGTTCAAATTGCAACAACAATACGAAGTTCTAGAAATAAAAGTTGATGAACTAAGAAGGCATGAAGAAAGCACAAAAGTAATTAAATCATTAGATAAACGTGTCGGTGAAGAAATTCTAGCCTTTGTTTCGGCTGTTGAACCGCGCATTAAGAATTTTTACGAATCTTTATATGATCAAGAGCATTTAGTTTTCGACATGCTTACAACTGGGCATCCTGCAAACCAAAATATTAGAAACGACATGAATATATACTTTCGCGCAGGAGATCAAAGAATCCCCGTTTCGCCTTTTGCTAACGCCGGAAGGCTTCGCGGGCTGACAATTTCATTTGTTTTTGCATTACTTGAAAAATGTAATGATAGCTTCAATTTACTAATACTTGATGATCCTGTTTATTCTTTTGATGACGAGCATAAGGCAAGATTTGTTGATAATCTTGTTTCGCCATTGATGCCAGATAAACAAGTGATTTTAGCAACGCATTATCGTACTTTTTTTGAAAATGCAGAATCGGCATTTCTTAATTACAATCGACTTCAGCTCTGTCCTAAAAGAAAGAACTCTGATTTTGTAAATTTTGAACCTGCTGATTTATTAATACGAATTGAAAATGCACTAAATGGATCAGGGTGCAATTGGCTCGAAGTTGGCATCAATATTAGGAAATGGGGGGAAAGTATTTTGCAAACTATAAGCTCGTATTGTCCGACTCCTTTTTATATTTCAGAGAAATTGACCGATAGCATTACTGCATATGAAAAAATAACCGATACCGCAATAGCAACATCTGAAAGTAAGCAAATTATTGCCGCATTGAAAAGCAATGAATTTAACAGGGTTTATAACAAAATTGCTCACAGAAGTGGGGAACCAACGGAAACTGAATTAAAAGATGCACTTAAAAAATTAAAGGATGATTGCAGAAGGCCTGCACATAGCGAAATAACTAGATTAAAGAATCTACACAGACATCGGATTATGAATCGGTATATTCATAATCCGTAAGCCTATAGCCTTACTAAGTTATTTATATGCATCGTAAGCGTTCCTATAGACGGCGTAGAAGTTGGCGCAGTGAGATTGGCAGCTTCTGTTATCACATAATCTTACTAATAGTAGTTGTGCTTTCGATTAAGTTCTTTGGTGCGAATATTTTGACTGATACTTTTATCGCTTTCGCTGAAGGCTTTACATTCTGGCTAGTGGGCTTTCTTTTGCGAAGAATTGGAATTTTCCGATAAATGAAATTAAAGGTTCATTTATCCATTGAATACTTCTAAAATCATCCACCAGCCCCAGCCAATCACTTTTGTAAGGTAACTAATCTTTAGCCAAACAAAGGAACAACAATTTCCTCTTTCTTTTTTGTTTTAGCCTTGTTTACCTTGTAGCTCTTCCAACTTTCCTCTTTAATTTTTTTCAAATACCCCTTAGGCAATTTGATTTTGCAGAATTCATTCTTTTCTATCTCCTGCCACATTTTTTCAGCATCTGAATCAAGAAACTCGTGTAAATAGATGCAGGACTTTTTCTTTTCGTCATAGCAAAAACTCTTTGTTTTAAAAAAAGTTGGTAGAAAGTCAGATGATTTATCAGTTGTTAGAAAGTTGAAGACACCGTTTGCTAGCCCAGCAGCAATAATCCAAAGATCATTTTGGCGTCGCTCTAAAAATGCCCAAGGTTCAGTTTGCAAGGCAAGAAGATATAACCAGTTTATTCTCTCAAACATTGCTTTTACGACAGCGTCTTCTGCTAAGCATTCAAATCCTGCCTTCCTCATCAATTGATGACGCTCACGAAATCTTTTCGCATTTAAATTCCTCAGACACTCGTACAAAACAGTATCGCTAATATAGGTTTCATTCTTATTTGCAAACCCCAACAATGCTTCCCTGACGTCTGACTTGCCATCTTCAACTTTCATAATGATATTCGTATCCAGCAAGACACGCTTTCCTTCAACCTTGGTTAAATCTTTAATGCTTTGAAACTCCGAAGAGCTGTTTGAGGGCATCTAATTGTTGAGGAGTACGCTTAATACGAATAGGAGCTTTGTTAATAGGCGCAAAATAACTCTGAGCCTTCTTTTGCTGCCTTCGAATAGCCACTCGACTGCGCATGCACAGATTATCTGTAATAGGTAATATGATTAGCAAGAAGATTGAATTGTATTTAGGAAAAATATTGTTTTTAGGCCTATATTCAGATTTCGTAAATCATCCACCAGCACCGGCCAACAAGTTTGTAATCCTGCAAGTGATATACTGTATCTATTCATGGAATACAAAGCATTGATCGGCTCCATTGTCATTGTGTTAACTTTTGCTGGCTATGCACCTTATATTTTCGACATTTTAAAAAATAAAACCAAGCCCCATGCTTTCACATGGCTCACGGTGTCGATTACTGCATATATTGCATATGCACTCCAGGTGATTGGAGGAGGCGGTGTCGGAGCACTTCCGATGTTGGTCGTAACATGCATTTGCATATTAGTTTTCCTATTAAGCCTATGGAGAGGAACGAGAGACATAAATTTTTTAGACGCTGTTTTTCTCATACTCTCTCTAACAGCACTTTTGCTATCGCTTCTTGCAAAACAGCCAATACTATCCGTTTTCTTAATAACTATCTCAGAGATTCTTGGGTTTGTTCCCACTGTTCGTAAATCGTGGAACAATCCTTACTCAGAAACGCTTTCTTTGTATGGAATCAGTATTTTCCGGCATGGCCTTTCCATCGTGGCTCTTGAACAAATGAACATCCTCACTGTTTTGTATCCCGCTGCTTGGACACTTACAAACGTTTTCATTACGAGTATTTTGATAGTGCGCAGAAGGGAATTTGCCAAGAAAATTTGAGGTTTCTTAAATCATCCACCAGTCCCAGCCATTCTGTTTCGTTCCTGCGAGAACTGCGCCGAGATGTTTTTTGGATAATTCAAAAATTTAACTAGATCACGCTATGAATATGGGGAAGATAGAGCCCTGTTCATAAGTGAAAGATGCCGCTTCAATAAGAAGAAGATTGGAGAGTAAGAAATCATAAGTTCAGAATATATATAAAAATCTCCGCAAGTCCTTGCTGTTCGGTGAGCGTATTTTCCCCGTACAATCCAAGTTAACATTCGGTCATTCTGCCCGACCTCTCTCCTTTTTTATTATGAAAATACGCACAGTACTCGCTTGTGTCCTTGCCACGAGCATCACATTCGCACCGCTGTCTACATCATTGGCTCTTGGTCTGCCGCCTGCCGACACGGTTGCTCCCATACTCTCGGCGGTCAGCGTGCAGTCGGTCGCAACTACGCTCTGCACCATCGCATGGACGACAAACGAAGCCTCCGATGCGCAGATCGACTATGGCACGACGAGCGGCTATGGGTTGCAAACCACTTTGGATATTTCCCTGGGACTGGCCCATGTGGTCGCATTTGCAGGCCTGATGCCGGGAACCGTGTACCACTTCCGCGTGCGGTCGCAGGACGCGGTAGGCAATAGCGCAATCGGGGATGATCGCACGTGCACGACGGAAGCAGCGCCCGTCTCCAGTTCGTCGACATCCTCTTCGTCGAGCTCCTCGATTTCTGTTGATGCACCATCTTCCAGTAGTTCATCGCTCCATGTTGAGGTTTCCTCAACCGCGAGCACTCAGACAGACATCATCACCAACCCGATCACTACTGCATCTTCTTCATCCGCATCTTCAATAGACCCTGTTTTTGCAGCCAATCCGGATGCCTACGGTCCTGTCATTTCCAATATCACGATCAATTCCGTCACGACCGCCGGTGCAGTCGTCGCATGGACGACGGATGAGATCGCGGATTCGCAGATCGAATATGGACTGACGGATACCTACGGCTTCGAGACGGCACTCTCCGCATCGCTCGGGACAGCGCACCTCCAGACGTTCACCGATCTGCAAGTCGGCACGACATACCACTTGCGTGTGAAATCCAAAGATACGGCAGGAAATGTGACCATCTCTGAAGATCATGTGTTCACCACGGAATCCGCGCCGCTCGTCGCAGATACTCCTCCCGTCATCCTCGCTCAAGGGGTCGCATCGGTGACTTCATCCAGCGTACTGGTGCTCTGGACAACCGATGAGATTGCGAGCAGCCAAATCGAGTATGGTCTGACCACGGATTATGGCTCGCACACGGCGCTCGATGCGAGTTTGGGATTGGAGCATGCAGTCACCATCAATGATCTTACTCCCGGCGCGACATACCATTACCGCATCAAGACGACGAGCAGTGCCGGACAGACAACATACTCGGGCGACGACACCTTCACGATGCAGAGCATTACCGTGACGGTGGAACCATCAGCTGGCAGCTCTTCCTCTTCGTCCTCCATATCGCTTGTGGCAAGTGAAATCGAAGCAGGAACGCTCACTGCGAATGAAGCGCTGATTATCTGGACGACATCGGCCCCTGCCGATGCCGAAGTGGAATACGGGCTGACGACACGATATGGCTCACACACGACCATCGATGCGTCGCTTGGTCTTGCACATGGTGTTTTGATTGATACCTTGCAGCCGGCAACCACATACCATTACCGTATCAAATCACATGATGCCCTCGGCAATCTCGTCACATCCGAGGATCACACGTTCACGACACTTGCGGCTGCCCCATCGACGATCACTCTCAGCACCCCGCCCGTGATCGAAGAAGCGGCCGTGAGCACGGAAGTATCGACTGCAACGATCACCTGGACGACGAATGAACTCGCCAATTCACAGATCGAATACGGTCTGACGTCCTCCTACGGATCGCAGTCGACATTGAACGGAGCATTCGCACTGACGCACACGGTTTTCCTCACCGATCTGGAGCCGAATACAACCTATCACTACCGCATTCGCACGGCGGATGCCGGAGGACGATTAACAATGTCCAGCGAAGCAACCTTTGCGACAGCTGCGTCTCTCGGCGGATCTTCCGTCACGCTGCCTTCGCTCGGTGACACCGAAACCTCCGCGCTCACCGCGTCATCCGCACTCATCACATGGATGACATCGGTGCCGACCGATGCACAAATCGACTATGGCCTCACCACTTCGTACGGCTCCCATTCGACCATTGATACATCGCTCAGTCTTGAGCATTCCATAACGCTGAGCGGGCTCTCGGCAGATACTACGTATCACTACCGTGTTCGCTCGGTCGATGCGTCGGGCAATCACGTCGTTTCGCCTGATGAAACATTCACGACTTTGGAGCTGCCAACCGATCAGACCGCTCCGGTACTCTCGTCTGTGACTGTCACACGCGTCGGCACAAGTAGCGCGACTGTCACATGGACAACGGATGACGCGTCGACTGCCCGCGTGCAGTATGGGGAAACGACGGCGTACGGAGTGTTTACCGATCTTGATCCGACTCCCGGAACCACCCACTCCGCGACGATCACGGGGCTCTTTCCCGATACGGCCTACCACTTCAACGTTCAGTCCGACGACAGTGCCGGAAACAGGGCGATCTCCGTTGATCAGATATTCCGAACCCAAGCTGCTCCCTTTACATCCGGCGAGATGAGTACGCCTGTCGTATCGCACGTCACGGATACGAGTATCACGCTTTCGTGGACCGTGCCTTTTGATGATTCCGCCGGAACGGAGTTCTACGATATACGCTCTTCCACTGCACCTATTACACAATATAACTTCGATGAAGCCGTTCCCGCACGCGAAGGAGTTGAGCACATCGTGCATGTCGGCGGCCAGAGCACAGAACACATCTACCTGGTCATCGATCTGCAACCCGGCACATCGTACTACTTTGGGATCAAGTCCGGCGCATCACGTTCGACGCTCGCTCACCTAGAGGAAACGCAGTCGAATCTTTCCGCTGAAGTGCGGACACAGAATGAAGAATCTTCCGCGACAGGAGTGACCGGGAATACGCCTCATACACTTTCACAGTCGCACGCTGACAACATTCAATCGAGGGGAGGGAGCACCCATTCTCCAGCGGGAGAAGGAAGTAATGGCGGCAGCCGCCGCATGCCAGTTCCACGCAACGTACAGGCACGCGCAGCTGATGGAGAAGTAGCCTTTGTCTGGACGAGCCCGCTGCGCTCACCGTTCATCCACACGGATATTGTACGCAAGGAAGGAAGCTTCCCTTCTTCTCCGACAGATGGAGTAACTGTCTATGACGGGAGAGATGAGAATTTCACCGATACGAATCTCACGAATGGAAAAAAGTACCACTATGCCGTCTTTACGCACAATGATGGAGCTGCTGATCATAGCTATTCCCGCTCCATCCTCGTCGCCATGCTGCCGACGGACGGAGTCGAGCAATTTGATTTCCATGTGGCTACGTCGCCCGTCGCACCGACCCATACCAATGACTTGAAGCTGGGTATGCGCGGCAATGCCGTAAGTGATCTTCAAAAGATGCTTGCAAAGAATCCCTCTCTGTATCCGGAGGGAATGGTAACCGGTTACTTCGGTTCTCTGACGCAGGCGGCCGTGAAGAAACTCCAGCAAAAACACGGCCTTCCTCAGACGGGAGTCTTTGATGCTGTAACGCGCGATGCTTTGGGGAACAATGCAATGTCGACTTCATCAACAATTTCTCAAAATATGGCTGAAGCCCAGCGCGATCTGCTCCAGGGAACACGTGGTGATGATGTGCGCATGCTCCAGACTTTCTTGAAGTCCCAAGGCCTCTATACGATCGATGTGACAGGATATTTCGGCGAATACACACTGGCCGGAGTGAAAGAATTCCAGAAGCAGCAAAAGCTTCGGGTAACGGGCGCCGTGTCTACGCTGACGTGGGGGAAGATACGGGAAATACAGGGAAGATAAGCATGTGAAAATCGCGGGCAAGTTCGTCCGCGATTTTTTGTAACACAAAGAAGTTTTTCTTTTAGCTAAAACAGGCCAAAATATTGATCAATTTTATTGTCGTTGCGGGCATTTGCATAATGGAAGAATACAACGGCAACTTGCGATGTCCCGCCCTACATCGGTAGTGTGAAATACATGCCGCTCCAATTTCTGCGCGAAAGCCCCGCACACCAAGCCTACACAGTCGGCGACCACAGTTACGGAGTCAACGGATCGCCTCATGTTTTTTTGTTGAAACCCGAAGTCACGCTCACGATCGGAGCATTTTGTTCCTTCGCGGAAGGCTGCAAGATCCTCGTCGCCGCGGAACACCGGCCTGATTTCATCTGCATGTATCCCCTGCCGTTGATCAATCCCGATCCCATCGGAGCGGTGGAATGCGTCGGAACGAAAGGAAGCGTCATCATCGGCAACGACGTGTGGGTCGGCATGGACGCGATGATTCTTTCGGGCGTCACCGTCGGCGACGGTGCGGTCATCGGCGCGGGTGCGGTGGTCACCAAAGACGTAGAACCGTACGCGATCGTCGCAGGCAACCCCGCGCGTCTGATCCGATACCGCTTTGCGCCGGCGGTGTGCGCCGCACTGCAGCGAATCGCATGGTGGAACTGGCCGATCCAAAAAATCAAAGATGAACAACGACTTCTGCTGTCATCGGACGTTCGGACATTCATGGAACGCAATGACACGGACATCACGATCGAAGAAGCGGTCAAACGATCGATCCTCGAGGCATCGCGAGAACATATCGCAACAGAAACATTGTCATCGCACCGAGAGCCGTGACGCGGGAAGCCGCGGTGCTCTACCATTCAGGCATGAGACTGCGAGCATGGCTCCGACGGGCGACCGCGAAAGCGGATGATGCAACGTGGTCCGAACACTGCAGGCAACTCCGCGCTATTTTTCGATTTCAGCGAGACATCGTGCGTCGCGGGCTGCCAAGAGAAAACGAACGTGGTGACGTGACGGCGATCATTCTCAATTACAAACGCCCGCAAAACGTCGAACTGATCGTACGAGCGCTACTGCTGACTCCGTCCGTCAAACGGGTCATCGTGTCGAACAACGATCACAAGTGCGATCTCAGTCGATGGATCGAGTGCCGTCACCCGAAGATCGAAATCATTGAAAAGCCAACGATCACCAGCGGAATTCAGCGACATGTCGTCGCCCGAAAATCGGGGGAAGAATTGTTTCTGATGGTCGATGACGACCTTTTCTTGAGTCCTGAGCAGTACGAGATCATCTGTCAGGGGATGAAGGCCGACCGCAGCCGACCGCACGGCATGTTCGGCGAATGCGTGAGACCGGACGGCTCGTTCGAACATGCGCTGCGCGGCGACCAAACGGTCGACGTGTTCAATCGCGTCTACGCTTGCACCAGAACGCAAAATGAAAGATTTTGGCAGTTGGCAGCCCTCCTTGAGTCATTCGGGAGCGACGCGTATCGGAGGAATACGTGGCAAGATCTCGTGCTCTCGTTTTCGGGCGAGCATCGCCCGCTCTTGCATGAGATCGGCCCGTATCTCGATTGTCCGACCCAAGGAAACGCCACTGTCGCCGCGTGGCGACGCCAAGGATTTTTCGACGATCGGAAAGTGCTCTACGACCAACTCCTGAAAATCGACGGAGGAAAAACACACCCGTTGCCATCACGGTAACCGACTGAGTCGCGCGTGCTCGGCGGCAAGCTCCTGCGCTGCGGAGAGCGTCAGCTGCCACGTGTCCGCGGGACTGTGCGCATACAGAGTGTCGAACATGGCGGAGATCGGATCGGAGACGATGTCATTCGCTCCATCCGACTGCGACTCGGGATCATGCTGCGCACTTGTCGCATACTCGACTGCCATGCGTTTCAGATCCTCCCGCGATGGCATGCGATGCGATTTGATCTCATCGTAGAGCGCTTTCCACTGATACCCACACTGTTCCGGACGGGTCGAATCCGCGAGATGACTGAGCCATCCTCCGACGATCTTATTCGCAATTTGCACGGCATCACGAACGGGAAAATGCGCCAATGACAATTGCTCGGACACAACGGAGGCGCAAGCGTCACCGGATTCACGCAGCAAAGAATGATTGCCGAATGAAATACGATGAGCGGGATTCGCCGCCAAAGACCGAGGAATCAAAATTTTGTACCACTGCGGATGTTCGGATGTTCTGTGATGCGTGATGCGTCGGTACGGCGGCAGCGACGGATCATCGGACGGAAGCGGCACATATGTCCGCCACGGCAAGAGCTGCACCATGTCCTCGGGGCATGCCGCGAGGATGGACCGAAGATCGGCATTCTTCGGAACGACGAGGCATTCATCGGCATCCAGCGGAAGGATCCAATCCGGAGGATCATGTTCCATCAACTCTCGAAGGAGAGCGTTCAATGCCTCTCCCTGACGATGGATCAACGATTCGTCGGTGCGAACCTCGATCGGCAAACCTTCATCGCGGAGTGTGCGCAAGATCTCGCGCGAGTTGTCCGCACTGCGATGATCAATGATGATCATGCGATCGACGAGCGCGCAGTGATGACGAACGAACGACTCGAGAATGTCGCATTCGTTGCGCACCCAACTGATGGAGACAATGTTTATGGCTGGTTTGGGTGAGAAGAAGAATTCTCGGCTTCCGTTTTTCGCAGGATCACTTGGTAGCCTTTGTAAAGCACATCATACTGCCCGACCGCAAGGGAAAGAAACGCATCAATCGCCGGTTTCGGGGTCTTCAGGGGCGCATCGGGGAACAATCCCCAACCATAATCATCCAAGATCATCACGCCTCCGTTTTTCAGCAAATCCCACGAATGCACAATGTCTCGGAGCACGTTCAAGGCGCGGTGCGACCCGTCGACGTACACGCAGTCATAGAAACGTATCCGAAGAGTGCGGAGAAAATCGGCGGACGATCCTTTCAGCTTCACAACGCGCGACCCCGCTCCGATCGCCGCGATATTGCGGTCAAAGGTGCCTTCGATGGCAACATTTTTCGGCAACAGATCATATTGCGGATAGGCGCGAAGAATCTCTTGGTCTTCTTCCGATCCGGAACCGTTGCCCTCGAAAGGATCGATGCACGTGAGTCGTGCGCTGGGATGCGTGAGCACATGCTCGAGAAGCCAGCATGCCGAGCGACCCTCGAGGCTGCCGATCTCCAAGAATTGCAGATCCGGACGACCTTGAAATTCAAGCGCGATGAACCGCTCCCAGACAGGAATGCTGTTTGAGAACCAATCGCTCGAGAATTTCGTCTCCATGCAGCGATCATAGTAAAACGATCTTTGCATGGCAAACCCGCGCCGCACGCAAGCGCTCGACCCTATCCCAAAATCGTGAGTGAGAACATCACGAGAATGCCGAGCGTCATGAGCGCAAGCTGGATGCACGCGTGCCGAAGGCCGGTTTCTTTGTGCAGTTCGGGGATCAAATCGGATCCCGCGATATACACGAAGTTTCCGGCGGCAAGCGGCAGCATGTAGTGCGCCAGCTGGGTGAAGACGCCGCTCGCAAGCAGGAACAACACAACCCCGAGAATCGCCGCCATCTGGGCGAAAATATTGTAGAGAACGGCTTTCTTCCTCGTATAGCCGCTGTGAAGAAGTACTGCGAAGTCTCCGATCTCATGCGGGATTTCATGGAGCACGACCGCCAGCGTCGTTGAAATGCCGACCGGAATGCTCACGACGTAACTCGCGGCGATGATGAGGCCGTCGATGAAATTGTGAATCGTGTCGCCGATGAGATTGAGCGGTCCCATCGGATGAATGTGATCATGTTCATCGGCGCCGCCGGGCAAGACGTGACAATGACGCCAGTGGATGATTTTCTCGATCGCAAAAGACAGAACGATGCCCGCAAGAACGACCTTCATGTCGGTTCCAAAATCAGCGCCCGTGCGCATTTCGGGGAGCATGTGCAGAAAAACGTCTCCGAGAAGCGCTCCCGTGGAAAAACTGACGAAGAAGAGAATGCTCCGTCGCACGAGATCTTCGCGAATGAAGAGGAACACGATCCCGAGAAACGGAATCAAACTGACGAGGAGAACGCTGCCGAGGGAATACAGAGCCGTAGTGGACATAGATGAATGCGGAAACACAAAAACCGTCGTCAATATTAATGCAACTCAGTTGCATATGCAATCCGTTCAGGAAACTCGACGTCGCAAAGACTCCGCATACGCATGTCTTTCGATCTTCACCTTCGCGACTCCGCTCTCCATCGCGGCTTCGGCAACCGCCGTGGCTACGGTCGAAAGCAGGCGCGGATCAAAAGGCTTCGGCAAGACGTACTCGGAGCCGAATGCCAGCGACGTGAGTCCGTACGTTTTCAAAACGATATCGGGGACGGTCTCACGCGCGAGGGCCGAGAGCGCCGTGATCGCCGCCAATTTCATGGACTCATTGATGCATGACGAACGCGTGTCGAGCGCACCGCGAAACAGAAACGGAAAACAGAGCACGTTATTCACTTGATTTGGAAAATCGCTGCGACCCGAGGCAAGAATGACATCGCTGCGAGTGGCTTTGGCAAGCGTGAAATCGATCTCGGGGTTCGGGTTCGCCATCGCGAAAACGATCGGCGTCTGGGCCATGCTCAGCAGCATCTCCGGTGTGACGGTATCGGCCTTCGAGACGCCGATGAAGACATCGGCTCCTTTCAGCGCGTCGGCAAGCGTGCGTGCGGAAGTCTTGCGGGCATACGGCTGTTTGTAGACATTGATGTCATCCGTGCGTCCTTCGTACACGACGCCCTTCGAATCGCAGAGCGTGATTTGATCCTTTCCAATGCCAAGAAGTTGCAAACAATCGGCGATCGCGATCCCCGCGGCACCGGCGCCGCTGAGAACGACCGAAATATTTTTCCTGTCTTTCTTCGCGATCAAAAGAGCGTTCAGAAGCGCTGCCGAGCTCACGACCGCCGTGCCGTGCTGATCGTCGTGAAACACCGGAATCTTCATGGCCGCCTTCAGCCTTCGTTCGATCTCAAAGCACTCCGGCGCCTTGATGTCCTCCAGATTGATCCCGCCGAAACTCGGCTCCAGCAGCGTCACCGCGTCCACGAATCGATCCACGTCCTCCGTCGCCAGTTCCAAATCGACGGAATCGATGCCCGCAAATTTCTTGAAGAGAACGGCCTTCCCCTCCATGACGGGTTTGCTCGCAAGCGCGCCTCGATTGCCGAGACCGAGGATCGCGGTGCCGTTGGAAATCACGGCGACGAGATTGCCCTTGGACGTGTACTCGTACGCGGCATCGGGATTCTTCGCGATCTCCAAAACGGGCCCCGCAACGCCGGGACTGTAAGCGAGTGACAAGTCTTTCTGCGTGTTCAATGACTTCGTCGGGGCAATCGAAATCTTCCCCGGAGTCGGATGACGGTGATACTCAAGCGCCTCTGTATAAGGAGAATCAGTCATCAACAGTGAAAGAATGGTACGCGAGATCACGCGACTTGTCGTCGCTCACGCACGAACAAAAGAAGGAAAGCCGCGAGAACGGTCAGCGCGCCGGAAAAAAGAAACGGTGCTGAAGAACCGACATGATCCCACAGCGCACCGGCGATGACGGACGCCGGCAGACTCAGGATTCCGACCACCAACTGCAAGGCGCCGATCGACGAAGCGACGAACTGCTGAGGAGCGAGTTCGGCGATCATCGCGCGCTGCACGGGCTCGAGCGCGCCTTTGTGAAGACCGTAGAAGATGAATGCCAACACGATCATGAGCGGAGTCCCTCCGAAAACGAGCGCGGGCCCGACGGCGATCCAGAGAAGAAAAGAAATCTGCAACACCGCTTTGCGCCCGATGCGATCCGAAAGCCGTCCGAACGGGATCGACACCACGGCCGCCGTCAGCGTGAACACGAGATAGAGAAGCGGCACTGCGCCGATCGAGAATCCGTGCACGTTCGCATAGATGAGGAGGAAGGAATAACTGAACGACCCGAGGGAGAACAAACCCATGAGCACCATGTAGAGGCGGATATTCCCATCCAGATCGGAAAATCGGATGCCTTTGAAAATCTTGCGGTCGTCTGCCGGTTCGCGAATCAACAACCACACCAACGCCACGGCGAACATCGACGGGATCGCGGCGATCAGAAAGAGGTTTCGAAAGCCGAGATGCGGCAACAGCCACACTGCGAGAAGAATGCCGACGACGGCGCCCGCGTTGTCCATCAAACGCAAAATGCCGAAATGCCGTCCCCGATCGGCGTCGGTCGAATACTCCGAGACCATCGCGTCCCGGGGCGAACCGCGCATTTTGCCGGCACGATCGAACAACCGAGAGACGATGAGCACCGGCCAACCCGAGGCGACCGCGTAGCCGAGGCGTGAAATTCCTCCGAGAAAGTATCCGACGATGACGAAGATTTTTCGCTTGCGGATGCGATCCGAGACGTATCCCGAGATCGCCTGAGAGATCGACACTACGGCGTCCCCCGCTCCGTCGATCAAGCCGAGAATCGCCATGTCGAGACCCAGCACATCGCGTACGAAGAGCGGCCACAGCGAGAACACCATGTCCGAGCCGATATCATGCAAAAAGGATGCGCAAGCGAACGTCCAGACGACGAATCGCGCCGATTGTCGTTTCTTAAGATTAGGCATGGAAAAGGGGTCAAAGATGACACGAACCGAGTCCTCGCTTCATCAGATATTTCTGATGATAGTCCTCGGCGGGATAAAATATTTGCGCATCGACGATCTGCGTCACGATCGGACGCTTCCATTTTCCCGACGCTTCGAGCGCATTCTTCGAGGCTTCGGCCTTTTTCTTCTGTTCCGGAGAATGCGTGAAGATCACCGAACGATATTGCGAACCGAAATCCGGCCCTTGTTGATTCATGGTCGTCGGATTGTGATTCGCCCAGAAAATCTCCAGCAATTGCTCGTACGCAACGACCATGGGATCAAACGTCACCTGCACCACTTCCGCATGACCCGTGAGATCGGTGCACACGGCTTCGTACTTCGGATTCTCCGTCACGCCGCCCGAATATCCGACGGTTGTCGCCGTGACTCCCGGTAGAACGCGAAACGTCTCTTCGACACCCCAGAAACAACCCGCTCCGAACGTGGCAAGCTCCTGCGATTTTTTCGCGGTGTCCGACATGAGAGGAGTGTACCACGAAACGATGTGCAGACGGAGCCGGAGACTCTAGAATCTGCGCATGCGCGATCTGTTGAATGCGGGCACGGAATTCTGGCGGAGGAATCGCATCCTCATGCTGATTCTCGGATGCGCGTTCATTCTCTATTCGACATCGATCGGCAACGGCTTCGTGAGTCTTGACGACCCGATGCTGGTCACCGAAAACCCGATCGTCACGAGTCCGTCATGGCATTCGGTGTTTCGCGCATTCAGTTCGTACGATCCGGAGCTCTATATCCCCGCGACATTCCTGAGTTATCAAGCCGAAGCATGGACGCTCGGAATGCACAGCTGGCACTTTCATCTCTTCTCTCTTCTGTTGCACCTCGCGTGCATTCCGCTTGTTTTTTCCATCAGTCAAACGCTCACGAAGAGTCGTCGCATCGCGCTCACGGTCGCCGTGCTGGCGACGATTCACCCGATCAACAGCGAGGCGGTGCTCTGGGTGAGCGGACGCAAAGATCTGCTCTCCGCATTTTTCTTCCTGCTCTCATGGCGACTCTACCTCGACGGGGTCACGGGGCGCAGGCATGCCCACGGCCTCAGCATCATCGCATTCACGCTCGCATTGCTTTCGAAAATCTCAGCGATCACCCTCCCCGCTGTCCTCCTGCTCTCCTTGTGGCATCTTCACGTTCCGATCGGAAAGAAGGAATGGAGGAGTATCGCGCCGCACGCATCGCTTGCCGCCGCCTTTTCCATCATCGCACTCTTCGGGAAAACCGTCATCTTGGGTCGTGAACACCTTGGAACGTTGATTGCCATGGCTTTCCGGAGCGCCGCGTTCTATCTGCAGATGCTGGTCGTGCCCGCAGGTTTGAATATTGCGCATCAAATCATCGGAGAACCGACCGGTCTGTTCGTGCTCTTCTCGGGGCTTTCGATCGTCTTGATCACGCTGATCTCGATTGTGGCATGGATGAAACGTGATTCCATGCGCATCGTCGCGACGGGCTGGCTCCTCTATCTGACGAGCCTCGCACCGACATTTCCTCACTACACGCACGGCAACGGCGAGGTCATCCTCGGTTCGGAACGGTATGCGTACATCGCATCCATCGGGGTTTTTTTGATCACGGCGACGTGTGCGGTGCGCATCTTCGATCATCCGAAGATCACGCGTCCGACCCGCGCTTTTCTGCTCTGCGCGGCTGCCGCCCTGATCATCCTCTACGCAACGATCGACATGCGACGCATCGACGTCTTCAGAAACAGCATCGTGTTCGATGATGACATCATCAGTCACACGTTCGGTCTTGCGAAAGCCCACTTCAATCTGGCGATCGCGCTGGAAGTAGCGCGCGAGCCGCAAAACGCCGACGATGAATACGCCGTCGCGATGCAATTGGATCCGAAGATGGCGGATGCCGCGATCAGACGGGGGATGCTCTACATGAAGGAAGGACGAACCGATGATGCTCTGACGATGTTTAACGAAGCTGCGACGATGCGACCCGATTATTTCAAACCGTTCTACAGCCTCGGAGTCGCAGATCTGACGCTCGGAAGGTACGCCGAAGCCGCCGCGGCATTCGAAAAAACAATCTCGCTCTTCCCCGACTTCCCCGAGGCGCATCTGCATCTCGCGACTTCGTACGGAAAATTGAAGCGCTTCTCTGACGCGCTGGAGCAGTATCGGATTCTTTCAACTTTGGATCCCGCATTCCGTGAACGAGCGGAAGAAGCTGTGCGGAAAGCCAAAAAATGATGATCTTGACACGGGCGCGATCCGAGGAAAAGTGACCCTAAAGAGGGTTGCAAGATTTGACGATTCGTGGAACCGTGCTTGACCCATGAACAAGCACCCCCCTTCTGCCAACGGCAACGGTCAAACTCTCACCGAATCAAAAAACTTCGCTACGCAGCAATCCAGACTTTCGCGAGAACTGGAAATGCGTCTGAATGCGATGAATGAAACGGGTGAACGTGTCGGCGAGATCTGCGATTGGCTCTGCGACGTTTTGGACGAAGTGATCGGTCCCGCGATGCCCGCATTCAGCAGGCAACTCATCCCGAATGCGCGGCAACTGTCACGCGCGCAGATCATCGATGCGGTCGGCGATGCGCAGGAGTGCTCGTTGGTCGTCCGGTCACGCCTGCACACGTTGATCAATCAACGCATCGCTGAACACTCCGAACGAGACAGCAGAGAACTGAAGAGAAGGGAGCCGGAAATCCTTGTCGAATTGAACAAACAGCTCGCTGCAAAAGAAACCGTCATCGATGCAAGCAGGCAGAAAGCCGCAGCAACAATGCGGAAGAAAACCTGGCTCGCCGGAACACGCTGAAATTCTATATCAATCCCTGACGACAAATACGGGGATGCGCACGCCATGACGCAGGGTATCGATGGTGTGTCCGAACGCGTAATCGCCGATCATCTTGTGCCCGTGAGCGCGCAGCACGATCACGTCGATGCGTTCCGTGCGAATGACTTTGATCAGTTCTTCGACGGGCGTGCCGTAGCAGACGATGCCGCGCGCGCTGGCACCGTTCTTCATAATGGCGGTCGTCAAATCATTCACGTACTTGCGATCATTCTGCGACTCTTCGTCATCCGTCTCCGCGCCGTACCACTGCGCTCCGACTCCGTCGACGACGTGCACGATCACGAGCTCCGAGCAATGGCTCTTGGCGATCGCAAGCGCGTGACTGATGGCTATCGCATCTTCGGGGACATTTTCAACGGCGACCGCGACTCTCTTGAACGCGGGTTCCGTGATCGCGGAGATCACGTCCCCTCCGGACGCTCGACCTGAAATTTTCGCCGACTTGGATCGGCGCATCAACGGCTCGAAGATCATCCAAAGAAGCAACGCTCCGCATCCGATGACGAGCGGCACGACCGTGAGGTCGACCCACAGAGACGACTGTCCCGACGCAAGAAGCTGGCCTCTCCAGAGAACGATCGAACTGATCGCAAGATAGGCGTTGAGAGTGATGATCAACAGCGCCGTCACCCAGCCGAAAACGCGCACCCAAAGCGCATTCGCAAACGGTCCCATCCGCGTTTTGTCGCTCGTGAGCGTCAACAAAGGCACGATGGCGAACGGCAATTGCAAGCTGAGAATCACCTGACTGAGGACAAGCAACGAACCGATCTTTTCCTGACCGAGAACGAAGATCGTGATCGCAGCCGGCAGAATCGCGATGGAGCGCGTCACGAAACGACGGAGCCACGGACGAATGCGCAACGACACGAATCCTTCCATGACGATCTGTCCTGCGAGCGTGCCGGTGAGCGTCGAACTCTGGCCCGAACACAGAAGAGCGACGGCGAACAACGTCGCGGCGAGCGACGGCCCGAGAAATTGCGGGAGCAATCGATACGCGTCTTCGATCCCTTCGACGATCTGACCGTGGGTCGCGAACGCCGCACCTGCGAGAATCAAGATCGACGCGTTCACGACGAAGGCCGCGTTCAACGCGCAGAACGAATCGATGAGATTGAAACGACAAGCCTGCGCCATCCCCTGCTCCGTACGCTCGTGACTCCGCGATTGCACGAGCGCCGAATGCAGATAGAGATTGTGCGGCATCACCGTGGCGCCGAGAATGCCGATCGCGATGTAGAGGGCTTCCAGACTGCTGAAGACGAATGGCGGCTTCGAAGAGAAAGAAGGAAAAAGGCCGGATGCCACGAGATGCCACTCGGGTCGCGCCCAAAGAATTTCGATGACGAAACACGCGCCGATCGTGAAGACGAGGATGATGATGAACGCTTCCATCCTGCGAATGCCGAGGCGTTGGATCGCAAGCAAAAGAAACGTATCAAACACCGTGACGAGAAGTCCCCACGCGAACGGAAGTCCGAAGAGCAGATGCAAACCGATGACCGTGCCGATCACTTCGGCGAGATCGCACGCCGCGATGGCGACTTCGCAAAAAACCCACAATGCGATGCGCACGCCTTTCGGATACAGATCGCGACACGCCTGCGCGAGATCGCGACCCGCCACGATGCCGAGCCTCGCGGAAAGCGTTTGCAAGAGAAGCGCCATCAAGTTGGACACGACGAGCACCCACAGCAGCGAGTAACCGAAGTGCGATCCGCCTGCGATGTCGGTCGCCCAGTTCCCGGGATCCATGTAGCCGACGCTGACCATGTACGCAGGGCCGGAAAAAGCCAAAAGACGCCTCCAGAAAGACGCCTGATCGACATCGACGCTCCGATGCACGTCCTCCAACGAACGTTGCTTGCCGACGCGCGCAGTTGATCCGAGTGTTTCCATCGGAGAAAGAATACTACGAATGAATGCGTCTGTGTACGCGTCACATAAAAAACGCCCCGCGTTGTGGCGAGGCGTCGGAGTCGAAGCGATTAACGCTTGGACTTTTTCTTGCCTGCCTTCTTCGCAGTCTTCGCCTTCTTTTTCTTAGCAGCCATAAAAAAATGAGGAAAGAAATAAGCTTAAAAATAATTGTACTCTCTCGCGCCTCGTTGTGAAGAGCGCACAAAAAAAACAAATTGTGTAGACTGTGGATATGTCTCGTAGTGCACTGAGCGACAATGAGCGCATCACACTCTCCACCAAGCGCATCGAAGCGTTGCACGACGGCGTGTTTGCGATCGTGATGACGTTGATGGTGTTCGAAATCAAAGTGCCGACTCTTCACTCGTCGACGGAAATCACAACTGAGCTTTTTGGCTTGCTGCCTGTCTTCCTGAGTTATGTGATCAGCTTCGTGAATCTCGGCATTTATTGGATCGGACAACACATTCAGCATCACTACATCGTCGCGTCCGATCGCGTGTTCGCTTGGATGAATATTTTGTTTTTGATGCTGATTTCTCTTCTTCCCTTTTCAAGCGCGATGCTCGGCGAACATTCTGATGTGCAACTCAGTTACATCATGTACGGAACGAATCTCATCGCAATCGGACTCGTCAGCTGTTGGTCATGGTGTTACGCGACGCATCATCATCGTCTCACCGAACATTCGATCAGTGCGACATTCGTGCGTGCGGTGAAGCGACGAATCCTCGTCGGTCCGATCGTCTGCGTACTCGCGATCATCGCTTCTTTCTTCACGATGCGTTTGAGTTTGATCCTCTATATCTTGATCTTGCCGTATTACATTTTCCCCGGACGCATCGACAAAATTTGGCAACGGGAAGCCGTCCCGCATCATGACTAAAGCGCTTCGCGCAGAGGAACGACGAGAAAACTCAAGAGCAATCCCGTGATGCCCGCCATCACGATCGATCCGGTCCACAGATGCACCGACCACCAGATGCCCTCGGTCAATGCGATCGTCAAAAAATACGACGAGAAAAATACGAACGGAACGAAGAAAGAAAAAATACGGACTTCTTTCACATGTTGATCAAGCGGAAACAAACGACGCGCCAACATGTCGGCGAGGACACCCGTGACGATCGCAGCGGGCAGAAGGATCAATCCGTCCCGCATCAATCCCATCGCGAGCGTGTTCAGCGTGAAAAGAAACGTGAACGCGCCGAAAGCGATTTTCGCGCGGCGAGCAACCACAAAAAAACATCCGAGCACGATCGCAGTGTCGAGCAGATACCCGGTGATGGCGATCGCTTGTGACATTTCCGCAGTCTCTCCGAGCGCCATTCCGCCGGCGCGCAGAACGATGAAATGCGAAAACTGAAGCATGAAGCAAAC
>JAYVRL010000048.1:0-45246 GCA_043776335.1 Candidatus Peribacteria bacterium | reverse complement strand
TGCTGCATCTGATCTTTCATATTTTTTCGTTCCGCAAACCATGCGTCATCGATCGGCGGATAGAGCACGGTGCTTTTTCTTCGCCAATACAGCTCGATTCTCCGTTGCACCGTTTTCGATGCCGCGAGCAGAACGTCGGCGCGGTCGGCGGCTTCGCTGTCCCAGATGCGGAGCTTGTGAAAAACAGCTTCCAGATACAGTTTCTTGACCCATCCAAGTGGTCCTTTCGAGGCTTCACGGACGACGTCGTGCGTGCGATCCCACAAGTAGCGGGCGGGAGAGTTGATGATGGAGATGTGTTTCGGCGCGCCGTTCGTGATGATGCCGTGGGCGAATGCAGACGAGGTTGAAATCACGAGGTCATACTCCGAGAAATCCCACGCTTCGACGGCGGCGGGAAATTTCTTCAGATACAGATGATGGTCGTATCCGAAGAGGGGACTAAGCGCACTCGTGCGGACACGGGGCTTCGGGAACCATTCGCCGAGCTTCTTCTCGTCATACAGAAACGTATAGATCGGCGCGTCGGGGAACATCGCCGCGAGCACGCGCAGTACGCGCTCGGCGCCTCCGCGCATCGTGAGCAATTCGTGGACGAGAGCTATCTTCATGAGAGCGAGAGAATCGAATCACGCAGGAGTGAGAACGTCGCAAACCCCGACGCGGTATTGAAGTGTCCTCCTCCCGAGACCACCGAAAGATCGCATGGCAGGTGCAGAGTGAGTTCTTTCGCATACTGCAGAGGCAAATACGGATCGTTCTCCGAGTGAAACATCGAGATTTTTCCGGCATTCTTCAGAATGGATTTCCAAAAATATTTCTTTTCCGTAAACGTTTTCATGAGCGGAGCGTACTCATTTGCAGGCGTTCTCCAGACCGGACTGATCAGGAAGGTTGCTCTCACAGGTACTGTTGTTTTTTCAAGAAATCGAAGCGCGAATGCGCAGCCAAGACTATGGCCGATCAAGATCGAATCGGTTCCGACAGTCGCTTCATATTGCTTGAAATACTCCGACCATTCGTCGAGTTTCGGCGCATCAGAATGGGGAAAATCAGGAATGACGGTTTTGATGCCATTTTGTTCAAGTTCGCCCTTCAACCACGGGAACCAGTTCTCCTGAGAATTCCCGTCCGCTCCGAAGAAGATGAAGGCGTTCCGCATGGCTGGAGTATACACAAACAGCGTCCTCGTTCAGGATTGCGGCGATTGCGCCATGCGCGCGACGCGTGCGGCGAAGGTGCGCGGCACGAGGCGCGTCATGAAGGCTTCGATTGCGTTGATGAAGCCCGACACGACGAGCGGTTTGCCTCTTTTCAGCGCGCGATAGCCGATCTTCGCAACGGTCGCACCGTTCATGAGTTGATGCTGAAACAATTTTGATTTCGCCATGCCCGCATGCGAGGCGAATCCCGTTCGGGTCGGGCCGGGACACAGACAGGTCACGGTGACGCCCGTTTTTTCGAGCTCTACGGAGAGCGCGAGCGAGAGGCTCATGACGTACGCTTTGCTGGCGTAGTAGACGGCCATGAGCGGCCCCGGAGGGAACGCGGCGGTGGAAGCGACGTTCAGGATTTCGCCGAATCCTCCCTTCACCATTTGAGGCAGCAGGAGTTTCGTCAGATCCGTGAGCGCGACGACATTCACCTGCAGAAGCTCCCGTTCTTGCGTGTAATCCGTCTCATGGAAGAGTCCGTACGCGCCGAAACCGGCATTGTTGACCAGCGCCGTGATGACGATGTTTTTGTGCGTCAGTTCTTCGAATATTTTCGCCGCCGCACCCGATACCGAGAGATCGGTTGGAAGCACGGTCGCAGTGATCGAGTGTTGTTTCTCGAGTTCCAGAGCCAAAGTCTTGAGTTTGTCCTCGCTGCGCGCGACGAGCACGAGGTCATAACCGTCCGCCGCGAAGAGCTTCGCAAATTCCTCCCCGAGCCCTCCGGAAGCGCCGGTGATGAGTGCTGTTTTTCTCATAAGCACAGTCTACACACAAGATTCACTTCAGTGTTTCGCATTTTTACCGCATAATCTCGCAGCTCTCGGAGCTAGTATCGCTCTTTTTGATTTTTTCGGGTCGGTAGCTCAGCTGGTAGAGCAGTGCCCTTTTAAGGCATTGGCCGAGGGTTCGAATCCCTCCCGACCCACCATTCATTTTGCTTCGCAAGCTTCCCAGAATCATCAAAGACATTCAAAGGTCTTCGTTGCTTGCAAAGAAGACACTCACGACCCACCAACATTCAATGCCCACCGTTTTCCTGTTACATGGCCTGTCAGGAAGTCCGCGAGACCACTGGTTCCCGTGGCTCAAGGCCAATTTGCTGGCGGCGAAATACACGGTAGTCGCGCCGCAGCTTCCCAGTCCCGGCAATCCCGACTTGGTCGCATGGCTTGCGGCGGTGGATCAACATGCCGCGCAGTTGACCGAGGGTTCGATTGTCATCGGTTACGGCCTCGGCAGCGCGCTCGCATTGAGGTTGATTGAACGACGCACGACGCCGGTCGCGGCAACCATTCTGGTGGCGTCGGTGTGGGAAAGCATCAACAACAAACATCTCGATCCGCTTACGAGCTCGTTCACGCAACCCGCATTCCAGTGGTCGGCCATCCACCGCAGCGCCGGCGAAATCCATGTCATTCATGCAGATAACGACCCGCAGATCTGGCTCACCGGCGCTCAGAAGCTGGCTAGTCACCTTGGCGTGAAAATCAAAATTGTCCGCGGCGGCCGGCGGCTGGACACGCAGGCTGGGTTTACAGAATTTCCTCTGCTGCTCGATCTCGTGAAATCGATTCAACATCGAAGCTGAAGTACGATAACCTTACCGCGCCGATTCACCATTCGTGACTGCGTTCCTCATGGCAAGCCATCTTATGAATTCGACCCACAGTCACTCATCTTCCGGTCATACTTCGTGGAAAGAGCGTTGGCTCTTTCTCCTGCAATTTTTGCGCAAGGGCACGACCATCGCTTCGGTGACGCCGAGCTCGAGGTGGTTGTCCAAAGCGTTCGTCGAGGGGATCGATTTCGAGTCAGCGAACGTGATCGTCGAATTGGGCGCGGGCACGGGCCCCGTGACGGTTGAAATTTTGAAGCGTCTTCGGCCGGGTTGCGTTTTCATCGCGGTCGAACGGGATCCCGCATTCTTCACCATGCTTCGAAAGCGTTTGCCGACGGTTGATCTGGTGGAACACGACGCATGCACGTTCGGAGAGGTGCTCAAGGCGCGCGGCATACGGCAGGTCGATCACATCGTCTGCGGCCTCGGCACGCCGTCTTTGCCGAAGGAATCGCAGAAAAGTCTGTTGCGATGGGTCTGCGAGTATCTCAAACCCGAGGGCACGTTTCGGCAGCTCACGGAGATTCCGCTTTTCTATCAATCGTATTACAAAAAGCGATTTGCCGACGTTGTCTTCAAGTTCATCCCGAGAAATGTTCCTCCGGGAGGGTACTACATTTGTCGCAGGCCGTTCGTTGCGCAGCCGTAAGATCGGATCTTGATCGACGCACTCCCAGTCGATAGGAGGTAGAATTTCCACATGCCTCACTTCGTGTATTTCGCCCGTTGCAGTGACGATTCGCTCTATGCGGGCTCGTGCGTCGATTTGAAAGAACGGGAGGCGACGCATAATGCGGGTAAAGGAGCGAAGTACACACGCAGTCGTTTGCCGGTCATATTCGTGTATGCCAAAAGATGTAAAAATTTGTCGTATGCGAGAAAGCGTGAAGCGGCGATGAAGAAACTGTCGCGTGACGAAAAGCTCGCGCTGATCGCGGGGAAGAAAAAGCGCTAGGATACCTTCATGATCGATAGTCACTGTCATCTCGCGGCGCCGGATTTTTCCGCTGACGTCGATGCGGTGATCGCTCGTGCTTCGGAGGCGGGCATCACGAAGATCGTGACGATCAGCGATGCGATCGAAGATATCGAACCTTCCCGTCTGATCGCGGAGAAAAATGAACATATTTTTTATACGGCAGGCGTGCATCCGCATCATGCTTCGATATTCGACATGGCGCGCGATGTGCCGATTCTTCGAAACGAGGCCAAGCATGCGAAGTGTCGCGCGATCGGCGAGATCGGTTTGGATTATCATTACATGCGCAGTCCCAAAGACACGCAGCAACGCGTCTTCGAAGCGCAGCTTTTGTTGGCGAAAGAATTGAATGTGCCGTCCGTCGTGCATTGTCGCGACGCCGTCGAAGACGTGTGGACGATCGTGAGCCATGTGAAGCCGCAGAAGTTGGTGCTGCACTGTTGTACGGAGAAGTGGGAGGACGTCGAACGGTTTGTCGTTGCCGGATATTTCCTCTCGTTCACGGGCATGGTGACGTATCCGAAGGCCGAGGAGATCCGCAAGACCGTGATGCGTTGCTCGATGTCGCAACTCATGATCGAAACAGATGCGCCGTACCTCGCTCCGGTGCCCCATCGCGGCAAGCGCAATGAACCTGCGTTCGTGATCGAGGTTGCGAAGACGATCGCTGACGTGAAAGGCCTGTCAGTATCGGAAGTGGACGCAGCCACGACTGCGAATGCTGAAGAGTTCTTTTCGTTGCGCTCGTAGCTCAATGGCTTAGTCCCGCTTTGCGGGGAGTCAAATGAAAAGCCGCCAGCGGTTTGCTCATATTTCCTTTACCATGAAGATGGCTTGCGCTCGTAGCTCAATGGATAGAGTGTCTCCCTCCGAAGGAGAAGGTTGCGGGTTCGACCCCCGCCGAGCGCACCATTTCGCATGATGACCGCTCAAGCCAGAAAAATCATCGGCGAACTGAAAGCGCTGCACGATCCCGTCAAAGCCGCATTTTTCCCGAAGTTTTTCAAGACCGGAGCGGGGGAGTACGGCGAAGGGGATGTGTTTCTCGGCATCACCGTCCCGCAGGTGCGTTTGATTGCGAAGCAACATCGCGATGCGACCCTGCTCGACATCGAAGCGTTGCTTGCGCATGAGATTCACGAAGTGCGTTTGCTCGGTCTCATGATTCTCGTTTTGCAGTACGAAAAAGGTCATCTGAAAGCCAAAAAACAGATCGTCGATTTTTATTTAAAACACTTCGATCGCGTGAATAATTGGGATCTTGTTGATCTCTCCGCGCCGAAAATCCTCGGAGATTTTTTGCTGACGCATGATCGCGCAATACTGCGGAAGTTCACAGTTTCGAAACATCTGTGGACGCAGCGCATCGCGATCGTCAGCACGTACGCTCTGATTCGGGTCGGCGAATTCGAAGACACGCTGGAGATCTCCGAGATGCTTCTCTCGCATCCACATGATCTTCTTCACAAAGCTGTCGGCTGGATGCTTCGTGAAGTTGGGAAGAAAGACGTGAAGACACTCAAAAAATTTCTCGATCAGTTCGCAGCGAAGATGCCCAGAACCGCGCTTCGATATGCCATCGAACGGCTGCCGGAGCGCGAACGCAAGGCATATCTCTCGATCAAGAAGACGGCTTAGATTTCAGGCCATCGCAGGCACGCGGCAGAACGTGCTAACATGATGCATGTAGCGCACGATTTCACAGTACGAACGAATCATCCCCGTTTCGTAGTAGGGGATGCCGCGCTCCAGACAGAAATTCTTGATGATCACTCTGGCTCTGCGCAGATTCACTCTCGGCATGGTGGGGAACAAGTGGTGCTCGATCTGAAAATTGAGTCCGCCGTACCAGAAATCAACGAGTGCGTTCGAACGGATGTTCCTCGACGTCAGCACCTGCTCTCTGAGGAAATCGATTTTGGCGTTTTTCTCGAGCACCGGCATGCCTTTGTGGTTCGGGGCGAAGATCAGGCCGAGGTACAGGCCGAAGAACGCTTGGTGCACGAGGATGAAGATGATCGCGTGCAGCGGCGGCATCAGCCAAAATACCAAAGCGAAGTAGCAGGTGAAATGCCCGATGACGATCGTGATGTCGATCCATGTTCTTCGCATACTGGTGAGGAAAAACGATTGAACGCTGTCGAGACGCAAGCTGAGCGACACGAAGCAGAGCATCGGGAAAAAGAACAACGCTTGATGGCGCACGATAAAGCGGAACAGTCCTTTTTTTTCTTTCGCCTGTTTCTCTGAAAATGCGAGCACCGGAAAGTTGATGTCCGGATCCATGTCTTCGCGATTCGGGTGCGCATGATGCTCGTTGTGCTTTTCGTTCCATCGTCGGAAGCTGATGCCGAGGAAGAACGAGCACGTGTAGCCGACGAACAAGTCCGTCTTCGGATTTTTGAAGATCTGGCGGTGACCTGCATCATGCGCGAGCAGTCCGATTTGTCCTCCGACGAAGGCCGCGAAGATTGCCGAGACGATGACAAGAGCCATGCTTTTGACGACGAAGAGAAAAGCGACGGATGCGATGATGAGGCCGAGCGTTTCGATCATTTTCAGAATGAACGAGACGGGGCGTCGGTCGAGGAGTCCGGCCTTGAGTAGCTGCGCTCTCAATGCGGCGTAATCGCTGATGGGTGCGGCAATTGACGTGTTCATCGGAGGGTTGGGAAATGGCGCAAAGGACGCGTGAAGTTTATCACCGGCGCTCGCAAAGCTCGGATTGCGGTATCATCCGAGTATGGCGACGAAACAATCCACGGCGGATTATCTGACGGATCAGATGTCGGATGCGGGCGAGATCCGCAGTCGCAAGATGTTCGGCGAGTACGCGATCTACTGCGATGACAAAGTGGTGGCGTTGATTTGTGATGAACAGCTCTTCGTGAAGCCGACCGATGCGGGCAGAAAATTTCTGAGGGACGTCATTGAAGCGCCGCCGTATCCGAGCGCCAAGCCGCACTTTTTCATCGAAGGCGATCGTTGCGAGGATCGCGAATGGATTTCGGAGTTGATCGCGTTGACCGCCGCAGCGTTGCCTCCGCCGAAGAAAAAGAAATGACGTGCGGGACAGGCTTTGTTTGGCTTGCAGCATTGACGTTCGGGGCATCGATCCGTAGGATAGTTTAGACCTTTATCATTTTTTCTTCACTCTCGTGCAAACGAAATCTCCGTGGCTGATTTTCTGCCTCGTCGCTGTCGCGCAGTTCATGGTGGTGCTCGACGTGTGCATCACGAACGTTGCGCTCCCGACTATCAAACTGGCGCTGCATTTCGACACCGCCACGTTGCAGTGGGTCGTCACTGCGTACGCGCTGACCTTCGGAGGCTTTCTGTTGCTCGGAGGCCGCGCAGCCGACATCTTCGGGCATCGCAGGATGTTGCTTGCGGGGCTCGGAGTCTTCACGTTCCTTTCTTTTTTGATCGGACTGTCGCAGACGCCGACCATGTTGATCGTGCTGCGTGCGTTGCAGGGGATTGCGGCGGCACTCATGTCGCCCGCGGCGCTTTCAATCGTGCTTCTCACATTCCCCGAAGGCAAAGAGCGCAACCGCGCGCTCGGCCATTGGACGACGGTGGCGACGGGCGGAGCGGCCGTCGGATTATTGCTCGGTGGCATCCTCACGCAGTTTCTGAACTGGCGCTGGAACTTCTTCATCAACATCCCGATCGGTATCGCCGTCATGGTCGCCATTTCCAAATTGCTCCCCCATAAGAAGCAAGAATCCGAGCATCATGATCTCGATTTGCCGGGCGCCGTGCTCGTGACGTCAGGCTTGGTCTTTCTCGTGTACGTCGTGAGTCAGGCACCGAAATGGGGTTGGACGAGCGAGTGGACGATCGATTGCGGGGCGATGGCGATCGCGTTGCTTGCCGTGTTCGTGTGGAATGAATCCCGCACGCGTCATCCGCTCATGCCTCTTTCGATTTTTTCCATCCGCAATCTCACCGGAGCGAACATCATGATCGCTCCCATCTCCGCGGGAGCGTTCGGCATGTTCTTTTTGAATTCGCTCTACATTCAGGGCGTCCTGCAGTATTCGCCGCTTCTCACCGGTCTTAGTTTTTTGCCGTTTCCCATCATCCTCGGCAGTCTTTCTCAGCGCATGGCGCGAGGCGTGACGAAGTACGGATACAAGCCGTTCCTTGTCGCGGGGCCTTTGATCACCGCCGCCAGCGTCGCGTGGCTCGTGAGGCTCCCCGTGCACGGAAACTACTGGACGGACATTCTGCCGAACGTGATTTTCATGCCGATCGGCATGGCCATGACGTTCATGCCCCTCATGGTCGCCGCGACCTCCGGTGTGAAGCCGAACGAAGCGGGGCTCGCATCGGGCTTGATCAATACGTCGCAGCAAGTCGGCGGCGCGATCGGTCTTTCGATTCTGATCAGCGTTGCTTCTTCCGCGACCGCGAGTCACGCGAGTCTGGGTCAGTCGGAAGCGTTGGTGTACGGTTACACGAGTGCATTCATGGTAGGTTCGTTCTTTATTGTGGTCGCCACCGTGTTGGGATTTTTGATTATCAGAGAGAAGAAGACACTTCATTCGGTGCATGCGCAAGGTCACGGGGCGCTCTGAGACTCCTACACTCTCTCTGTGGTTGATTCGGGCAGGTCTTGCCAACAAAACCGCTCGCTTCTAGGATACTCGGGCGAAAGATCGTTCTTTGCGGGTATAGTACATCGGTAGTACGGCGCCTTGCCATGGCGCAGAGACGGGTTCGATTCCCGTTACCCGCTCCAAAAATTTGATGACTTTGCTAAGCCATGAATACAAACAGCCTAATCGAATGTTCGAACTATCAGCGAACAAAGTCGTTTGCTAAACTCCAAGAATGGTTTTGGAAGTCGCAATCATCGGAGTCGCATTCTTATGCGAAGCAGTCTTCGGCTTTGGCGGCGGATTGATATCCATTCCTTTGTTGAGCTTATTGATTGGGGTAAAGAAAGCAGTGACACTTGCGTTGATTTTCCAGTTAGGAATGGGTCTTTTACTGATTCATTCCTATAAAGACGTCCAAATCAAAGTTGGATTGAATATGGGCATTGGAATGCTTCTCGGAACATTGGTCGGAGTTTTCGGACTCGTTACGCTGCCTGAACAAGTACTGCGCATCATTCTTGCCATCGTTATTTTGTCTTTTCTGCTTCAAATGTTCTTTGGGAAACACGTATCACTGCACCTGAAGGAGTCTTTTATTGCGGATTTCTTTGCCGGTGCTTTAGGAGGTGTTTTTCAAGGCCTAATTGGCACAGGAGGGCCGGTGCTTACCTTATATCTAATGACAATCGGTATTTCAGCCGCTTCATTTCGGGCAACTCTTATTTTTCTGTTCTTCGTGAGTAGCATTCTCAGAATCTTTCTTTCATTTTCATACGATCTTTTTACTGCAGACATTCAGCAAACAGCAATCGCAGCATTTCCTCTATTTCTCGTAGTGCTCATCGTAGGACATTACTCGTTCAAGCGTCTCAATGAACGATATTATCGAATTGGAGTTGGTATTATTCTTTTTGTGGCAGCTATATTCATGCTGCTCAAATAACCCCTAACCGTCGTCCAGAATATTCTGTGATAAACTTCCATAAGGAGTTCCACAAAATATAAAACCCTTACAACCGGAACTGCTATGATTTGTTCATGGAAACACATGAACATCACGGTCACAGTGATACAGATAATCACGGGCATCATAACGATGACAGTCACGGACACACCCATGGCGTCGTGGACGCTTCCATTACCACCTCCGCGAGAGGTTTGTGGGCGATCAAATGGTCTTTCGTCGCTTTGTTCATCACCGCTTTTCTCCAGCTCTTCGTCGTCTTTCTCTCGGGAAGCGTCGCCCTGTTCGCGGACACCATCCACAATTTCGGCGATGCGGCGACTGCCATTCCTCTCGGCATCGCTTTTCTTTGCTCTCGCTTGAAGCCGACGAAGCAATTCGCCTACGGATATGGCAGGGTCGAAGATCTGGCCGGAGTCGCCATCGTTTTCATCATTCTTTTCAGCGCCATCGTCGCTGGATACGAGGCGATCGATCGCTTTTTTCATCCTCAGGTCGTCACGCACCTTCGTGCGGTCGCGGCCGCTTCCGTCATCGGTTTTCTGGGCAACGAACTCGTTGCCGTTTTTCGCATCAAAGTCGGCAAAGAAATCAACAGTGCCGCTCTCATCGCGGACGGTTATCATGCGCGCACGGACGGTTGGACGAGTCTCGCGGTGCTGGTCGGCGCATTCGGCGTCTGGTTTGGGTTTCCGTTGGCGGACCCACTCATCGGTCTTGGCATCACCATTGCGATCTTGTTCATCGTCAGGGATTCGATGAAAGCGGTCTTCTTGCGCGCGCTTGATGGCGTGGAGCCTGAAGTCCTGCAGGAGATTGAGCATGCCGTAGGACATGTTGATGGTGTGCAACATGTTCTAGCGATTCGAGCCCGTTGGATCGGTCATCGGCTGCACGCAGAGGTGGACATTGAAGTTGATCCTCTTCTTTCTCTGTCCGAAGGTTGGGGGATTGCGAAAGAAGTTCAGCATGAACTCTCTCATCACATTGGTTATCTGTCCTTAGCCGTAATTCAGGTTTTGCCGCACTCCTAATCGAAGTCCGGAATATTCTGTAATAAGCTCCAGTAAGGAGCTCCCTTGCCAGTTGAATACAAATGTGTTATTTTTTCTATATGAGCGAAAAAAGCACAAGGGGCCCTATGTTGGAAATCTATCCTCCGGCTCTTTTCACCGTAAAAAGCGCAGTGGGTTGCCGCGTTACCGATTCTCAAGAGAAGAGTTATCTAGATATGACGTCGGGTATTGGAGTGACAAGCATGGGACACTGTCATGCACGTATTGTGTCTGCAATTGCAGAGCAAGCTGCGCAATACGCACATGTATCTAACCTCATCGCGCAAGGACCGCAGAAAAAACTTGCTGAAAGGCTCTGTGACATAACCGGAATGGAGAAAGTCCTCTTCACAAATTCTGGAACGGAAAGCACAGAAGGGGCTATAAAGCTGGCAAGAAAATTTGGGAAAACCCGGGGAAAAGAAAAACTTGTGGCTTTTTCGGGCGCATTCCATGGCAGATCGAGCGGCGCAATTGCGCTCATCGATAAGCCCCAGTACAGGCAAGCATTCGAACCATTGTTACCAGAAACTCTCACGCTTCCCTACAACGACTGTGATGCCCTCAATGCCTTAGATGAGCGCACCGCAGCGGTTTTTGTGGAATATATTCAGGGCGAAGGGGGGTTGATTGCGGCAACAATCGCATTCGCGAGAAAGCTGGAAGAAAAGCAAAACCAACTCGGTTTCTTGCTCATCGCGGATGAAATTCAATCGGGCATGGGGAGGACGGGACGGTTCTTTGCGTATGAGCATCTGGACACAAAGCCCGATATCGTTTTGATGGCAAAAGCCATCGGGGGAGGTTTGCCTCTCGGCGCGCTTCTTGCAAGAGGAGAGGCGGCAACAACGTTTGGGCCGGGCGATCATGGCACGACATTCGGAGGGAATCCCATTAGCTGCGCCGCAGGAAATGCCGCCCTTGATGTCCTGAGTGATGAAGGTCTCGTACAGAAAGCCGCAGAAACAGGCAGATATCTGAAAGATTGTCTCATACAACTTCAAGCCGAATTTCCTGCGCACATCCTAGAGGTGAGGGGAAAAGGTCTCATGCAAGGTCTCGTTCTTCGTGGGCCTGCAAAGTCACTGGCAGATAAACTGCTCTCCCGTGGCATTATCGTGAATGTGACAGCCGGCAATATTTTGCGGCTACTGCCTCCTCTCATCATTGAGAGGGCGGATATTGATGAATGTATCAGCGCGATACAGGCAGAGATCTTCAGTTCCTGATAAGCTCCCATAAAATAACTAAAATATGTTATAATATACTTCATGGAACCTCAGCCAAAAACAGGTGAAGTTCAACTTGATGTCGGGAAAAAAGAAACGACAGCTTCTACGGATGCTGGAAACGTTCCTTTGGCACTGGCCGGAGATCAACGTTTGCTGACTCAACACGTACTCTCCAGAACGGAATCGAGGGAAACGAAGGAAACAAACATCAGCGCTCGCGTCGAGCGCGGAATGCAGACACTGGGCGCGGTGCTCGCGGAAAAAGCACGTCTCAGCGGTTGGGCATCAGACCGCATTCAAGAATTTTTGCAGCCCGTCGAGGTGGTCGCAGAGAATGCGCGGAATCCTCGCAAAAATGATGTTGAGGCTTTGCGAAGGGAAAATCCCGATCCGTATGCGTTCACGCCGGAGCATCCGTCCTTTTTCGCATATGATACGTTGAAAAAGCCCGACTACGGTCAGGGCGCTTCTTCCGCCGCATCGCTGTATACCAATCGTCGAATACTTGATGTTCCCGAAAACATCAGCGAGGGGAATATGTTTTCGATGCTCATCATTTTTCACGAGATGAGACATTTGTTGCAGGATCAGCTCGCGCGTGAAAAGCAGGGTTCTCAGTATCCCGTCATTCAGCGCGAAGCTCATTCCATGAGAATCAACGGACTTCGCGTGCAAATATTGAGAGAGGAATTGGAGGCATACAGAGATGAGATTGAAGGACTCAATCTTTTACTGGACGGCAGACTGGCAAGCGGCGAACTGCTTCATGCCGATGCAATGTCAGAAATTCTGACTCTTTTGCATGCGGAAGAAGCGCAAATCGGCTCGCTTCGTCCGCTTTTGTTCGCGGCGGAGGGGTACTACGCCAACAGTGATCGGACACATGCTGCCTCGGAGTTTCCTCCACTTTTCGTCAATCGATGCGCATTCATCATGCAAACGACCAAGCGTGTGCCCCTCGTCAGTGACGGCAATTCGGTGCAAGCCATGCTGCCGATCACCGATTTTCTCAAGCAATTGGGACCAAGTCGGATCATGCAGTTTCGATGAAAGCATTGCGATGCTCATTCAAATCAGCACTGCTATACTGCGGCAATGCAGCTCTTCTCGTACGTGATCGACAATCTCTCACACGGAATCACCGCTTTCGGCACGCCGATTTTTTATGTGTTGGTGCTCGCGATCCTCGGACATTTCTCCCCCGTCTTCGCATTGCGCGTTTTGGTGCTCCTTCTCTGTGTGGAGGTCGCGGGTGCGCTTATCAAGCTTTTCTATCCCACTGAGCGCCCCATTCCGCGTCCGCACACGACGATCATCGAACGCTACGACGCTGGGAGTTTTCCGAGCATTCACTCCGCCCGAGCGGGGGTGCTCGCATCCGTCTTTGCGATGGAAGGACATGACGTGTGGTTGACGTGTGTCTTTCTTCTCGTCGCGATCGGCGTCGGATGGTCTCGCATGCGGCTCGGTCATCACCGTTTTGCAGACGTGCTCGGAGGTTACGGTCTTGCCTTGTTCTTCAGTTTCATTTTGTCACGCGTATGGTGAGCGCCGTCCGGGATTACATTCAACTTCTTCGGCCTCGCTACCATTTGCTGTATCTCACGGTTATCGTCGCGGCCGTTTTTTTCGGTTCGATCTCGCTTCCTCTTACACTTCTTCGATTGGCGGAATTGTATGTTTCGTTCTGCGTTTTTTTGTATGGCGGTCTCTATACGATCAACGCGATCGGTGACAAAAAAATCGACGCCGCGCACCCTCGCAAGCGCATCAGACCGGTCGCTGCGGGGCGCATCAGCGTCCGAGCCGCATGGATCTATGCCGTTTCTCTGCTTGTTTTGGCGCTCACAAGCGGCGCGTTGCTCTTCGGCATGAACGTCATCGTTCTCTACGTTTTTTTCATCATCGTCAATCTGCTCTACACCTACGTTCTGAAACACATCCCGTACGTTGAGCTTCTCGGGAACAGTCTCACGTACCCTTTGCGCGCTCTTCTCGGCATCCAAGTCACGCAAGGATACGCACCGTCGTCACTCCTTCTCGCGATCTTTTTTTTCGCGCTCGGATGGGCGACGACGCGTCGCATCATCGAGAAAGAGCGAGGCGAAGAAAGCGGCAGGCCGACACTCAGATCGTATACGCTCGGGAGCTTGGCTTTCGTGAACTTGGTTGTTGCGATCGCTCTCTTGGCGCTCTGGATGACGAATGCCAACGCATACGGCGGTTGGTACGCGCTCCTTTTCACGGCCCATTGCGCACTCGCTTTTCTCAGGACGCGCGTCGCGTTTGTGCGCACGACGACGGGTTGGCTGCTCAGCTGAGCGTGCATCAGGCACGAGCGGGACGTCGACGCTTCTCCCGAACCGTTTTCGCGTAGAAACCGAGGAGTTTGTCCGTCGCTTTCTGGATCGAGAATTCCCGAGCGAGAGCGCGGGAGGATGCGCCCATTTTTTTCGCTTCGGAGGCGTGCGTGAGGACATGGGACATGTTGTTCGCGAGTGCCGAAAGATCGTTCGGTTTTGCGAGCAGCCCGTTGTCCGTGACGAGATCAACCATGCCCGCCTCGTGGACGCCGACGATCGGAAGAGAATGGCTCATGGCTTCGAGGACGGCCATCGGCTGATTCTCCGTTTTGCTGGCCGTCGCGAAGCAATCGGCCACTCCGATGACGCCTGAGGAGATCAGCTCGTCATGCGCGATGCTTCCCGCAAAGATCACGTCTTTTTCCAGCTTCAGTTTTTTGCTCAGTCGCATCAAAGACACGGTCATCGGTCCGTCACCGATGATGAGCAAGCTCACGTCATTCTTGTTCTTGCGCAGGAGTGCGAACGCTCGGAGCAAATCATCCACGGATTTTTCTTTCGCAAGGCGGCCGAAGTGCAAAATGACTCGGCTCTTCAATCCGTACCGTTTTTTCAGCGCGGCTTTTCGGGCGGCGGGCAAAGGACGAACCGAGGCGAGAGGCACTCCGTTCGGCAGCAGGAAGAACGGCTTCTTGTAGCCGGATTTGAGCAATCCTTCGATGAGCGCCGTTGAGGGTGCCAGACGGAGGTCGCAGGCGTCGTAGAAGGCTTTGATGTAGAGGATCCCGACTTCTGCGATTTGTTTCTCCAGCAGTCTGGAGCCGGGAAAAATGCAGAGCGATTGGGCGTTTTCTTTCGTGAGATAAATGTGATTGGTTCCGATCAGCGGAACGTCGAAGGCTTTTGCCGCGAGATGCGCGCTGAATCCGAGGCTCCACGGCGTATGAAAATGGACGACGTCGGGTCGAAACGAACGAAGGTTGCTCAGTGATTTCTTCGACATGAGCATGCCGAAGCGGTATTTGGGGTAGAGAACCGCCGGCACGGATGCCACGTAGCTGATCTTCACGTTCTCGGTTTGGAACGGGTTTTGATGCATCTTCGCCGGCTTCGGCGCGATGATCATGACGGAATGTCCTCTCTTGCCGAGTTCGGCGGAAAAATTCATCACCGAGGTCACGACGCCGTCGCGTTGCGGGAAAAAATTATCCGTGAAAAATGCGATATTCATGGCCTGTATGGGGAGTCAATCACGAGACTGGATTGTAGCACTTTGGATCCTCCAGCACCTCACCTCCGAACCTGATATGATTTTTCCGATGATGAACAGTTCATTGGTTTCCGCCCTGATCGCGCATCGGTACGTCGTCTTGTTTCCGTTGGCGTTTTTGGAGGGGCCGGCTTTGTCCGTTCTCATCGGTTTTTTGGCGTTTCGAGGACATTTGAGCATCGCTCCCTCGTATGTGATTTTGATGATCGCCGACGTCTGTCGGGACACCGCTTCCTATTTCGTCGGGAAACTCTGGTCTCCGAATTTCGCCGTTTCCCGTCTCGGCAAACGGCTCAAGGGGATGGATCGTTTGTGGCATACGCACACGATCAGAGCGATGGTCGTTTCGAAGTGGGCGTACGGATTGAGTTTCCCCCTTCTCATCAGCGCAGGACTCGCGGAAGTGCCGCTTCGAAAGTTCATTCTCATCGCGCTCTCCGTGACGATGTTTCAGTATGCCGTACTCATTTCTCTCGGTTATTACTTCGGCGAGTCGTATCAAATCGTCAGTCAGTATGTCGTCGATGCGCAAATATTCGGCTCGATCGGCGCGATCAGCCTCGTGCTCTTGCCTTTCTTTTTGTCGGTGCTTGCCAAAAAGAACCTTCCTTCCGAGGAGAATTAGAGCAGCGGCAACGTGAAGGTGACGGACGTGCCTTTCCCTTCTTTGCTTTTGAGTGTGATGGTGCCTCCCGCTTTTTCGATGATTCCTTTTGCGATGTAGAGGCCGAGTCCGCTGCCGCTCGGTTTCAGAAGTTTGGCGTTCGATGCGCGTTTGAACTCTTGGAATAAATTCTGAATGTCTTTTTGCGGTATGCCTCCGCCATGATCCCGCACTTCGACGATCGCCTTTTTTCCGTCGATCGTGCATTCGAGATGAATCGCGGAGCTGTTCGGCGAGAAGTCGGACGCGTTGCCGATGATCTCGCGCATGACTGCGGCGATCAGCGTGCGGTCGATGTGGAGCTCCACTTCCGGAATGGAAGCGATGTTCAGTTTTTGCGCTTTCATGCGGAGGACATCCTGCATGTCGTGAGACACTTCTTCGATGACGCTGCGAAGCGAAGCGACGGTCGGGTTGTATCGCATGGTGCCGCTGCGCACGTCTTCGGCACGCGACAACGACTTCAAAATGCTGTCGATGCGCCCCGAGCCGTCTTTCAGCGACGCGATGTCTTTGGAGATCGATAGCGGCACGGCCATTTCGCCGAGCTTTCCTTCGAGCGATTCGGTCGCCCAACGAATGATGGTGAGCGGGCTGCCGAGCTGATGGAATGTCAATTGCAAGAGTTCGATGCGTTGCAACTCGAGCATGGCGAGTGACTCCATGCGACGCTTCCAGACGGTCAGCACGATGAGCCAAGAGATCGCGATGCCGGAGAGAAGGAAGAGCAGATATGCGAGAGGAGAGAAGATGCTTTGGCTGATCGTGTTGTAGTACTGGACGTCCATGTCGACTCCGAGGATTCCCATGAAACGCCCGTGTTGATCGATGATCGGCGCAAAGCCCGACATGAACGTGCCCCATTGATCGGAGTACGGGTAGTTCGTGCCGACCGGCTTCGTCATCGCTTCATGCAAATCGTCGATTTTTGACGTGTCGTACGGCGTTCCGGGCGGACTCAGTTCGTCCGCGCCATCGATCACTCCGTCACCGTTGCCGTCGATTTTGTCGTAGGGATGCAGAGAGTCCGCATCCGCCACGAAGACAAAGATGTTCGGATCGTCCGTCGGGCGGAAAATGTACGCATACTTCACGCCGACGTTGGCGGCGCGCACCAAATTGAGCACCGTGATCGCATCGGCGTATTCGGAACGGTTGATGTCTTTCGGTCCTTGGATTTTCCGCAGATCAATGTCCCTGAATGCGAGAGCCGCGCTGCCTGCGATATTTGTCATTCGTTGTTTCAGTTGATCTTCCAAGACGTTTTTGCCTCGCACGAAAAACAACGTTCCGAGAATCACGCAGAGCGTCATGACGATTCCCGACACGACGAGTGTCGGCAGAATCTTTTGCACCGCCTGCAGTTTTTTCGTCATTTTCATGCGGTTTTTGTTTCATTGATTATAGCATAATATGATCATTTTTACCAATTCACGTTTTGCACACATTCATCCGGCAATGATCTTGCATCTCATGAGGCTGAGAGCGGGGATTGCCTTCACTTTTTCGCAGGCTCGGCGTATACCGCTTGTAACTTCCGCCCTTTCGATGAAGGAAAAGCTCATCGCAAAGGCCGATCTCTTCTTGGAAAACAAGCAGGACAAAGAGCTTCGGTCTTTGCTCTCACAACAGGACTTCCACATTGCGGCCCACATCATCGATGGGCTGACCAACGGCAAGCGAAAATCATTCTCACTTTTGCCGCCCGAGAGGCAGTCCGAAGTGGCTCTGGTACTCAATGATGACAGCAAGCGACGGATTTTTCCACGCCTTGCCGACGATGTCATTTCGCGGTTCTTGCATTTCAACGATGAAGACGACGCGACCGATATTTTGCAGCATTTGTCACCGGTTCGCCGGTTCACGATTTTGCAACACATGAAAGAAGAGAAGCGTCGCAAGATCGAGAAACTTTTGAAGTTCGGTTCCGAGACGGCGGGAGGTCTCATGGATTTGAATTTCATTCTCGTGAAACCGTCGTACACCTTTCTCGAGGTGCTCGAAAAAGTGCAGAAGCACATCGAGGGCAAGCGCGACATGCCGACGGTGCTCGTCGTTGACGAAGAGGCAAAACTCATCGGGTTCATCCCCGAACGGACGCTACTTTTTCCGCCCGCCAACGCCACGGTCGAGCAGCAGACCAATCCGCTCTCGCTCGTCACGCACAGCATGGATCGCGAGAAAGTCATGCAGCTCATGGCGCGCACGCGATCCGAAGTCATCTCGGTCGCGGACGAAGACGGCGGAGTGATCGGCATCATCCATCTTCGAGATCTCATGAAAGTCGCTCAAGCGGAAGCGACGGAAGACATCTATCGATTCGCGGGTGTCGACGTGGAAGAACATGCGTTGGACCCCGTGACGTCGAAAGTGAAACGTCGATACAACTGGCTCCTCATCAATTTGCTCACGGCGTTTCTCGCGTCGTTCGTCGTGTCGCTCTTTCAGGATACGATCGCCAAATTCGCGATTCTTGCCGTGTACATGCCGATCGTAGCCGGCCAAGGTGGCAATGCCGCCACGCAAGCTCTCGCGGTCGTCGTACGCGGATTGGCGCTCGGTGAAATCGGTTGGGACAAGGCGTGGCGCGTGATCTGGAAAGAAGCAACCGCGGGCACGGTCAACGGTCTCATCACCGGCATCGCAGCGGGCGTTTCCGTCGTCGCGTTCGGTGCTCCGAGAGCGATCGGGTTCATCCTTGCGTCTTCCATGATCATCAATCTCTTCGTCGCCGGCTTCTTCGGCGCTCTTATTCCGTTCATTCTGAAGCGCCTGAAGATCGATCCTGCCACTGCCAGCACCGTTTTCGTGACCACGACCACGGATGTGTGCGGCTTTTTCGCATTCCTCGGCCTTGCGAGGATTTTCATGCATTGAGACCTGCGCTTTCCTGCGGGTTTCAGCACAGGCGAAACATTCCTATGACATTGTTCTTTTGCCTTGTCTCTGCTACAATAATAAGATTTATGCGTACTCTTCGTTTCAGTCTTCGACTGCTTACTGTCGTTTTGGCAGTGACCTTTGCCGTCTCGTTGAGCGGTACGGCATTTGCTTGTTCCGGCAGCTTACCAAAGGCTTGCAATGGCGGTTGCATCGGACCGGATGACACCTGCCTTCTCGAGCCTGTTCCGGGAGGAGTGAGTTACATTTCCGCGAGCGCTTCGGCCGGTCTCGGCGGGCTCTATCAATACATCAATGGCGGCATGTGGAATTTGATCTTCGGGATGGGAGTCGCCGTCGCCGTGTTGAACGGCGCTGCCGGCGGACTCATGATCGTCCTCAGCAACGGAGATTCAAACATGATCGGCAAGGGCAAAACGCGCTTTTTGTGGTCGGGAGTCGGACTCATCATGCTGCTCCTCAGCGGCGTCATTCTGCAGTTCATCAATCCTCTCGGATTCCTCAACGTATGAAGACTGTACCCCTTCGTCTTTCGGCGATCGTCGCAGGACTCTTGCTTCCGGAGATCGTTGCCGCTGCGGTGCCTCTGTATATCAACTGCTCGGGGCTTTCAGGATGTACCGGTTCGGGAGTCGTGCCGTTCACGAATTACTTCGGCAGTGCGTTGACGCTGCTTTTCGTGAAGCTGCTCGTGTATGTGCAAGGACTCGGCATCCTCTTCATCATGGTGGGAGGTGCGTACATTTTGCTCAGTGCAGGCAGCGATGAACGTGTCACGAAAGGAAAGCAGACTCTGACGTGGGCCGTGATCGGCATTTTCATCGCGAATTTCACGCAGGTGTTGGTCGGCATCATTCAGACGGAAGTCGTCGCCCGCATCAGCGGCATCGACGTCATCGATTCGGTGATCCAAACGCTGACGGGATCGGTCTTCGATTTGTTCTATATTTCGCTCATCGGCGTCGCGATGTTCTGCGGCATGCGCATGGTGCTGTCCATGGGCAAAGAAGACGAATTTGCCAAGGCGCGCCAAGGCCTCATCTATGCGGCGGTCGGTGCCATCGTCATCAATCTTTCACAGCAAATTTACTTCGCCATTTTGGCTCTCTGATATGAAACGATTTCTTTTCATCCTTCTCGGCTTGCTCGTTCCCGTCTCCGTCGAGGCGATCAGCATCACGACGTACTGGAACTGTTCCAGTTTCCTTTACTGCGGATCCGGTGCCACCATCGTGAGCATTCTTTCCGGGAACATCATCACGCAAGTCGGCATTTTCATCTTGCCGCTCACGATCATCGTCTTCCTCTACGGAGCCATTCGTATGATCACGTCACGCGGTGACGAGGGCAAAGAGGCGGGGAAGAAGGCGTTGCTCTATGGGGCACTTGGTTTTGCAGCCGCACTGCTCGTCGCCGGCATCATCCAGTTCGTGAACGGCATCATCTACGCGATCGGCTAGAGATGCTCGTCTCTTCGGAGCATGCGTGCTAGTCTAAGCGCGATTTTCGCATGTCTTCGCGCCAATACATCACCACGGCAATCGATTACCCGAATGCGCCTCCGCACATGGGGCACGTGCTGGAGAAAGTCCTCGCGGACGTCGCCGCGCGTTGGTTTCGGTTGAGAGGGGACGAGGTCAGATTTCAGATCGGCACGGACGAACACGGCATCAAGATCCAGCAGACCGCGGACAAAGAGAAGCTGTCGCCCAAAGAGCTCGTCGATCGCAACGTGCCGCTCTTTCAAGATTTGTACAAACGCCTCGGCATTTCCGCCGACCTCTTCATCCGCACGTCGGATCAGCACGCGCATTGGCCGACCGTCGTCGAACTCTGGAAGCGGCTCGAGAAGGCGAAAATGCTCGAGAAACGCACGTATACCGGTCTCTATTGTTCCGGTTGCGAGCGGTTTCTGACATCCAAAGATCTGGTCGATGGGGAATGCGCGATCCATCATCGTGCGCCTGAAAAAGTGGAAGAAGAGAATTATTTTTTCCTGCTTTCCAAGGAAACCGAGTGTCTTACGGCATTGCTGCGAAATGACTACAAGATCATTCCTCAGTATCGCGAAAACGAGACGGTGGCGCTTCTCGAGCACGGGCTTGAAGATGTGTCATTCTCGCGTCCGGTGACGAGTTTGAGTTGGGGCGTGCCCGTGCCGAACGATGACAAGCAGACGATGTACGTCTGGTGTGACGCGCTCACGAACTATATTTCAGGTCTCGGATACTTCACCGATCATGAAGACACAAAATGGTGGAATGATGCGACCGTGACGCACGTCATCGGCAAGGACATTGCAAGGTTTCATGCGTTGATTTGGCCTGCGATGTTGAAACATGCGGGCGTGAAAACGCCTGATAAGCTGCTCATCCACGGCTTCCTGACGAGCGAAGGTGAGAAGATGAGCAAATCGCTCGGCAACGTCGTGAAGCCCGATGACGTCTTGGCTCATTTTAGCGGTAGTCCCGATCCGCTTCGTTTTTATTTATCACACGAAGTGCCGGTCGGCCAAGACGGTGATTTTAGCTGGAAGCGAATTGATGAAGTTTATGATTCTAAGCTTCGAAATTTGGGGAATTTATTGAATCGAATATTGGTGATGATGAAGAAAGTTAATGTTGCCATTGAGCTAGATCAGGAACCAACCTTTCTTTCAAATCAAGATTGCTGGGTACGGTATTCTTTACATATGAAAGATTTTGATTTTTGGTCAGCTGCTCAATACCTAACTCAATGGGTAAGCGCCTGCGACAAGTATATGAATGATCAAGCACCTTGGAAAAAAGATGCTTCTGAGTCTAAGAGGATCGCCGTTTTATCGATACTCGCTGAAAATGTTCGTCATATTTCACTAATGCTTTTGCCCTTCACTCCGGAGACCGCTCAGAAGATCAGCATGCAGCTTGGCGTGCCGTATGCGGCGACGATGATTCAGAAGGATTTTTTTATCACCGATGAGATGAAACAGTGGGGAGGGATGAAAGACTGGAAGACGGTGGGGGAGCCGTCGATTTTGTTCCCGCCACTCGAGAAAAAGTCGGACATCGCCGCATAATGCTTGCCCGCTGAAAAGTCATGCGATACATTCGCGAACCCATGAATACTTCTTTGTTTAATTTTCGCGATCTTCCGGATCATGTCAGCGGTGTTTTTTCCACGGATGTTGTCTTGCCGACGGGTCACACGGCCGGTATCGGCGGTTGTCGTCGCGACATCGCGGAAGGTGCGTTGCAGGAAGAAATCGACGCATTGTCAGGCGTCGCACAGTTTCATACTCCCGAGCAATTGTTGCGTTTTGCCGTCGCCAGCTTCAGCCGACGATTGTCACAATTTGCCGTTACAGAGCCTTCGACGGCTCTCTAGGCTTGTGGTATGATGCGGCCACTCTCAGAAGCGAGATCCCGGAACTGAAAGGCGAGGGGAGGAGCGGAGAGAGCCATTATTTCTTTCTTTTTCTTTTTATGTTCGACCCGATGGCCGATCTGACCAATCCCGCGAGCGACGATCCGCTTGCTCCCACGTCCAATTTCTCCGAGCCTGCTCCGCAGCGCACCCCCCGTCCTTTCGGAGGCGCACCGCAGGGTGGAGGCGGCGCAGGAAGTCGTTACGGTGAAGAGCTGCACTCCGTGACGATCCGCGCTCGACAGCGCACGTTCTACATCGACTTGAAGCAGTCGAACAACGGCAAGTTTCTGAAGGTCTCCGAGAAGTCCCGCGGCGGACAGAAGACCACGATCATCTTCGATATCGAAGATCTGCCCGCGTTCATTGCAGCGCTTCAGGAGATGCAGACGAAGATTTAACAGCAGGTGAAACCGACGGGTAGCGAATAAAAACGCTGCCCGTTTTTGTTGTGTGCCAGTCGCTATTCGCTACTGGTTTGTCGGCAGGACGTACCCGTTGATCAGCGGGTTCTGGCGCATGACTTGAGCGACGATTTTTGCGGCCTCGGCTCGGGTGATCGGTTTCTCAGGACCGAACGTTCCATTTCCGTATCCGCTGACGATCTCTCGTTGTGATGCCAGAGCGATAAACGGCGCGAACCATTCCGTCGGTTGCACGTCGCTAAACGCGAGTGCCGAACCGCTTTCGCCGGCGTTCATCTGCGCCGCGAGCGTCAGGATCTTCACCGCTTCGGCACGGTTCACAGGCGCATTCGCTCCGAACGTTCCGTCCGCATATCCCCCGATGATTCCGTAGTGCTCCGCGGTGTACACGACTTTGCGTTTCAGCGACGCGTCCGCATTTTCATTGATTCGCGCGATATTCGTGATGTCCGTGAACGGCTTCTCACGTTCCGTGGTCGACACGAGATGTGTGCAGACCGAGAGCATCGTCATCTTTAGGAATTCGTACCGCGTGACGGGCTGGTCCGGCGCGAAGATCGTTTTGATGCCGTTCTTTTCGCTTCTTTGATAGCCGCCGACAAGCCGCACGGTGTCGGGCAAGATCATCGTGTCGTGAAGAACCGTGACGAACGGCTCGCTCCAATGACCTGAAATGTCCGAGAAACGATCGCCGGTCGCTTCGTATGACAGACATGCGCTTTCCCGCGGATTGCCACCGTTCTGTTTCTCCGTGAGGTCGTCGATCCCGTCCCGATCCGAATCCACGGAGAGAGGATTCGTGCCGATCGCGAGTTCCTGCGCGTTATTCAGGCCGTCCGCATCCGGATCATCCACTTTGCTCTGAGGGATGGGTTGCTGGTCGAGTTTCGTGGCTTTCTCCCAGTCGTCTGGGAGTCCGTTTCTGTTTGCATCCACGGCATGCTTCGAGTCTGTCGGGAACGGATCTTGCGGGTCATTGATTCCGTCGCCGTCCGTGTCCGCTTTTTTCGGGTCCGTACCGTTGACGATTTCGATCCCGTTCACCCACCCGTCGCCGTCCGCATCCGCGGTCATATCGTCCGTCGGATCGAGCGGATTTCTGCTGGCGTGCACTTCGGTTCCGTCAGATTCACCGCCTCCGTCGGTGTCCGCTTTGTACGGATCGGTTTCGCCCGCATCGACTTTTCCATTTCCGTTGGCGTCTTCTTGCAGATCGGGCAGACCGTCGCCGTCCGTATCTTGCGTGGTCGTCAGCGCATCCAGACGCTGCGGCATGCAGACCGAGAGGAGCAGCGCGACGGTGAGGATCGAGGAAATGCGACGCATCATGTTACGAGGGAAAAGCAGTCGGATGGCCGCGATGAAAGTCCGTGCCGCTCATCGGTTTGCCGCCCGCGGGTTGCACCGTGACGATGTGCAGCACGGTTCCTTGCGCACAGGACAGTGGAACCGATTTGCCGACAGGTTCGAGTGATGTTTCCAGCAGCTTCAGATCTTTCAGCGTCACGCTCGGCCACGGCGTCAATGCGCGCACCATTCGATCGACCTGATCGGCGGTCATCGTCGCGGAGTCTGTGATGCCGTCGGCTTTCGTCAGTTTGCCGCAGAATGTCGCGTCTTTGACGTTCTGTTCTTTCTCAGAGAGCGCAGATGACAGCGTGGAAATCAGGAGATCCGCTCCGTCTTCGGCCAGTTTCTCATGCAACATTAGATATGTTTCGCGCTCGTCGATCTCTCGTTTTCTTTGAGTCAAGATCGGTCCCGCATCCAGTTCTTTCACCATGCGTTGCACAGTGACGCCCGTCGTCGACATTCCTTCGAGGATCGCGTGTTGGATCGGCGAAGCGCCGCGGAGTTTCGGCAAGAGTGACGCATGGACGTTTACGGCGGCCATTCTCGCAGTAGCGAGGACTTCTTCGCTCAGGATCTGGCCGAAGGAGACCACCACGAGGAAATCAGGCGCGATTTTTTGCAGCGTTGAGACTTCGGCGTTCAGTTTTTCGGGTTGGAAAATCGGCAATCCCAATTCCACGGCCGCGACTTTCACGGCGGGCGGCGTTAGTTCTTGCTTTCGACCTACGGGTTTATCCGGCTGTGTCACGACGAGTTCTACGACGAAACGTTTGTCGGCAGCCAACGCTTTCAGGCAGGGGACTGCGAATGACGATGTGCCGAGGAAGACGATGCGATGCGGTGTGCTCACGTTGCGTCGCAGTCTACAGCATCGCGGGAGAAACCGCTTTTGATGGTACACTCGGCGCATGACTTCGCATCGAGTCGCACAGATCGCCGGCATCATTCGCACCATCGCGGCCACTCATGCCGTGCACATTCCGCCGAACATCGCGGTGGCAGTCACCGTGACGGAGGTGAAAGTGAGCGGAGATTTGAGTTACGCGGACATCTTCGTCAATGCCATCGAGCATGCCGAAGCCGCGGTCAAATTCCTTGCCGCGCGCAAAGGCGAGATGCGCAAGGAGATCGCGCAGAAAATCCAAGCGCATCGCGCGCCGTTGTTTCGTTTTCATGTCGACAGCGAAGGGCAGAAAGCCAGTCGCGTCGATGTGTTGCTGCAGTCTCTCTGAATCAAAAAGGAGATGCGGAATGTCACGGCGTCACAATGTGTCGCGTTTGAACACGCCTCCTGCTTGAGCGTGCGCTCGTAGCTGTTTAGAATTCATCCCTTTTATGCTCGAGAAGACATCCATTGATCAGGCGCTGAAGATTCTCCGCTGCGCGAAGCGGCTCTGTTGCATCTGCCATCGCAATCCCGACGGCGATGCGCTCGGGTCGCTGACGGGCATCGCGCAGCTTCTGGAAGCCATCGCGCCGAATGTCACGGTCAAGCTTTTTTGTGTCGATCCCGCGCCGCCGACGTTCGAGTATTTGCCGTGGGTACAGCGCATCGAGGCCGATCTGCAACCGACGGAAGGGGATGTGTTCGTGTTTCTTGACAGCGCTGAGCCGAAACTCACGGAGTATCACGAGAAATTTCCGCAGATATTCGGCGGTATGTGGCCCTCCGTGTGCTTCGATCATCATCCGAGCAATCCGAAATTCGGCACGGTCAATTTCGTGATTCCGGATGCGGCGTCCACCTGCGAGATCGTCGCGGCGTTCGCGGATGAAGCGGGTTTTGCGATCACTCCCGACATCGCCACCTGCCTTCTGACCGGCGTCTACACGGACACGGGAGGCCTCGTGCACAGTAACACGACGCCGCGCGTGTATCGCACGGTGGCGAGACTTTTGCGCGCAGGCGCGAGGCAGCAGACCATCGTGCAGCATGTCTTTCGCACGGCCAAGATATCGACGCTGCGACTCTGGGGTCGCGTGCTTGAAAAAATTTCGTTGACTGACGAAGGCGGTGCGATCTCGGCGCTGACCGAAGGCGACTTCCGCGCGACGGGAGCCGATTACTCGGAGCTCACGGGTGCGATCGACTATGTGAACGCCGTGCCGGGCATGAAATTCTCGCTCATTCTCGCTGAAAGACAGGGCAAGGTGAAAGGATCGCTTCGTACACTCCGAGACGACGTCGACGTCGCGAAAATGGCAGCGAAATTTCAAGGCGGCGGCCACAAGAAAGCGGCGGGCTTCGCGGTGTCCGGCAAATTGGTCCCCGAGATGCGCTGGAAGGTCGAACAGCCTCAGGTTTAGTCTCCTCCGCTTGCCGTCGCTTCTTCGGCGGCTTTGTCTTTGGCCGCCTGTCTCTTTTTCATCACTTCTTCCGGTTTCGTCGTGATGATGGTGTGTTCGTTCGCGCTGGCCACGACTTGGATGGCGACGTGCGTGTTGCCCGCGAAGAGCACTCCTTGTCCGACGCCGGAGTTGAGGAGGAGATATTTCTCTCCTTCGGTCAGATAGAAGAGCTTGGCGAGGTTATCCACGCTGGATGCCGATTGTTTGAGCAGCAGCTGGAGCGACGTGTTCGAGATGATCGGTTTTCCGTACGGCGAGTTGATGAAGTCGTCGATGTCCTGTGTGATCGTGGTGACGCCGAGGTAGTACTTGCGCGCGCGCTTGATGAGTCCGAAGAGGAATTGCGCGGAGTCTTCGTATTGCATGAGGTTCCACGCCTCGTCCACGACGAGCAAACGTTTGCGCATGTCGGAGCGGACGCGGTTCCAGAGGAAGTTCAACACGACGTAAATCGCGATGGGACGAAGCACGTCTTCGAGGTCGCGGATCTGGAACACGACCATTTCTTTGTCGAGTTCGATATTCGTTTCGCGGTCGAAGAGCCCGGAGAAGCTGCCGTCCGTGTATTTCTGCAGCGTTTGCGCCATCGATTCGCCGCCTTCGGTCGTCATGAGCACGTCGATGAGATCATGGAGCGTCGGCACTTCCATTTTCGTCGGATCGGCCGTTTGCAGCGTGATGCCTTTGAGCGCGTACGTGTTCAAAATGGCTTTGTCGAGGACTCCTTCCTCCGACGGCGTGATGGAGCCGAGCATGAGCTTGAAGAGTCCGTGCAGGTTGATCACCGCGCCGCGCACGACTTCGCCGATTTCCGCTTCGTCGCCGCGGATGGCTTTCGGCAAGTCGAACGGATTGATGCGGAAACTGCTCTCGAGTGAGATTGGGATCATCGTGCCGCCGACGGTCTGACAAAGATCGACGTATTCGTTTTCCGGATCGATGACGTACGTTTGCACGCCTTGGATCAGCGAGCGCAGGATTTCGAGTTTCACGACATACGACTTACCCGCACCGGAGGTGGCGAAGACGTTCGCGTTCGCGTTCGGTAAGTCGAAGCGATCGAAGATGATCAGCGAGTCGTTGTGACGGTTGATGCCGTACAGGATGCCATGATCGTCCGTGAGATCGGACGAACTGAACGGGAAGCTCGTCGCCAGAGCCTGCGTATTCATGTTGCGATTGAAATCGAGCTCATCCATGCAGTACGGCAACGTGCTGTTCCAGCCGTGTTCCATCTGGAACGCCGCCGGTTTCGTGAGGATCAGTTTGCCTCCGAGGATGGCTTCGACGTCGGTTTGCACTTTCTTCAGCTTTGCTTCGTTCTCGGCGTAAATCGTGAAGTAAAATCCGAGCTGGAAGAGCTTTTCCGAGCCGCGTGCGAGAAGATCGCGCAGTTCTTCGGCGTCCTGCAAGGCGGCTTCGAGAGCCGGATCGCGGACGATGCCGCGTTGCTGAAGCATGCGGATGGAGCTGCGCATTTCGGCGACTTTCTTGCGGAGCATTTTGAGAATCACTTTGTTCGACGCCGGATACAGGAACATCGAAATGTCCGCTTGGATGTCGAAGTTGATCAGTTGAGAAAGCCAGTTTGGGTAGATCTGACTCGGCCAGTTGTATGCGTAGAAACTGCGTGCGACCAATTGCTCATTGAGCTGGATCATCGATCGGTCGAATTTCAAACCTGCCGGCGCGATCACGTCCAGCAATTTCTGAATGCCTTCTTCGTATCTGCGGACGATCTCACGCTCTTCTTTCGTGAATGCCCCGTCGTCGTCGTTTTTCAAGATTTCTTCGACGTTCGCATGGAGTCCGAGCAGATCATCGAGCACGGCCAGCAGTTTGCTGCCGAGGATCGACGGGTGCTTCACTGCAGGTGTGGGTGTTTTGATAGTTGAGGCCATCACATAATTATAGCAGAAAACACCTGATTTTCATAGAGGCTTTCTTTTGGGAATTAGGCATGTGGAAGCGGCTAGCGGATAGCTGGTAGTGGAGAGATTTCGTGCTATTTGCTCATCGCTACTTTTTCCTTGCCCGTCTATTTCAGCCCCGATCCTTGGAAGAGAGTGTCGAATTGAGCACCGTGGTTGCCCGTCGCTCTCGTGGAGCCTTTTTGACGCTGGATAATCTGCAGTTCTTCGATGCCTGGCACGTCCACGACTCGGTTCCCTGCGATCAGCACTTCGCGGTTTTGCTGGATGGCGAGGATTTTTTGGCCGTAGAGCGTCAGCATTTTTCCGAGCGTGTCGATCACGTTCTCGGTTTGCTTTCGCTTCAGATCGGTTTCGCCGAACGCTTGCTGTTTTTCAAGTACCGTCTTCTGAAGCTCTCCCGCATCGCCGAATTGTTTTTTGCTCACCGCATTTTTCAGATCTCGTTCTGCGGCGCTCAGTTCTTTGGCTTGCGCACGGCTTGTTTCCTTCAGTTGGTCGTCAGCGCCGCTGAGTTCTTTGAAGCGTTGATTCGCGCGCGTTGCGACATTCGTGAGCGACGTCGTGTACGCATCGAGCGTTTGCTGCCTGTCCGTGCTGCGGTTCAGGAGGTCCGCCGTGTCCACTTGCAGCGCATCGGCAAAGGCTTGCAGCAGATCAAAATCAGGATCCGTCACGGTCGTCTGAGCATCGGTGATCTGATGATCGACCGCGACTCCAGTCAGCGCACCTTGCGCAGCGGTTGCCGTGACCGAGAACGATATGTATTCGGAGACGAAGATGCCGAGCAGAGCTGCCGGTCGGATCGTTTGATGACTGGCGGCTCCGGCCATGAGTTGGTCGATGGAGAGGATCGCACTGCGCGCTCCGTCGGTCATCACGGGTGCGGTTACTTTCTTCGCACCGCATGCCGCAAGCAGAAAAATGCTTGAAAAGAGGAGCAGGTGACGAGTCGGCAATTTCATGTTCATCCGACAGTATACCTTCAAATCATGCTTCTGTGTAGATCCGCATTCGCTTTTGAAGCATGGTACTGAGGAAAAGTACGATAGTTGTACACAATCTATCCACAAAGTTTTCCACAGTTTGATCAGATTGTGTGCTCAAAAACGGGTGTACGATCGTGCATACATTTTTTGTTCGAAAGTACCGTAAACAATGAAGAAAAAGAGTGATCAAGAACAAATTTTTGTTTCGACTAGGAAGTCTCTTCTTTCGGTATAGAGTTGCGCTGTTTTCCTGATCACTTCATTTGTACGATCTTCGAAAGAAATTAACGGGTTCCGCAGAAGCGATTTTGAAGAAGAATTTTGACGTTTCGACAACTGTCCACTTTGATGTTTCTTTCGACGAAGGGAAGGGGGATCTCACTACTTCCATTGCTCTTCAGCTGGCCAAAGGACTCAAGAAACAGCCTCGTGACATTGCGGCGGTTCTTGCGGAAGGCTTGAAGGGCATGAAGGGCGTATCGGATGTCCAAGTGGCGGGTGCCGGATACGTGAACATCATTCTCGATGCGACGTCGCTGGCCGGCGGATTGTCTGTTGCCATCAGTGCCTGTTCACCGAAAAAACAAAAAACGGGGGAGGCGCCGGTGATCGTCGAGTATTCGCAGCCGAACATCGCCAAACCTCTCGGCGTCCATCACATTCTCAGCACCGTCATCGGGCAGTCGATCGCAAACGTGTATCGGCATCAGGGGTACAACACGATCGCGATCAATCACATCGGAGACTGGGGGACGCAGTTCGGTAAATTGGCCGTGGCATTCAAGAAATGGGGCACGAAGCCGATCGGAAAGCACACGATCGACGAATTGCTTGCGCTGTATGTGAAATTCCATGAAGAGGCGGAGAAAGACCCTGCGCTTGAAGACGAAGGTCGGCTCGCGTTCAAGAAGCTCGAAGAAGGGGACAAGGATCTTCGCGCATTCTGGAAAGGAGTCGTGGACATCACGATGGCGTCGATGGAGAGCTTGTACAAGCGTCTGCATGTCGAGTTCGATTTCACGCAGGGCGAAAGTTTCTATGAGGACAAGATGGCTCCGATTTTGGAAGAGGGGAAAAAGAAGAGGGTGTTCAAGCAAGGAGAAGAAGGAGCATTGATCACGGAATTTCCGGAGGAGAGCAAGTTGCCTCCCGCGATCGTTCTGAAGGGTGACGGGTCGACGATTTATCTGACGCGCGATCTTGCGACGATCCGGTATCGTATCGACACATGGCATCCCAAAGCCATTTTATACGTCGTCGATGTCGCGCAGCAGTTGTACTTCAAGCAGCTCTTCGCGACCGTCGGGCAACTACAGTGGGAGCTTCCGGCATTGGAACATGTTCTTTTCGGTCGGATGCGTTTCGCTGACAAGTCGATGAGCACTCGCAAAGGAAATATTCTGAAATTGGAAGACGTCCTCGGCGAAGCCGTCAGTCGTGCCGAGACCATCATCAAAGAAAGAGGGGAGAGCATTCAAACGGAAAATCCCTCCGAGCTCGCCGAGATGATGGGAGTCGGATCGGTGATCTACGGCGTGCTCAGTCAGAACCGAAAGATGGACATGGTCTTTGATTGGGACAAGATGCTGAGCTTCGAGGGGAACAGCGCACCGTATTTGCAGTACACGTATGCTCGAGCACGTTCGGTGTTGCGCAAAGCGGGGATGGAGGACGCGCCGCAGACGGAAGCCAAGCATCAGCTTTCCGAAGCCGAAAGGCGACTCATGAAAACGTTGGCTGTGTTCGGCGAGGTGACGGAGGAGGCGCGGGCGGAACATCTGCCGCATAAAATTTGTCAGTATCTGTATGACGTGTGTCAGGCCTACAACACCTTTTACAACGCGGATGACATTCTCAAGGCCGAACCGGACACACGCGCGTGCCGACTCGGGCTCACTTCCATCACTTCCACCGTGCTTCGCACCGGAGCACACCTTTTGACGCTCCGCGTTCCGGAGCGCATGTAACCGCTTTTTTCCTACTCCCTCCCATGCCGCGACATATCACCATTTTTCTCCTCATTGTTTCCTTCGGGATTCTCTTCGCCGGTTGCTCCAAGCCGGAGCCGGAGAAGAGCATGCAGGACTTCACCTTCTCGGACACCGATCTGCAAAAGGTGACGCAACTCGCGGACTCGGGCGCGATGCAACCGTCGCTTGTCGACAACTCCGGAAGCGGGACGACGCAAGTGCTCAGTGTGGCTCAGGGAAGCGGTTCCACGGTCCTCGCGGATGCCGCGACGACGGCCGTTCCGGACAAAGCGAAGCAAGCGTTTTATGACGGCTTGAGGATGGCGGTCATGGACCAGGGGGAGAATCTCTATCGCGTGAACAATCCTTTCTTGAACGTCCGTCAATCGACTGATGTCGGTTCCGCTCTCGTCGCGCGTTTGAATCAAGGCGACATCATGACGGTCACGGATATCCCGAGCGCGGAATGGGCGAAGGTGAAATTGCAGAACGGCAAAGAAGGGTTCGTCGCGTTCCGATACGTCGCGAAACTGACGACGGAGGAGAAACTGCCGAAGGAGAAGAAGCAATTCGAGGGAAAATATTTCGTAGATTTTCAATTTTTGAACATTCGTAAAGATCCCTCGACGCAAGCCGAGAAGATCGGCGAATTGCCCGGACAGGCCATCTTGAAGCCGATTTCCATCAACGGCGAGTGGGCGCGCGTGACGTACAACGGCAAAGAAGGATATGTGTCTTCGCAGTATCTGAAGCCATTCTTGCCGGCGTTCCTCGTGCGTCAGGATCAGTACACTCTGTCGATTCTTCAGTACCAAGCGGATGACAACGCGAGCATCGCGGCACTCGGGAAACACGTCGCTTCGCTGAAGGCGGCGGGAAAGAAGATCGTCACACTGAAGTCACTGTATGACACCGTGCTTTCTCAGGAGCAGCGTGACACGCGCATCAGTCCCGATACGGTCGCACTTGCGATTGCGGGCGTGACGGCCAAGAACGTACGTCAGGTCAGCGATGCGCTGCAGAATGCGGGTGTCGGCGCCACGTTGTTCATTCGAACGCGAGACATCGGACTTTCGGGGATCACGGAGAAGACGGTGTTGAATTTGGTCGCCAATGGCAACGATTTGCAGTCGGGGGGACACACGGGCGATGATTTGCGATCGATGACGGATTCGCAGGTGATGCTGGAGCTCGGTCAGAGCAAGAAGCTCATCGAGGATCTGACCAAAAAGGAAGTCTTCGTGGTCGGGTATCCGTCGGGAGGCGTGAATGACCGCGTCATGGGCACCGCTTCGCAGATGGGGTATCTCTTCGGTCTGACGCAGTCTCCGGACAAACAGTTCACGCGTACGCAGTTCCTTCGTTTGCCGAGTCTCTATGTGACGGCGGGCATGAGCGCGGAAGACATCGTGAAGCTCGTGAAGTAATTTCCTTCGCACTAAAGAAAGACGAGAGATGGGGGTCTCTCGTCTTTTTGAAATGCTGGATGAGATTATTTCTTGGAGCCGCCCGGAATCGCGTATTGATTCATGATTTTGTCGACCATGCTTTGACCTTGTTGTTGCGTGTACTGTGCGGCGGAGCTGGCTGCTTGGTCGCTGATCATCTTCATGACTTCCGTGCCGTGGCCCGCGAAGTACCATGCGCTCCAGAGGAGCAAAATGATCGGGATCAATGCGATGATGGCGCGAAAGAAGCCTCCGACGGTGCGGAGCTTGTCTCTGCGGTCCATGCGCTTCAGGATCTCGATGATCTCATCGACTTTGGCTTCTGCACCAGTAGAAGCGGACTTTGTGGGAGCGGGCATGAACGAATGGGGAATATGACGGATTGTAGTCGTCTAAAATCCGCGACGCCACTTGCGGATGCGTTCGAAAGCGTACGTCAGCCAGTATGTTTTGTTCACGGGTGCGTCTTTGCAGTGCACGAGATTCAGGATGTGACCGCCGAAGCCCGTTTTGAACAGCGTGACGCCCGCGAACGGATGATCTTTGGCTGGCGTGCCGTCTTCGTTCATCGGTGCGATGCCCCAGAAGTTGTACATCCGGTCTCCACGCTTCAGCGCGTCGCGGATCGCCGTCCATTGCAGCAAGTAACTCGCGGGGATCTTCTGATGCGCGCTTGAGCTCGCGCCGTGGTGGTAGCTCGTCTCGCCGAAGGCATGCATGTGGATCGAGGCAGCGATCGTTTTTCCTTCGTATTTCGCCAGATAGAGAGTGCATTCTTTTCGCTTTCCGAAGCGCTTCACCTGAGATGCGAAGAATGCGTTCGTGTACGGCGTGAAGCCGTGGCGTTTGCGTGTTTCGTCGTGCAACGCGATGAACTCTGGCAGATCTTTTTCAGGATCTTTCGACGTTTCGACGGTGACGCCGTCTTTCTCAGCGCGACGGATCAAATTGCGCGTGGTTTTGCGCATGTCGGCGAGTATCGATTCCTCCGTTCGCTTCGTTTCTTCGCTGTCACGGAGCGGGACGTACCACACGTGTTCGGCCAGCAGATGCAGAGGCGAGGAGACGCAACCGAGGACATTCACCGCCTCGAGATGCCTTCCTTGCAGCCAGAACGGGCTGAAGCGAATGAAACTGCAACCGTGTTTTGTGGCTTCGTTCTTGAGCGCTTTGACAAGCCGAGAAGTCACGTCCGCGGCTTCGAATGTTCCGAGTTGATCGTCGATGACAGGCCCGTAGGGAACGGAAATGTGTTTTCCTCTTCGCGCCGAGACGACGTGTCCGAAACAAATCGCTTCCGTTTTTCCGTTGTCCGAGGCGATGAGTCGGACGGGTGTTTGCCCGATGTCTCGGTAGATCTCTCCCATCGTCCAGCTCTGCAGGAAGGGACGAAAGTGTTGTCGCCCTAGGAAAGAGTCCCACTCTGCCGGATCCGTGGCGATGCGAATGTCCATGACATGGGTCAGTATGGCGGACTGCGTCATCCTTTTCTATCCGCTTTCAGCAGTTCGTGGATGCGCTGCGCCAGTGTTTGCGCCGCGGAGAGAGACATCGTCGGGTGCGTCGGAAGAGACAGTATGTGCATGGACACACTTTCCGCGATCGGATCGGATCCCGAGGCGTATCCCGTCGCATCCAATCGCACGGAATCGGGGCAGATCACGCAGCCCGTCCAGCCGTCATCCAGATGAATGTTTTCACGTTTCAGGACTTCGCGTTTGGCGTTCGCGTTTCGTACGAACAGCGGGAATTTTTGCAGCGGCAAGTCGCCCTTCGCACCGCTCAGCATCGGCCATCCAAAACGAGAGCCGAAGTCGAGATAGCATTCTGCAAGTGTTCTACGATGGTCGTTGATTTCTTTCAGCCGTGAGAGTGAAAAGAGTGCGAGGTTCGCGCAGGCGTTCGGGATGCGATGCACGATCAGGGACATGAAGCCTTCGCGTTCGGATTCCGTGAGGATCGGGACGAACAGGCCGATGCGGTTGAGCATCGCCAAAATCGGCTTCTGGAGGCCGCACCACGCCAGGGGCCTCACGATCGATCGCATGCGCGCGGGATACTCAAGGAGCGTCATCACGGTGCGCCACGGCAGATCGACGGCGTCTTTTTCGATCGCGTTCAACGCGGAAGCGAGTGTCGGATCGCGCACCAATACGGCGCCGCCCGCGATGCCTGAGATCGCTTTGTCCCGACCGAAGCTCAGAATGAGCGCGTCGCCGAGCGAGCCGATCTCCTTCGGCCCCGTTTCATCGGGCAGGACGTGCGCGCAGTCCTCGATGAGCAAGATTTTTTTCCGATCGCAGAGCGCGCGGAGACCTTTGACGTCGCTCGGGATGCCGAACGTGTGCTGACAAATGACCGCGCGCGTGCGCGAGGTGACGAGCGGTTCGACCGATGAGACGGAGAGGTTCAGCGTCTCGGCGTCGATGTCCGCGTAGATGACCGTTCCTCCCGCGGCGTGGATCGCATTCGGCACCACGACGCAGGTGTAACCTTGCACGATCACTTCTTCTCCCGATTGGAGTTTCATGGCTTTGAGAAGCGCCAAAAGTGACTCTCGTCCCGAGGAAAACAGGTTCACTTCCCCGAGAAATTTCTTTGCCAATTCTTGGCGCAACAGTTCGACGCTTTCGCCTCGTCGGTATCGCAGCGGCGCATACGACATCGCGAGGACACGTCGCATGTACGAAGCGTCGATGTGGGGGCCGAACGTGTGATGAATGGGGGAGAACATCGCGGATTACGACGGCAGAAGTTTCTCGATTGTCGATGTTGGCAGACGACCGACGCAGACGAGCAGCGTTCCGGATTTCATTCGTGAAGCCTCGGTCAGTGGTTGAACACGATCACCGAAACCTCCGTCACGGAAGAAGGGGAGCAGCCGAGCGTTGCCGACGTACGCCTTCGTGAAGACGTCCGCGGCCGCGGCCGCAAGCTCGGTGTGGATGGATTCTTCGGCTTCGCCGAGCTCGATGATGCCGTCGGTGAGCAGCACTTTTTCCGCATGCGGTTGCGCCGCGGCCCAGGTGATCGCCGCGCGGAAGCTGTCAGGACTCGCGTTGTACGTGTCATCGAGCACGGTGACATCGCGCACCGTTTTCACCTCGAAGGTTTGCGCCAGCGGTCGGAACGTCGCGAGTTCTTTGACAATCGAAGGCAGATCCATGCCGAGCTTCTTCGCCGCGCTGATCGCGAGCAAAATGCTCGTGACCGTGTGGGTACCAAAGAGCGGCACCGCAAAACGCTCGCCTTCCACCGTGAAGCGGATCCCTCCCGTCGTTTCTTCGATGTCCAAGGCGTTCACGTTCGCGCGTCCGTCAGTGCCGACACTCGTGATCTCGCACACGCAACGGGATCGGAGCGACGCGCTCGCTTCGTTGTCGCGGTTGAGGAACGCATGACCGTTTTTCGGCAGCGCTTCGAAGAGCTCTCCCTTGGCTTCCACAATGGCTTCCTCGCCCCCGAAGAGCGCGATGTGCTGCTTCCCGATGTATGTCACGATCCCGATTGTCGGTTGCGTGATGGAACACAACAGTCGGATTTCCCCTCTTCGGTAGGCGCCCATTTCGGTGATCAGGATGCCTTTCCAGTCCGTCGGTTTGTCTCTCAGGATTGATGTCAGCCATTTCGCGACGCCCATCTCGGTATTCACATGCACGGGTGTGGAGAGCGCACCTTTCTTCTTCAGGATGTGAGCGAGCAATTCTTTCGTCGTGGTCTTGCCGACGCTGCCCGTGATGCCGATCACCGTCAGCATCGGATGCGCGGTGCGCAGCATTGTCGCTTCGTTCATGACTTTGGATTTCAACGTGACATCGAGCGGCTTGAGCATCAGCCACGCAAGCCAGACCCACAGCACGGAGAGCAGCGGCAGGATCGCCACAAGAACAAGGGAAGAAGCGGCGAAGAATGACCCGAAGAGAATGGCGATGGACAGCGTGAGCGGCAGTGCCATGCTGACCGCAGTCATCAGCATCGCTTTGCTCGTCCAGACGGGAGTCGGTTGTTTTTTGAGACCGATTTGCATGCACGAAAGAACGGCCAACGTGAGCAGCAGCATCAACCCGAGACGCGGATAGAGCGCTTCGGAGTCACCGTGCATCACGAACGTTCCGGCGAGCAGCAGCAGCCAACCCGCCGCGATGATCGGACGGAACGTGCCAAAAAGTTGCCGCACGAGTCCTTCGCGTTTCAGATGTTCCGAGAGGCGGTCGATGCGCCACTCTTTCAGCTGCCAGAGCTTCAAGAGCGTCAATATCGGCGAGATGCAGCCGACGCCTGTGAGCAGCACGACGAGGACGAGAGCGAGGATCATCGAGTGGACAGTGTAGCGCGGATCACGTTCGCTATTTCGCGAGACTTGTCGCGATGCACGGCGTGTCTGACGCCGTCGAATGAGTGGAGCACGCTGTTTTTGATCTCGCGTTCCATCACGAGGGCATCGCCAAACGGCGTCATGCCGTCATCTTTTCCCCAGAAGAGATCGGTCGGGACATCGATCGTCTTCAGGAGCGGACGCAAATTTTCCGCGCTCACATTGATCAGGGTTTGTCGCATCACGGGGCTTGCCTCCTCATAGTCATGCACCCGCACGAGTGTGTAGAGAAGCTTCTTGCCGATCGGCTGAAGCGATTTGAGGAAGGGGATTTGAAGAAAGAGTTTGCCCGTTTTCGCCAGCGTCAGCCCGATGATGCGCTTGAGATGACGAGGATGGCGGATGCCAGCGGCGGCACAGAGATAGAGGTGTTCGATGACAAACGAGGTTGGCTGATCCTCTTTTCGTCTCGCGCTTTGTCTGCTTGCGAGCTTGATCGCGATGCGACCTCCGTGCGAATGTCCGAGCAGATGAACACGATGAATGCCCGGAGTCTTCGTGAGTTCTTTTTTGATCCAAGAATCCACCCAATCGGCGTAGTCATCCGTCGACCATGCGATCTTCGGCTCGTGTTCGCGCCCGAAGCCCGGGAGGTCCGGCATCAGCATTGTGACGTCGCTTCCTTGGAGCGCTGCGCGGAGCTCGGTAAAGGATTCTTTTGATCCACCCCAGCCGTGCAAACAAACGAGTATGTGCATATGAACAGCATACAGAAGTGCCTATCAGTATTTACAAATATATAAATAAGTGTTATAATATACTCGAACTGGTCTTATTTTATACCAAAACTCACATGATTCAGAACGTTTCCAGTCCTGAGAAAAAGCAAAAAGTGCAGCCCATGGTGGTTGCCGGCATTCTTCTCTTCGTTCTCCTCGCGACCGTCTTCATGTTCATGCGCACATCATCCGGTAAAGGAGGAGGAATCATCGTGTCCAGCACGAGCAGCTCAGTGATGGTCGTTTCGTCCGTCTCCAGCGTCATGGTCACGTCTTCAGTCGCTTCAACGAACGTCATGGTCGTGTCGTCCGTGCCTTCTTCAGCTTCCGTCACAAACGTCGTGGTCGTGCCCTCATCGGCTCCGGTTATCGTGTCTTCATCGTCTTCGAACATTTCAGCCAGCATCGCCAGCATTTCTTCTTCGTCTTCCGTTGCCAACGTCGTGGTCGTGCCGTCATCCGCTCCGGTCATTGTTTCTTCACCCTCTTCGGCCGCTTCGACAAGCATCGCCAGCATTTCTTCTTCGGCTGCTGCAGCGACGGCGAATCTTCTTCATTAATTTTCATAGCTTGAGAGCGAACAGGGCGGCGAAAGTCGCCCTTTTCTTTGACAAAAATGCGGAAAACACATAATTTGACATTAATGGTCAATAGCTCTGAAAGCGCTAACGGAGGTGCCTTACCTAAAACCGGAACCATCGGTTCCGGCAGCAATGGTGATTCGGCACTGGAATTTGACATCGATACTCCTCCTCCGCCAGTCGAATCGGGTCCGAGGTTCGATCGCACGTCCATCATTGTGGCGTCACCGGGAGCTTTTTTGACCGACAAGTTGATTACGCGTTTGGGATTGTCAGACGCTCAACTTGCCGATCTCGGACCCCTGCTTGAACAGGCTTTTTTGCTCGATAACGGTCGTCGGAGCGAGATGCTTGTGGAAGCCATTACTCATGTGATTGGTCCTGTCAGGCATGCTGCGGCAAAAATTTTTGCGGCTGTCCAAAGCAACATGGAACCGGGGCCGCTGTATTTCGATCTTTCCGATGGCAGACGCATGTATACGGTCGACGAACTGGGCAAGGGCGGACAAGGGGCGGTCTTGCTTTCCATCGATGCTTCGAAGGCTCCGAGTGACCCAGCGCTGCTGGCGGCCACCAAGATTTTGTCCGTTCCCGCAGCCATGGATCACAACATCGGCGTTTGGACGACACTGCAACAGGCAGGCGCATCCCAGAAGATCGGACGCGCGGTTGATCCGAATGCCGAACGTCTCGCTCGCTTCAACGTGGAGGCCGAGATTCTCAAGCTCTTGATGCAGCACGAGGGCTTGCAACACATCGCACCTCGTATTTACGACAAAGACGTGACTCGTGAGGGCCTTCCGGTCATGACGATCGAGCATATCCCCGGCGTCACATTGTCGGACCTCATGAATACGGACGCTTTGCGATCGAATCTGCGACTTTTTTACGATTTGGCCGCCGACACCGCGCTGAAGTTGTCCGATTTGCATTCTTTTCAGACGGATGACAGCGATCGTCCCGCGGGCATCGTGCATCGCGACATCAAGCCCGCGAACCTCATTCTGCAAAGCAACGGCAAAGGCGTGCGCGTCATTGATTTCGGTTTGGCAAAAGGTGACCACGAGAACTTGCGCAGACTCGGTTCACACACGTCGCCGGGTACTCGCACGAACATGGGCATGGGCACCTCGAAATACATCGCTCCGGAGCAAGTCAGCAGTGCGAAGAAAGCGTCTTTTCCCGCCGACGTGTACAGCTTCGCGGCCACATTTATCCACGCAGTGACCGGAGAGCCGGTGTTCGACGGGGAGAGTGATTTGGCCATTGCCTTGAAGCACGCCGATGCAAGCCAGATCCCCTCCGAAGCGTTGGTTCGACTCAAAAAAACAGGCGTTCATCCTTCTCTCGTACAACTCTTCGGTCGTGCGCTCTCGAAAAAGCCGGAAGACAGGCCGACGATGCAAGAAATGTTTGATGCGTTGGCACTTCATACTTCTTTCGTGAAGGACAGAGGCATGACACCGAAACATCTCGGCGAAGCGATTCGAAAAGGAGACACTCTTTTCAATGTTCTCGGCGAGGAAGCCTCGACCATCGGCTTTGACCTTCCGCTGCCGTCCGGTTTTCCCGCAACGCCGAACGATTTGCGCGGAACGAGTGCTTTCGCGCGAAAGTTGGCTGAATCGTATCCGCTCGGACTGCCGCCGCCGGAGTATCTTGATGAGGACAGGACGGGACCGTATCAGACGGACGGTGCGCACGAAGATCGAACGTCAGAATATGCCGGAAGGAATGGAGCGGAGTCTGGTGAAACCGTCGCAGGTGCCAAGAACAAGGCAAAGCGCACGTTGTCTCGAATTCAACTCATGGTTGGGGGAACCGTGATTTCACTCGCCGCGATCGTGGCCGGCGCCGTTTTGTGGCCGAAGGGTTCAACTGAAAGCCAGCAGTCCGCATCCGTGCGTCGCCCCGATACTTCCGGATTGCCTCCCGCGCGCAAGGGACACAATCCCGAAGCGCATCAGTCCATCGGCTCCTCTCATTTTTCGGTGAAACTTGATCGAGAAGGGAAACACATTCAGGAAATGACGCTCTTTGCCGGTACCGTGGGGGAAGTCGTGTGTGATCAGCAACACATCTGGGAAGTAACTGATGCCGATGATCGCCTGACGATGGCGTATGTTCATGTCACGCCCGAGCAACTTGCCACGATGCTCGGATGCGCGTCTCCGACCGAACTGCCTCTCAGCAACAAAGATCTGACAAAAGAGAATTCCGACCGCGTCGCCACGCTCCGAGTTCTGTTCGGAAAAAACAACGATTCCGCTCTATTCGGTCCCGACGTGGGCGGCGTTTGGTACGATTCCGGGGAGGAGATTCGGTACCATGCGCTGACGGAAATTGGCGGGTTCCTTCCTCCGGACGGTCTGAAGACGTTCAAAAATTTGGCGAAAGCCCGCGGCGTCACCGTTGCGAAGGGCACCGGATTCGATGATGCCGCAATAGATGACGGCCTCTTCCAGCTCGTGCGCGGCAATCAGGGAGGTTCGTTTTCATCGGCTTTGCCGCCCGATTCCGACAAAAAATTAGGAATGTGCTATAAGCAAAAAGATCTTTTGGTCGAACCGTCGACACTGTCCAGCAATCTAGCCGATGCGTTCAGGGAATCTCGAGCGAAACTTGATAATGCTTCCACTTCCAAATAATCGTTCAGGAGAAGATAAGTGTTTTTTCAAAATGTGATTTTACCGACGGTGGAATCCTCCGCTGCGGTGGCCTCCGCCGTGTCGTCCTCCTTGCTGACGGTGTCGCATCGCTTGCGCTTGTTCTTTGCGGATGTCCGAGGGTTCGTTGTTCATCGGCGGATGCACTCCTCCTGAGAGCGGGGGAATGACCGACGTTGCGATCGGAGTGCGGATGAGGCGTTCGATGATTTTGATCTCGCTGCGCTGATCGGGCGTGACGAAGGAGATGGCCTGACCTGTTTTGCCGGCGCGACCCGTGCGACCGATGCGGTGCACGTAGTCTTCGGGGTTGTCGGGCAGGTCGTAGTTCACGACGAGTTCCAGATCGACGACGTCGATGCCGCGGGCGGCGATGTCGGTGGCGACCATGATGCGATATCTGCCGGTTTTGAATCCTGCGAGTGCCTCTCTGCGCTGCGGTAGGGAACGATTCGAGTGGATCTCAGCGGTGTTGTGACCGAGAGCCCTGAGTGACGTCGTGATTTTCTTGGCACCGTGTTTGGTCCGCACGAACACGAGGACGGACCCCGTGCAATCCTTCAGCAATTTGTCGAGGATCGCGGTCTTGTCGTCTTTTCTGAGGATGATCATGTGCTGCTCCACGCGTTCCGCGGCGGTGCCGGCGGGAGCGACTTCCACGCGGATCGGCAGGCGCATGTGCTTCGTGGCGATGGCGGTGATGGCCGTCGGCATCGTGGCGGAGAACAGGAGCGTTTGGCGATCGGTCGGCACGACTTTGAGAATTTTCTGAATTTGCGGCGCGAAGCCCATGTCCAACATGCGGTCGGCTTCGTCCAGCACCAGAATGTCCACTTCTCGGAGCGTGATCGTCCGTTGCTCGAGGTGGTCGATGAGGCGACCTGGTGTGGCCACGAGGATGCGCGGATTTCTCCTGATCATCTGACGCTGCAGACCCATCGAGGCGCCCCCGATGAACACTGCGATGCCGATTTTCAGAGGATGCGCGATCGGTCGGAGCGATTCTTCCACTTGCTGTGCGAGTTCGCGTGTCGGGACGATGATCAGGGCGCGGCGCTTGCCCTTCGAGAGCTGCTGGAGGAGCGGGACCCCGAAGGCCAGCGTTTTGCCTGTACCGGTCTGCGCGATGCCGATGATGTCCTTACCTTCGAGACCTGCGGGGATGGCGCTGTGCTGGATCGGAGTCGGGACGGTGATCTTCATCTGTGTCAGGACGCTCAGGATCTCCGGAGCGATGCCCAGACCTTCGAAGGTCGTATGGATGGGTTGTGTCATGTTCGCGCAGTATCTCACAAAAAACGACGGTCGGATAGGCTTCGACCGGTGACGTTCTTGTCTCTCAAAAGATTGCAATTTATATCAAAATAGTGCATAATATTATTACAGTCATTTCACACACATATTCATGCCACTCCCAGCAAAGCGTCTTTCATACGCCGAAGGCAGTCGGGTTTTTCTCGCGGCTGCTGTTTTTTCGATCGGTGTACTCACGGCATTGGAGTCGGGGGTGCAGGTTTCCGCGAAAGGGGATGGAGGAGGTGCTAAGGGAGGCGGAGCTGCGCACGTTTCCGGCGGACAGGCCCACGGAACGGCACAAGCGGCTCGTGCGCAGTCACATGCGGCTGCGGTAGCAGCTCGGGCAACTGAGCATCAGTCACACGCATCGGCGGTTAAAGCAGCCCATGCGCTAGCCAGATCTCCGCATGCCGCTGCCGCTCATTCGACACAAGAGAAATCCAAAAAAATCGGCGGGGTTACCAGCTCCAGTTCGAGTGTCGACTCTTTGTTTCTTACTGGCGACAGTTCTTCGTCTGCCGCTGATTGCAGTGCCACGGATACTGCCGCTGTGGTTTCCGCACCTGTCTTGGTGAGTTGCGATCAGATCATCCAGTTCATTCTGTCCGATGTCTCTTTGAATGACCTCGGCACACTCGCGCTCGATCGCGCGGACTTCCTTCAGTATTGTCTGCCGAGTGCGGCGAGTCCGATCGTTGACGTTTGCAATGCGCTTACCACTCGCATTCAGGCGAATCAGGATGCTCGCAAGATGGACGGAGCTGCCGAAGATGGAGTGCTGCGCACTATTTTCTGTTCTCAAACGATCGTCGCGGCATCATCCCAGTCTTCCGCCGTCTCTCAAGATTCTTCGTCTTCGCTTTCATCGTCCGCCGCGTCGGCGCCGACTGTTTGCGATCTCTTTCAGGCTGCCGTTCTTCACAAGGATAACCTTGCGCTGACGCTCTACAGGCGTTATCTGCGCCTCTCCGAGACTCATTAAAGGATCAATAAAATTTGCAATAATATTGAAAGTATGGTACTATTAAATCAAATAGACATCTATTTCATACCCACTTACTCATGCTGAAGCAGAAAATCAGCGACGCGGTTTCTCTCGCGACCATCGGTTTGGCCACTGTAGCTGCCGCGACCGCCAGTCTCGCCGCAACGGTTGATTCCAACCAAGCTGTCGTGACGTATCTCGAGCAGACCGCGATGACGATGCCTTCTCAGCATGTGTCTCGCAGGATGCTTCTGAAGCATACCGAGGCTTCTGCGGCTGCTCAGGCAGTCAGTGCCGCTAAGGTGCAGCTCACGTGCACGACGCCGGCTCCGACGACTTGTCCGAAAGAATTCGCAGTCTGCGTTTCTTCGACTCATTCCCAGGGCGGAGTCGCACAGTGGGAGTGCAAAAGGCCGTCGAAGAAATACGGTCGTTAATTCGCAAGTAATCAGGTGAGCCGATCGCACTGTGCGGTCGGTTTTTTTGTCTGAATCGAAAGTGCGATTGCAGCCTTCGTACTGCGGATTAAAGCGTTTTTGTCTTGACCGAATGTCAAGAAAAATATACAATGTTTGGATACAAAAATCCATGGTTCACACACACATTTTTCATCGATTGCTCGCCCTATGGAACGTGTTGGCCGCGAGCTTGATTCTGGTGATCGCGTTTTCGTACTATGTGCCGTACAACATGGATGAGTTCATCCATTACGACACCATCACGTGTCATTGGTATCCGGGGAACGATTGGGATCACAAATGTGATTCGAGACAATTGAACGTGCTCAACACGGGCTTGGTGTTGCCGCTTCGGGCGTTCGATTATGCCGGCAGTTTTCCAGCATTGTATTTTTTGCCCTTTCATTTGCTTTGGAAGAGCCCGCTCATGGCTCGTTGGGTGAGTCTTTCGATTCTTCTTCTTGGCGGATGGGTGTTGGCGCGTTATGCCAAACTGAAACCGCGCTGGGTCATCGGAGGGATGCTGTTGTGTTTCCCCTATGCCTTCCAGCATCTGTCTGACACCGGTCCGATCGGTTTCCATATTTTAAGCGTGTATCTGCTCGCCGCGATTTTCAGAAAATGGTGCGAAACGTTGCAGACGCGCTATGCGGCCTTGACCGGCCTGCTTCTGTTTCTCAGCATTTGGACCAAATTAGTGTACTTCTGGCTTTTTCCTTCGCTTTTCCTGCTCTTCCTCGGTGAAGTGTGGTCGCATCGCGTGACGCTTTTTCGGTACGAACAACGCAAGCGTTTTCTCGGGCAATGCTTTCTCGCCGCTTTGATGATGGTGTTGTTGCTGGCGACCCTGTTCCTCTCGACCAGTCCGGCCGACCAGACTCTGCATCCGTATTGGGACATTATGTGGAAGAGCGGATCATTCACTCTGAGAGAGATGCTCTCCGGTGCCTGGGTGCATCAATATGTGGCGGAGGCGTTCATTCATCCGATTCTCGCGACACAGAGAATCTTCATGATGGTGTCGGTGAACCCGCTTTCTCTCGCGTATTCGTGGCTCGTGTACGGCTTCACGCCCGTGGCTCTCCTTGTAGCTTTGCGCATCGGCGTCCCGCGACGCACCTTGATTCGCCCCGCCGGTTTGTACGCTTTGTTCTTGCTTGCCGTGTTCATGATCCTGCGCACGAAGATGGCGTGGGCGATGCATCATGCGCTTCTGTCGTATCCGTTTTTGATGCTCAGCGTCGCGAGCGTCATTCGGATCATCTGCGATCATCCTGTGTGTTCCTGCGTCCGCACACGACTCAAACGCGCATTCTGGCTCGTCGTTGCGGCCTATGTCGCCATCAATCTGACGTTTACACACATCGCGATATCGCAGCACACGTGGTCGGCTTCGGACATGACCAGAGACATCGCGCGCGAGGTGATCAACATGTCGGACGTGCACAGTCGGTACGTCATTTCCATCCTCGACTGGGGGTTGTAT
>JAYVRL010000047.1:0-3481 GCA_043776335.1 Candidatus Peribacteria bacterium | reverse complement strand
CGGCATCAGTTTCATCTACAACGGCAATCACGATCCCGCGATTCTCACCGTTCCGGAAGGCTACGTCGTGACCGTCATGGATGACGGATCGACCGCGGTATCTTCCTCGTCTTCCTCTTCCAGCTCCTCCACAAGCAGCGGATCCGAGGTGACATCGTTCGATCTTGTCACGGGCAGCGGATCGACCGGCTCATCTTCCTCCGAATCTTCCTCCTCCGAAGTTTCCTCGGGCAGCGGTTCCCTGACGGGATCGGGTGCGACGCAGTGACTTTCTCATCGCACAAGTGACCACTGACCTTTTGCGCGAGTGTATTCGGTGATTTTGCCGGTGTGAAAATCACCGTCATGACATTCTCGCACTTCGATGCGCATGCGTTTTTGTGAGACGCTGATCAAGTTATAACTGTTCGGTTCATGCACGACGTATTTGGAGATGGCCGTCCCGGCTTGCACGTGGACCATCGAACGACTGACATCGTCGTATGATGTTCGCAGGTCGACGGTGTGGCTCAGGTGAAAATGACCCGAAAGCACCAGATCCACTTCGCATTTCTCAAAACAAAGCACGGCTTCAGCGGCTCCTGCAACCGTTTTGCGGTACTTCGCATTCTTCGTTCCTGCGGGCATCACGAAGGGGTGGTGTGTCACAACGATGCGGACCGACGGCTGATGCAACCCTTTGAATGTCTGCTCCATTTGATCCAACTGTTTCTTCGTGATTTTTCCGTTCTCCAATTTCAGTGAGCGCGCGGTGTTCAGACCGATCACAGAGATTTCATTGTCGTGGTAGAGCGGATTGAGCTGTTTGGAAATGAAATGTTTGTAGCGGAGCAGCGGCAGCAGCAAGCGCCTCGTGATGTCGTAGAAGGGGATGTCGTGATTGCCGGGAACCACGATGAAAGGAGCCGGCAGGAGATTCAGAAATTTTCGTGCGAGCATGAATTGACGCGTCAACGCTCGTTGCGTGAGGTCGCCGCTGATCGCGATGAGTGACGGACGCATCTTTTCCAAATCTTTCAGCAGTGCCTCTGCGGACGCGTTGAGTTTGCCGAAATGAAGATCGGAAATGTGAGCGATGACGCGCATACGGGTGGTGCCGTTTCGGACGCTGACAGTGTACCTCGTTTCAGCTTTTCTCGTGTTTGAGGAGCCACTTCTTGCGATCCAATCCTCCGTTGTAGCCTCCGAAGCCGTGACTCGCGACCACGCGGTGGCAGGGGATGACGACGGCGATCGGATTTTTCTTGCATGCGGTGCCGACGGCTCGGGCCGCTTTCGGGTGGCCGGCTTGCCTCGCGACCTTTGCATACGAAGAGGTTGTTCCTTTTTTGATCGCACTCATCGCTTTCCACACCGCTTGCTGAAACGGGGTTCCTTCCGCTCGAATGGGAACGTCGAAAGACGTGCGTGAGCCGTCGAAATATTCCCGCAGCTCTTGTGCGCACCGCCCGAGGATCGGATCCGACGAGAGTGTGGGCGATTTTGTGGGTGCAAAGGAGATCTCGATGACGGCTTTTCCGTCGGTGCGGATCAGAAGAGTGCCGACCGGAGAGGACACATATTGGACGATTGATTCCATGGATCGTCAGTATACACCGAATGGTACGTGCATTGATTTTGCATGCACGGAAGCCGCAAAGTCGCGATCATCATTGATCTTTTTGACAGACGTCTCCCCTTCTTGGTAGCGTCGCCATGTGCTCAGGCTTCATTCGATGATCGGCACCATTATCATTCGCTCGTTCGAGCGGAGGTAGGTGCGCGTGATCAGACGTACTTCCCGCCCCCTCGCACACAAAGAGGGAGGTTTTTCTCAGTCCATGTATGCGTTTTCTCGACACCACGCTTCGCGACGGCAATCAGGCCATCCGTGAGAACATTCGGCCGATCAGCGATCAGCACGATCGTTTTGTGCGCTATGCGAGGGCCGCGAGCACATTCGGCATCGACTACATCGAAGCGGGCATTCCGAAAGCCGGCCCATTTTATGAACGGACGGTTCGGGACATTGCCGATGCGCATGCCGAAGAACCCTCCTCCACCATTCTGGCATTTTCACGTGCCAAGCCTGAAGAGATCGATCAGGCTTTGGATTGCGTTCGAGCCGCCGCTCGATCCGGTTTGGCTCTTCTCACCTCTGTGAGTGACGTGCAGCTTCAAAAGTTCGGAGCGAACGGCGGAAGCGATGTCCGAGAGTCGAGACTCAGAATGCTCGAGATTTTTTCGCATTCCGTCGCTCATGCCTCCGCGCAAAAGCCGGACGAATTGCTGGTGTATCTCGAAGACAGCACGAGAGCCGACAAAAAATATTTGACGGATTTGTGCGGCGCATTCATCGAGAACGGAGCCACGATCATCAGCGTTCCGGATACGGTCGGCCATGTGAACGATCCGGATGACTACGCCGATTTGATCCAGCATTTGCGTGAGAACACGGCGGGGAGCGAATGCGTCCGATGGAGCGCCCATTGCCACAATGATCGCGGACTTGCCGTTGCCATGTGCCTTGCGGCGATGAAGAGGCGACTCGTGGATGTCGTGGAAGGCACCATCAACGGAGCGGGCGAACGGACTGGAAACACGAATCTCACGACGCTCTTCGGGAACATCTATGCGGGCGGCACTTCCGTTTACCCCGATCATTATCGGAGCGAGGGAACGTTGCGACTTTCCGCGCTCGCAGATTTGCACGCACTCGGCGACGAAACGCTCGGCACATCATCGTCACCGTACGAGCCCGTCGTCGGGAAATTTGCTCATCGCACCGCGGCGGGCATGCATCAGGACGGCGCGCTCAAGAATCCGAACATGTTCCGTTCCTATGATCCCGCCCCGTTCGGTGTCACGATCGACCCGTTCGTTTTCTCCGATCAGTCGGGACGCAAAGGTTTTGCCGCGATGCTGGAGAGGCGGGGGATTGTCCTTGAGAATGAGGCTCTCGACGCCGCCTTCGCGGACGCCAAGAAAATGGCGACTCTCGTGCAAGGTCGCGTGCCGGATTCCTTGCTGGAAGCCACCGCATGGCAAGCGACGCATCGGGAGCAGGCTCTTGCCATCGATGCCGTTTCCATTGAAAACGGTGACAGTCGGGACGTTCGTGTCCACGGACAGCTGACGATCGGTGACGAGTCGGTTCCTTTTTCCGGTCACGGTGACGGCGCCACATCGGCTTTCGTCGCAGGTTTGAGTGACGTGCTGCATGATCGTTTCGGGATCAAAGCGGACATCGATCGTTGGTTTGAGTGCGCGGATACGGATGCGGGCGATCTTGAAAAAAAACGCGAAGCGACCGTGTGGGCGTTCACGACGCTGAAGGTAAACGGCGACACGATGGACAGCTACGCCGCCGATCCGAATGCGACGCACGCGAGTTTCTTGGCTTGTTTGCAGGCCGTAAATCGATGGTTGGATCGTACCCCCGAGACTCCGTTGGCCTTGGAGTCTGCTACTCTTGGCTAGCATGTCACCTCTTCTTTCCGTT
>JAYVRL010000046.1:0-47165 GCA_043776335.1 Candidatus Peribacteria bacterium | reverse complement strand
GAGGGACACTGGCAGCCGGTCAGTTTTACTGGGGCGGTATCCTCCCAAAGAGTAACGGAGGAGTACGAAGGTTGGCTCAGCCTGGTTGGTAATCAGGTGACGAGTATATGGATATAAGCCAGCCTAACTGTGAGACCTACAAGTCGAGCAGATGCGAAAGCAGGCCCAAGTGATCCGGTGGTTGAAAGTGGAATCGCCATCGCTCAACGGACAAAAGGTACGCTAGGGATAACAGGCTGATCGAGTCCAAGAGCTCATATCGACGACTCGGTTTGGCACCTCGATGTCGGCTCATCACATCCTGGGGCTGGAGAAGGTCCCAAGGGTTTGGCTGTTCGCCAATTAAAGTGGTACGCGAGCTGGGTTCAGAACGTCGTGAGACAGTTTGGCCTCTATCCTCAGTGATCAATTGGACAATTGAGAGAACTTGCTCCTAGTACGAGAGGACCGGAGTGAACAAACCTCTGGTGTGCCTGTTGTGGCGTCAGCTGCATTGCAGGGTAGCTATGTTTGGTCGAGATAACCGCTGAAAGCATCTAAGTGGGAAGCTCATCTCAAGATCGATTGTCCCCATAATCCCCCTTCAAGACTAGGAGGTAGATAGGCTACAGGTGTACGTGCAGCAATGCATTCAGCCGAGTAGTACTAACGGGAGATTGAACATATACATTCATTTCTGTGCTGTTCACGCGTCGGAGCGGGCAGCACGTGGACATCGAAATCGGGTACAGTGCCTGATGTACGATGTACACGTGTCGTCTCGAAGATGCGAAGACGAGAGTGATGTTCTTTTTTACCAGCATTGTGTCTTGGTGCCTACGGCTCCGGGGCCACACCCGTTCCCATTCCGAACACGGCAGTTAAGCTCGGACGCGTCGATGGTAGTATGGCATGCGCCATGCAAGAGTAGATCGGCGCCAAGACAGAATGCTGGAAATACCGACAAAGAGACGAAGCCACAATAGTGGCTTTTTTGTCGTTATCGTTGATTTCAACTACTTGATGTTGCACCCGCAACCACCGCGGCCCGTGACCGTGCAGCCTTTGCACAGTTTTCCGTCTGCGGAACATCCGTCGCGTACTTTTGTGCAGCCTGGGGAGTTGCCGGCTGAAATCGTATCGAGACTTGAGGGATAATTCATGGTTGTCGAGCTCGATGATGGTTGGTACATCGTGGAAGACGAGTACGTTGAGTTTGGGGAGACACTTGCTCGCACCCCGCCTTGCTTTGAGGCGATGATGACGGTTGCGAGGACGACGAGGATGAAGCCAAGAATAATGAGGAGGTTGTGGTGTTTCATAGGGTGATGATCATACGAGCTGGAGCTTTCTCGAGGGATTTTATTTGCACGAGCAGCTCGATTTTCCGAGTGTGCAGGTTTTTCCTTTCTCACACGTTCCCCCACAGTTCGGATAACCTCCGCACGGCGCCGGCTTGTTTTGCAGAGTTGGTTTCGGCGGATTCACGGTGATTCCTCCTGCAACTGCCGAAGGATCGGTGGATGGTGTGTAACCCGTTGTCATGTCCGAAGAAGCCAATGATGTCGTTGCATTCGTAGAGCCCGCGTCATAGGAGGTCGAAGAGGAGGCACCCATGTTTCCAAGTGATGCTTTCAGGCTTGATCGGCTGAGGATCACAGTCGCGAGGACGACGAGGATGAAGCCGAGAACGATCAGGAGGTTATGGTGTTTCATGGAATGGTGGTAATGCGCATGGGAGCTTTTTCAGAGGACTTTATCGGCATGTCCACCCACTGATCGTGCCTTTTGTGCAGGTGCATTTTGAACACGTTGTGGTGTCCCCCGCGCCGGTGCACCTTGCTCCTACTTTGTCGCATGTTTTCGCACTGGTCGTATCACTTGATTCAGACGAAGACACGCTGCTGCTCACGGAGGAAGACGTTGTGCTTGATGAAGTGACGCTCGAGACGGAGGAAGGGCTACTCGGGAATCCCACGGACGCTCTGAGATTCGATCGGCTGAGAATGACTGTGGCCAGCACAACGAGGATAAAACCGAGAACGATCATGAGATTGTGGTGTTTCATGATAGAAGCGTATCACTTATTTTGTTCTTGTTTAAATATAAAAGACAACTTGTCATTATAGAAACTTGACTCGCTTCCAAAGGTTCTTAGAATGCCGCCGACCTCTTCCCCCTCAATCATGTCTGAAACAATGTCTCTGGCCGATCGAGCGGCTCGTATGGCTGAAACTTTACTCAAGAATTGTGATACGCCCGAAGGAAGGTTGCAGATGGCAAACCAATTTGAAGCGGCGATTCCTGGGATTTCCACGGTTCTTCGCGGGGAGATGTCGAGGATCGGTCTTGACGATGTTGTCTTGAAAATGGCTCCGTTGGCATCGGTTGATAGCACGGCAGTTGAGGCTGCATAGAGAGCGAAATCATGAGCAATGTACTATTTGTTTGACATGTCAAATATTCTGTTTAAACTGCGCCCAACTATTTTCTTATTCAACGATATGCAGTCTGAACAGCCATTCATTGCGGATACGGCGTCTCTCGCCGAAGTAATGCAGCAGGAAGCAGAGCCTTCCGCCACCAGCATCTTGGGGCGGTTCGCGCACTATCAGCAGGAGCGCCGAGCTGCCGTGAAGCCGGTTGTGGACGGATTGAACGCTGAGCGGATCGCGACGGAGCACGAGCGCAATTAGGCTAGACTGACTCCATGCAAGAACGACTTCAGAAAATTTTATCTGCGCGCGGGATCGCTTCAAGGCGCAAGTCCGAGGAGTACATCATCGCCGGTTTGGTGAAGGTGAATGGCAAAGTCGCCGAGCTCGGGCAGAAAGCTGATCCGCTCGTGGATCAGATCGAAGTGGACGGCAAAGTTCTCTCCGATCGTCAGGAAATGCTCTATTACGTGCTCGTGAAGCCCGAAGGGGTCGAGACCACCAACTCGGAGCAAAAACGCGCTGGTATCAAAACGGTGCGCGAATTTCTGCCTCCCGAATTGCAGGGCAAGATCTTCCCCGTCGGCAGGCTCGACAAAGATTCCGCAGGATTGCTGCTTTTCACGAATGACGGCGTGCTCGCGTATCGCCTGACACACCCCGGTTTTCAACATGAGAAAGAGTATGACGTCACGCTCGATCGTCCGATCACCCCCATGGTCTGCCGAAAAATCGAAGAGGGTTTCGAGATGGACGGCAGCATGACGAAACCCCTCAAGTGTACGAAGGTCGCTCCGAACAGGGCTCGGATCATCCTGACCGAAGGCAGAAATCGTCAGATCCGCCGCATGTGTCAGCACGTCGGATTTACCGTGAAGAAGCTTCGACGTGTTCGCATCATGACTCTCGCCGATGAAGTGACGCCGCTTGGCGAACTCAGAGTCCTGACGTACGCGGAAAAATCCAATCTGCTGAAGTCCGTTGGCCTCTGAGTCGGAGTAGGCCTATTCTGAAGCACGCAGTCTTATGGATATCAAATTGATTTCCCACGGTGCGGCCAGAGAAGTCACGGGCACGTGTCATGAGATTTGCGTCGGCGACAAGCGGATTCTTTTGGATTGCGGTATGTTTCAAGGCAAGCGTAGCGAATCGACCTTGAAGAACGCCACGTTCAATTTCAGCCCGAAGACGGACATCGACGCCGTGGTGCTGAGTCATGCGCATACCGATCACGCGGGGCGCATCCCCTTGCTCTATAAGCTGGGCTTTGCGGGCCCCATCTATTGCACGGGCGCAACGCAAGATTTGACGGCAGCCATGCTGATGGACAGCGCGTACATTCAGGAGAAAGACGAAGATTTCTACAGCCGTCATTTGAAGAAGTCGATGATCAAATCCCCCGGCCCTCTCTACACGCAGAAAGACGCTTCGGAATGCATGGAGCTGTTCGTCGGGAAAAAATATCACGAGAAATTCCAAGTGCTCCCCGGCATCACGTGTCAGTTTCTCGAAGCGGGGCACATTCTTGGGTCGGCTATGATGCTTCTGGAAGTTGATACGGGTGCGGGAAAGCCCGTACGGATAGGATTTTCGGGTGACATCGGCCGCAACACGTTGCCGATCATTCGTGATCCGGAGAACATGCCGCCCGTTGATTATCTCATCTGTGAGAGCACGTATGGCGATCGAGAACATGACAGCATCACGACGGCGCGAGACAAGCTGCGTGACGTGGTCGTGAAGACGGCCGCTCGCGGAGGCAAAGTGTTGATCCCGGCGTTTTCTCTCGAGCGAACGCAGGAGATCGTCTACGACCTTCACGTGCTCTGGGATGCGAAGGAGATTCCTGCGGTGCCGATCATCATCGATTCGCCGCTTGCGTCGAAGGTGACGGACATTTTCAAGCATCATCCGGAATGTTTTGACGAAGAAATGTACGAGCGATTCCTGAACAAATCTCACAATCCGTTCCAGTTTTCGCTCGTGAAATACACCGAGTCGATGGACGAGAGCAAGGCGTTGAACGGGAGGCCGGGTCCGATGGTGATCATGGCGGGCTCAGGCATGTGCGAAGCGGGGCGCATTCGTCATCATCTGAAAAATGAGCTGGCAGATGCCAGAAACACGGTGCTCGCCGTCGGTTACATGGCGGAAAATACGCTGGGAAGAAGGATTCTCGATCCCGATATCACGGAAGTAAAAATCTTTGATGAAGTCATCCGCAAGAAAGCCGAGATTCAGTACATCAATGCGTACTCGGGTCATGCCGACAAGAATGATTTGGATCGTTACATTCAGGCCATTCCGGGCGTCAAAAAAGTCTTCCTCGTGCACGGAGAAGAGAAAGCGATGTTCGCGCTCGCCGAACGCACGGTGGCAGCCGAGAAGCTGGAGATCACGATGCCCGAACGCGAGAAGGAGTATGAGCTCCTTTGAGTGTGGAGTAGAATCATCCCATGTCCCCAGCTCAGATTTGTAACGGTCCTGTTTCACGAGAATTCCTCAGCATTCTTGCAAAAGAACGTTATGGCGATATGGTGAAAGTTGTTGTTGATTTGGAGCGCGGAAAAATGGCCATTGGAGCAGGACTCCATTCCGATGAGGAGAGAATGCTCCTTGAAGATGGTTCAAAGCAGGAAAATCTTTGGGGCGCGAATATCTACCCCGATCGAATAGGAGAAGATTGTATCGAGATTGATTCCATGATCAACATGCGTCCAAATCAAGGCAATAGATCACGAGACATTACAGATCCGACTCTTCGGTTAGCTGTGATTGATTCAATTCATTCTCAGATAATCGGATGATTCCCGTTCGATTTCATCCAGAGTTGGCGAGTGGTCCATGGTTTACCTATAGCATTGCATTTCAGCTTGGCAATATAGGCTCTGAGGTAGGTCGAGCATTGAAGGTGAAGGAAAAAGGCATCGATTTTAAAGAAAATATTGCTCTCGAGAGAGCTTTGGAGCTCCTCGATTTAACGATTGGTGATTCTCGCAATAGAAATCAGCTTGTTGAGCTTTGCAGGCTTCGAGAGTGCCTCTGTGATTTTTTTGTTGGAGAGAATGAATTTCAATCCACAGCCGATCTCATCGATCGTTATTTTCTTGCATTTGGATACGAGGCACAGCTGGAGCGGGGGAGGTGATCACGTTTCATCGAACCGAGTCGAACATGTACTCTATTTATGCTATGTCATACCTGCCATGAAAAGGAGCGGGGATTCGGCGTGTCAAAGAATGGCTTCCGCCCGATCACGTGCACTTGCCGTTCACGCACGCATTGATGCAGTTTGAGTTTTTGCTACAGAAATCACCTTTTTTACCCGTTCCAATGCCCCCTGATATGGTGTCGATGCTTGAGAGTACCGAGCTTGATGAAGGCGGTGTAACACTTGTTATCGAGCTCTGAGCGACAGAAAATCCGCTGCTTGCGGAGAAAGTCACGGATCCGCTGATGTCTCCAAAACGGAAACCGCCGGCAAGCGCGAGAATCGTGAAGAAGACAACTGCTGCAATCAGCAGCATTGCAAAGAAGTGAGTGTGACGTTGTTCCATAGGCACTCACTATCGCCAGAAGAGTTCGATCATGCAATCGATCGTGTCATAGTTTTTCAGTGTAGCAAGAGCTTTGGAGAGCTTTACAATCCCAAATCTGCGGCGACTCCCTTCATCGCATCGAGTACGAGGCCGATCATCTCGTCGAGCGGCAGGCCGAGGAGCGTTTCGCATTCTTTGATCTGCTCGCGACTGACTTGGGCCGCGAAACCTTTGTCCTTCAATTTCTTCTTCACGCTGGAGACTTCGACATCGGCGATCTTCTTGCTCGGACGCACGTACGTCACGGCGATGATGAAGCCCGTGAGCTCGTCGACGCAGTACAAACATTTTCGGAGCATCGTATTCAGCGGATAGTCCGCTCCGTATTTGTGCGCGTAGTGCGCGCGGATGTCGGCGAGAAGTTCGTCCGGCGCTTTGATCGTTGCGAGCATCTGTTCCAGCGTGCTACCACAGTGTTTTTCAGCATCCTTTTGCAGAGAATCCCAGTCGAGGTCATGGAGCATGCCGGCGACCTTCCATGTCGCGGGATCGCCGCCGAATTTCTTGGCGAGTGCTTCCATGGCGGCACCCGTGGCGATCAAATGCGCCTTGGTTTGATTGGCGTGGGTTTCGATCAGTCCGTGCGCGGCGGGTAGCAAATGTCCGTAGTCGGCGTGCTGGAGAAGGTGAGCGGAGTTGGCGGCGGGCAGAGATTTTTCTGACGGGCGGTGAGCGGTGAGCGGTGAGCGGGTACCTTCGTTGTTTTTACTATCCGCTACCTTCTGCCCGCCACTCGCTCTCTCCGGTTTCATGATCGGGAAGAGCACCACGTCACGGAGATTGTCCTGCGCGGTGAGCAGCGCCACGATGCGGTCGATGCCCATGCCCCAGCCCGAGCACGGCGGGCAGCCGTATTCGAGGGCTTCCACGAACTCGTCGTCTTTGCCGTGCGCGTCCGCGTCCCCGCCTTTTTTCGCGGCGGATTGATCTTCGAAACGCTGCGCCTGATCGACCGGATCTACGAGTTCGCTGTAGGCATTGACGATTTCCCAGCCTCCGACGACGAGCTGGAATCTGTCGGTGATCATCGGATTCTCATCGTTGCGGCGCGCAAGCGGCGACAGGTCGAGCGGGTGCTTCGTGACGAAGACGGGCGAGACGATCTTCGGACGGCTGACTTTTTTGTAGAGCTGATCGATGAGATTGCCGCGGCCGAGCACGGACACGTCGACCTCCAATTCGATCTTCTTTTCCTTCATCGCTTTCCTGAGATCGTCGGCCGTTTTGCAGAGATCATAATCGATGCCGCAATCCTTTTTGATGATGTCGCGCATCGAGAGTTTCGGCCAACTGCCGCCAAAATCGACCTCGATCAGTTTGCCATCGCGGTCGGGGATTTTGACTTTCGTCGTGCCCAGGGTTTTCTGCACGAGTGTCGCGAGCATCTTCTCGGTGAAGCGCATGTTGTCTTCATAATCCCAGTAGCCCGCGTAGTGTTCGCACATCGTGAATTCCTGCAAGTGCGAGGGATCCATGCCTTCGTTGCGGAAGACCGAGCCGAGCGAGAACGTGCGATCGAATCCGCCGACGAGACATTCTTTCTGATGCGTTTCGAGCGCGATGCGCAGGAAAACGTCGAGATCGAGGGCGTTGTGGTGCGTCGTGAACGGCGTCGCGAGTGCGCCTGACGGGGAATTTACGAGGACGGGGAGGTCGACCTCCACGAAGTCATTCGCCCAATAAAATTCGCGCATGGAGCGAATGAACGCAGATCGGAACATGAAACGATCGAACGACTCGCGGTTGCTGAGCGTATCGAGGTAGCGTTTGCGGTACGCAGTCTCGCGATCGGCGATGCCGTGCCATTTTTCGGGCGGTTGCCTGAGGGCTTTCGTGAGCATCTGCCAGCTCTTCACGAGCACCGTCGGCTCGCCTTTCTGCGTGGTAAAACGTTCACCTTCAATGCCCAAAATATCTCCAAGATCAATGAGTTTGCTCAGCAGCTTGTATTCTTCCGAACCGATGACCTCTTCGCGAAACGCGAGTTGCAGACGTCCCGTGTGATCTTGCAGCGTCGCAAACGTCAGTTTACCCATGTCACGAAAGAGCATCACCCGGCCCGCGATTTTCATGACGGTTCCGTCTTTGGCATCGTGACCTGCTTTCAGCATGTGCGTACGATCGAATTTAGCCGCGTACGCGGTGCGTTTCAGTTCTTTGAGTTTCTTGGCCTTCTCGAAGCGAACGATGTCCATATGCTTCTAGCATACCGATCTCGCAAGTTTTGTGCAGCTCTCCCAGATTAGGATTTTTTTCGAAGTTGTTCGATCATTCTCAGCGCAGTCGTGCTTGGGGAACGATATTTGTTCGGTCCCTCCGGCATGTATGACTCTTTGCATGACACCCACGTTTTTCCGTCGACGCACCACACCCATTCGTGAGCGCCGACATCAAAGGTGAAGTACGTTGTGTTTTTTCCGTCCATGATTTTGTAACGTCCTTCGGGATCAGGATACCCGAGGAGTCGGTCGCCTTTTTCGAACAGTCCGCAATCGGCCGCGGAGCCCTGATTGAAGAGCTCGGCGTTGTTCTTGAACCATGCTGAAAGGTGCGCAGTGGTTTGCGCGCTGATGGTGCCGTTTCTCCACTGCAATTCGTCGAACAGTCGTTCCAAGAAATATTTTTTGTTGGTCACTCCTTCGTAGATAGGAAGAAGTTTCTGGAGCAGTGTTTGGTAGTAGTATTCCGGCCGTGAGCCGAATGCGTATGTGAAATTGCTCGGCATCGAAGATCCGCTCTCGAACATGTTCAGCACCGCAGCCAGCGACGCTTGCTCTTTGAGTTCGATGGGAGTCGTGAGCACCGAACGGACGATGGACTGAATGTCCTTCGGTTGCTTGTCGAGCTGAGATATCATTCTTTGATTGATCGCGATCTCGAGATCCGGTTTGTCCGGGCGACGTACGATGAGTGTGTAATCCTCGACCGGATTCGGTCCGAAGCCCGTTTCTTGCGTGGTCCGAAACGTGCGGGTGTCGGGAATTCTCGTGAGCGTTGCCGTGCCGTTTTCGTATTTTCTGCGGTATTGATTGAGGACGGGTATTTCGATGAACGTATCCGTGGAGTCATCCGCTCGTTTGTTCGCTTCCTTGATTTCTTTGTCATGGTCGGAAAATTTCTTTTGTTCAGATTTTTGACGACTGACAAGACTTCCTTTCAAGAGTTCAGCTGCCTGAGGATGGTCCGCCGACCATTGCTGGAGGCCGAATTCCTCGCTCGCTCCTTTCTCGGTCTCTTGTTCAAACGGATGGCTGGCACCGCGCGTTTGCTGTTTGGAGATGTGATGTCGATGCACTTTCACTCGCCACTCGTTTTGATCCGGACCTTCGGCTTTGATGCTCGTGAGGGTGAGGATCGCGAGACCGTTTTCGGGAATCACGCACTGACAGAGGAACGTCGTCGCGCCTTCAGATTGATCCTTTTTCATCTCCTCCGCGAAAGAGCTTTTGAGCAACATGCCGATGAGCTGATCGCGCGGATATTTCTCGAAGATTTTGTCGTTCAGAAGCTGTTTGTCACGCACGTCGATGGAGCTCAAAATTTTTGCATTGCCCGAGAGGCCCACGGCATCTTTCAGGGGGCGACTTGCTTCCGTATATTCTCCCGATTTTGTCTGCTCCGCTTCCCGTCTCACCGCGTCCGTGAACTCATCGCGCAGCCGACGTATCTCTCCGGGCGGGATTTCTTCTTCGCTTGTCGCCAAGTGCTGGAGGTCATGGAAAAGAACGTTCGCATCCGTGCTCTCGGGGAGGTAGGACGCGGCCGCTTCGGTCGCTTGGCTGAGCGCGCGTACCGAGTACGCGGGAGCCGCGCTTTGCACTTCCATGCCGAGCACTTTGCGTTTATCGGGCGTCGGATTCACCAGTGCTCCGATGGATTTCCCGTAGTCTCTGCGACTGATGCTGCCGTCATGCGCGACGCTGCGGAGCACTTGCTGTTTTCGCATCGTGTGCGCGAGCTCTTCGACGAATCCGTTTTCGACCATTTGCGGCATTTCTTTGCCGTTTCCAAGCCAACGGTTTCGATCGTAGCCCGCATATTTCAAATTGCGATAGATCGTCACGGAATGCGCGACTCGTCGTGCCAACCCCAAATATTGAGACCATGATTGTTTCAGCGGATCGTCGGCTTTCAGCCCGTTGACGTAGGTGTTCGCTCGATTGGCAGGATGATCGGGAATGCCGAGCATCATGTCCAAAGATCGATCGACGCGCTTGTCACCGCCGTCCGTGGTGACATCCTCCGCGATGTTGAGCATTCTGGCATTGCTGAGTACCGGAACCGTTTCCTTGCCGTTTATTCCGTCGCGGGTACGGGTTCGTTTCGTCAGCTCCGTTCCGATTTCCGTTTCCATTTTTTTCAGAACGTTCGTGTCTTCGTAGAGATGCGCCGCCTCCCGCTCGTACCAGCTGCCGTCAATGCGCTCCAATTCCCAGAGCTTTCGCCTGAGCGGATTGTAGCCGAGATTTTTTGTATAACTGTCGACGTGCTCGTTCCAGTCTTGTTCGTTTCGGACAAAGCGTGTGTCCAGAGACGGGCCGCCCTCCGTCCACCCCTCGACGGTGGCAAGCTCAGTGGAGAGGTATTTGAATTTGTCATGGGCGGGGTCAACGTACGAGAAGCCCATTTCTTCCGCCGCGTATCCGGCGGTGCCGATGAGCGACTCTCCGAAGAAAACGGAAACGCCCACTCCCACTCCGTGATGTGCGGTGCCGAGCATTTTTTTCAGAACATTGTCGTCGATCCATGTCGTGACTTCGTTGATTTGTTCGTGGCCGAGAAACATGACGGCGAGGATCACGGCGAATTTCACGGCGAAATTGCCGGGTATTTTCGCCACTTTTGACAATGCGATCGCTGCTCTCGGTCCGGCGATTGCGGCCATGCGCTCCGATTCCAGCATGAGCTGGACCGTTTCGAGCATCGCGCCGCTCGCCGCACTCGTCGCCATGCAGGCGGCGAAGTCGAGTGTCGCTTTCAATTTGTTGTCGCTCTCATGCAGCATGTACGCGTAAAAAAGAACCGTGAACGGACTGGAGACTTCCATCATGTCGCGGAGCATCTTCGTGCCGAGCGGAGTTTTGTTCACGGTGCGAATCACTTCGCCGAGCGTCGGGATCTTGGTGATGCCGCGCGCGCGGAGCATTCCTTGCAGCTTCTGCTCGGCTTTGACGAGCTGTTCTTTCGTGCTGACGCCGAGCTCCGACATGAACGTGACGTCCGGTCCTTTCAGGAACAACGGCTCTTTTCCGAATTGCGTCATCTCGATGCCGGTTTGCGCCGCGGCTTGCGCGCTCGCTCCTCCGTAAATTGCCAGCATCGACGGAGGCATTTCCGCCGTGCGAATGGCATCTTCGTACTGGTTTCTCAGCGCCACGAATTGCGTGATCGTGCGGCCGAATTCTTTCCATTGTTTTTCCGAGCGCACGTCGTATTTCGCCCACAAATTCGTGAGTTCGTCTTGGAGTGCGAACAGGAGTCCGCTTCGCCCGTCTTTTCCCGTACGCGTCTCTTCCAGATTTTCTCGGCGCGCGGCAAGAGCCTTCCGTTGTTCCGCGGAGAAACGCTTGTCGCTCTGATCGGGGACGTTGGTGAGCGGCACCGAGAGCGACGCGAGAAAAACGTCGAATGACTCGGGATCCTGCGTCGTCACGCCGAGTTTTTTGAGCATCGTTGGATACATGGATCGGATGCATTGCTTCTCGTAGTCTTTCAGTTTGTCTCCGTAGTCGAGAAACACGCTCGTCAGCAGTTTCATTCGTTCGGGGCTGATGTTTTGCCCCTCGAGCAGCGCAGTCGTATCGCTATCCCCCGCGAGCGCCGCGTGTTCTTTTTTCAGCGTCGCATGCAGTTCGACGAGTGCGGGAGACGCGTCCGCGGGAGGCGCGTCCGGAGCGTATTTCGTGATGAAGCGGAGGCGTTTCAGTCCTTCCTTCGTCGCGGGATCGATGTTGTCGAGCGCTTCGCTCTGACGAACGAAGGATTGTTCTTTCTCGCCGGACGGGAGCGCATCAAGTTCCATGAGAGGTTGCGACAGTTGTCATTTGACTCTGATTCTTCGCGGAGCTTCTCCCGGTCGGCCTTTGACTTCCTCGCGGACTTTTTCCCGCGGATCGGCTTTCTCGTCGGGCTTTCCTATTTTGAGCTCGCCGAATTTGATGTCCGTTTTTGTTTTGGCGCCCGGCTCGATGACGGGTGCGGTGTCGATGCCCCCCGCGATCGGACGCTCTCGAACCGGTGCGGATTTCTCCGGTACGGCGCCTTCCGATCCGCTCGGTCGAAGAGGATTTGATTTCGCATCCACGGCGCTCGTTCCGCCCGTTTCGCCGGCGTTCGGACCCGAACGTCGGGCATTTTCACGCGTTCGTGTCGTCGCTCTGTTCTTCGACTCGGTTTCCAGCGCGACCGCGCGCTGCTCAGCTTGCGCTAGACGTTCCTTCAGATTCGCGGTGTCGGTTTCCGAGTTCGCAAGGTTCTTGTTGAGTTCTCGGATGAGCTCTTGTTTCTCGGACACGGACGCTTTCAGCACGTCGACGGTTCGTCCGTGGGCTTCCGATTCGGCGACCAATGTTTTCTTCGCGGCTTCGTACTCTCGCGTCAGTTGATCCAGAGCGGCCGTCTTTTCGCCGAGAGTCGTTTCGAGTTTTTGCGCGGCTTCACTGTTCGTACCGCTCATTCTCTTCGCTTCTTGGAGCTGACCTTCGAGTGAAGACACTTGGCCTTTCAGCTCGGCTTGCGCCTTTGTTTGCGTCTCGAGTTCGGCCGCCATCTTCGTGCGTTCGGCGGTCAACGACTGCTCGGTCGCCTTCAGCTCTTGCGTGAGCTCCGCGATGCGCGTGCTTTTTTCGCCCGTCTGTTCTTTCGCCTGTTTCAGTTCCTCGGATTGACGCGTGAATTGTTCTTCGAGCGCTTGAATCCGCTTTTCGATCTCACCGGCTTTTTCGTCTCCTGCGGGTGCGCGACGCTCTTCTTCAGCCGTTTTCAGTTTTTCTTTTTCTGCCACTTTTTCTTCACTTGATTCCTGTCCGTCGAGGTTCTCGTCAGCAGGAAGCGCACTCAATGTTTCGAACATTTTTCCTTTGAAATCCGAATCGTCAAAACCCGTTTTTCTTTTCAATGATTTCAATCTTTCGTCGGTGATTTTGCCTTCGTCGATGTTGATCAGACCCGTTTTGGCGCGCTCCACTTCTTCCGCAAGGATCGTCTCCGTTCGCGCCAGATACGCATCTTCTTTTCCTTCGAAGATGGGAGAGAGACCTTTGCCATACTGTTTCATGCGCGCGACATCACTTGAAAGCTGTTTGCATCGCGCCATTGTTTTCAGGAGTCCCGCTTGGGAGCTGACGTCGATTTTGGTGTAGGTTCGAACGATTCTGGCGATGCGCTCGATGAAACGTACCGGCAGCGCTTCTTTGCCGAAGCGGATCTTGAGAGCGTCGCGTCCTTCGGCAGTCATGATGCGCGATCCGAATTTGATGGCATCCGCGACGGCGATGCCCGGGCCCGCCCCCACTTTCACGATGGACATGACGGCACCAAGTTTTGTTTTCGGGAATGGATTTTTCCCGTAGAGCAGCAAGTTCAGCGCGCTGCGGCCGATGAGATATGCCGCACCGGCTTCGCCGTAGACGATCCAAAAATCCTCCGGTTGTTCCCCCGTCACTAACCATTCTCCAATTTGCAAGACTGACTCCGCAGGCAACAGGAATGTTTCTCCCGCGAGGTTCAGCATTGCTTTCCCGTCTTCGAAGACAACATGTCCTCCGCTACGCATCACATAGACCGTCGCATCTTTGAAATTTTTCTGCGCGATCAACTCCGTCACAAATTTCGCGTTCTCGCTGACGACAGTCGCGGCATTGACGGCATTCTTGTTCACGGCGTTGCCGATGCCGATGCCGACATCGACCGCTGGTTTGAGCGGCCCCGCATTTTCTCGGAGAGCTGCTCCGGCTTGATCGAACATTTCCTTCGCTCGCTTCGGGATGTTCGTCATTTCGTCGATGGCGCCCTTGGCGTCGCCGATCGCTCTGCTACCCATCCGCAGCCCCATGAATGCAGCGACTCCGATGCCGATCCCCGCCATCCAACTGAAGAAACGGCGGACGATGCCGGGTTTGTTTTGGCCGTCACCTTTGCCGAACAGTGATTTGGTCAGGTAACCGACGAGTACGGGAATGCCGACGAAGATGCCGACGCTTTTCAATGCGTTCGTATCCATCCCTTTGATGTCCGTGACGACTTCACGGACTTCATTCGTGAGCACTTCGCTGCCGACCGCCATCGTTCGTTCTTGTGCGAGAGCTTTGTTTTTGGCTTCCAGAAGGCGCTTTTCCAGTGTGTCCAGATTCGGCTTCGTTCCGGTCACGTCCTTCAGGCCCGCCAATTTCATCCCGTCCAATTGGCCGATGATCGCCTTGAGAATCGGCTTCTTGTTCTCATTGTCGATGCCGAGGTTATCCGCTTTCAGACGGTCCAACGCTTCATGAGCGCGATCCACTTGAGCCGCGCGTTCGCTTGTTTCATCTCCGCGGATATACGCCGTGACGGCATCGGGCCCTTTCTGGACCGCCGAATCGATGTTTTTTTCGATGGGCTCAGCCATGGGAAGCGTGGGAAAATTGGATATGAATTTTTCCAGTTAGTATACCTGAAAAACCGCTTCCGGTACAGCGAAACACTGCATTTTCGGTTTGTGATCGGGGACTGTGAAAGCGTGTGCGGCCCGATGGGCTTGCAGATTTCTAAATCTAGAATACAATTCGCTCCTTTTGTCTATATTTTATGCGTTCACTTCTTACATTCTTGGCCGCCACGACGCTCGCACTCTCCGTGTTCGCAGTTCCCATGACTGAAGCCGCGAATGCAGCCTATGGCGCCCCGAACATGCCGTATGCAGTCCCGGCTCTTCCCGCCGTTGTTTCCACATGCGGGTACTACGTCTGTTCCGCGCATCGGTATGTCCCCGTGTGCAATGCAGCCGGTTATCGCATCGCATATTTTTGGAACCCGTGTTGGAGTTGGTAAAAGAAGAAAGAAACGTTCCGATGCAAGAAGATCATTTCGCCATGCGTTTGCCGTCGCGCTCGTGACGAAAAGAAGTCGTCAATCTCTCTTGACCTGACTTCGGCGTGTCCGTAGAGTGCGTCAGCTTTTTGACTTACGTTCTTTGATTCGTCTCCCGCGGGAAACTCTTTCCGCTCTTAGTCAGAACAGGGACAAGCGAATCTGATGGAACCTCCAAGTTTATCCATGGCTCTCGGTGTTATCGCCCGCAAGATCGGCATGTCCCGCGTGTTTCTCCCCAACGGAGAAGCCGTTCCCGTGACGTATTTGCAGGTCGAGGACAACAACATCATTCGCACGAAGACGACGGAGAAAGACGGTTACCAAGCTGTCGTTCTTGGCGTCGGTGAGCGCATCGTGAAGACTCGCAAAGGCAAGGAAATCAGCCGTTATCGCGCCGAAAAAGAATTCACGGTCGAATCATTGGAAGCCTACGAGAAGGGAAAGAAGATCACGGTGACGTCGCTTCCGGTGGAGAGTCTCGTGACGATCACCGGCATCAGCAAAGGAAAGGGATACGCGGGTGTCATGAAGCGTCACCACTTCTCCGGAGGTCCCGCAACACACGGTTCTCACTTCAAGCGCGAGCCGGGTTCCGTGGGTATGCGCACATGGCCGGGTCGCATCCATGCCGGCAAGAGAATGGCCGGTCACATGGGTATGGACACCATCACCATTAAACATCGTGCGGTATTGGTCTGCGACGAAGGTCGCAAGATCATCGGCGTGAAAGGCCCCATTCCCGGTGCGAACGGTTCGTTCGTTTCCCTCATGCTTGAACCTGCTGCCAAGAAAGTCGCTCCTTCTTCCAAGAAATAATCCATGAAAATCGACGTCTACACAGCAACGGGTACGAAGAAGGGCTCAGTTGAGCTCCCCGCCGCCATGTTCGAGGCGCCGATCAACAAAGGTCTCATGCATTTGGCTCTTGTTCGTCAACAGAGCAACCGTCGTCATTCCATCGCTCACGTGAAGCACCGCGGCGAGGTCGTCGGTTCCACGAAGAAGATGTTCCAGCAGAAGGGTACGGGTAACGCGCGTCGCGGTCCGATTCGTTCTCCGCTCTTGAAAGGAGGAGGCAAAGCTTTCGGTCCTCGCAACGAGTCCAACTTCGTCAAAGACATGCCGAAAAAAATGCGCCGCGCCGCACTCTTTTCTTGTCTCTCTCTTCGCGCTTCGGAAGGTGCCATTCTCGGTCTCGAGAGTTATCCGGACGAAGTGAAGACGAAGACGTTCATGAATCTTCTGAAGAAACTCCCGATCGAGATCGGCCGCAAGATCACCGTCGTGATGGCCGCTCATCAGCGCGGTCTTGAGCTCTCCGCTCGCAACGTGCCCCGTGTGAAGACGATCCTCGCTCAGTATTTGAATCCCGAAGACGTTCTCGGTTCGCAGCGCATCATCTTTTTGGTCGATGCTCTCAAGGTCGCCGAACAGACGTTCCTGAAGACCAGCGAGACCATCGAGAAGAAGGCCGCCAAGATCAAGAAGGCCGATGACAAACCGAGGACTGCAGCCAAGAAAGCTCCCATCAAGCATCAGTCTCCCGCACAGAAAAAGGCCGCGGCGGCAGCGAAGAAGGTTCCGAAGAAGAAAACGAAACCCGCCAAATCCTCCAAGTCCGCCAAATAATCCATGCACCTCTCCTCTCTGATCATCGGCCCCGTCATCACCGAAAAAGCTGAGCGCATGAAGGCCGAGGGAACGTATGTGATGCGCGTGAAGCAGGAAGCCACGAAGGTTGATGTCAAAAACGCACTCCGCAAGTACTACGACGTCGAAGTCGCTTCGATCCGCGTGCTCCGCACGACGCCGAAAACGCGCATCGTCGGTCAGGGAACGATGGAGAAGCGTCATCGCACGAAGCGCATGATCGTTCGACTCACCAAGAAGAGCAAAACTCTTGATCTCGCCAATTTCCAAGCCGCCTAAGCTCCCATGCCTGTCATCCAGCAGAAACCAACGAGCAACGCACGACGTCAGATGACGATCGCGGACTTCTCCGGTCTGACGAAGAAGCGTCCTGAGAAGAGTTTGACCGAGGGCAAGAAGCGCATCAGCGGCCGCAACAACTTCGGTCGCGTCACCGTTCGCCATCGTGGCGGCGGACACAAGCGCCTGCTCCGTCAGATCGACTTCAAGCAGTTCGACAAGCAGAACATCACGGGTCGCGTTTCCGCCATCGAATACGATCCGAACCGTTCCGCCTACATCGCCCTCATTCATTACATGGACGGTGAGAAGCGTTACGTGTTGGCTCCGGAAGGCCTCAAAGTCGACGATGAGATCGTCTGCAGCGAGCGCACGAAAGTGAAGCCGGGCAATCGCATGAAGCTCGAGCACGTGCCGGTCGGTTATCGCATTTACAACATCGAACTCCAGATTGGACGCGGCGGACAGATCGTCCGTTCAGCCGGCACCAGCGCGGTGCTCGTCGGTCTCGACGGTCAGTACGCCCTCGTCGAACTCCCGAGCGGAGAAATGCGCCGCATCCACCGCAATTGTTACGCCTCCGTCGGTACCGTGAGCAACGTCGACCATCACCTCATTACCATCGGCAAAGCCGGTCGCAACCGTTGGCTCGGCAAGAAGCCGCAAGTCCTCGGCAAGTCCATGAACGCCGTCGATCACCCGCATGGAGGAGGAGAAGGACACTCGCCGATCGGTCTCAAATATCCGAAGACACCGTGGGGCAAGCACGCTCTCGGCGTGAAGACGCGCCGTCCGCATCGCAAGAGCGAGAACCTCATCATCCGCCGACGCACGAAAAAGAAGAAGAACAAGTAGTGTATAGTCAGTCGCCGAGACCTCTTACCCCCCAACCCCTTGTATCAGATCATCATTCCTCTCATCGCCGTCGCATTCATCCTGACGACGACCGCTCTCTAATCTCTCATGACACGCTCACTCAAAAAAGGCCCGTACGTTGATCCTCGTCTCCTCGAGAAAGTTCTGAAAATGGTTCAGAAACAGGAGAAGAAGATCATCAAGACGTGGGCTCGCGACTCGGACATTCCGCCGGACTTCGTAGGTTTTACCTTCGCGGTTCACAACGGCAAGGAGTTCCCTCCCGTCTACGTCACGGAGCAAATGGTCGGTCACAAACTCGGTGAATTCAGCTGGACGACGAAGTTCCGCATCCACGGCGGCAAGATGAGCAAAGCCGAGGCAGCACCTCCGGGAGGCGCTCCGGGCGGAGCACCGGGAGGAGGACCTCCGAAGCCCGCCGCCGCTCCCGCAAAATAATCCAGATCTCTCATGCACGCTCACCTCCACTCCACTCGGCTCGCTCCAAAAAAGGCCAATCTCATGGCCAAGATCGTTCGTGGCATGACCGTGCCGGACGCATTGGAACTGCTCCGCAAGACCAGCAAGAAAAGCGCCCGCCTCTTTGAAGGTGTGGTGCGCAGCGCGATCGCGAATGCGCAACATAACTTCAAGCAGGATGCCCAAATGATGATCGTGAAGACCGTCGTCGTGAACCAAGGAACCGCATACCGTCGCGGTGTGCCGATGGCTCGCGGTCGTGTTCGTCCGATCCGAAAATTCATGTGCCACATCACGATCACGCTCGGTTACCCCGACGCCCCGAAGAAGAAAAAAGAGGTGAAGGCCGACGCGACCGTCACTCCCGCTCCGAAAAAGAAAACTTCCCCTTCCTCCAAGTAATCATGGGACAGAAAGTAAACCCCAACGGCTTCCGTACCGGCATCACGCATTCGTGGCCGAGCACGTGGTTCGCCGTGAAGGACAAGTACCGCTCCATGTATCTCGATGACGTTCTGATTCGCCGTTATCTCGAGAAGAAATACAACGAGGCCGGCGTCAGCTTGATCGAGATCGAGCGCGGCAAGAAAGTCTCCGTCATGATCCACACCAGCAAGCCCGGCGTCATCATCGGCAAGCAGGGTGCGTCCATCGAGGATCTTCGCAAAGATTTGGAGAAGCGTTTCGCCGGTTCCTTCGAAGTGAACGTCCATGAAATCCGCAATCCCGATGCCGATGCGGCCTGTGTCGCCGAGAGTATTCAGGGCCAGATCCAGCGTCGCATGCCCTATCGCAGGGCCTGCAAGATGGCGATGGAGAAGGCGATGCAATCCGGTGCCGTCGGCATCAAGATCGCCGTTTCCGGACGTCTCAACGGTGCCGAGATCGCTCGCGCCGACGCGTTCAAAGAAGGCAACGTTCCTCTCCAGACTCTCCGCGCCAACATTCAGTTCGCCAACCGTCACGCCGTCACCATGTACGGCACGATCGGCATTCAGGTCTGGGTGTACAAGGGCATGGTGTTCAAGAAAATCCAAGAAGCCAAATCCGCCGCTCTGAAATCACTCCCCCAAGCAGTCTAACTCCCTGATCATGTTACAACCCATTCGCACCAAATACCGGAAGATGCATCGCGGCCGCGGCCAGTTCCGTGGCAAGGCGACGCGCGGCGCCGAGCTCGCATTCGGTACGTACGGTTTGAAATCTCAGGAGGCGGGCGAGATCACTTCTCGTCAGTTGGAAGCCGCCAGGCGTGCATTGACGCATGAGGCCGCACGCGCAGGCAAGATTTGGTGTCGCATTTTCCCGCAGAAGGCCATCACGAGAAAATCGCCAGAGGTGCCCATGGGATCCGGAAAAGGCGCCGTCGAATTTTACGCATGTGTCGTAAAGCCGGGCACCATGCTCTTCGAGATGGACGGTCTGCCTGAGGCCATGGCGAAAGAGGCCTTCCGTTTGGCCGCTCACAAGCTCCCCGTCGCCACCAAATTCATCGTCAGCATTCACAAGCACACGGTATGAAGAACCAAACTCCCACCACCGAGCTGCAGCGCATGACGCCGGACGAACTCCGCCGCGACATCGCCGTCCACAGGATCGAGTATGCCAAGATGCGCATGGGCGTCGAGATGCAGAAAGAGAAGAACCACGCTCTCTTCAAGTCCAAGCGCAAAGAGATCGCTCGCATGATGACCGTGCTCAACATGATGAAGAAGGTCGCACCAGCCGTGAAAGCTCCGGTTGCACCCGCTGCGAAAACGGAAAAGACGGAGAAGAAGTCTTCCCAAGCGAAGAAAAAGTCTGTACAACGTCCCGGCACAAAATCCAAGAAGTCCTGATTCTGATTTTCTCTCACTCTCCTTTTTTATCCCATGCGTACGAAGACCGGTGTCATCACTTCGGCCAAGATGCAAAACACAGTGGCTGTCACGGTGCACCGCTACGTGATGCACAGGATTTATTTGAAGCGTTATCGCGTCAGCAAGAAATTCCTCGCGGACACGAACGGACAGAATGATCTCGGCGTCGGTGACGAAGTGGTCATCACGGAGTGCCGTCCGATCAGCAAGAGAAAGTGTTTCCGCGTCACCGAGGTTCTCAAACGTGCGATTCGCGTCGCGGAGATGAAGACGGAAGACATCGAACAGAACACGAAACGCGATCACCGCGACGCTCTCGCGGAGAAGCCGCGCAAGAAAGATTCCGCCCCCAAATCATGATCCAGCAGCAGACCGTCCTCAACGTTGCCGATAACACGGGTGCCAAAACCTGCATGTGCATCAAAGTGCTCGGAGGTTCCAAGCGTCGCTACGCCGGCATCGGCGATGTGATCGTCGTCGCCATCAAGAGCGCCGCGCCGCGCGGTACCGTTCGTCAGCACGCCGTGGAGCGCGCCGTTATCGTCCGCACGAAATTCATGACGCGCAGGAAAGACGGCAGCGGCATCCGCTTCGATGACAACGCGTGCGTGATCATCGACGCCAACAAAGAACCGAAAGGCACTCGCATCTTCGGTCCCGTCGCCCGCGAACTCCGCGGTGCCGGTTACCAGAAAATTATCTCTCAAGCCCCCGACGTTCTCTAACTTTATGAAGCTCTCACACGGTGATTCCGTCATCATCATCGCCGGCAAGGACAAGGGCAAGAAGGGCACCATCATGCGCGTGCTCACCGAGGCCAATCGCGTCATCGTCAGCGACGTGAACATGGTGACGAAGCATATCAAGAAGACCGCGCAGGCTGCCGGCAAGAAAGTGCAGTTCGAGGCGTCGATCCACATCAGCAATGTGCAGATCGTCGATCCGAAGACGGGCAAGCCGAGCCGCATCGGGTACAAAGTGGACGCGAAGACGGGTCAGAAAGTTCGCATCAGCAAGAAGAGCGGCACTGCCCTTTCCCGCGTGAAGGTCGATCTCTCGAAAGAAGGCGACAAGAAGGCATCACTCGCCGATCCGAAGACCGTGAAGAAACCGGGTCTCTGGAAGAAAGCCGGCTTTGGTTCGGACGCGACGTCCGCCGCCGGAAAGGCCGAGGCAGGTCCGGCTCCCACACAGTCCACGATTCAAACTCGTTCCACCGGTCGCGGTTCCTAATCCACCATGACAACCTTCGTCCCCCTCAAGAAACGGCTCGAAACTACGATCGCAGAAGCTCTCAAGAAAGAGCTGAAGGTCACGAACGTGAATGCACTTCCGCGCATCACGAAGGTCATCGTGAACGTCGGTCTCAGCCAAAACAAGTATTCCGCCAAAGACATGCAGGCTTTCATCGCCGATTCACTCGCGACCATCACGGGTCAGCGTCCAGCCGTCCGCAGGTCTCGAAAATCCATCAGCGACTTCAACATTCGCGAGAACATGATCGTCGGCATGATGATCACGCTCCGCGGCAAGCGCATGTATCACTTCCTCGATCGTTTGCTGAGCTACGCTCTTCCGCGCATTCGTGACTTCCGCGGACTCACGCCGAAGCTTGACGGACACGGCAACTACGCCATCGGACTCGTCGATCAGTCGATCTTTCCGGAGCTCCCCGCACCCGACGCCAATAAGATTTTCGGCATGCAAATCCAGATCACGACGAATGCCGGTACCGACGCACGCGGTCTGGCACTCCTGAAACAGATCGGCGTGCCTTTCAAGAAGCCCATCGTGAACAAGAAGGCAGACGTTGAAAAGAATGCGTAACCCTGCGATACTCCAGCCCCTCCTTCCCAAGATTTCTTCTCTCCATGGCCAGAACCGCTCTCATCATCAGCTGGAAAAGAAAGAACGAGGCTCACGCCAAGTCCGTCGCTGCGGGCAAGAAGCCGAAGTTCCCGACGCGCTGCTACAACCGTTGCAAGCTCTGCGGTCGCAAGGGCGGCTATATGCGATTCTTCGCCATCTGCCGCATCTGCTTCCGTGAACTCGCGTGCAACGGCGACATCCCCGGTCTCACCAAGTCTTCCTGGTAATTCTTTTCTCTTCCATGCCTCTCACTGATCCCATCGGCGACTTTATCACCCGCATGCGCAATGCTCAGCACGGTCGCAGGACCGAATGCCGCGCGCAGTGGTCGAAGCTCAAAGAAGCGATCTGTCAGGTGTTGAAGCAGAACGGATTCATCGACAATGTTTCCGTGGAAGGCGAAGGTTCCATCAGAGAGATCGTCGTCACGTTCAAGGCAGATCGTCCCGCATTGATTCTGAAGCGCGTTTCGACACCGGGCGGACGCAAATATGTCGCCTCCAGCGACATTCGCAAGCTCCTGCATGGCAACAGCATCGCCGTGATCTCGACGAGTTCCGGTCTCCTCACCAGCAAAGAGGCTCGCGCCAAGAACGTCGGAGGAGAAATTCTTTGCACCGTTTCTTAAAGTCCACTTCCCAACTCTCATGTCTCGTATTGGAGCCAAAAGCATCGCAATCCCGGAAGGTGTCACCGTTGAGGTGAAGGCCGGAACCGTCCATGTGAAAGGCTCGAAAGGCGAGCTCACGTACGCACTGCTCCCCGAGGTTTCCGTCGGGATCGATGCAGGCGTGATCACGGTGAAGCGCATTCTCGAGAACGGCGAAGCCAAAGCGCGCCACGGTTTGACACGCGCTTTGCTCGTGAACATGATCGCAGGCGTCGCGGGCGGACACGAGCGCAAGCTTGAGATCGTCGGCGTCGGTTTCAAAGCCGTGCAAAAAGGAAAGTCACTCACGATGAGCCTCGGATTTTCGCACCCCATCGAGTTCCCGATTCCGGAGGGCATCGAAGTGATGCAGGACGAGAAGAACAAGAACCTTTTGACCATCCGCGGCATCGACAAGCAGCTCGTCGGACAGGTCGCCGCCAACCTCAGGTCGCTCCGTCCGCCGGAGCCGTACAAGGGCAAGGGCATCCGTTACACCGATGAACAAGTTCGTCGCAAGCCGGGCAAGGCCGCAGCCGCCAAAGGTGCAGCCGCGTAATTCATTCGCTTCCTCCTCTCTCTCGTGCGTCCCACCAAGACTCAACTCAGGCAAGCTCGCAAGCGTCGCATCCGCGCACGCGTGATCGGCACCGCCGCGCGTCCGCGTCTCACAGTGTTTCTTTCATTGAAGAAGGTCTACGTTCAGTTGATCGATGATTCCGCAGGCAAGACACTCGCGTTCGTGACGTCCACAAAGGGCAAGAACATCGCCGAAGCCGTGAAAGTCGGCGAAGCGATCGCGAAGAAAGCCAAAGACCTCAAAATCACCGCCATCACGTTTGATCGTAACGGCCGCAAGTATCACGGACGCGTGAAGGCTCTCGCCGACGCAGCTCGTGCCGCTGGCCTTCAGTTCTAGTTCTTCTCTCTCCAGCCCGTTCTCATGACCGCCAAAACCACCCACCCAGATCGCAAGAAGAACGACCGCCGAGACGGCGGACGTCGTCGTGAGCCCTCGGAGTACGAGGACGTGACGCTTGCCATCGATCGCGTGACGCGCGTGGTGAAAGGAGGTCGTCGCATGCGTTTCCGCGCTGTTGTCGTGCTCGGCAACAGAAAGGGCAAAGTGGGTCTTGGCACCGGTAAAGCGACGGAAGTCCAAGCATCGATTCAGAAAGCTCAGCGTGACGCCAAACGTCACATGCTCATCGTCCCGATGAACGGCAGCACGATCCCGCACGAAGTGAATGTGAAGCACAAAGCGGCCAAGCTTCGTCTCATGCCTGCCAGCAAAGGTACGGGTATCATCGCCGGAGGTCCGCTCCGTACGATCCTCGATCTTGCAGGAGTGCAGGACATCCTCGCCAAGAGATTCGGCACCAACAACAAGCTCGTGAACGCTCAGGCAGCCATGTTGGCTCTTAGGACGCTCCGCGGCAGCCGTGTGGCCGTCGCAGCCGATGCCGGAGTGGCCATCGCTCACGCACAGGGCGGAGCAGTCGCCGTCGCCGCCAAGTCCGCCGCCGAGCTCGGCATCCACATCCCCGAGGGTCCGAATCTTCCGATCAAAGAAGTGAAGCGAACTGCGGAGGACGTCAAAAAGACGGATGAGCAGTCGAAGCCGAATTTCCTCTAGAGAGCTATGTGGCTTTTGACACAGTGCTTCGATAAGCTCGTTTGCCTATGTCTGAATTCATTGAGAGAAATGACATCATTGAAGACAGAAATTGGTCGGAATGGGCATGTGCGCTGTATGGCGGTCCGGATGCGATTGCAGAGTATGCAGCTGCGAGACTCAATAGGGCAGTTGATGAAGCACGAATGACTCAATCGGATGTCATTGATGTCGATCGAGGTCAGCTACTGATTTCAGGTTGTCTTACAGGAGAGCATATTCGTAAAATGACTCTAAGCGATTTCAATAAATTATTACTAGCGGTTTGGATTAACTTTCAAGAGGCTTTACCGGATATCCCTATCCATAGGGATGATTGGACTATATGGAAAGCAGAATGCATGCAAAGAGGAATAGAGATTCTTGCTCCTGTATTTGAAGAGCATGATAATGTTCAAGCTATTGAGTCCATTCTATTGAAATTGGCATTGCATCAAGAAATTTTCGAGGAAGTCTGTTTACCAAATCCATGCATGCCACCTGAGATGGCAGAGAAATTTCAAAAACTGCGAGAAAAATATCGGCAAAGTTTTTCATTGCCTGGAGTAGATGCACCCGTAAAAATAGACTCATGAACCGCGCGCTCATCGTCATCGCCAAGAACGGTTTTCAAGATCACGAGCTGCAGGGAACTCGTGAAGCTCTCCTAGAGGCCGGTTTTCACGTGATTCTTGCCAGCACGAGGACGGGGGAATGCGTCGGTAAATTCGGTTCGGTGGAGGAAGCGGTCATCGCAATGAAAGATGTCGACGTGGCAAATTACGACCGCGTTGCTTTCATCGGCGGACCGGGTGCCGCTCCGCTGGCCGATGATCTTGATGCGCAAAGGCTCGCTCAAGATGTTTTCAAAGCCGAGAAGCCTCTCGGAGCCATCTGTATTGCTCCGACGATCTTGGCGAAAGCGGGCGTGCTGTCGGGCAAGCGCGCGACGGTGTGGGGCAGCGAAGGTAGGCAAATCAAAATCCTCGAAGACGGAGGCGCCGAGTACACGGGCGAAGCGGTGACCGTGGACGGACTGCTCGTCACGGGCAATGGCCCCGAGGCGGCGGAGGAGTTCGGTCAGACGTTTGCAGCGATCAGCGCGTGATTATTTCAAGAGCTTTCGCGCTTTCTCCAGATCGTCCACGGCGAGGTAGACCATGGCCTCTTTGCCGAGCGACGTGGCGTAGATGTGACGAATGTTGATCTGCGCGCCGGCGCAGACGCGAGCGACATGCGCGATGGCACCCGGTGCGTTTTTTACTTTGACCGCCAGCACGTCGGTCGTTGTCAGTTTGCCGATTTCTCGGAGCACGAGTTTGGCGGTTTCCGTGTCATCGACGATCAGATGGACGACGGATTCTTTTTCTCCGTCCGTTGAGAAGAGCGCTTCAATGTTCACGTCGGCGGCACGCAACATGTCGGACATGCGAGCGAGTGCGCCGGGGTGATTCGGCAGTTCGATGTTGAGTTGGAGAGCGGATTCCACGCAGAGCGGAGGGGAAAAGTGTGGCTATAATCCTGAAGGAAGCTGGAGGGAAGTCAAGGGTTTAGGAATGAACAATCAACGCGGAGACCTCCCTCTTCAGCTCAGGCATGTTCGTAGCGATTCAAGGCCATGAGAGAGTTGAACGCCGCGATCTGCGCCAGCACGGATGCAGTCTCCGTATTCGCATGGCGCGCGGTTCTGGTCGCCGCATGCGCATTCGCCATCGTGATCGAGGCCAAGGCCATCGCATCCGAGCCGCTGCCTGTCGTTTCCACGGTGAAGCCGTGTTCGGGAATGTCCGCATCGGACATGATTTGTTTGAGTGCGGCTTGCATCGCGTTCATGAGTCCTTCTTCGGGGGTCGACGCAGTGCCGATGATCGTGCATTTGTCGGCGGTGGTTATTTCGACCGTGATGCAACCGTTGACGCGTCCCAGCTCGCGCACGTCCGTGATCGCGTCACCGCCCGTCGCTTCAATGATGGCCGGAAAATAGACGGCGTCGAGGAGCTCCTCTTCCGGGACGTATTTTTTGTTCACGGCTTGCGTGTCCGCGTGTGCTTTGAAACGCGTCATGATCATGTCGACATGTTCGTCGCGCACCGGCATGCCGAGTTTTTTGATCGCGTCGATCACCGCGGCTTTGCCCGAGTGTTTGCCGAGCACCATCTCCGTGCCGTCCCATCCCACGGATTCGGGTCGCATGATTTCGTACGCATCGGGATGCGACATCATGCCGTGTTGGTGAATGCCCGATTCATGCGCGAATGCATTGCGACCCACGATCGCGCTGTTCGGCTGCACGGCCCATGTTGCGATCTGCACGAGGCGACTGGTCGGGACGATGAGCGCTTGCTTGATGTTCGTGCGCACGCCGTATTGCTGTTCCTGTATGTGCAGCGCCATGACGACCGCTTCCAAGCGCGCGTTCCCCGCGCGTTCGCCGATGCCGTTGACGGTCACTTCCGCTTGTCTCGCTCCGGCGCCGATCGCGGCCAACGTATTCGCGACTGCGAGACCGAGATCATCGTGACAGTGCGCGCTCAAAATCACTTGATCGATTGTCGGCACGTGATTCTTCAGATGCCTGAAGATTGCCGCATATTGTTCCGGCGTGCAGTAACCGACCGTGTCGGGGATGTTGATCGTCGTGGCTCCGGCTTCGATCGCGGCCGTGACGATCTCGGTGAGATACTCGAGCTCGGTTCGGCCCGCATCTTCCGGAGAAAATTCCACGTCGTCCGTGAATGTTTTCGCAAGTCGGACATGCTTGTCGGTTCTGTGCAGAATTTGTTCTTTCGTCATCTTCAGTTTGAATTCCCGATGAATCGGACTCGTGGCAAGAAAGGTGTGGATGCGCCGATTGGTCGCGCCTTGCAACGCTTCACCCGCGCTGACGATGTCTTTTTCGTTCGCTCGCGCGAGTGCCGCGATCGTCGGTCCTTGCACCGCGGCTGCGATCTCCGCGACGGCTGCGAAGTCGTCTGGGCTCGCGATCGGAAAGCCCGCTTCGATCACGTCGACGCCGAGTTCTTTCAGAGCGTGCGCGATCTCCAGTTTTTGTTTCATGGTCATGCTCGCGCGTGGAGATTGCTCGCCGTCACGCAGCGTGGTGTCGAAGATGATGACGCGTTCTGACTCTGATGATGTGTTCATTGGTGAGATGAGGAAATTTGGGAAATGAAAGAGATCAGTGTGTCGCTGCGATCTCATCGCAGTTCGGGAGGCCGCAGTACTTGGCTTCCATATCGGCGGTCTGGCCGCAATTGATGCAGCGATGTACGGAGTCGCGTGCGTCAGTTGCATGCTCCGCAATGCGCGTAACGCGAGGATCCTGTGCGGTGTGCTCCGCGATGATCTCTGCGGCGAAGCGTTGAATGGTCGACAGGATGTGCTCCGGTTCGATGTCCGCGGAGCGGTAGCGCGTGCCGTCGCCTCCAATGATGGACGATGCGAGATCTTTGGCGCCGTCGGAGAAACTGACACGCCAGAGATTCTTTTTTTCAACCAATTGATGACGCGCGATGTTGAGTCGCAACGCCGGCACGCCGTTTTGTGCGGGTCTGATGAAGAAATAACTTTGCGCGATGCTCGCGTTCGCCGCGGCCAGCGGATCTTTTTCGGATTCAAAGCCCAATGCTTGCAAGTCGGCGACAGAGAGCGATCTCTCTTTCGATGATTCGGGAGGATGACTCATGGTGAGGTGGAAAAGAAGAAAACAAAAACGCACCGATCTCCGCATACGGGAAATCGGCCTCGGCTGGGGAAGGAGGCTCTGCGTCTTGTTTTTTTCTCTTACGCAGCCAGCCGCCTTCCCGCCGTAAGCGAGAGGAGGTTGAGGCCGAGCGTCAGGGACAAGGATTTCATCTGTACGCGAGAAGTGTGGAGATTCTCTGAGGAAAGTCAAGAATGAGCGGATAGCGAGAAGCGGGTAGTCATTGGTTTTTCCATTCGCTACCTTCTGCCTGCTATCCGCTTCAGATGTCTTTACCTGCCCCCTTTTCCCCTGTAATCTCCCCGCCCGCACTGGTAGAATCCCTTCGATCCAGTCAGCGCGTTCCCAATTCTCGCACCGTTTATGTTCCACACTCTCAAGCCCAATCGCGGTTCCACTCAGACTCGACGTCGCGTCGCGCGCGGCAACGGTTCCGGTCTCGGCACGACTGCCGGTCGCGGAGGCAAAGGTCAGAAAGGCCGCACGGGCAAAGGTCGCCGTCTCGGATTTGAAGGAGGCCAGACGCCGCTCATCCGTCGTCAGCCGAAGCTCGGAGGATTCTTGAGCCCGACTCGCGTGGACGTGGAAATCCTGAACCTCGACACGCTCGAGTCCAAGGCTCCCGCCGGCGCACACGATCGTTCGTCACTCACGGGACTTCGTTTGATCAGGGGAAAGTTGCCGCTCAAAGTGCTCGGTCGCGGCACCGTCACCAAGAAATTCACACTCAAGGTCTACGCCATCTCCAAGAGCGCCAAAGCAGCCATCGAGAAAGCCGGCGGCTCCGTCACCATTGCCAAGGCGTAACACATGTTCACGTACCTGAAGCAACTCTGGCATTCGACCGATCTGCGCAAGCGCATCTTGTTCACGATCGCGATTTTGTTGATCTATCGTGCCATTTCGCACATCAGCGTGCCCGGCGCGGACAAGGCTCTTTTGAAGAAATTTCTCGCGAACAGCGACGCCGGCGGCACACTCGGCATCTTCGCAACACTCACGGGTGGTGCGCTCCAGAACTTCTCGATCGCCTTGCTCGGTCTCTCGCCGTATATCAACGCATCCATCATTTTGCAGCTCTGCACCGTCATCTTTCCGAAACTCGAAGCGCTCAGCAAAGAGGGAGTGCAGGGTCAGCAGACGATCAACACGTACACTCGCTGGCTCTCGATCGTTCTCGCGTTCGTCCAGAGTTACGGTTTCCTTTTGCTTCTGAACAGAGGCGGCAGCGGCAACATCGTTCCGCTCTCGTTCCCCGCCGTTCTCGCTCCGATGCTCTTCGTGTCCGTCGGTTGCGTGTTCGTCATGTGGCTTGGTGAGCTCATCACCGAGAAAGGCATCGGCAACGGCATCTCGCTCATCATCTTCACGGGTATCGTCGCACGCATGCCGAACACGATCTCCACGATGTTCATCGCCGGTCAGGACAAACTCAGCGCGTTCTACTTGTTCCTCATCGTGTCACTTGCACTTCTCGTTGCGGTCGTTCTCTTTACGGACGCTCATCGCGCGATTCCGATCACGTACGCGAATCAGGGCGCGGGTCGCGGCGTGAAGGGCAACATTCCGATTCGCCTCAATCAGGCGGGCATGGTGCCGATCATCTTCGCCATCTCGCTCATCACCTTCCCGCAGCTCATCGCGCAATTTCTGCAGACCGCTCCGCGTTTCGCGGGCATTGTGAATTTCATCAAACTCAACCTGAGCTCTCAAAATCCGTCCTTCCTGTACATCGGTTTGTACTTCCTCCTCGTTCTCGTCTTCACGTACTTCTACGTCTCCGTGACCTTCCGTCCCGATCAGCTGGCTGAGAACATTCAGAAGCGCGGAGGCTTCATCCCGGGCGTGAGGCCCGGACGCGAGACCGCCAAGATGCTCGAGAAAATCAGCAACCGCTTGAACCTCTGGGGCGGCACATTCCTCGGCGTCGTCGCCATCATCCCGCTCATCTTCACGAAATATTCGACGCTCTCGTCTCAGGATTTGATCATCTCCGGCTCAGGTTTGATCATCATCGTCGGCGTCGTTCTCGAGTTGATTCGTCAGATCAATGCGCAGCTTCTCGCGCACGACTACGAGAAATTGGTGTAGAGAATATCGAGTAGCGATGAGCGGGTAGTTTGAGGTTGGCTTTTTGTTTTCTAACAGCTACTTTCTATCCGCTATCCGCTTTTTTCATGGACCTCGTCTTCTTCGGAATCCAAGGCTCGGGCAAAGGCACGCAAGCCAAGAAGCTCGCGGCCGAATTCGGTTATGATATTTTCGAGGCGGGCGGAGAGCTTCGCAAGATCGTCGCGTCGGGTTCCGCGCTCGGCAAGACCGTGCAGGGATACATCGATCAGGGTCATCTCGTGCCGCACGAGATCATCATGCAGGTCGTGAAAGAGGCGATCGCGGCGAGGCCGAAATCCGTGAAGATTCTTTTCGACGGTATCCCGCGGGACGACACGCAGAAGAAAGATTTCGATCTTGTCATGAGCGGCGCCAAGCGTGATTTCCGTTGTATTCATTTCATGTTGGACGCGGAAGAAGCCACGCAGCGCATCCTCGGACGCGCCAAAATCGAAGGCAGAGCCGATGATGCGAACACCGAGATCATTACGCGCCGCATGGCGACCTTCACGCAGAAAACGAAGCCCGTCATCGACGCGTATCGACAAGACGGCAAAGTCGCCGACATCTCCGCCGATCGAGATGTCGATGCGATCTACGCGGATCTTACAAAGCTTGCGGCCTAGCCGCTTGCTCTCTTCTCCGACTTCCACGATCCTGTGCCCATGGCTTTCGACGCTCAGTGCCAGATTTTCACGCAGGCCGAGATTCATTCTCTTCGCAAAGGCGGAGAGATTTTGCGCGGGTGTCTTGCCGCCGTCAGCTCCCTCGTGACGCCCGGCATTTCGACGCTGGAGCTCGATCAAGCGGCGGAGAAGTACATTCGCGATCACGGCGGCAGACCGGCGTTCAAGGGCTACTACGGTTTCACGGGCACGCTCTGCATTTCGATCAACGAAGAAGTCGTGCACGGCATTCCGCGCGCGGACAAGTTTTTGAAGTCGGGTGACATCGTGTCGCTCGACGGTGGTGTGATCTACGACGATTTGTACACGGATTCGTGCGTCTCCGTTCCGGTCGGCACGGTGAATCCGAACGTGCGCATCTTTCTCACGCATGTTTCGGACACGCTCGAAGAAGTGATCCGCGAAGTCGTGAAAGCGGGCGTGCAGGTGGGGGATATCAGTTCGTCCATCGAGAAGAGACTCTTGAAGGGCGGTTATCACGCGGTGAAGACGCTGACGGGTCATGGGCTCGGCACAACGCTGCACCAATTTCCCGATGTGCCGAACGTCGGCAAGAAGGGGACCGGACCGATCCTCCCCGTCGGCACGATGATCGCGATCGAACCCATCGCCGTGATGGGCTCCGCGGATGTGTTCACAGCCGATGACGGCTGGACGGTCGTGACCGCGGACGGATCACTCGCGTGCCACTATGAGCATTCGGTGCTGTTGACCGAGGCGGGACCGGAGATCATCGCGTAAGCTCGGCGGATTTTTACCACATGCCGCCTTCGCCGTAGTGCATGCCGGCTTCAGGGTCTTCCGAAGCGACATTCTTTGCGGCAGGAGCCGACTTTGTCTCATTTGCAGGTTTCGCATCGGCCGCTTTTTCCGTCGGCTTCGTGTCGATGCGCATCAGACCGTCGGACATCAAGAATTCCTTGAAGTCCTTGTTGTCGAGATCGATCGTCGCGGTGCCTTTTTTGTCGTCGTTCGATTTGCTGAGCGGCTTCAGGACTTCCATCAGCTTCGGCGAGACGCCTTCGAGCGTGATGATCCTTTCGGTGCCGGATGACTCGATTTTGAAGCCTTTGAACGGAGCTTCTTTGCCCTGACCGAACGTTTTGAAGATCTCCATCGCGGTCTTCAGCGTGCTCTCCACATGCGAGACGGCGTCACTGACGTCCTTCCCCATTTTATTCAGCTCCGCCTGATCTTTCTTCAGATTCTCGTTTTCTTTCGTCTTGGCATCGCGCTTGTCGGTCAGTTCTCTCATGCGGTTCGCGTTGACCTCTTTTTTGCCGGTGACCACTTTCAGCTGACCGTTGAGACTTTCCTTCAGGTCTTTCGACGTCGCGTCGTCTTTGCCTTCGAGCTCGTTCAACTTCGTTTTGATGTCGTTCTCTTCCGTCTGGAGTTTGGTGTTGTCCGTCTTCACGGCCTCGATGTCCTTGTTCGTCGTGTCGATGCTCTGCTCGTTCTCGGCGATCTTCGTGTTCTTGTCCTCTTTCGTTTTGGCGATCTGTTCGGGCATCGAGAGCTTCGCATGAGGACCGTTCTTCATCTCATCGAGGAGTTTCTCGCGCGGAGTGTTTTCGGCGCTTTTCTCTTTGGATTTGTCGCCTTTGATCTCCTTCCCCTTGGAGTCCGTCTTGCTGACATCGTCCTTGAGCGTGCCGTTGAGAGCTTTCTGAATGTACTCGATGGCAACCGCGATGACTTCCAAGATCGCCTTCAACGCATCCGTCGGGTTTTTGGCGTTCTCGAGCTTTTTCATCGCATCACCGAGCTGCTTGTCCAGCTTCTCGGCATTCGTCTTGGGCTCGCCTTCTTTCACGTTCTCAGTTTTTTTCGCATCGACTCCCTTCGACTCATCTTTCACGTCAGGCGTTTTCTTGTCGCCTTTGTCATCCGGTTTTTTGTCAGCCTTGTCTCCTGTTCCGTCTTTTCCCTTGTCGCCGCCTTCTTCGCCAAGCGCGCCTTCCAGCGCCTTGCGGATGTCTTGGTTGCCGCTGCCGTCTTTCCAGTAGTCGGCGCCCTTATTTTCTTTGAACCAATCCGGATTCGCACCGGGTGATTTCAGCCCGTCTTCCATTTTTCGATTGTCGCCGTTGCGAGCTCCTTTTTCCTTGGTTCCCTTCGGGTCTTCTTTCTCTTCGGCTTTGCGGATCTCTTCATGAGTCTTCGCGATATCATCGATTCCTTTGATCTGTGCCTTTTGATCGGCCGACATACTGTCGATCATTTCCCATTTTCCCGTCTTCAGATCCATCACCTGCGGCCCCGTTGTCGGGGAGAACGCCAAGAGGACTTGCTTGTCCTGACCGTCGACTTTCATTGAGCTTTCTTTGTACAGGAACGGGTTGCCTTGGTTGTCGATGATGCCGCTCGGAATCGTCGCCCATTTGTCTTTGGGAGCGTCTGCGTACTTCTGTTGTTCGCGTCTGACGATTTGCTCGTCTTTCACGCGGTCGAATTTCTCGTTCGGCGTCTCCTTTTTTTCTTTGGATGCGTCTTTCTCATCTTGCCCAGCCTCTGCCTTGCCTTTGTCCTTTTTGTCACCCCCTTCTTCCTTGGCGCCGTTCTTTGCGTCTTCAGCTTTCCTTTTCACGTCCTCGGCTTTTTCAGTGGCCTCCGGATTCGGCTGATCTCCTGCTTTCTGCCCCACTTTCGCAGCGTCACCCTTCGCGCCCTCAAGGCGCTTGGCACCTTGGCCGGCGGCATCCTTGTTATCTTTCGGCGCTTTCGGTTCATCCTTCGGTGCTTCCTGGCTCTCCGGCTTCGGAGTTTCCTGTCCGGCGGGACTCATCCTGAGGAGGCGCTCTTCGCGCGCGGTGAGAGTGAAGTGTGAGTGCCTCATAGAGAGAAGAGAAAAAAATGAAACGCTTGAATCCTGATTCAGACCGCCATGGCGGCATCGAGCGCGGAGAGCGCCACTGCCTCCTGTTCGCGCTCTTTGGCTTCGGCGCTGCGTAGAGCATTGCGGCGATTTTTTTCAACGAGTGCGTTCATTTCGCCCATCCAAATGGCATAGGCTTCGTCGTATTTGGCATAGGCCTTCTGATAACGCTCCAGTCGAGCTTCACGATCTTCCGGAGTCTCATTCGCATATTTGGCATCGAGCTTCGGCAAGTTCACGCTGATCAAGTCCATCTCGATATCGCACATTAAACCGTCGTAGATCTCGTCGCCGGTCGGCATAGTGAATTTTTTCTGTTCGCCGTTCGCGGTGTTTGTTTGTGTCATAGAATCAGGACATTGTAGCAGAAATCCGATTTTTCATCAAATGATAGAGATTCGGAGCGTACGTGCTTGCGATGTGGGGGAGATATGCATAATTTTTACAAAGAATCGTTTACCTCAGAGCAAATCTGCAGCACTGAAGCACGAAGATAATTCTGCTGTACGTCCGTGATCTGCGGTGTGTCTCGAAAATGCCCGTCAATTTTTTTATAAAATATTTTGTGCTTTTTGCAACACTTTTCTGATACGGAGTTCTATTTTTGGCATCTGCAGCCTTGCTCTCGCCATGTAAACTCTCTAGGATCTGTCAGCTTTACTTTCCCCCGTTTCGTCGTTGTGTCCAAGGATGTGATTGAAATGATTGGCGTTGTGGAAGAGTGCTTCCCCAATACCACGTTCCAAGTCCGCATCACCTCAGACGAAGCGAAGGGACATACATTGCTCTGTCATCTTGCCGGCCGCATGCGCGTCAACAAAGTACGCATTCTGCCGGGTGATCGAGTCCGTGTGGAAATGACGCCCTATGATCTGCAGAAAGGGCGCATCGTCTACCGCTTCCGTACGGATGATCCGGCCGGATTCGCCACTACGGGCGCTCGACAACCCATTCCTTACGCTCCTCCAGCAAAACCATGAAAGTCGGTCCCTCCGTCAAAAAGCGCTGCGACAAATGTCAGGTGATCGTCCGCAAGGGCGTCCGTCGCGTCGTCTGCAGCAACCCGCGTCACAAGCAACGACAGGGTTAATTTTCTCCCAGTCTCACTCTTCTTATGGTCCGTATCTCTGGCGTCATTCTCCCCGGCAACAAGCGCATCGAAGTCGCCCTCACGGCGATCAAAGGCATCGGTCGTCCGATGGCGAAGAAATTGCTTGCAGAAGCCAAGATCAGCGCCGATACCAAAGCCGAGAAGCTGACGGAAACGCAGGAAGGATTGCTTCGCACGATGGTTGAGAAGCTCCTCACCGAAGGTGATCTCGTCCGCAAAGTTTCTCTCGACATCAAGCGTCTGCAGGACATCGGCACGTGGAGGGGTCATCGTCACAAGAAGAAACTCCCCGTTCGCGGTCAGACATCCCGCCGCAACGCCCGCACCAAGCGTGGCAAGCGTAAGACAGGTCTCTCCGGACGCACGACTCTTACCAAGACGTAATCCTCTCCCCCTATGGCTGAACAAGCCCTCCCTCCCAAGAAGAAAGATCCGATGGCCGACGTACCTGCCGATGCCGCCAAGGCTGAGGCTGCGGGCAAGCGCAAAGTGAAGAAAGTGAAGCGCACGATCCCGAAAGCTCGCGTCTGCATCAAGGCCGGCGAGAACAACACCATTGTCTCCGTGACTGATTTGAACGGTCAGGTCCTCGCGTGGGCCAGCTCTGGTTCTTCCGGATTCAAAGGTGCGCGCAAGGCGACGCCCTACGCCGCCAAAGTGGCAGCCGAACGCGTGATGACCATGGTGGCCGCGTATGGCATCCAATCGCTCCAAATCGAAGTGAAAGGCATCGGACCGGGCCGCGAACAGGCCATCCGCGGACTGCAAGTCGCCGGTGTGAATTTCGACGCCATCATCGACACGACGACCATCGCACACGGCGGTTGCCGTCCCTCGAAGCCGCGACGTGTCTAAACCACGCATTCTCTTTTTCCTCTTCATCCTCTCATGAGATATACAGGTCCGAAAGCACGGCGCGTACGCAGGCAAGGCGTCAACATCTACGGCTCCGACAAATACGATCGCGTGCTCCAGCGCAAGCCGTATCCTCCGGGAAGGCAGGCTGCCAGCCGCACGGGCAAGGTGAAGCTCTCCGAATACGGCAAGCAGCTCCTCGAAAAGCAGAAAGTGGCCTACACGTACGGAGTGCATGACGCTCGTCTTCGCGCCATTTATCTCGAAGCCAGCCAAACGCTCGGCCAGACCGACTCCATGATGCACACGCTTCTCGAGCGCCGTCTCGACAACGCCGTGTTCCGCGCAGGATACGCCATGACGCGCATGCAATCTCGTCAGTTCGTGTCACACGGCATGTTCACCGTGAACGGCGTCCGCGTGACGATCCCTTCGTACAAAGTATCCATCGGCGACAAAGTGAAAGTCCGCGAGCAGAGGAAATCTTCCCCTGTCTTCGGTCCGATTGTCACCTCCCACGAGCGCTACACCGCTCCCAGTTGGATCAAGGCCGATCCGGCCACGATCAGCTTCGAGGTCGTCGCATTGCCGTCCGACGAGAAACATTTCGAAGGATCGATCGACATGCGCAAAGTGATCGGTTTCTACTCACGCTAATCAGACAACGACCATTATCAGTTTCCTACCACCTTTTATGCACATCATTCAGGAAGAGATCGGTCTGCCGAAGGTCACGCAGACTCAGGTGAAGAAAGGGGACATGACGCACGTCGTTTTCTCGGTCGGGCCGTTGCCTCCGGGATACGGCATGACGCTTGGCAACGCACTTCGTCGCATCCTGCTCAGCAGTTTGCCGGGTGCCGCCATCAGCTCGATTCGCACCGCAGGCGCGAACCACGAGTACACGACGCTGAAGGGCGTTCGTGAGTCCATCCTCGACATCGCTCTCACGCTGAAGATGGTGAAGCTCCGCAAGCATCACAAAGACCCCGAGGTCGTGACGCTTGAAGGCAAGGGACCGAAGGTTCTTACCGCGGGCGATATCAAAGCCAGCTCGGACATCGAGATCCTCAATCCGGATCTTGAGCTTCTCCGTCTCGAGAAAGGCGGCAGCATCAAGATGGATCTGACAGTCGAAAAAGGAGTCGGCTACCAGCCTGCTTCCGATCGAAACAAGAAACACAACGAGCCCGGTCTCGTGCACATCGATACGATCTTCAGCCCCGTCGAGCGCGTTCGCTTCGACGTCGAACCGACTCGCGTCGGCCAGCGCACGAACCTTGAGAAGCTCATGCTCGAAGTGGTGACGAACGGTTCTTTGACAGCAGATGAGGCCGTCCGTTTCGCCTCGCAACTTCTCAGCAACTACTTCAACTTCTTCTCGCTTGATCAGGAAACGGTCGAGAAAGAATTCATGGCTGACTTCAGCCGCACGAGCCAAGTGGCTCCCGAGGCCGATCGTTCATCCGTGAAGGAGAGCTACACCCCGATCGAAATCCTCAACCTCTCGCCTCGCACGCTCAATTCGCTCATCAACGCCGGCGTCGGTTCCATCGAGCAGCTGGTGAAGTGTTCTCCTCCGACCCTCTCGAACTTCCGCGGTTTCGGCACGAAGGCTCTCGATGAAGTGAACGCCACGCTCGCGACCCGCGGTCTCAAACTGACCGAAGAGTAGACCCTTTCGCCTTCCGAAGATTCTCCCTATACTGCACGCCCCATGCGTCATCGCAATCACTCAAAACGGCTCGGACGAAAGCCCCATCAGGCTCACCTGATGCTGAAGAACATGGTCACGTCTGTGTTGCTCTACGAGCGCATTCGCACCACGAAGAAGCGCGCGCAGGTGCTCAAGGGCATCGTCGATCGCGTGATCGTGATCGGCAAGCGCGAGCGCAAGGACCTTGCGATCCGCAAGATCAACCAGATCGTGTTCGATGACAACGCCTGCCGCAAAGTGATGGAAGTCCTCACGAAGCGTTACGCCAATCGCCCCTCCGGATTCACGCGCGTCGTTCCCGTCGGCACCCGTTTCGGTGACGGCGCACTTCTCGCCGATGTCATGTTGATCGATGCGGCCGAGCCGATCGTCGAAGAGACAGCTCCCGCAAAGAAGAAGTCCGTTTCCAAGAAATCCGCCTAACTCCCATGAAAACCTCCTTCATCAAAGCGGCGAAAGCACAGTGGTACGTCGTCGACGCATCCGACAAGATTCTCGGTCGTCTCTCGGTGAAGATCGCGAACGTCCTTCGCGGCCGTCATCGCGCCACGTACACGCCACACTGGAAGAATTCCGATCACGTGATTGTTCTCAACGCCGAGAAGATCAAAGTCACGGGTGACAAGATCGAGCAGAAGACGTATTACCGCCACGCCGGTTACCTCGGTCACCTTCGTCAGACCACATTGAAGCGTATCCTTGCGGAGAACCCCGCCAAGGCCATAGAGCTCGCCGTGAAGGGCATGATCCCGAAGAACGCGACGCGTGATCACCTCCTGAAGCAGCTCCACGTCTATGCCGGACCAGCACACGAGTACGCCGCGCAGAAGCCCGTCCAATTCCCGCTCTAATCCTCATGGCAACCTCTCGTCCCTTCTATTACGGCCTCGGCAAGCGCAAGAGCGCGATCGCACGCGTACGTTTGTTTCAGGAAGGCGACGGCAAAGTCTTGGTGAATGATGATCAGATCGGCAAATACTTCTTCTCCACGCACTCAGAGAATGCTCTCTCGCCTCTCGGTTTGACGGAGCTCGTGAAGAAAGTCGACATCGAAGCATTCGTCGAAGGCGGCGGCAAAGTCGCTCAGAGCGATGCCATTCGTCTTGGCATCAGCCGCGCGCTCGTGCTCATGGATCCGAATTTCCGTGCGATCTTGAAGGCAGCAGGATTCCTCCGTCGTGACAGCCGCATCAAAGAGCGCAAGAAGCCGGGTCTCCACCGCGCCCGTCGCGCCCCGCAGTTCGCCAAGCGTTAATCATCGTTCCCATTGGTTTGTGGCTCCCTTTTGCGGCTGGTCGCAATACGGCTGCTTATTGACTTGCTTTAGATATGATTGGAAATATACTGTCTTCCAATCTTTTCCACAGTTTCATCTATGGGTACGAAATTCGGAGGCATGAACGCTGAGGAAGCACAACCGTTCCTTCAATCTTTGGAGAGAAAACGAGCAGTCCTTTTGCAGTGCCAGAGTGGAGGTGCCCGTCAGAACGATGCATCGACTTCGCGTGATCAAGGAACCGGTGATACGGTCGATCAGGCAAAATCTAGCGCAGATGAAGAGATGGATATCGTGTTGCTTGGCAATACTTTGCAGACACTCGGACGTGTTGAATTGGGAATTTCCAAAGTGCGAGACGGCGTGTTCGGAGTCTGTCAACGTTGCGAAGGAAAAATCCCCAAGACACGTTTGCAGGCGATTCCCGAGGCGGAGTATTGCATGCCTTGTCAGGAAAAAGTTGAAGCGCGGGATGAGCGACTTCACCGAGAGTATGCCGTTCCGTTCAATCTCGAAGGTTAGGCGATCGTCAGTTTCATGTAGTACAAGCTGGCTCCTTCCGCGTTGTCCGCGATGAAGCGAGCCTCGATGGCATTCAGCTGGAGGATCGTGTGGCACATCTTCAGCATCATCTCGGGCGGGAGGCTCACGCCTGCCCTCAGACATGTGATGCAGAGGCCGGCGGCGTCCTTGGCTTTGATGTAGGGCTCGCCGAGCGTCTTGATCGTTTTCACGAGGCTTTGCTGGAGATTATGAATGTAGCTGTCGATGTGATTTTCCAGCTGCTCCACGGGTAGCTCGTACACATCCGGCAGAGCCTCGATGATGTCGAGATCCTTGTGGATGGCATGCGCGATGCAGGCTTCGATGGACATGTTTTTTTGTGTGTGAGTGTTTGTGTCTCGATTTCGCATTTTGAAATCCAACCAGTATACCAAATTTTGTGACTTTTTGCACGGGTGACAGTGTTGCGGGGGAGAAGGAACGTGGTGCAACCGTGCATTGTCCGACTCGACTGACATGTTTGTTTTTTGGCAGAAAGAAGAGCTTTGAGCGCGACTCTCTCTTCAGGCACGCAGCTGATCGCAGTACGGGAAGCGCAAAGACTGCCTGACCGCGTGAGCCATCTGCACTTCATTCTTCTGCGGGAATGCGAAGATCTTCGGGAGCATCTTTTTTTCCACCGTTCTCTCCACGATGATGATGTCGCGCACTCGTACCTCCTGAGTACGCGCTTCATAGCAGGGGATCTTCGACGTTCCCAGCACCGCATATGAACTCTCCATGTTCTCAGACTTCGAGAACGCAAGAACCGCGCGCATGTCAGGCTTTTTGAGGATCATGCCATGGATATACGCAATCAGCGTGTCCGAAGGATCGATCGTCGTCACGATCTGAGCGTCGTTTTCCAGTGTTTTTCGTTGCTGTCTTCCCGGAGGCTCTCCTTCCTCAAACAGTTGGTATTCTTCGATATGAGCGCGGATGCCGAGCTGATCCGAGATCTCCAGAATCCGCTCCTGAAACTCATCCAGCCATTCATCGACGCCCTCATTGTACGGCTCCGAGTAAGGCACATCGGCGTCGATCTCTGCAGGCCCCGTGAGTTGTTTTGAAAATGAACCCCAACTTGTGTCAGACGGTCGGAGCACTGCCACAGTGCAATGTTCATTGCGTTCGGGCATGCTCGGATTCTTCTCGGAAGCATGCCAAAGTCAACAAGACGAAAGACCGCAGGGCGCCTTTGATCTCCTTCATGCTGAAATCGCGGCATTTCTCAGATTCTTGTTACTGTGCCCAGTCAAAGGACAGCGTCTCTACTTCTTTATCGACTTGAAATTGGACCGTGACTCGGTAGAAGCCGACGGGCAGGGCCGCCGTATAGAACACGAGATTGTTTGCATCGGTCGCCGGATGCGTGTGGAGGAAATATCCGGATGTTGAAATCATGAACAGATGTCCTTTCGCTCCGAGGAATTTTTGCAGGTGGACCGCTTGTCCTTTGGCATCCGTGATCTTGAAAGCGAAGGACATGCCTTGCGGAGTTTTCGCAGGCATGAGTTCGACTTGGTAACCGCCGATTATTTTCACCATGCCCGCATCAGGAACGATGCCGATCGGTCCGGTGTCTCCCGCATATGTCCGAGAGAGCGGGAATGCGTACGCATTGCCGTGTTGATCCACGAAATTCGTATAGATCCAGTAGGAACCTCCCGCATCGGGCGTGAAAGGCAGGCGCCAGAGGCCGAGAGCATCGTGTTGAGGATGGATGTGGTAGAAATGCTGCAGATCATTGCGCCAGATGATGAGGTGCATCTCTTCACCGTGGCTGTAGCCGTAGTCTCTGAAGGTTTCTCCTTGATCATTCACGATGGCAAAGGCCAGCTCCGTATCCGTGCTCCTATCCTCGATATGCAGCGACAGCGGATGTTCGGGAGTGAGGAGAGGATTGGTAAAATTTTGCGACGGAGGCACTTCGTTCACTCCGTTGCCTTGCGCGTCAGTCGTCGGCATGTACACGTACGGATTCGCAGCGCATCCCGCGTCCGTGATGCTCTGGGTGAACCCGTCGGCGTTCGTTTGTCCGAAGGGCTGTCCTGAGAGAGCGGCCTTCATCTGTTCCGGATTTTGGCCGATGGCTTTGCCGAAGAGCGACGTGATCATGTCGATGTCTGCTTGGGGCACATTCGGCTGCATGTCATGAAGACGCTGAAAATAGCGGTACATGCTGCAACTGGCCGCCAGCTTTCGCAGGATTTCCGATGCCCCTGAGTCGTCGGAAGCGAATCCGGATTGCAGACTGTCGTGTTCGAGCGAGTGGGTATAGGTCGGATGCTGTTGGATGCCGTAGAGCGTGAGGATGAAATCCAAGACCGATGCGTGTTCGGCGAGCCCCGCTCCTCGATAAATCGGGATGATGATGTCTCCGTTCTCCGCGATGCCGTCGCCTGCGCCTGCTCCTCCGCCATCGGAGGGCGCGGCTGGTAAAAGATTGGCTGCAGAATCGTCGATCGTCGAGCTTCCTGCCGCGCTTGAGGACGAAGTGCTTGTCGATGAGCTGTCGCTTGAAGGTATCGAGCTGTTTTCCGAAGATGACATACTGACGGAGGAACTGCTTCCAGCACTGCCATCACTGCTTGCCGAAGAAGAAACGGACGATGAACTCTCACTCGAAGAGAGAGCACTGCTCTGAGAGGAGGAATCACTTGAAGACATTGAGCTGCTCGAACTCACGTCGCTGCTGCTGGAGGAAGATGACCGAGATGAACTTTGTGAAGAACTGCTGCTCGATGAGGAGCTGGAGCTTTGACACGGACCGAGATAGTCGCCGTGATCCATGTGTCCGGCAAGGGCGTTAGCGTTGATTTCTCTCGTTTCAGGCGTCTTTGTTTTCACGTGGCAGATGACGATTTTTTCCGTTTTGGCTGAGGTTTCGTAGATGCCAGCCGCAGTTGATACGCTGACGATCGCGATCATGAAACCGCTAGCAAATGTTGACGTCGGGTGTGTATTTTTTTTGGACATCGCATCAGTATAACAAAGATTGTGTTTTTCAGCAATCAGATGCGATTTAGATACGCTTCGATAAGCCTCAGCGTGGCAGTTGAGCTACGAACCGAATTATGATGGAGCCGACGACCGGAATCGAACCGGTGACCCTAGGTTTACGATACCTATGCTCTACCAGCTGAGCTACGTCGGCTTACGGGGGTGCTGGAACGATGGGGGTGTGACGAGCACTTTCTTTTTTGTCGACTCGCTGCGCTCGTCGTGGCAGCTGAGCTACATCGGCATTTTACTGGCGTTCCATCGGGGAAAAGATCTGTCTGGCGCCGCATATTCTGTGGATAAACCCTTCGAATGGCAATAGATCCGAGCAAGAATCGTCTTTCATGCCTTTTTGGAGGTTATACTGCGCTCATGGAATTTCTCACTGCTCTTCGTTGGTCATGGATGAATGTCTTGAACGCCAAACGCGTGGCGTTGCTTCGTGATCGCTTCAGCTCGCTCGACCACGCTCTCGGGCATCTTTCTCTTCAGATGCTGCAGGAGCTGGGATGCCGAGAGGACACCGCGATGCTCGCCATGAATCGCATCGAAGAGTTTGACGCCGATGCGTATGCGGCACTTTTGAAGAAGAAAAACATCACGTTGATGACGTGCGAAGACGAGGGGTATCCGTCTTTGCTCGCAGAGATCGATGATCGGCCGACATTTCTCTATGCGCGAGGTGACCTCGCATTGCTCTCAGAGCCTTCGATCGCGCTCGTGGGCGCAAGAGATATGAATGACTACGGCAAGCGCGTCACGGAGCATTTGGTAGCACCCCTTGTGGCCGCCGGTCTCACGACGGTTTCAGGGCTTGCCGCGGGGATCGATGCGGAGGTTGCCAAAGAGACATTGCGTGCGCACGGGAAGACGATCGCGGTGCTCGGTCATGGATTCGGCATGATGTATCCGAAATCCAACGAACGCTTGGCGGACGAAATCATCAAGAGCGGGGGTTTGATTGTGTCCGAGTTTCCGTTCGATGCGCAGCCCGACAAATACACGTTTCCCGCGCGCAATCGCATCATCGCGGGTCTCTCCGCGGGGACGGTCGTCGTGCAGGCTGCCCTCGAGTCGGGCTCGCTGATCACCGCCGATCTCGCGCTGGACTACAACCGCGATGTTTTCGCGGTGCCCGGCCCGATCTTCGATCCGCAGTATGCGGGTTGCCATCAGATCATCGCGAAAGGTACGGCCAAATTGATCACGCGTGCAGAAGACATTTTGAATGAACTCGGTATCGCGCATGAGGGAGTTCCCGCCCAGCAATCACTCTTCACACCCGATTCGCCGGAGGAAGGAGCCGTCTGGAACGCTCTTTCGTCGATGCCTTCGCCGCTCGATGATCTCATCGTAAAAGCGAAGCTTGATGCTGCGACGGTGAACGCGACACTCACGATGCTCGAGATCAAAGGCTCGGCGAAAAACGTGGGCAGCGGACAGTGGGTGAAAAGCTAGGCTTTTTTTGCGGCTTCGACGATCCCTTTGAATTCATTCGGCTTCAGTGAGCTCCCTCCGATCAATCCGCCATCGATATTTTTTTGCGCGAAAAATTCTTCCGCGTTCGCCGCCGTGAGTGAACCGCCGTAGAGGATCGGAATTTTTTTGTCCCTCAATATGGATCGGATGAATGCATGAGTTTTTTCAGCCTCCGCGGGTGTCGGAGTTTTCCCCGTGCCGATCGCCCACATTGGCTCGTAGGCGATGAGCATGCCTTCCGCGGTTTTCAGCGGCAGCAACTGCTCCGTGAGCACTTCTTCTGTTTCATCCATTTCGCGCTGATCGGCGGTTTCGCCGATGCACAGGATCGGGATCAGCCCTGCGTTCGCCGCAGAGGAAACCTGCAGACACACTTGTTCGCTCGTTTCGCCGTGATGTTGCCTCCGCTCCGAATGACCGCAGAGCACGTGCGTGCATCCGATTGTTTTCAATTGCTCCATGCTCACGTCGCCGGTGAATGCGCCATTCGATTCCGCTCTTCCGCACTGTGCGCCGACCGCGATCTTTTTGCCGACGCACTCGACCAGATCAAGATGGGTCGGGAAGACGACGACCGTGACGTTCTTTTCTTTTTTGTACGGAGAAGTTTCAGCATCCCAATCCTTCGGCGGGGGATTCATTTTCCAGTTGGCGCCGAGAAAGAGTGTCTTCATGAAACGAGTGTACGTGGTAGAATTCTTCCGTGCAAAAACCTCAGCGAGTCGTTCTCGGCACCGATCATGCTGGATTTGAATTGAAAGAAGCGGTGAAGGCTCATTTGATTGCGAAGAAAATCGACGTGATCGATTGCGGGACTTTTTCCACCGATGACGTGGATTACCCGCCGATCATGCGACAGGCGGCGCAGGCCGTGCTGGAGAACGAATGCCCCGGCATCATCTTCGGCGGCAGCGGCAACGGCGAGGCGATGGTCGCGAACAAAGTGCACGGCATTCGCTGCGCCCGTTGTGTCAGCGTCTGGGACGCGGAGATGGGACGCAAGCATAACGACGCGCAGATGATGAGTCTCGGCGGTCGTGTCACGAAGCCGGATCTCGCGTGTGAGATGGTCGACGTTTTTCTGTCCACGCCGTTTGAAGGAGGCAGACATCTGAAGCGGTTGCAGCAATTTCCCGATGTGCAATGAAGACGCTCATCACGCCGTCGATTTTGTCGGCTGACTTCGGTCATCTGCAGCGCGAAGTGGATTCCGTTTCGCCGTACGCCGATTGGATTCAGATCGACGTGATGGACGGACATTTCGTACCGAATCTCAGCTTCGGTGCGCCGGTCACGAAGTGGGTGAAAACGACATTGCCGCTCGACGTGCATCTCATGGTCAGCAATCCCGAGGGTCGCATCGCCGAATTCGCCGCGCTCGGAGTGAAGAACATCACGTTTCATGCGGAAGCAGTGAAGACAACGACAGCTCGCCGAGCTCTGATCAAAGCCATTCATACTGCGAAAGCAACGGCCGGCATCGCACTGAATCCGCAGTCCGATCTTTCGATGATCGACGATGTCGTCGGTGAGGTCGATCTCGTGCTCATCATGTCCGTACATCCCGGTTTCGGCGGGCAGAAATTCATTCCGTCCGTGCTCGAAAAAGTGAAGGCTCTCCGTGCGAAATTCCCGAAGCTCATAATCCAGATCGACGGCGGCATCGATGCGTCCAGCGCGAAACTTGCGAGAGAGGCTGGCGCGGACAATCTGGTCGCCGGCAGCTCCGTGTTTTCTTCGGCGGATCGAGAAGCCGCGATCGAAGCTCTCCGCGGTTGACAAGAGCGGGAGCCCTGCGCACAATTCCCCCCTGTTCTCCACTTTTTTATGCGCATCCGAACCGCCCTCCCTCTTCTTTGTTCATTCCTCGCTCTCAGTGCGTGCGGACCTAGCACGTTGACACTGTCTTCCTTTGACGGTTCTGCCGTCACGAAGGTCACGGTCGAGATCGCCGACAGCCCGTCCGAACGCGAGCTCGGGCTCATGAATAGAACGAAGCTGGAGAAAGACACGGGGATGCTCTTCGTGTTCCGCGACGCGCAAGTGTTGAATTTTTGGATGAAGAACACGTTGATTCCGCTCGAGATCATCTATTTCGACAAGGACGGAAGCTTCGTGAATACAGCTGAGATGACCCCGTGCACGGTTGACCCGTGCGCTCAGTACAGATCCGCCGCGCAGGCGCAGTACGCGCTGGAAGTGAATCCGGATTTTCGCAAAGACCACGATATCGGCGTGGGATGGAAACTGAACGTCAATGAAGTGCGGCACATATCGCGCCCCATCTGATCAGGCCGTCGCAAACGGTTTCAAGTTGCGTTCGATCCTGCCGAGGATGTCCGTCGTATCCGGAATTACGAATGTTTCGCCGGTGATGCGTTCGTAGAGATCGATGTATTTGCTCGCCAGCATCACGCGCACGTCGTCGGTGATCTCTGGCTTTGGTTTGCCGTAATCGAAGCCTTGTTCTTTAAGCCACAGGCGGAAGAATTCCTTGTCGAGACTCTCGGGTTCCATCCCTTTTTCCATTCGGTCTTCGTACGACGTTTGCACCCAGTAGCGCGACGAGTCCGGCGTGTGCACTTCGTCGGCGATCGTGATGCGCCCGTCTTCATCGATGCCCATTTCATATTTCGTATCGACGAGGATCAGTCCGCGAGTCGCCGCCAATTCTTGTCCTCGCTTGAAGAGCGCGAATGCTCGGTCGCTGATTTCCTCCCATTGGGATGCGGTGGCGAGTGCTTGTTTGATGATTCCTGCTGGGTCGATGAGTTCGTCGGATTCTCCTTTTGTGGTCGGGGTGATGATCGGCATGTTGAATTTCTGATTTTTCACCATGCCTTCGGGTAACAGATTGCCGCAGAAGTTCCGCATTCCTTTATGGTAATTCACCCATGCCGATGTCGCCGTTGAGCCCGTCAAGTAGCCGCGAACGATGATTTCGATCTTCAACATGTTCAGACGTTTGACGACCGTCGCGTTCGGATCCGGTACCGCGATGACATGGGTCGGCATCACATCTTTCACTTTTTCAAACCACCACGCGCTGATCTGATTCAACGCCTGTCCTTTCAGCGGGATCGAACACCACGAGACGTCGAACGCGGACTGACGATCCGTGGCGATCAAGATGCTTTGTCGTCCTTGCGAATAGACGTCGCGCACTTTTCCAACGTATTTTTTGCCGAGGGAATGAAAATCCGTTTCGTCGAGGGTGGAAGAGAGGAACGGACGAAGTGCTTCGGGGCTGAAAGCGGGCATGCTCGGAGCATAAACAATTTTCCTTCAAGAAACAAAGCTTCTACCATTCTTTCCCGCGTCGAATCTTTAGTTGTCCGTCGCCGTGTAGATCACGCTCGCCTTGTACGTGCCAGTCGGCTGGAACACGTTGGACGGGATGATGACTTTGTAGAGAATCTTCTCAG
>JAYVRL010000045.1:0-3655 GCA_043776335.1 Candidatus Peribacteria bacterium | reverse complement strand
GAACACATTAAAGATCTGCGAAAAATGCTTAATCTCATTCCTAAAATTGTATCATGAAAACGCAATGCTCTCCCGGAGCCTGGAAGACACTCGGTTATTCACAGCGCAAAGTGTGGAACGCGTTGTACAAGCAGATGCTCGTTCCTCAGTATTTCCATTCGGATTGGGCGGGACCGAAGTTCAAGAAGCAGCGCGCGGTGACTGCGCACAACATGGCCTGCTCTGCGGTGTGGCAGATGGAACCGATCTTCAGGATGATCGATTTTAAGCTCACTCCGAAGAAAAGGAAATGAGCGTCGATCTCCAGTCACCGAAGACCGAAGCTGAAATCGAAGCGGATAAATTCTCCGATGAAGTAGAAACGATCGGAGGAGAGATCACCGTTCTGACGCAGCGCCTTGGCGGTTTGTCCCTCCTGCCGATCACGCGCTCGGAGATGATGGCGAAATTCAAAGAGTTGTATGAGGCAAGAAAGGCGAAGATCAATCGATTGTCAGAGATCGCTAAACTCTCCGTCGAAAAAGGATACGTCAAAGCGTAAACTATCTTTATGCCGCTCAAAGAATCAGACAAAGAGGAGTTGGCGAAGTATCTCTCCGATCCTATTTGGCGAATGAACACGCTGTACGAGATTCGTACGAAGGCGCCGGGTTACGAGGGGAAGACCGTTCTCTTTAAGCCGAACAATGTACAGAAGAAAATATACAAATCGATCGAGGAGAATCCGCGCACGATCATCCTGAAGCCGCGCAAGCTCGGCTGCACGACCGGCATTGTCCTCTATCTTCTGGATCAGGCGATGTACAATCCGAACCAGCTCTGCCGCAGTATCGCGCACCGCCGTCTTTCGGTGCAGGAGATCTTCAACGACACGGTGCAATTTGCATACAAGAAACTTCGTGACAGCTACCCGGATCTGTGCCCGAAGGCCGAGTACACCACGCGAGCGGAGCTGCAGTTTCTCGACAACGGCAGTAAGTACAGCATTGACGTGGAGGCGCGCGGTGTCACGCCGACCAAACTGCATTTGTCCGAGGTGGCATATCAGGAGGATGAGGCGATGCTGCAGGACACGCTGGCGTCGCTGTCGCCGACCGCCAAGGGTATTGCGGAGTCTACTGCGCACGGCAAGGCAAATTGGTTTGAGGAGACGTTCACGAAGAATTGGGAGCTGAAGCGTTCGGGTCGGGAGCCTGAGTGGAACCCTTTGTTCTTTTCGTGGTTCGACGATCCGATGAACCGCTTGCCGGTGAAGAAGGACACGCGCTTGTATTACCGAGAGGATTGCCGTGAGCAGCATGCAAAATATCGGAACGCGGACGGATCGGAGCTGGATGGGATGCAGCTCTTATTTTGGGATCGCCAGCGTTTCGCGTACGGCGATCGTTTGCCTGAGCTCTTTCCCGCGAACCCGGAAGAGGCGTTCATGTTTTCCACCGGTCGCGTGTACTCGGAGTTTTCCAGAATCGTGCACGTCATCCCGCCGACACGGTACAAAGATTATGAAATCTCTATGGATTATGGACAGCAGAATCCGATGGTGTTCCTACTCTCGCATCAAGACTACGACAACAACTTCATCTTCTTCCGAGAATTTTATCGGCCAAATTCAAACATCGAAGAAGCGAGAAAATGGTTGGAGCAGAACGCTCCGGAGAAGATAGACTCGGACGGGTTCATTCACATCAAGTATCCGGATCCCTCTGTGTTCAAAGAGGATCAGTACTCCAGTATCGCCACGCCGGGGAAGCAGATTTCTCACCGCGCATCGATCGCCGATGAGTTCCAGCGCCACAAGATCCTTCTGTACCGTGGTACGCAGAACGACGTGCAAGCCGGCATTGCACGTGTAAAGGAGTATTTGCGTTTCGATCCTGACCACAAGCATCCGTTTCGTCGCATGGCAAATGGTGATCCGCAGCGCGGTTCGGCTCGCGTGTTTTTTACGGAGGACATGACGAATACGATTTCGGAGTTTTCGAATTATTTGTGGCCGTCGAATCCGAAGGGTCAGCTGAATCGTCAGGCGTACGAGAACCCGCGCAAAGAACACGATCACTGTCTTTTGTCAAGCACGCTGGTTGATACTACTCTTGGCCAGAAGACTATTGAAAGTTTAGTAGGAAAAACTGGCTTTGTTTATACTCGAGATGGTGGCATTGAACGATTCTTCAATGTCAGGAAGACAATGGATGATGCGACTGTGTACAGGGTTTCCTTTTCCGATGGTCGGAGCGTCACTTGTACAGGAGATCATCGTTTTCTTTCTGCTGATGGCTCATGGAAGTTCGCTCTTGATCTATGTTCCGAAGATTGGATACAATGCAGTACCTATGCGAGTTACCGTTATCAGCAAGACCGTCCAAAAATTTGCAGCAAAGCGCTACTATCTTTGCGGTTTCTATTTCAGAAGAACGGCAGACAGGTCACTACTACACAGAGTTGTGTGGGAGAAAAATTATCAGAAAAAGATCCCAAAGGGGATGCATGTCCATCACAAAGATTCCAACAGACACAACAACCAGCCGGAGAATCTGGAGTTACTGACAGTGAAACAGCACAAAACATTCCATGCCGAACATTTGACGGAAGTACAACGAAAGAAGCTGGCCGACAACGTAACTCGCAATGCCATGCCGAAGGCAAAAGCCTGGCACAGTTCTCCAGAGGGAAGAAAATGGCACCAGAAACATGCGAAGGCAATGAAAAGGAAAAAGCATCTGGCCATTTGCACAGTTTGTGGAAAAGATTATCTGACTATGCAACCGACTCGTTCAAAGTTTTGCGGAGGGACATGCCGTCACAGGGAGCTTGTGCGAAGGTGGAGAGCGTTAGGAAAGCCGATACCGGTGTAGCAACTTATACGCTCTCGGTGGAAAATACCCATTGCTATTCTGTTAATGGAGGAATTATCGTTAAGAATTCCATGGACTGTGTTCGTTATCGTTTGTTTACCTCCGGCCTGCCGCTGCAGGAGATTTTGTCCCATTCTTTTGAACGTGGGACGGTTGGTTCAATGGTGCAATCTCATTTGGATTCGGAACTTCATCGTGAGGAGGGGGGCGAGGCTTACTGATGCTTCCGTCTTTTCCCGCGGTTATCTCGTAAAGCATGAGAAGGAAGTCCTTTTCGGAGATGCCGGTTAGCTCAATGCATAGGCGCATGATGGCGCTGAGCATCTGGCGTTTCTCGCATTCTTGTTCGGGGAAGAACAGAACACTTGGCGGAAGGTTGAACGCATTGCAAAGTTTTACCATCGTTGATTTTTTGAAGTCGTAGTCAGGCGTTGTATCGATCGTCCAGATCAGTCTCGGTGACAGTTTTGCGTGAACTGAAAGCTCGTCGATTCCCCATCCGAGCTTTTCCCTGTAGACGTGGACTTGGTGCACGGTTCTCAATGTACCGTACTGCGTGGATTCCTTCAAGAGAAGTCGCTACACTCGGACTCATGGAGCTCTACGCAGTCGTCGTCATCGGATTGTTTCAGCTCGCCGGCCTCGGACTGATGATATGGTTCTTCTCGAAAGCCCTGGCTTCGCAGAACAAAACGGTACAGATGCTTGCGATGTTCAAGAAAGCGCGTGATCCTGGTGACATGGCTGCGATGATCGATTTGACGGAGCAGCTTGGTGATCCTCCGGAGAATAAGGTTGAG
>JAYVRL010000044.1:0-13227 GCA_043776335.1 Candidatus Peribacteria bacterium | reverse complement strand
GACTGCTTCGGCATTGGAGAGCGATTGTTTGTCCTGCGAGAGAAGCGCAAAGATGGCATCCTCTGCACCCAAAACCGGCACCGAGCCTTCGGGCTTCACGATCTTCACGTACACGCCGTCCTCGAGGGCGTTCGACACATGCGTCATCAATTTGTCCGTCGACACCGATCCGTCGGCGAGGATGACGATCTTGCGTTTGAAGACGATCACTTCGTGTCTCATCTCGGCCGTTTCGCTTTTGCCGCGCAGGTTCGTAGATTTCACGGTCAAATGAAACGTCAGTTTGCCCGATCTCTCGGGCGTGTAGATGGCTTCCACTCCCCTGCTGATCACCTGCTTCGTTTCGTCGATCGTCCATGTGTAGGTCGTTCGTTCGCCGGTGACGTGGCTGGCGGACGCATCCAAAATGAGCGTGCGTCCGACTCCGATGTCCGATGGAGCGCTGATCACCGCCGTCGTCTGATCCGGCGCAACGGGAGCTTCTGCCGCGTACGTCGAAACCGTGAGTCCGAAGCCAAGCGTCAGACCAGTGACAAGAGAGAGGAGGGTTTTTCTCATGTGCGGGCAGTATACACGGAAACAAAGAGGTGTGTTTTAGGGCTTGTAGACTTCTTCCTCAGCTTTTCCGCGCCTCGGAGACGCGCTCCCTTTCGACTGATTTAGAAAACCGAACAGCATAAAAATATCACAGGAGCAGGTCTCCGACCTGCGTTTGCGTATCGTTAACGAATCGCAGACAGCGACTCCAGCATGTGCTTCGCTTGCGCATCGTTCGGGTCGACTTTCAGCATTCGTTCGAGCGCCGCCTTGGCTTCTGCCTTTTTGCCCGTGACCGAGAGGTTGTACGCGTACGAGATCGCGATGTCCGACGAATCCGGATTTAGTTCGTATGCTTTCACGAGATGCGGGATCGCTTCCGCGTCTTTGTGCTCGAGCATCAAGATCTGAAACAGGTTGTACTGTCCTTCCATGAAATACGGATTGTGCGTAAGCGCGAGTTTGAATTGCTCTTCGGCTTGCGCATATTTTCTTTGATCCTGATACACGCCTCCGAGATTGTTGTACGCGGCGACGTAGCTAGGGTCGAGCGCGACGGCCGCTTTGTAATCACGGATCGCGGCATCGACGTCGCCTCGCTGTTCTTCTAGCGAGCCCACATAGAACAGAGGTTCCGGATTCTTCGGATCGAGCGCGCGACCGAGGTCATAATTTTTTTCCGCCTCGCTGAAGTCATTTTGTCTCGCTGCGATGGAGCCGAGCCCCGTGTAGTACGCGACGGTAGGCATCTGCGCGAGACCGTCGGCAAGTACCTTCTTTTCCGCATCCGTACGCCCTTCCTGACGATAGACGACGGAGAGGCTGATTCGCGCCGAGCCCGAATCCGGATACAACGCCAGCGCATGATCAAGGAGCGTCTCGTCCGTCGCCCAATGCGCGGTTTGTTTGATCGAAAGTCCTGCGAGCAGCGTGATGAGCACCGCTGAAACGCCGAGAGAAAAGTTTCTCGCGGTTTTATAGAACATTTTTTCTTCCGCATATGTTCCCAGTCGATCCGCTGCAAACGCGACGAGGATGAAAAATCCGAGCGACGGCAGATACGCGTATCGATCAACCGCGAAGAATATTTCCGAGCCTTTGTGAAAATTGAAGTACGTCGGCGCGAGCAGGATCAAGTACGTGAGCGCCGCGACAATCCCCCATCGCGTCTTCTTCAGCGACAACAACGTCCCGATGCCAAGCAGCACAAGCTCCAGCCACGGCAGATAAAAATCCGGTGAGAAGATCGTGATCGCTTTTTGCCATGGATAAAAGACCGTCAATCCCGTCGGCATCAGCAGTTTTTGCAGATAAAACGCCGTGCTTTTGCCGGCCATGATGACGGTTTCCGTCAGACTGCTGGCGTGAACCACCTGCGTTTTGCCGAGCAATGCGATAACGAGAAAAACGAATCCCAGAGCGAAGAAAGGCACGGTCTTGCGCGCCTCTTTTTGCACTTCCCTCCCCTCCCTCGCGAAGTCGAAGAGCACAAAGACCGCGGGCAACGTGAAGATCGTCGCCTTACACAGCAGTCCGAGCGCGAACATCCCGAGACTGATCCAATACTGACGTCGATCCCCTCTTTCTCGGTATTGCAGAAACGCGCAGAGCGAACCGAGCGCAAAGAATGTCGAAAGCAGATCTTTGCGTCCCGCGACCCACACGACGGCTTCGGCGTTGAGCGGATGAACCAGCCACAGCAGTCCCGCGACGAGTGCGGCTTTGCGTTTTTTCGTGAGCAGCAGCAAGACCCATGCGACCAGCGCTCCGTTGAGTCCGTGGATCAGAATATTCGTGAAGTGATAAAAACCCGCGTCGAGGCCGCCGATGAGATAATTCAGCTGATACGAAAACAGCGTGAGCGGGATATACAGCTCCGGATCGTAACTCGTGAAGATGCGTTGCAGATGCTCGAACGTCGGCCCGTGCGTCGCGAGGTTCTGCCGCACGAGATACGGATCGTCGATCATGCTGAACCCGTGCCAAAGCGATGCGCCGAACGCGATGAAACTCAACGCGACGAAGAGTGTCACAAGGCTCCTGCACATCGCTTTAGAGACTTCGGTGCCGTTCGTCTGCGCTTGCTCCTGCATATGCCAAGGCTAGCACTGGCTACTCTCTGGTGTATACGCCCGTCAGTCTGGCTTCGCCGAGGATCGCGCCGCCCATCGCACTGCGGAGCTCCACCGCGGTCGAGGTCGGCGGAATCGGCATCGGTGTGGAGAGTGCGTAGACCGTGAAGACGTAATGATGCGTTTCGCTCGGCGGACATGGACCGAAGTATCCAAGAGTGCCCTCATCATTGACGCCGATGACGGCATTCTCGGGAACGTTGCCTTCGGGGATGGACGTGTTGCGAGGGTCGATATTCCACATCGACCAGTGCACGAAGCTGCCGGACGGCGCGTCTTGGTCATAGGCGATGAGCGCGAGACTCTCGGTTCTGTCCGGGAGTTTGCTGACACTGAGCGGCGGACTGATGTTTTTGCCGTAACAGGTGTAGACGGTCGCGATCGGCTGTCCTTCGGCAAATGCGGGGCTTTCTAGTTTCATCGTTGAAGCGTGATTGTATTTCGCATTCGGATCGCCGCACGCGACGAGTGTCAGGATTGCGCCAAGCAAAGCGATTCGTTTCACTGTCATTGAACGGAGTGTAGCACAAACACCCTCACCCTGCCCTCTCCCTCACTGCGGCGAAGGAGAGAGGCGAGTCTGTTGAATTCAGATAAAACCGTGATGAGCGTTTCGCTTATTTGCAGATCCGTTTTCCAGTATGATTTCGTCATCTTCTCCTCTCCCATGAACAAATCTCCCGAGAAACCGAACGAAAAACTGAAAGAAGGAAATGACATGCCGACGTACGAAATCGTCGGGAAGCCGAGCTACAGCGCCGTCAAAATGACGCTGAAGGCTGGTGAGGAAGTGCATGCCGAAAGCGGAGCGATCCTCGCGCTCGGCGGAGACCCCAGCGTGCAAGGCACCATGAAAGGGGGCTTGTGGAGCGCCCTGAAACGCACGGTGCTCACGAGCGAGAGTTTCTTCGTCACGACGATCAAAGCGACGAAGGACGGCACGGAGGTGTATCTGGCTCCCAGAGCCACGGGCGACGTCGAGAATATCCCGCTTTCGGGCGAAGCGTACGTCGTGCAGGGAGGATCGTTCCTCGCATCCACTCCGGGCGTGAAGACGGATTCGCAATTCTCGGGACTGAAAGGATTTTTCAGCGGTGAAGGCATCTTCATGATTCGCGCCGAAGGCACGGGGCACATGTTCGTCTCCAGCTTCGGCGGCATCTTGAAAAAGGAATTGGCCGCGGGAGAGAAATTCATCGTGGACAACGGGCACATCGTCGCGTTTCCAGCCGCGATGAAATATGACATCCGCAACATGGGCGACGGCATGGTGAGCGCCGTGACTTCGGGCGAAGGCCTCGCGTGCGAATTCACGGGCCCCGGGACGATCTATCTTCAGACGCGAAATCTGCGTTCATTCGCCGAGCAGCTGAATCCGTTTCTCCGCGAACGCGACCGCAGTCAGGGCGGCATGAATATCCTGAGCAACGTTTTCGGCGGGTAGTTCCGAGGGATTTACTTCTGCGCGTTGCTCACGAGCCAACTCGTTTGATAGTCGGGGAGAACGATGTTTCGATCTCTCGATGCGATCCGTTCGATGACGCTCTGACGTCTGAGGATGTCATCCTGCGCTTGCAGACCTTCTTCCGTCAGTCCCGTCATCGGTTGCGCCTCCCACTTCTCGTCTTTCTTTTTTCCGACTCCCCAGTTGCCGATCAAATGTCCCGAGATGCGCGCGTAATCTTTGGCAGTATAGACGCCGATTTTCTGCGCGATACTCGAGAAGTATCCATACATCTCTCCGGGATCCTGCACCCGTCCGCTCGTCTCCACCTCGCGCATGTTGTGCGCGGGCATTACGATTCCCTGCTCGAACATGTCTTTCATCGCGACCATCATCGCGTTCGGATCTCGCTGGAAAAAAAGTCGCACAAATTCGATGTACGCTTTGGCGTGGTAATTTTCATCCGAAGCGATCTGCCCGCAGATTTTCGCGAGGAGGTGATCGCCGCTTTGTTGTGCGAGACGCGCGACGTTCGCGTGAGAGGTTTGCGTCGCCAATTCCTGAAACGAGGTGTAGACGAACCCTTTGTACGGATCGTTGCCGGTTTGGATGTCCAAGCCGTCTTCGAGAAACAGCTGCACCGTCCGTTGGAACGCCGCCATGTCCACACGCCCCGTGTACTGCAGATAACTCTTGAGCAGATCGCCGTGTCTGTGTTCTTCCCCCGTCCATTGGCCGATCCACTTCTGCAGATTTCCTTTGTGCGCATGCACGTCGCCGTCCGTGGCGGAGGGCAGGCCTTGCATGGTGAACAGGCGTGACGTGAAGAGAGGCAACCCGTCTTCGGTCACGGTGTCGCCGATGAGCACGGTCAGAAGCTCGGGTGACAATGTTTTAGCCTGACGCTGAATCTGTTGGATCTCGGAAAAAGCGAGTTCTTGTTTCGAAAAGTCAGGCAAGAAGTCCTGCGGCTGCCAGATCTTGTCCACTCCCGCGAGCGCCGTGCGCGTTTTGGTGCCGAGCGTCGGGATCACACTATCCAGCTCTGCGAGCGCCTCTCTCCTGTTTGGCAGCTCTGCAACGGGAGATTCTGCGGGGGTGTTCATGGAGGTAGGTTACGCAAAAACAAGGTAAAGGCAAGTTTGCATTTCTTTGTCATCTGAATCCTGATTTACCGGGTTCGATCCTGAGATGTCTTGCACCCTTACCCTGTTCCCTCCTTGCGGGGATGAAGATGATGAAGAAGGTGAGGGAGGTTTTACTGAAACAGATTCAGATACTCGCCGTACCCGTCTTTCTGTAGGTCGGCCTTCGGGATGAATCGCATCGAAGCCGAGTTCATGCAGTAGCGCAGTCCGAGCGGCTGCGGTCCGTCGTCGAACACGTGTCCGAGATGCGAGTCCGCGTGCAGGCTTCGCACCTCCGTGCGCGCCATCGCAAGCGTGTTATCGCCGCGTGTGACGACGTTGGCCGCGACGAGAGGTTTCGTGAAGCTCGGCCAGCCCGTGCCCGAGTCGTATTTGTCTTTGGAGCTGAAGAGAACCTCGCCCGATACGACGTCGACGTAGATGCCATCGTCGTGTTGGTTCCAGTACGCATTGTTGAACGGCGGTTCAGTTCCTTCATGCTGCGTGACGTCGTACTGTTCCAGTGTAAGTGTGGTTTTGAGTTCTGCGTCCGATGGCTTCACGAACATCTGTTTTTTGGATGATGCAGACATGGTGCTAATGGAACTAGATGAGGAAGCAGGTTGAACATGCTCTGCAGGCTTGTGTGCTGGCGTGCAGGCGGTGAGAAGAAAAAAGGCAAAGACAAGATAAATAATTTTCATAGAAAAACTATACAATAAATCCTTAGTCTTTGTTCAATCTAAATTGCAATGAGTGATGTGCTCAGAAGAAGCTGGAACAAATTGCCGCAATTCTTTAGGTTGTTGCGGAATTTGCTTCCCGATTAGGCTTTTCATGCTCTATCATTCTATTTCGCAGTGGTCTCTTATTTATTCCACAATATATCGATGCCTCACAACGCAAAAAAGGATGGAATGGAATTAGAAAAGTTTAAGCAGCGCATTATCGAAATCTTTAAGAAGAAGGTAAAGGGTAAGAAGTCTGATACTTCAGCTGCAAATCAAAGGCACGATGGTAAAGAAGGGCATTGGCTGGAAACTCAAATGGGAATTGCACACAATCGGAAAACAGCACCAGATCTCTTTGGTTTCGAAATGAAAAATCAGGCTGGTTCTAAGATTACTTTTGGTGACTGGTCGCCTGATTACAAAATATTTAGAGATAAGGCAGTACTGCTTTCACGTGACAGTTTCTTACGTATTTTTGGCATGCCGAATACTGAGAAGAACAATAGATACTCGTGGTCAGGAAGGCCTTGTCCCAAAATTGATTGTTACAATCTTTGCGGACAAATTCTGAAGATTGATTCAGAGAATAATATAGTAGTTTTTTATAGTTTTAAGAATGATGCTAGGCCAAATAAGCTACGAATTGTGCCACTTTCTATGAGGCGTGAAAGATTGTTGTTAGTACGATGGGATGCGGATGCCATGAGAAAAAGAGTGGAAAAAAAGTTTAACAACAGAGGTTGGTTTCAATGTAGAAAAGACAAAAACGGTATTTATAATGAAATTATCTTTGGAAAACCAATTTGCTTTGAAACGTGGATACTTGGAGTGAAGAAGGGCTTGGTGTTCTTCGATAGTGGTATGTATCAAGGAAATAATCGTCCCTACTCTCAATGGAGAGCGGTGAATAAGTACTGGGATGCATTGATTGTCTCAAAACATTGATTAAATCAGTGTTAACTCCTTTTCGTTTCTTGCAAGAACATGCTCTAGACCAAGTGCTAAAGCTTTGTAATTTTCCACATTAATTTGGTGCTTTGAGAAAGTCTTTTCTTTTATGTTTTGCAATTGAGGAACAATGTTTTGTGCAATTGCTCGAATAACTGGAACGGCAACACTGTTACCAAATTGCTTGTAAGCCTGTCCGTCGCTTACTGGGATTACAAAGTCGTCAGGAAAACCTTGGAGTTTGGCGGCTTCTCTGGGAGTAAGCTTACGCGGATTCCTTCCTTCTTGTTTTATCAAAATCTCAGACCCATCTTTGTAGTATCTGGCAGAAATTGTGCTTGTGTATTCGGAATCGTGATTAAAAAGAGAGTAGCCGAAGCCGAATCCTTTAATTTTGTGCTCTTTGAGACGTCGCTGATGCCCTGCCCACAACTTGTCAGAGATCGTATATTTACTGTCTACATTGTGATCAAGAATATTCCCAAGTTTTGTGCGTATGTTTGGTGGTTCTGGAAATTGAAAATTTGTTTTTCCGAGAAGTCCGACTATGTAGATACGTTCTCTATTCTGCGGCACTCCGAAGTTTTTTGCATTGAATACGTGAGTTTGAACTGTGTAACCAAGATCTTCAAGAGTTTGTACGATTACTTTCAATGTGTTTCCGCCGTCATGACTTCTAAGTCGCTTAACATTTTCGAGCAAGATGGCCTTGGGACGATGATGATTCAGAATTTCAGCAATATTGAAAAAAAGTGTTCCTCTGGTGTCCTGAAATCCCTTCTTTAGTCCTGCCTGCGAAAATGGTTGGCAAGGGAAACCTGCGATTAGTAGATCATGTGATGGAATGTCCTGAACAGGAATTTTTGTAATATCTCCCCATGGGGTTTCTTTAAAATTAGCCTTGTATGTTTGGCAGGAAAATTTGTCCCATTCGGATGTAAAGACGCATTCCCCCCCCAGTTCATCAAAAGGAATTCTAATGCCTCCGATGCCTGCAAATAGATCAATGAACCTGAACATCGTGATTAATCTTAACTAGGTACGCGATTCCCTTCTAGGTATTCCTAGTGTCATGATCGCAAAATGTTGTGGTGTACATTAGTACACCTAGTCATTACAAACCGGTAAAAAAAAGTTTCCTGTACCATCCGTCGGTATGCCCACCAAGACCGCTCCATCGGCGCACACCCTGACTGAGTGTCAGGAGAAGGCCATGAATATTCTTTTGAGGCAGGGAAACGTCTTTCTTACTGGAGCTGCAGGTACGGGCAAAAGCTTCCTGCTTTCTCGGTACCTTCAGGGCAAAGACGGTCATGAATTCCCCGTCGTCGCCAGCACGGGCGCTGCGGCTGTCATCGTCGGCGGAAGGACGTTTCACAGTTTTTTCGGCATCGGGATCATGGAAGGCGGCATCAGCGCGACCGTTACGAGGGCGCTCAGGAGCAAGCGAGTGATCACGCGCCTGCAGCGCGCGTACAGCGTCATCATCGATGAAGTGTCGATGCTCTCCGGCGACACGCTCATGGCCGCGGAAATGGTGGCACGCCGCGCACGAAACCGCGATGAACCGTGGGGCGGACTGCGCATCATCGTCGTTGGGGATTTCGCACAGTTGCCGCCGGTGACTCATGGCGGAGTCGAGAAAGACTGGGCATTCCGTCATCAGACGTGGCGCGAAAGTGATTTCCAGCCCGCACTTCTGAGCACCGTCATGCGCACACAGGATCTTGAATTTCTCGAGATTTTGAATTTCATTCGCAACGGCGTCGTGAATGATCGCGTTCGGCAATACTTGAACGACCGCACGGCCGAGTCGACCGATCGCGCTGAAGGCACGCGTCTGTATCCACACCGCGCGCAGGCGGATCAGTTCAATCTACGGCGTCTGGAAGCCATCCCCGCGCGTCAGTACGACATTCTCACTGCCTATGAAGGCGATGAGCGCAGCATCGAGAAAGCCAAGAAGTCGCTGCCCATCTCCGACGTGCTTTCTCTGAAGGAAGGCGCGTTCGTCATGATGCGCAAGAACGATACGAACTTCCCGCAGCGCTTCGTCAACGGCAGCCTCGGCTACGTGCGACGTATCACCGAGGACGAACTGTCAATCAGTTTGCTGAATGGCGAATTCATCGACGTCGAGAAAGACAAATTCACGATGCTCGACGGCGACGGCAAAGAAATCGCGGGCGCGTGGAACTTCCCCGTGTCGCTGGCGTGGGCCACGACGATTCACAAAGCGCAGGGCGCGTCGCTGGATAAGCTCATCGTCGACTTGCATGCGCTGTGGGAGCCGGGACAGGCGTACGTCGCCTTGAGCCGCGTTCGATCCGGCGCGGGGCTCACGATCGAGCGTTGGAGTGCACCGTCCATCCGCGCCGAACCGCTCGTGACGGCGTTCTACGACAAACTGTCCGAAGCGTCGCAGAAGTACGTGCCGCGTCCGATGCTCGAGGAGATCACGCGCGAAGAAGTGACGCAGGAAGAATACGACGAAGCGCCGAGACGCGATCCTGTGAAGAAGCAAGCGATGAGCAAAAGCGGTCGCAGCACAGTCATTCATAATCTCATTCAGCGCGAAGCGTCGATCGACGAGATCAGTTTGGAATGCGGCATCAAGATCGATCGCGTTATTTTGTACATCGAGAAACTATTGCTCGAAGGCATTCCGCTCGAGATCGAATACTTGCTGGAAAATTTGCAGGGTGCCGAGACGGCACGCGCGGCGTTCGAAGATCAGGGCATCGATCGGCTGCGCCCCGTGTTTGATTCTCTGAATGAATCAATCCCCTATTCGACTTTGCGTATCGTCAGGTGTGTGATGGCTGCGGAGGCAAGGTGAGTCAGTGGCTGGGATTTGAGGATGATTTGCGAAACTTTTCTTTGCGACTACGCGGACAATTTCGTCTGTTTCTTGCTTTGATTCAATGTGTGCAATGCCAATGCGACGCAATGCTTGCAGAAGATTTGGTGATCCTTCGGGTTGCCTGTGCAGTGCCAGCAAAGCTCGTCTCTCTTCATCATGAGGGTCGTACGACGTCGGGAGCCACCGCCTTTTGCTATGGAACCGCTTAGTCCTCCCACCCATGCCTCTACTGCGGTCTTAGAGGACGAAATGATTTCAATCGCACCGCGAACAAATATCGCAGATCCGTACTTATAATTGCACGGCAACGCCAAGGATCGAATGAATTCATCGTTTAGACATTCCATATTTTAGGGCGTACGAATCCGTCTTGGTTGGCTGGGGAGCATGGATTCGAACCATGGAATGGGGGCTTCAAAGGCCCCTGCCTTACCGCTTGGCGACTCCCCAACGTGCGCCAATGGTACCAGAATTTTTCTACTCGTTGTCACAAAAAAGAGAGCCGCCCTCCGCAGCCCTCTTTTTTGCACTTCCTTGCTCCGTTTACAGAGCGCTCGATGTCGATGAAGACGTACCGGTCGTCGGCTTCATGCCTTTGTGACCGTGCTTGAAGCCCTTCATGAATTTGCCCATGAATCCTCCTTTCGGGCCTTCATTCACTTCGGAATCCGTACCGTTGTCATTTTCATTTTCCTCACTGTCTTGTCCGCGCATGCCCAATCCTTTGCCATCCATCGTGCCCATGCCGCGACCTTGGAGTCCGCACGCGGTCTGCACCGCTTTCATCGCGGCCTGCTCGGCCGTGCGATTCGCATCCATCGTTGTTTTCATCGCCGTTCGGAAGTCAGTCTCCGCTTTTTTGAATGCGGCTGTCTTCGCAGTGGCGTCAGTAAGAGCTCCCGCAGCGATGATCGCTGCCTTGTGAGCTTGAATCGCCGCAATGTGCGCTGTGTGCATGGCATCGGATGCGGTGATCGATGTGCCGTCTTTGGCGACCAGAGCATCCACGCAGGCTTGCGTGAAGGTCGGAGCAGAAGGAGCAGATGAGCTCGACACGGACTGCGCAGAGGCAATGCCGATGGCAAGCGGTGCGGCGAGTGCGACCGCGAGGGTCGTTGCCGCGACGGAAAATTTCTTCATGTGAGATTGGGGAAAGAAGAATAAAGAAGAACCTGTGTACACGCATACATCGTACTCACATGAACTTAAGACGACCTTAAGAGTCAGGCTGACTTCGGAAAGCTGACGATGAAAGTCGTCCCCTCCCCTTCTTTGCTTTCGACACTGACTTTCCAACCGTGCATGTCGAGAATCCGTTTGGCCAGCGCGAGACCGAGACCGTATCCTTCGGAACAGCGCGAGGTGTCGGCCTGATAGAAACGATTGAAAATCTGCGGAAGGTCTTTCTTCGCGATGCCGATGCCCGTGTCCGCGATCTGCAAACAATCATTCGACAACGTGACGGCGATCACGCCGTTCTTCTTGTTGAACTTGATCGCATTGGACAGAAGGTTCGACGTGACCTGACGAATCAACGCACCGTCAGCTTCGACGGAGACTCCCGAAGCGATCTTCGCGTCGATCTTGATACCTTCTTCACCGGCGAGAAGCTTGAATTTGTCGACCGTGTCACTCACGAGAGAGGAGAGATCCGTTTTCTTCATTGTCAGGGCAAAATCACCGACACGAGCGAGCTGCAGCAGACGTTCGACGAGATTGCTGATCTGCTTCAAGTCTTCTTTCGCGGAGAGAATACCCTCTTTGTGCTGATTCGTTTTAAGCGCGAGATCGAGGGATGATCCTAGGACGGCAAGCGGAGTCCTCAGTTCGTGGCTTGCGTCCTGCGTGAATTGTTCGAGACGCGTGAGCATCTCTTCCGCCGGCTTCAAGCTGCGACGCGCGAAGGACCGTCCGATGATGTAGGTGAGGCCTGAAATCAACACGCTGACAAGAAGATAGAGAAAGGCGCGAAGCGGCAGATCCCCGATTGGCACACGAGCGGGAGCCGCGATCTGGACATACCCGCGAAGCTTTCCATCGTCGTTGACGGCGGTGGTGAAGACGGTGAATTCGTCGTTTTCGTCATGCTCGCTGCTGAACCCTTCTTGATGGTCGAAGGGCATGTGTTCAAACATGGTGCCCGCGACCGTGACGGTGCCGTCCGGCCCGATGAGTCGCACGCGTTCCATCATGCGCACGGGAATCTGCATGTGCGCGCCCGAAAAAACATCGGGCAAATGTTGCACCAATTGTTCGGATTCTCTGGCCAGCCGAAAATGCATCATGCGTTGCTGATTCTCATAATCCGCGAACAGGAAGATCGAACCGTTCACGAGAAAAAGCAAAAACACGAAACCCGTGAATTGCAGAGCCAGCGAGCGACCGATGCGTTTGAACATGTCAGTTGGTCGGAATCATATACCCCTTGCCCGGGATGGTGCGGATGGTGTCTTTGCCGAGCTTGCGTCTCAGGTACGCGACGTGCACGTCGACGGTCTGCGAGAACAAGAGATCATCGCGGCTGCCCCAGACATGCTCGATGATGCTCGGACGATCCTGCACGCGATCTTTGCGACGCACGAGGAATTCGAGAAGCGCGTATTCTTTCGGAGCGAGATTGATCTCTTTGCCGTTTTTTTCGACGCGCTGCACGTTGGTGTCGATCTTCAGCGTCGACGTTTCAAGGATCGGTTGTTTGTCCGCCGAGCGACGACGGAGCAACACGCGAACGCGAGCCAACAATTCATCCATGTCGAAAGGCTTCGTCAGGTAATCATCGGCGCCAATGTTCAATCCGTGAATGATTTCTTTTTGATCGGCGCGTGCTGTCAACATGAGGATCGGCATGTTTTTCTTGTTGTTACGGAGCATTTGGCACAGCACGTAGCCGTCCATCCCCGGCAAGTTGATATCCAGAATGATGAGATCGATTTCTTGCGTCATCGCTTTTTCGAAACCTTGCCTGCCGTCATGACACATGGACACCGCGTACGTCTCGGATTCGAGATATTTTTTCATGTTGCTCGCCAATTTCTCGTGATCCTCAATGAGAAGAATATGCATGAGATGAAGTGTAGTTGCGTCTGATTAAGGGCAGATTAAGACCTCGCAATATGTATGACGCGCACTCAATCATTTTCTTACGCTTTCTTCGTTTTCATCACTTCATGCATCGCCGTGCTCGCGTGTTTCAAGCTGGGTAACAGAGCTTTTTTCTCTTCGACTGTCATGGTTGAGAGCACCCACGCCGCGAGATCCATGCCGACAGGTTGAGTGCCTAGGCCGATGCGCAGCCGCGGGAAATTTTCACCGACGCACTCGACGATGGATTTGAGTCCGTTATGCGTTCCGGGGCCGCCGGTCATGCGAAGGCGATGGGTTCCGAGAGGCAGATCGATGTCGTCGCAACACACGAGGATTTGAGTTGCCGGATTCAGTTTGTAGT
>JAYVRL010000043.1:0-13885 GCA_043776335.1 Candidatus Peribacteria bacterium | reverse complement strand
GTGGGAGCGGGCGGCAGCGAAGATTTCTTCGTCCGTCGCTCCTCCATGAGTTTGCGCATACGCATCCGCGAAGCGATTGTGCTCGCGTACGAAGATCGTTTGCAGCGCGGTGAGCGGCGGCCGGATTTCTGCGAAGCGTTCGTCGGTCGTGCGCTCGGGAACGGCGACGCGGCTGAAAATTTCGTTCGCGATTTTTTTGCCTTGCGCGATGCCTTGATCGCGGTCGAACGACCAGTGAATGCCGAGGTAGATGCGGCTTTGCGCATTCTCATATGCGGCTTGACTGAGCGTCGCGAACGAGCGCGGAGCAAGCGCGCGCGTGACTCCATGAGAATCTTTCGTTACGCCGTTGAGTTCGTCGGACGTGAACGTGAACGGGATGGCATCGGTGCCGAAAAAGTTTGCCATCGTTTGGAAGAGCGCGCCTCCGAACGTCGCGTGCCCCGATGTGTATGCGGGGAAAGGCGGCGTGAAATCCGTCGGCGGATTTTCAGGATGAGCCGAGAGCTGCGGGTTGCTCGCGGGAGCGCCGAGCGGAGTCCACGACGGATCGCCGATCGTGTCGGGATTGCCGTCGCCGAGTCCGGTCGGACCCGTGCCGACGTCCGCTTCGCGAACGCCCGTAACCGGCCGCCAGAAATTATTGTCATATTTCGCTTTCCATGCGGCGACGCCTCCGTCCATCATGGACGCATTGATGAGGGCGAACATGCGTGCATTCTCGATTTCTCCATTGCCTTGTTGAGTCGCCAGATGCTGCGCGATTTGGTTATACAGACGAGGCGGAACACCGAGGCCCGGTGATCCGTCGTAGCCCCAGAACAGACCCACGTTCGTTTGATCGACGGTACGCGTCAGAGAGTTGATCGAGCCCAGAGATTTGACCTCGTTGAAAGCAGCCGTGTACTCGGCGCTCGTGAGGCCGGGCACGGTCGGCGCAAGAAATTCATTCACGTTTTTGATGCCCATCGGACGGACGTTTCCGTAGTAATCTCCGTACGGCATTTGCGTCGGATGGAAAGGATCCGGTCGCCAAAAACCGGGATTCGGATTGATCGTGTAGGGGATGTTTATGTTATTGCCGTCGCCGTCGCATGCAGCGATGACGGCTGCAGCCGATGCGTGTCCGAGCGCGATGCCGTCGGTTTTCGCTTGGCCGTCCGGAATCAACGCGAGATCCGTGGCGAGGGCTGCGTCAAAAGATGCTGATTGCGCGGCGTAGACACCGACGAGTGCATCGTGCGCGGCTTGCGCGATCGCGGCTTCGAGCGACGTGCCTTTCGGAGCTTTCGTTTTCAACACGTACGGAGCGTAGGTTCCGTCGATCGCGTTTACGGCGTCGAAAATGGCGATGTGCACGATGGCGAGTGCGCGAGCCGCACGAGTGGGACCGGGGTTCACCGCCAGTCCGGCTCCGGACACTCCAGCACCGGGCGTGTGGTCGACGACTTCCGCGTTCAACGCCACGGAGTTCCAGCGAAGGACCGCGTCACCGAGAGTCGGTGAAGGCGCGGCTTGCTCCTCGGATGTTTTCAGTTTTCCTCCCGCAAACGTGCGTGCGGATGCGGCGCTCAAAGTATCCGAGCCGTAGAGCATCGACCCGTCCAGATATGACGTCGTTTTATTCTCCTGTTCTCTCGCGATGAGACCCGTGCCGGTCACGGGATTATGTTCTGATCTCGTGAAGAAAAGTTTTCTGATTCCGGTCGACGTCGGATCAAACACGGGGTCTCCCGTCGGCACCGTGATTTTCGATACTTCCGCGACGGCGGACGGAGGCAGACCGAGAGTCACCATGTCTTTCTCAGCAAATTGATTCCAAGCCCACGCATAGTCGGACAGACCTCGCGTATTTTCAGTCGTGGCGTTTTGAGCGGAAACCGCATTGCTGATCGCACGCGGGTTCGGACGATCGGATCCCGCGAGCTCTCCGATGGAATCTCCGTAATGACTGCCCGTCGGCGTTCTGAGGAGATCGGAGTCACTTTTCCCCCAGTTCACATTGGTGATGTTGTTCTGACTTCCGTCGATAGAGCGCGTGTCCGGCGATACCGCATAGGCAACGCTTTGAATGCTCGGAAGCGCGATATTCAGTGCCAGAACGGCTGCCAGAGCCTTTTTGCACGTGCGATACGACATGCTTGTATGGGGGTATGAAAGTGCGTAATAGTACACAATTTCTAGGTATTGTCAAATATTCGTTGCACGAATCCTGAGGCCGTGTCAGGCTCAATGACCATGAGGATTTCTTCTCGATTGTTTCTGGCTTTTCTCACGTTCGCTTCGGCGATCGGCACGGTGCGTGCGTGCGGTTGTCCGGTCGAGAGTCCCCGAGAACAATACGAATCTGCGAATGCCGTGTTCGAAGGAGATCTTGTTTCGGTGAAACAAGTGATGTTGACCCAGCTCTCCGAGCGGGTGACCATCCGCGTCAAGCGTCCATGGAAGGGGATGAGCGCTGCGTCACCCGAGATCGTGTTGCCCTACAGCATCGAATCCTGCGGGATGAATGTGAAAGTCGGTGAAACGTACCTCGTCTATGCGACGGCTGAGAGTGACGGCACGCTTCGCACATCGGCCTGTTCGATGCGTGGTTACGGTGATGCCGTGGCCGACCATGACATGCTTGCGGGGCTCCCGTCGCAGCATCTCCAGTTCAAGGCTGCGTTTTCAGATGTGCCGAAAGACAATCCTTCCGTCGATGCGATCACTGATCTGCGAAAACAAGGGATTGTTTCCGGGTATGCGGACGGCACATTTCGTCCCGATCAATCGCTGACACGCGCGGAGATCACCAAGATTCTTGTCGATGCCGTGCTGCCGTATCGCACGGATTCTCAGTCCGGCAGTTTTGCGTTCACGAGCGGAGCGATGCCATTCACCGATCTGGATCGTCAAGCGTGGTACAACGATTCCATTCGCAAGGCGTATCGCATCGGATTGATTCATGGGTATCGCGACCGCACGTTTCGTCCCGCGCAACGCGTCACGGTCGCTGAAGCTTCAAAATTGTTGATCGAATCGTTGAAGATCAAAACGGACGGACTCGGCGCCGTGTGGTACGAACGATATATTAGAGCGCTCAGCGATCATTCGGCACTGCCGACGTCGCTTCGATCCGTGAACGATCCCATCACTCGCGGACAGTTCAGTGAGATGCTGTGGAGACTGACGAGCAAGATCGAGAAGAAGCCGACGTTGCTAGCAGTCGATTTGTTGGCCAAAGAATGCGCGCAGTCCGAAGATTCATTCGTGGCGAAAGTCGACATGCGTCGAGTGCGCGAAGCGTGGCTGAAGAAGTACAACGATCTTCGCATCAGCAAGGGCTTGAAGCCGTATGTCTATGAGCCGTATTTGAACCGCAGCTCGGCACTCTGGAGCAAGCAAGCGGCGATCAAAGGCAGTATCGATCATGTTCGCGACGGCACGAAGTCATCGTACGATTACAACGCGATCAAGCAGTGGTTTTCGGATCTCGGGCTTGAGTTTCAGAACGTGTCGGGCATGACGTTCACCGAGAACGTCGGCTGGGGTCCGTACAAGTGCGATGCGATCGATTGCACGGATAGGTTGTTCGCCGCGATCGCAACGACGTTTGATTTCTACACATCGGAAGAGCCCCGCAGTTATCGTCCTCATTGGAATGCCATCGTGAATCCCGAATTCCGTCTCATCGGTCTCGGCGTCGACGTCAAAGATGGCAAATATTTTCTGACGATGCACGTTGCGACGAGCATCACTTCTCATCCGCCCGCGCTCTGCACCGTCGACGCGAATTAACCGCCGATGCCGAGCAGCGACAACATCAAGGGGATCGTCAGGAAGGAGAGCAGACTGGTGATCAGCACGCCCGCAGCCGCGCGCTCGGGTTTCACGTTCAGTGTCGTGGCGAGGACGACGGTGTTTGCCGCCATCGGCATGAATGACAGGACGGTCATCACTTCGCGCATCGTCGGGGTCAGCGCATGCACGAAGTGCGCGTCCGCGGTGATGACTCCGAAGATCATGAGCGGCCAGACGACCACTTTGCTGAGACACGACAGTGTCAGGAATTTCCAATCGTCGAAGATCCCGAGTCCGCCGACGGCTCCGAGACCGATCAGCATCGTCCCGAGGACGCTGTAGCTCCCTTTCACGTTGCCGATGAGCGCCGTGTACCAGTCGTAGACAGGCACATGAAAGGCGTTTGCGAGAATGCCGAGGATGAATGCGTACGTCGCGGGCACCGTGAAGAGTTTTCGCAGACTCGCTTGCACCGAATACGCTCCGCGCGCCGTGAGGAAGTAGCCGACAGTACATTCGAAGAGGACGAGCCCCATCGTGCCGATGACGATGGTCGGCAGAACGTCATTGCCGAGGACGGCGAGCGTGACGGGGATGCCGAAATATCCGGTATTGCTGCTCGCCGCGCCCATCGCGAGCACGTTCTCCGTGCCGTCCTGCCAAAAACGTTTGCCGATGAAATACGTTCCGATGCCGACCGTGATCGCCGTCAGGAAGAAATACGCGGGCAGTGCCAATGCTGTCGGCGTCAATCCGGCGGTGAACGCACCGTGGAACACGACGACGGGCGAGAGAATGTAGAACAGGATGTACGCGACGCTTTTGCGATCCACACCGCAGTAGCGTCCGGCGATGAAGCCCGTTCCCGCTATCGCATAGAGCGGTATCAATTTGCCGACGAGAATGAAGAACAACGTCATAGGTTGCTTTTACGCGATGAGGAGCTTGCAGATCAAATAAAACCGCTGCAAATATTTTCAAAGTGGTGTCAACCGTACTTCGGTAAGACTCTTCGGTTTGCTTCGTCATCATGAGCATGAGACTTATTTCTTCCCCTTATTTTTTATGAAGAAGTTTTTTGCTTCCCTCGCGACAGGTGCCATCGCACTCTCACTCGCCGTTCCCGCATTTGCCGAAGGCGGTGCACAGAGCAGCGTGATGATGAAGAGGGACACCATGATGAAACATGAAACTGCGATGACCGTCGATGTTCCGTGCATTCAGAACGCCGTCGACAAGCGCGACACTGCGATTTCCGATGGCGTCGATGCATACGCTGCAGCCGTGAAGACATCTCTTTCCACGCGCAAAGATGCGCTGAAGGCCGCGTGGGCTCTCACGGACAAGACACAGCGCAATGCCGCTCTGAAGGCCGCATGGTCTGCGTTCGCTGGCACATGGAAGAAGGCTTCCATGGCGATGAAGTCCGCGAAGAGTGACGCGTGGAAGACGTTCGGCACCGAGGCCAAAGCTTGCAAGTTGCCCGGTGCGGAATCGTCCGGCATGGCAACGGATGCTCAGCTCTAAAAAAGCCGAGCCATTGAAAAAAGGATCTCCGGAGGGGGGTCCTTTTTTTCTATGACAAAAAACAGTGTTGAATTTTTATCACTCAACAGTAGGTCATCTTGCGATAGGCGGCGTACATGAGAGCAAGTGCGGGAATCAGCACGAACCACACGTCGGGTCCCGTGGTCGTGACGGTGCGCGGACGATGCGTGGTGATCTGCTGCAAGGGTGCGCCGCCGTGGAGAGTGTCGGCGAGCTTTGAAATTTCTTCCAGCTGCGAGATGCCTTCAGCCGGCAGATCTTTCGTAGCGCTGACGGTGTACGGGTTCGTCGGGATCGCGTTCGACATGAATGACGCGGGCGAAGACGATGAGCTTCCTTGCGCCGCGATGCCGAGCGTGATCGTTTCCGTTCCGTTCGTCGTTGTGGTCGTCGCGGTGTTCATCACGCTGGAGCTCTGTTGAGTTTGCAACACCACGGACGGCGCGGAAGATGAGGCTGCGGGTTCCGGGACGAAGTCACCTCCGCCGAACGGCAGGGGAATTTGACTCGAAGGTGCGGTGTCAGTCGGTTGCGGAGAAGCGGAAGAAGAAGATATTGCCGTCTCGATCGGAGCGGTCACCGTGATCACGAGGATCTCGGTGTCGGGAAGCGTTTCCGAGAAATACGTATACGTTCCGGCCGCATCCGTCGGCACTTGGAAAACATACGGTTTGTCGAAGAGCACTTGGGTCGCGAAGAGATCTTTTCCCGTTTTGACTTTGATCACTTGAGGGTCGGTGTTTTGATTCACAAGCGTGAGAGTCGAACCTCCTGCGATCGAGACCGTGGAAGGCGAGAAATGGCCTTCTTTCGTGACGTTCACGGTGACACCCGAGCTTGCGATTTCTCCGAGCAAACTGCCTCGGAGACTGTCGATCCCGAAATAGAAGATGATCCCGACGAGCACCACGGCGATTCCTGCGAAGGCCGAGAGCTGCATGCCGCGAGGATTCACCTGCTCGGTCGGATGTTCGATTTTTTTCGGCTGAACAGGCACGGTTGCCGTTCGAATGGGTGCTGCGGAAGGACTTGGTGCAGCAGTTGTAGCTCCGACGCGAACCGCCACCGGTTCTTCATCGAGCGCATTCCAGCCGGCGGAGATGGAGTCGTCAGACGACATGGTTGAATGTCAGGAGAGGGTCATTTGGCGGTGAGCGGCGAACGCCGTGCCGCAGACAGCGGAAAGAAGAATGAACACGAGGATGATGTCACTCGGGCCCGTGGTGCCTTTGATGTCTTGTCCTCCGTGCGTTTCGATCGGATTTCCGTCGGGGAGAGGCAGCTGTTCGATCGCAGCCGTAAGGGGAGAACTGGAGCTGTCCGGATTGCCGACGGTCACGGAGACTTCGCGGCTAAAGACGGTTTCTTGATTCGCGGCGTTGAACGCGCGGATGGCCATGAAATAGGTGATGCCTTTTTCCAGATCCCTGAGCGCCAAACTCGTCGAGGTTCCCGGGATGGAACGGCGTTGGATGTATTTGCCGCTCACGGTTCCGTAGTAGACGTTGTATCCCGCGAGTTCGCTGCTTTTCAGCGGCAACCAGCTGAGGAAAATACTTTGATCGCGCGACGTGACTCTGACGCCTTGCACTTGGAGCAGCGTGAACGACGATGCGGCACCGGCGGTTGTCATCGCGGAACTCGATGTGCCTGCGACAGGAGCTTGCATGGTGTCTGTCGTTGCCGAAGAAGACATTCCTGAGCTTGCTTGGGATGAGGTGAGGTCTGCCGCGACTGCGGTGTTCACGATCGGAGTCGGTACCGTGAGCACCACGGTGAGCGGACTCGGAACGCTGATGAGCTGAGGCGTCGTGATCGGTTTGTCTTTCGGGCAGAGAATGTTTCCGAAACACGGCGGCAGAGTGAGGCCGTGACTCGAGCCGTCTTTTTGCGTGATGGCGTTGATCGCCGTTTCGCCCTTGCCGTCGGGAAGATAATTTTGGAAAGAGATTTCCGTGTCCGCGACGGTGCTGACAACGCGGAACGTGACGCGAGCGACGCTGATGCGATTGCTGCTGATTGTTTTTGCGGCTGTGCCTCCGATTTTAATGAAGCCTGCGACCGCATCGGCGGCTTGTTCGCCGGGGATGGGCTCTGCGATGATCGACGTCAATTCGACGCTGCGCGACTCGAGAACCTGCGGATCGTATTTCAGCCAGCTGCGAATCGTGGTCACTCCGCGGTCTTTGGCGTTCGTCATGACGACGTCGATATCAAGAACGTCGCCGGCGTTCAGTTTCGCCGTCGCAAGGTGCCCCGCGTCCTTCACCTCGAATTGCGGACACTGAGAACGATCGACGGAAGCGCAGTGCGGCTCCAGGACGAAAGTGATGTCATCGGCTGCGAGTGCCGCCGGTGCCAACATCCCTATCGAGAGCAATGCTGCGATGAAAGCAGAGATCGTACGCATTGATGGAGTGGGTGTGGATGTGGGTCTTTTCTTTTAGAGCTGTGTCGTCGGTTTTGCCGCTTGGTGTTCGAGTTTTTCGAGGATCTTGATCGCGTCTTCCACGGTGAAGCGGAAGTCCTGATTTGGATCGGCAGCCAGCTCCTGTGGGGTCGGCGTGCGGTAGTTCTGCGCGAGTTCGAGTGCGATATGCGCGTCGTTCACGTCGAGGATGCCGTTGCCGTTCAAATCGCCGTCCAGCACCATGTTGCCCGCCCTCGTTTCATTGATCACCGGCTGCACGTCGCCGGCCGTTTCAATGCCGAGCACGAACGCGAGACTCATGCTGCTCGCGACGATGAGGATCGTGCGGAGTGACTTGCGCCTGAAGAAGGAATATGAATGTTTCATTTCGTATTACTATAGCACAAAACTACACTTTTCTCCTTGGAGTGGAATTGACGAAAGGAAAGGATGTGATTTGGTTCTATTCTCGTTGCAACTACCGAATTCAGGACTTTCGGGCATGGCGGCACTCACGCTACGATGACTGGCCCATGGACAAGGCGACTCTTCATTTCTTCGTCGGCGAGAACGTGTATGCTCTCGAAACCGAGCTGAAGCGCTGGAAGACACATTTTTCCGAGAAACACGGGCCGGAGAATCTCCTCACGATCAAGGGAAAAGAGTCGTCAGTCTCGGATATTCTTGATGCGGTCGCGACGATGCCTTTCATCGCCGAGAAGCGTTTGGTGATCATCGAAGGGGTTCCGAAGATCGACAAAGAGGATTTCCCCGGCATCCTTGAAAACATTCATCCGCAGACCGTGGTCGTCATCGCGGATGCGAAACCTGACAAACGACTCGGCATCGTCAAAGAAATCGAGAAGGCCGCCGAGGTGAAACGGTTTGATCCGTTGTCGCCGTCGGAATTGTCGCAGTGGATTCGAGGATTGACGCAGCAGATCGGCGCCACCATCACGCCGGACGCGCAAAAACTACTTCTTTCCATTGTCGGAGACGATCAGTGGACGTTGCAAAGTGAAGTGCGAAAAATCTCGGCGTACGCTGCGGGAGAGATCAAAAGCGAGCACGTCGAAATGCTCGCCGTTTCCTCGGGATCTCAAGTGATCTGGAGGCTCACGGATTTGATCGGATCAAAAAAATCGGAAGAAGCGTTGAAATTTTTGCATCATCGATTGGAACGCGGCGAGGATGCGTACGGGATGTGGGCGATTTTACTCAACATGATCAAGAATCTCGGGCTTGTTTCGGCCGCGGCGCAGACCGGACTCCGAGACGAACGCTCCATCGGGAGCGCGACCGGACTGCATCCTTTCGCGATTCGCGGACTCCTGCCGCTCGCGAGGTCGCTGGACGAACCGAGACTGAAGAAGCTGATTGATTGGGCGACCGACGCCGACATCCAATTGAAAACCGGCGGGTATCATTATTCCGCCGAACATCCGAACGAAGTGATCGCGTTGGCCGAGCGAGTGATCTTGATGTGCGGATGACGGTCAGAGCGACTGAATCTGCGCGAGCAGATCTGCTTCTTTGTTTTCTTCTTGTTTGGTTTCTTCCTGTTCGACTTGTTGTCTCTGAGCTTTTTTCGTCCGCAGTTTTTGTTCCATCGTGTCGATGATCGCTTGCGATCCGACCTCGGCGCTTTCTTTCGTGTACTTGGCGTCGATCGCCGCGAGCTGCTGTCGTTCGTTCGTCAGAATGTCCTCCAGATTCTTGAGTTGTTCGGCTGACATGATCGGCAAAATATTGATCCAGTACTGGCGCTCTTCGTTGTTCATGCTCTCGGACGCTTTGATCATCTCGAGCAGCGGAGCGAATTTTTCTTGCACCTCCGGAGGGATCACGAGTCCTGACGTCGTTGGTTGAGTTTGGTCGGCCATGAAAGCGAGTAGCGGCTAGCGAATAGAATGATTCCGAAAAAGAGTATAGCAAAAATCCGTCCGCGAGCCGCTATCTTCCGTTCTCTTCCTTACGCGACCTTCAGGATCTCATATTTGAATTTGCCTGCGGGAGCGATCACGTCGACGATGTCCCCTTTCTCGTGCGTCAGAAGAGCTTTGCCGATCGGGGATTCGTTGCTGATCTTGTGTTCGATCGGATCGGCCTCCATGGATCCCACGATGGTGTACGTCTCCGGTTCGTCGTTGTCGGTCTTGTTGCGGACGGTGACGGTGGAGCCGATATCGATCGCTTTGCCGCTCGTCGCTTTCATAATCATGCCTTCCGAGATGATCTTGGCGTTTTTGATCTGTTTCTCGAGCTCCAAAATACGTCCTTCAATGAAGGCCTGATCGTTCTTGGCTTCTTCATACTCGGCGTTCTCCGAAAGGTCTCCGTAGGAGATGGCTTCCTTCAGACGTTGGGCGATTTCCTGACGCTTCGTGGTTTTCAGAAACTCGAGTTCTTCTTTCAGTTTCTTGAGACCTTCTTTGGTGATGAGCATGTCTTCACTGTCGACGAAGCCGGTGGCGGATGAGTTGGAGGTGGTCATAGCTGCGCGATTCTAGGTCAAGAATCGTCGTGCTACAAGCAAGAAAAAGATCCTGCTCGCGTTATGCTTGCAGGATCCTCCGGATGAAACGGACAAGCCGTTTCGCCCTACACGTCTCTGGAGCGTCCACCACAATCATGCAGCTTCTTCTCCAGTACTGGGAGGTTTGGATGTGTCGCTGTCCCCAGTCCCGACTTCTGGTTGCTCCGGATGGAGCCTGAGCCAGACTTCGTGCCTGTGAACCTCGACACCGTCCGGTGCCTCGATCCCGAGTCGGACTTTGCCGCCCTTGATCTCGAGCACCTTGATCGTGACATTGTCGCCAATGACGATCGATTCCAGAACCTTCCGGGTTAAAACAAGCATGGCTATAGTCCTTTTGTTAGCCATATGTCCTCTATGCAGGTGAGCCGGCTCCATGCCCACTCCAGAATCGGCTTGCGCCTTTTCCTTTAAGACCTTGCTCTGAAGACACCTCGGTATCATACAGATTTTTGATTGTAGTATCAAGTAATATATTTTCTATAAGTCAAATACATCCGAGTCGCATGTCAGGCTTCCCGCACATGTGCAGGATTGATTCGCGTGACTTGTGTCACTACACTGCATGGGACTTATGGCCGAATCGAAGACACAGGCATACGACGCGTCCAAAATCCAAGTGTTGGAGGGTCTTGAGCCCGTGCGCAAACGTCCGGGAATGTATATCGGTTCCACGGATCAGCGCGGTCTTCATCACTGTGTGTACGAGATCGTCGACAACTCCATCGACGAAGCGATGGCCGGTCATTGCGATCATATCATCGTCATGTTGCATGATGACGGATCCGTGAGTGTGGAAGACAACGGTCGCGGCATCCCCGTTGACATTCACCCGAAGACGAAGAAGTCCGCACTCGAGACCGTGCTCACCGTGCTGCACGCCGGAGGCAAATTCGGCGGCGATGATTCCGGATACAAAGTGTCGGGAGGTTTGCACGGTGTCGGTTCATCCGTCGTGAACGCGCTCTCCAGTTACATGCGCGCGGAGGTCTATCGAGACGGATCGGTGTACGTGCAGGAGTACGAGCGCGGTAAGCCGAAGGCCGACGTGAAGAAAGCCGGCAAATCCGAAAAGCGCGGCACGAAGATCCAATTCATGCTTGATAAACAAATCTTCGACACGCTCACCATGAGTCTTTCGATGCTTCTTGCGCACTTCCGTCAGCAAGCCTATCTCACGCGAGGCATCACGGTTTCAGTCATGGATGAGCGCGAGAAGCGCCCTGAAGAAGATGTCAATCAGCCGCGACTCTTCCGCTTTCACTTTGATGGAGGTGTTTCCGCGTACGTTCGTCATCTGAATCAGGACAAGCAGGGGATCGGCGACGTCATTTGGTTCGAGAAGGAGCAGCCGGAAGGATTCGTCGAAGTTGCGCTGCAGTACAGTCAGGCGTTCCAAGATCAGACGATCACGTTCGCGAACAACATTCACACGACTGAAGGCGGCACGCACCTCACGGGTTTCAAGGCCGCTCTCACGCGCACGATCAATGCATACGCTCGCAAAGAAGGTTTTTTGAAAGAGAAAGAGGAGAACCTGACGGCCGATGACGTGCGCGAAGGACTCGCCGCTGTGATCTCCGTTCGCTTGAAGGATCCTCAGTTCGAAGGTCAGACGAAGAGCAAACTCGGCAACGCCGAGATGAAGACCGCCGTCGAAACAGTCGTGAACGAGAAACTCGCCGAGTTCATGGAAGAGCATCCGACCGATGCGCGCGAAGTGGTCGGCAAATGTTTGCTCGCCGCCCGCGCCCGCATGGCCGCCCGCGCCGCTCGTGACGCCGTGATTCGCAAGGGAGCACTCGAAGGCATGACCCTCCCGGGCAAGCTCGCGGACTGCAGCTCCAAAGATCCGAGCGAGTGCGAGCTGTTCATCGTCGAGGGTGACTCAGCCGGAGGTTCCGCGAAACAAGGACGCAACCGAGAATTCCAAGCCATCTTGCCGCTCAAAGGAAAAATCTTGAACGTCGAGCAGGCACGTCTCGACAAAATGCTCGCGAACAACGAGGTGAAGTCGCTCATCATTGCGCTCGGCATGGGCATCGGAGAGGTGAAGGATCAGGCCAAACTCCGCTACCACCGCATCGTCATCATGACCGATGCCGACGTCGACGGCGCACACATTCGCACCCTGTTGCTCACGCTGTTTTATCGCTATTTCCGCGAATTGATCGACGGAGGCATGCTCTACATCGCGCAGCCGCCTCTGTACAAGATCTCTCAAGGCAAGCAATCGCGGTACGCCTTCACTGACAAGGAAAAGGAATCCACGCTGAAGGAATGGGGAGTCGCTGAGGCAGATCTTCAGACCAGTGAAGATGACAGTCCGACGGAAGAAGTTGCGGAGGAGGAAGAAGTTCCCGCAAAGGGCAAGAAAGGCAAAGAGGTTGAGAAAGAAGAGAAGCCGAAAGCAAAGAAAGTGAACATCCAGCGTTACAAGGGTCTTGGAGAGATGAACCCCGATCAGCTGTGGGAGACGACGATGGACCCGACGCAGCGCATCATGCTCCGTGTGACGATGGATGACGCCGAAATGGCAGACTCAGTGTTCACGACGCTCATGGGTGCGGATGTCGCTCCGCGCAAAAAGTTCATCCAGACTCACGCGAAGGGAGTGAAGAACTTGGACGTTTAATTCTGAGCGTGCTTCTTCGGAAGCAGGTCACGCCAGTTTTTTGTCGTGCTGAATTCGATGAAACGGTAGGACAGAAACGAAAAGACCAAGACCGATGCCGCATACAGAATCCCGTTGGAAACACTCTCAAGAGGATGCAGCATGAAATTCGCTTTGCTGTGCCAGACGTAGATCGAGTAGCACATGAGTCCCAGAAGACGGATCGGCCGATTGCAGAAGAGGAGTCTTGCAAGCAGTCCCGTGCGCATGAGAAGTCCGAGGAGAAAGATACCCCAGCCGACGGTGATCAGCAGGTAAGACAAAGACAGCATGATGATCGGGACTTCGTTTTGCAGAACGAGACAGTACAAGAGAAGCCCGATCGTCAGCACGCAGAAACCGGAAATCGTGGGAAACCATCGCAGCATCCGACTATCGCCTTTATGACGAACATACGCGGATGCGGCAGCCATGCCGATCACGAAAGCGTCTATGTGCTCCAGAGTGGTATTCGTTCCGTAAAAAGTGGCCAGCGTCACGTTCGTGAGAGCATGAGTGAAGATCATTCTGGCAAGAAGCGACACTCCGACAGCACAGAGGACGACGCTTCGCATTGACCACCGCCGTGCCGCAAGAAAACACAGCGGGAGCAACAAGCTGCACCACCATTCCACTTCCAGCGACCACAGTGCCGGATTGTACGGCGTGAGAAGCGTCGGGTGAAACAGATGAAACGTCAGCGTCGACATTTCGGCGATGCTGATGAATGTTTGTCCCGCGTTCACCGAAGACGTCTCAAAAATAGCGAACCACAAGAATCCGAAGAAGTAGAGCGGCAAGAGTCGTCGTGCTCGTCGGATGACAAATGATCCATAGTCTCGGCATGTCTTGAAGTCTCGTCGTCCGTCAAAATAGGGGAGCATCAGGACGAATCCCGAGAGCACGAAGAACAGGGTCACCACATGCATGAGGGTCAGGTAGAACGTATAGAGCG
>JAYVRL010000042.1:0-13990 GCA_043776335.1 Candidatus Peribacteria bacterium | reverse complement strand
CCGTTTGCGCTTGATCACCATGCGTCATCCCGCCGCCGTTGCCATTGGCTTGATGATTCATCATCCCGTCACCTCCTGACGAGCAAGAAGCGAGCACTATGGAGACGAGGAAGAAAAGAAGAAATTTGATGCGCATGCAGTGGCTGGAAATGGGAATTAGGAACTAATTTTGGCAAAGAGAAAGAACACGACAGTAAAACCGATGATCATGACGAACGGCGCAATGTCTGAGAGCCAATTCTTTCTCGTGGGATGGAAGCCTTTCAGCAGAAGAGAATTCGTCACGACCGCTACAGAGCTGAATGCCATCGCAAGTCCGGCAAGTTCGGGACGAAGAACGATCCCGAAACCGACGAATGCACGTGCGGCGATCGGAATGCCGATGACGTTGAAGAAGAGCGCGAAAAACATGTTCTGCTTGATCTTCCCGACGGTTGCGCGGCTCAGCTTGATCGCCGTCACGACATCGCGAAGATCGTTCTTCACGAGCACGATGCCCCCTGTTTCCATTGCGATATCCGTGCCGCTCCCCATCGCGATGCCGAGATCCGCCTGCGCGAGAGCGGGGCTGTCGTTGATGCCGTCTCCCACCATCACCACTTTCATCCCTTGTGACTGAAGCTTCTTCACTTCACTCGCTTTCTGTTCGGGCAACACTTCGGCAAGCACATGTGTGATACCGACGCTTTTGGCAATGGCTAGTGCCGTACGCCTGTTGTCGCCCGTGATCATGTAGATCTCAATGCCCATAGCCCTCAGCCGCTCGACGGCTTCCCCGGAAGTTTCCTTGAGAGTATCAGCGACAGCAATGATTCCTATGACGTGGGCTCTGTCTGCAAGGAGCATCGCTGTCTTTCCGGCTTCTTCGAATACTTGAAGCTGTTTTTCCTGATCTTGAGTTGCGAATATTTTTTGAAGTTCCATGAGTTTGCGATTGCCGAGGAAATACATCTCGCCGTCAATCGATCCCTCTACTCCGTGTCCGGGAATTGCCTTGAAACTTTGGACAGCCGCCAACGTCAGTCCTTTTGTCTTCGCATGCTGCACGATACTTTCGGCCAGCGGATGCTCGGAGCCTTGTTCAAGGCTGGCGGCGATACGCAGCACGTTCTCCTCCGTGCCCTGAAAAGAGAGAATATCCGTCACCTCGGGCTTGCCTTTCGTAAGAGTCCCTGTCTTATCAAACACAATGGCATTGATTGCATTCGCGGCTTCCAATGGTTCGCCTCCTCGTATGAGAATGCCATGTTCCGCACCTTTACCGGTTGAAACCATGATCGCCGTAGGAGTGGCGAGTCCGAGTGCGCAAGGACATGCGATGACCAAAACGGAAACTGCGGACAAGAGCGAAAACGTCAGTCCCGCCGCGAGAAAAAACCAGATGAAAAACGTCCCGATGGCAATGATGATCACTGCCGGAACAAACCAAGACGACACGCAATCGGCAAAATCCTGAATAGGAGCCTTCGAACCCTGTGCCTCTTCTACAAAGTGAATGATCCGTGCGAGAGCCGTCTCCGAACCGACCTTCTCGGCCTTGAACTCGATGCTTCCATTTCCGTTCATGGTTGCGCCGAAAACGCGATCACCCTCCTTCTTCTCCACGGGAATGCTTTCGCCCGTAAGCATGGATTCGTCGATGGACGTGAGTCCTTTTGTCACGATTCCATCAACGGGAACTTTCTCACCCGGACGTACGACGACGATATCTCCGGGTTGCACCTCTGCAATGGGAACATCGACGGTTTGAGCATCACGGATGATTCTCGCGGTCTTCGCCTGCAGTCCCATCAGCTTCTGTATCGACTCGCTCGTCTTGCCCTTCGCGCGCGTTTCTATCCATTTGCCTAGGAGGACAAAGGTGATCAGAAATGACGCGACTTCAAAGTACAAATTGTCGACCTCTCCGAAAACAGTGCGTGTGGAAACGGCATGGGCAATGAAGTTGAAAAGGCTGTAGATGTACGCAGTCGATGTGCCGATAGTGATGAGACTGTCCATGTTGAACGTCCCCATCTTTAAGCTGCTCCAGAATCCTTTGTAAAATCCCGCGCCGAGCCAAAATTGGACGGGGGTCGTAAGGATGAGGGAAATGATTCCCATGTACGACATATGAGCATCCGCAAACGGTAACGAGGGAAGGAATGACAAAAGCATGAAATACAACATCGGAAGACTCAGGGTGAATCCCATGAGGAATTTGTTGCGATATGCCGCGACCTCAGCTTCCCTTCGGTTGCGATCAAGCTCTATGCCGTGAGGACCGTGATGTTGAGGTTCTGCGCCATAGCCTGCGACTTTCACTACAGCAATGAGTTCATGTTCGCGAACTTTGGAGGGATCAAAACTCACGCGAGCCTTCTCCGCGCCATAGTTCACGCTCGCATCTACAACACCCGGAGTTTTTTTGAGTTTCCGCGTGATGAGTCCCGCGCAGCTTGCGCAGTGCATGCCTGTGATCGTGAGAGTGATTTGTTCGGATAGCATGAGGATCAGTTGGAATGAATTTTATACTTCGGATCGAGCGCCTCGATTTCTTTCGACCACGCCTGAAAGTCAAAACCGTCACCGTGTTCGATGCTGACGCGTTTGCTCTCGAGGTCGACTGCAATGTTTTTGATCTGCGGAAATTCAGAGCTGACATCTTTGATGAGCGCGACGCAAGAAGCGCAATGAATGCCGGGGATGGAAACGGTCGTGAGCATAAAATGAAAGGGAATCAGCGAGTAGAAAGACCGATGACTTTAAGTAATTCACCGATGAACGCGTCTTTATCCTTTGAGGCGAGCTTCTTCTCGGCACAAGTATAGAGATGGCTTTCGAGCACGGTGCCTTGGATGTGCTTGAGCTGACCCTGCATCGCGAGTGCGATTTCCAGCACTTTGGCGCAGTACGCATCTTCTTCGACCATGGTGCGCAGCTTGACCGCAAGGCCTTCGAGACGCTTGATCGCGGCAAGTGTCTTCTGCTTGGAATCCTGTTGCATAGATAGAAGGGGTAGTGGGTAGGGGTACATTACCCCGTTTTCTTTTCCGTGGTCAATGGAGAGATCATCGGAAGTACAATGCAAAAACTATTTCACCAACGGATCAATAAGTGCCTGGAAAGAGCTAAAGGGAACGGCTCCATTGAGGAAGGTGGCTTTCTTGGTCGTAAGATCAACGATAAAGTTACCGGGTGTGCCGCTGACTCCTGCGCTTTGGGCTTCGGCTTCCTGATCGTCCACAGCTTTGGCGTACTTCCCTGCATCGAGACAATTCTGGAATTTGGCGACGTCCACGCCGGCCAGTTTTGCGGCTACCGGCAGCTGATCAAGCGGGAAACCCGTGCCGTTGCCGGTCGTATTCGTGAAGACATAGTCGTGATAATTCCAGAATGCGGCATTGCCGCCGAGTTCATTGATGCACCAGCCGGCCTCCGCTTCTTTGTGGGCGTTGGCATGAAAACTCAGAGGGAAATCGCGGTAGACGAAGGCAACGTTGTCGCCATACGTCGAGACCACTTGTTGCATCGTCGGAAAGTGACGTTTGCAGAACGGACACTCGAAGTCCGAGTACTCGATGAGAGCGACCTTCGCCTTGCTCAAGTCGCCGCGGACACGATCTGTTTTTAGATCAACGGGTGCCGGTGTCTTCCCGGCGGGCTGAGGTGCTGGAGGCCGCATTGCTGCTCGCGCAGCAGGAACTTGAGCAACTTGTTGAGAAGGTACTTGTGCATATGTGCCTGCAGCGCCGCCGCGCATGATGACAGTGGCTCCGACGCCCACGATAAGACCCAAAAGCGCCATGGAAATTCCGAACCAAGGATTCACGCCACTCGATGTGTTTGATGAGTGCGAAGAACCCTTCTGCGATGATTCTTGCCAATTGAGGGGAGACATTGTTGAAGGGGAAAAAGAAATGAAGAGAAAAGAAAATTTACAGAACGGTAAAGGATCCGCGAACCATGCCCATGGAACAACTGAAGGCCAGTTGTCCGGGATTCGCCGCAGTGAAGTCGATTTCGTTGATTCCTTGTGACAAAGATTTCGTGATATTCAGATCAGGAATAACAATCTGGCTGGTGCAGCCGAATGCCCCCGCACCATCGATCATCCATTTCACCGGAACACCCGCCTTGATCGTGATATTGCTTGGCTCGTAGCCAGCGCGCGTCACCTTCATGGCAACTTCCTGTACCCCGCCATTCACAGTTGGCAATGCGGCGGCATTTGGCGCTTGCTGGTTCGATACTGCGAAGACGCTGGAAATATTCATGCCGGTAAGCGCGAATCCGCTATTCAAATTGACCAAGGCAAGAATGAACACCAGTGCTCCGGAAAAACGCAGGAAGATCCTTGAGAAGGCTCCTTTGGCGGTCGAGGAAATGGCACTGAGTCCGATCAGTGAGGGGAGAGTGCCAAGAGCGAACGTGAACATCGTGAGTGCTCCGATCAGGAAGTTGCCTGATGCAAGCGCGACGAGCTGCAATGATTGCGTGAAACCACACGGGAGGAAGAAGGTCATTGCTCCAAGGGTAAACGGAGCCATTGCATGGTCGCTTTCCGACAGATTCGCGATCCAGCGAGAGAGCTTCTTCGGAGGCCGAATCGGGAAACTGCCCTTCGGAATGACCTGAAGTATTGTCAGAGCGAGGTAGAGCATGATGATCGCGACACCAATGCTCATGTATCCCGAAATTTTGGTCGAGAGCATCACAGATTGCCCGATCACTCCCACGACTCCACCAAGGACGAAGTACGAAACAAGCCGCCCGATATTGAAGTGTAGAAGCGGCCGAAATTTCTCCCAAGAGGTCTCTGCCTGATGTATCTCGTTATGTTTCGCAGCAAGAGCGAGCATGAATCCTCCGGCAACGGCGAGACAACTGCTCGTACCGGCGACAAGACCAATGACGAAGACTCCTCCGAGCGAGAGCGCACCGGACGTAGAGGGTGCAAGAGAAATGAGATCAAACGTCTGAAGGAATTTGTAAATTGCAAAAATAATCAGAAGCGATCCGCCGATCTCCAACCATTTCTTGTGGGACGGTTCAATCACTGATGGGGCTTCATTTGGACGCCTCAGTTGATAGCCGGCACTTTCGACGGCATCGCGAAGGTGATTCCAATCCGGCAGCTGCTTGTAATGGATCTTTGCAGCACCGCGCTCATAATGCACGGAAGCACTCTTTACCCCAGGCACACACTTGATCCTTTGCTTGAGAAGATTCTCACAATTCTTGCATGTCATTCCATCGATCCGGACATCGAGGATCCCGTTCTGTGTGACGTCACACGCGGCAGCGTTTGTAGCTTGCTCATCACCAACTCCATAACCGGCTTTCCGGATCACGTCATCGATGGCATCAGATGAGGGCAGCGCGTCGGTATTTGCCGTGATGATAGCGATGCCTTTGCGATGATTCACCTCGACATGCACTACATTGGGCACTGCTTTCAGCTTGCGTTCAAGAAGTAGTTCGCAGCTCCCGCATGTCATTCCTGAAATGCGGATTTCTGCATGAAGTTGCTTAGATTCGGACATAAAGGAAGAGAAGAAAGAAAAAAATGCTGCCCGAATGCGGGCGGCTGGTTTTCTGCTTTTTCTTCACTGCAACATCACCACCATCTGCATCGGAGGAAAACCGACCGGCGGTGCATTGATTTCAGTCAAATGCCGCGACTGATCAATAAAAGCAACGACAACGGGCAAGGATGACGGCAAAACTGCGGCATTCGCAATCGATCGAGGACTTGAAATAACCGCACTGACGGTCTCATTTCCTTTTGCAAGACAATGTCCCGCGCAACCTGTGCTCATCGGACTTGGCTGCTCTTTTGCGACATGCGAACAGTGCTGACAGTGTGCCGGAGACATCGGCTCCATCGGGGTCATATTCATGTCCATCGCCTCATCGTTCGACATGGGTAAGGAATCCGCATATGCCATAGGCATCATGCAGAGATGGCCAAGAACTGCGTTGGCAAGGATGATGACGGTGAGGAAGCTTCGAGTGAACATCGGAAAGAATCATAATCGAAATGCCTTCAAAGACCTATGGATTTTTGTGCAATTCGACAGAATTCTTGAATCAAGAACGCTGCCAAAACGCGCACACTTCATTCATGTCCGACCCCAAGCAGTCCATGTCAAGAAACACTTCATCGTCATCGACGCATCGCCGCCATATTTCTCCCCGTAACGGCGTCATGAGAACATCCGAACTTACGACTTCACGTATACATGTACCTTGCCGTACGCGCATCGCCGCAGAAGCGTGAACCCGCGCTGAAACAACGCGACCGCAGCATCGACTTCGGGAAACTTTTTGTCATCGACGCCCGCCGTGAGCATGGCGGAAGAATTGAGGATGAGCGTATCCCCCGCTCCGCACACTCGATCAAGCTCGTCATAAAGCGCGAGAAGATATGGCACGACGACCGTTCGCTGCGCCTCCGGAGATTGGCACATGGTCGGACTCGGCTGCAAACCGGAAAGATACAACGCGACCGGCGGACGTACTTCCGACGATGAAAGCTTCGAAATGAAACCAAGCAAATCGTCCTGCATCGTGGCGACAGGCAAACCGTCGGTCTCTCGCAGCCCGATCTCGCCGACTCCTTGCGTCAGCCGATAACCCGTCCCGCCATCTGTCACGTCGATGACATGCGGCACTCGATCACGAATCACGTCAGCCGTAAGATCGACCTCAATACATGCGTCGACGCCGAACGAATGCGCGAAGGGGATCACATCATAGTCGTGCTCCTGTTCACGAGCCGCAAGAAGACCGCAGGGAATGTCGATGAAGATTGCGCCGGCAAGTCGCTTTGCGAGAACATCACCGAGCTCAGTGCGAAACAATGCGGAACGATCCCCTTCTCTCTTGTACGTTTGCAACGAAGCGCTCATGAAACACGCTTCCGCAAAGAAGCGCGAACAGGAAACCTCGGGCTCGACGAAAAACCGCATCTGCGCGATCAGAGGAACGTACGCGGGAGAAACTTCCTTCTCGAGAATCCGGCGAATGTCCGAGGAGATCACCTGAGAAGCATACGCTCATCGTTTCAAATAATGCTCACAGACTAGGCGAAACCCCGCTGCCCGAGAATCGGAACAGCGGAGTCACGCACATCTGATGAGTGATCACTGAACTTGGTCTTCGTTCGGTTTACGGACAATCGCAGCGAGAAGAATCGGCGTCAGCGCAAGCTCTACACCCGTGTCATGAGCTGCATATCCCGTCGGCAATCGAAGCTGATGCGTTTTCGGATTCCAGCTGAAGAACATGTCCAGATCCGGGTGACGCCACGTGAACTCCGCGCGATGGTAGTGATCGCATGAGTAGTGACGACCGTGACTGTCGACGTCCGGATTGGTCAAGATATCCTTGTGCGTCAGCGGCAAATCGCGGATACACAAGTTCCAGAGAGGATTGGAGGACATCGGCAAGCCGTCTTTGGCGAGAGGGAACGGAATCACTTCCGCAACCACCTGCACCGCTTTCTGCGGTCGAAGCGCGACGTTGATATCGGCGCAGAGCGTCTTCGACGTCAGTTGCTGGGTGATGAATGCGGCGTCGCGTCCGATGTACTGCGTCATTTTTTCCGCGATCAAACCGATCGTTACGAGATCCGCAGACTTCGGCAACGCGCGTTGCATGCTGCAGATGTACTCGGTTTCCTGTTTCGTCAGGGGGACATCGTTGCCGCCGAAGCCTCCGGGAGGCACGTCGCCCGTCAAACCGTGCTGCTGCGCCACATACTTCACGAGGCCGAATGTGACATTCGTGTCATGACCTTTGTGACCTCCGCCGCGTTGCGAATCGGGCGGCGGCGCGCGATCTTGCGAGGGCTCGTTGCCACCGACTGAAGACGACGAGGAAGAAGACAATGACGAGGAAGAGGAAGAAGAGGATGAGCTGCTGCCTCCCGAACCGTTGACGATCACGGTCCTTCCGACTTCCAAAGCGTGATTGCCCGCGGCATCGGTGACGTTGTATCGGATCAAATACGTGCCGGCGACAGAGGTATTCAACGGATTGGTGACGACGATATGCGACGTGATGTCTCCGTCCGTTTCATCGAGCGCCGTTGCACCGGCATCGATGTATGCATCTCCGGCGGTGAGAATGACCGTGATAGAGCCAAGAAGCGTAATGACCGGGATCACGGTATCAGGCGGAGGTGGCGGAGTGACGACGTGTACCGTGCGGGTCACTTCCGTCGCGGCGTTCAGAGCGACATCGGACACGTTGTAACGAACGACGTATGTGCCGATGGTCGAAGTATCAACCGGATTCGTGACGACGATATGTGACGTGATGTCTCCGTCTCTGTCGTCATTGGCGGTCGCGCCGGAATCGGAATATATCGATCCTTGCGTGACGTTGACGCTCACGTTGCCACGAAGCGTAATGACGGGAGCCGTCGTATCGGGTGTGGGCGGGATCGCATTCACATTGACCGTGCGAGTGACTTCCGTCGCGGCATTCAACGCCGCATCGGAGACGTTGTAACGAACGATGTAGCTGCCGACGACCGACGCATTCACCGGATTCGTCACGACGATGTGCGCGGTGATATCGCCGTCTTTGTCATCGAGCGCGGTGGCGCCGGCATCGGTATAGGAGCCGCCAACCGTGAGGTCGACGACCGGAGTCCCGAGAAGCGTGATGACGGGAGGAACGATATCAACGAGTGATGCCGCAGCCACGACGACAACCGTGCGCGTGACTTCGGTCGCGACATTCAGAGCCGCATCGGACACGTTGTAACGAACGATGTAACTGCCGGTGAGTGCGGTATTCACGGGATTTGTCACCACGATATGCACCGTGATATCGCCGTCTTTGTCATCGAGCGCGGTGGCGCCGGAATCGGTGTACGTCGATCCTTTCGTCACAAGTACGAGCGCACTGCCGAGCAGTGTGATCACGGGCTTCGTCGTATCCGGAGGTGGCAACGCCGCCGTTCCGTAGGCCGTTCCGTTGATCACCGTCTCGGGATACTCGATCCAACCAAATGTCGTCGCGGCTCCGCTGTCTTGATCCATCCAACTGAGATGCGTGCCGGCAGCACCGAAAGATTTCTCAAGGCTCACATCGCCGAAGCTCGAGAGAGAAACTTGCAACGTAGATGCGAGGGAATTTTGAATCTGCGCGTTGGCCACCGTCGATTCGAGGACGAACGTCGCATCGTTGCCCTGCGTGATTTCCGTATCGACGGAACCGGACGCCGCAAGACACGTCACCGTGAGCGCACCGGACTGACCGAACGGAGACGCTTGCATCGCGGCCGCGACGCACGGACTCTTCACGCTCGCATCGGCTTTGTTATAGAAACTGAACGTAGACGTGGCGAGCGACGTGTTGTTGCCGTTACCGAGCTGCACGTTCGTCGCGTTCACGTTGAAGATGACGCCCGAGAGAACGAATTTGTTACTGCCGTTTTTAAAGTTATTGGCGGCCGAAAGCGAAAATTTGAACTGACCGATCTGACGCTGCGTTCCCGTCGGGATCGCGGTGCCGTCGGCATTCGGATCCGCATTGGTGATCGACGACACTTTGGCGAGCACGACCTCATTCTTCTTAGAGTTGATACGCACGTTGGCGGCGGAGAGTGACTGCGTGCCGATGAACACTTCTCCTTTCTTCGCGCCATCGCTGTCATTTTGAGTGTAATTCTTCGTGGATGTCACACCGCGCGCGTGAATCGAACCGCTGGAATTGCTCGGAGTCGGATCGACGGTCAGCGCGACTTGTTGCCCTGCAATGGCGCCGTCGATGTCGGTGCGCATCCGCGGTCGAACGATCACGTCGGTTTGCGTGCCCGTCGGGATAATCAATTCGTCATTTTGCATGCGCGCGCACATCGAATTCGCGGGGACGGCGTCGGATTGGCAGGCCGCGGTCGTCGCAGTCGCGAAAGGCACGACGCCTCCCGGAACGTAGAGCTCGAGACGATCGACATTGGAAGCCATCGTTGCTGCGTTCGCTCCGGATCCCGTCAGCACGATCCACGTCACGGACGCGGGTTCCGTATCCGCGCGAAAGGTCAGACGGAGAATGTCATTCTCCAAAGCGCCTCCCAGAAGCTGACGAGCGCGAATCGGAGTGACTGCGCGAGTGACGAACAGCGCACCGTCGGACACGGGAGGATTCGCGGCGATCAAAGCCTTCTCGGCATTGATGCGTTTTCCGCTCACCGTCACGCCGACAAGCGCGGGCAAAGAATCTCCTGAAGTCAGAATGATCGACTTCACCTCGCTCGCGGTGAGCAAGGGTTTGTATCCCAAGATCAAGCCCGCAAGACCGGCCGTGTACGGCGAAGAAAAAGATGTGCCGTCCACGAAACCATATCCTTCGATGACCCCCGAGCTTTTGAGCACCTGCACATCGTCGACATAGCACCCATCGCCGAAGGATCCTTTGTCCGTGTCGCCGTTGGAAATCCAGTGGAAACGCAACGCAAACGTGCTCGTGAGCATGGATGCGGGAACCGTCACGGTGCGAATACGTTCGGGTGAATATCCGGCGGGACTCGTATCGTCATCGAGATCGATTTCATCCCACTGATCGATCGCGCTGAACGTCGTGCCGTTGGCACTCCCTTCCAGCTTCATGTAATCGGTGTATGCGAAGTTCACGTTGTCGTATTGCGTGTCGCAGCGCGTCTTGAAGCTGATCGTGGCGCTGGCCGCACCGGTCAAATTGATCGAACCGAGCGTCGCAGTATTGTTTCCGTTCGCCGCATACGGCAGATGATTGGCGTCGCCATAGAGCACGGTGCCGACGGATCCGCTTCGAACACGCGTTCCGTAATCGCTCGTCACGGTCCAACCTGCGGGAACCGCGGGTGGAGTGACTCCTTCAAACGTCTCATTGAAGATCGTCGTGTTGTTCGGCACGATCGACGTCGAACGGATGTTCACGCCGGGCGCACCGACGTCGACGCTCTGAGCACCGAAGTTTGAAAACCACGCCAAGTGATCGTCTTGATCGGTGGCGGCGACGGAAATGATGTTGTCGAGCGCGTACGAAGCCGGATACGACGGACTGCTGTCATTGTTATGCGTGCTGTTGCCCGCGGCAGCGACGAAGAGTCCTCCCGCGGCGCGGAAACGAGTGATCGCATCCTGTTCGGCCTGCGAAAAAAACGATCCGCCATAACTCGCATTGATGACTTTCGCATGGTTCGCGATCGCGAAATCGATCGCTTGCACTTCGGAAGCCGTATCGAATCCGAAACGCAGCGCCATGATTTTCACGTTCGGCGCGATGCCGATCACTCCTGCATTGTTGTTCTTGGTCGCCGCGATGACTCCCGACACGGCGGTGCCGTGCCAATACGGAAAAAACGCATCGTACACCGGAGTCGGATCCTTGTCGTTGTCGGCGAAGTCATAGCCGTGTTGACATCCACCCAACGCATTCCCCGCTTCGTCGAGACAAGCGGATCCGTCCCACATCGCTCCGGAAAGATCGGAATGCGTGCCCATCACGCCGGTGTCGATCACGGCGACGATCACGGGCGGCGACGCCTGCTGACCTTCCGAGATCGCCCATGCCTGAGGAGCGTTGATGTCAGCGCCGCTGGTGCTCGGAGAACCGTTGACCGTCTGGCCGATGTTGTCGAGAGCCCAAAGGGAATCCTTGAACGTATCATTCGTCGAAATAACATCGGGGGAGCGTGTGTAGTTCGGCTCCGCATACTCGACGTTCGGATCCGTCTTCAGCCGCGCGATCACCTGCTCCACCGTTTCACTGCGATCAGTCGTCATCACGCCGAGATTTTGACGCGGCACGAATGTCTTCATCTCCAGCTTGCGACTCGAGGCGAAACTCTTGGCTTTCTTTTTCCCCACATCATTCGAAAGATTCATGGATCCGTCCTTGAACTTCACGAGCACCTGTCTCGGCATGTATGCGCGCCTCTGTTTCTGGCCCTTCGGCGTCGAAGATTTCGGGAGATTCCCGAAGAGCGCATTCACCCCGTTTTCAGCGGCGAACGCCATCGGCGTGCCGACAGGCAGCAGCGTCGTCTCCAACAGAGAAGCGATCAGGACCAAGCTCGTCATGCGCTTCGCTTGCATCAAGAGAGAAACAGGCATGAAGCAGGGGGTTGAAGAAAAGTGAATATTAAACATATATTAGATATATGTCAATATATGATTATAATGGCTTAAATAAGTCAATAATCAGACTTTTTCACCCCGAGTTTGTCCTATAGTTTCCTACACTGCCATCGTTTTAGTGTCCTCCCACGCATAGATGCATGGAGCGCCCCAGACGTCTCTGCACGTCACTTTCCCCGATTCATTGTGATGAAAGGCAAGCGGGCAACAGACCCTCCTCATACCCGATCTGAATGTCGTGACTTGTGCATTCACCGGATTCGTCAAAAAAGGACGTATCGATCCGCCTTCGGTCAAGCCGCGGCAGGGAACGGTTTGCACCAGTCCCTCGGCTCCTTGAGGAATCAACTCGGAACTGTTCGGTTTTCCGACTGCAGATTTCATAAAAATACTATGATATATATTTTGACTGATGTCAAAATTCAAACCATGAGCGAGCCGTGGAACTCTCTGTCAGCAACCGATTCAAACTCATAGAACGCCTGTGCTATGCTTCGACAATGCAAAAAATCGTCCCGCATCTCTGGTTCAATACGGAAGCGATCCAAACGGCGGAATTTTATGTCGCCGCGTTCGGCAACGGATCGAAGATCACACAGAAGAGCCTGCTTCGAGACACTCCGTCGGGCGATTGCGATATCGTTGCGTTCGATCTCGCGGGATATTCGTTCATGGGGATCAGTGCGGTGCCTCACTTCAAACTCAATCCGTCGATCTCGTTCATGCTGAATTTCGACCCGTCGAAGGACAAAGACGCGCGCAAAAACCTCGATGCGCTCTGGACGAAGCTCTCCGACGGCGGCAAGCCTCTCATGCCGCTCGACAAGTACCCTTTCAGCGAACGCTACGGATGGATCGAAGACAAATTCGGCGTGAACTGGCAGCTCATCTTGACGAGGCCGGAGGGCGAGCCGCGTCCGTTCATCATCCCGTCGCTCATGTTCACCGGCGACAAAACGGGCAAAGCGGACGAGGCGATCGATTTTTACGTTTCGGTGTTCGGAGATTCCAAGCGAGGATTGACGGCTCCTTACCCCGAAGGCGCGGCGCCGGAAAAGGCCGCGAAGATCATGTTCGCCGAATTCATGCTCGAAGGTCAGTGGTTCGCCGCGATGGACAGCGGCCACATGCACACATTCGATTTCAGCGAAGCCGTCTCGCTCCTCATCCGTTGCAACGACCAGAAAGAAATCGACTCTTACTCGGGAAAGCTCTCCGCCGTACCCGAAGCCGAGCAGTGCGGATGGCTCAAGGACAAGTACGGTCTGTCATGGCAGGTCTCGCCGGTCGCGATGGACACGATGTTGCAGGGTGACGAAAAGCGAGTGAACCGCGTGATGCAGGCGTTCATGAAGATGAAAAAAGTCGACCTTGCGGCGCTGAAAAAAGCGTACGAAGGAAAGTAACAATGAAAAAATGGCTCCCTATCCTTGAACGTTTGCGAACGGATTGGACGATGGAAGGAATGGTATAGGAACAACATGCCTTCGCTACTTCTTTTGAACTGATTTGAACATGAACAAGCTGCCAAACAGTATTATCGCAGCGGCAATGTCCAACAGTTGCCACGTTTCACGTTTAAGATAGAAGGGCATGATCGGATTGAATAGAATTCCTGTTATTCCAAAAAACCATGCCCAAATCTGATTTTTTCTTTCGTATGCCATGTATGCGCCGTATCCGGTCACACCGCAGACGACCCAACGCAGTGCTTGATAATACGCGTAGGGCAGGGCAGCAAATGCAATGAGCAACATTACGGCTGCAACTAGTCGCATAGTGAACAACCCCGCACTCGAAGTGCGAGGCATCGACGGAGTTAGAAATCGAACAGATTGAGTTGCTGTCGAAAGATTTGCTTGTAATGACCGCCT
>JAYVRL010000041.1:0-4001 GCA_043776335.1 Candidatus Peribacteria bacterium | reverse complement strand
CCGGCTTCCTCGGTCTCAAGATCATGCAGATGGCTTCCGGTTCGGTTCTCCACGCGGAGAAGACACTCTCTTCCTCAGGTCTTCTCATCGTGACTCAGAGCACCATCCGAGGTTCGGGAGCGCTCGTCGTGACTCAAAACACCACATCGACCGGCGCATACTTCCTCGATACGAACATCCATGCCGCAGGGCCCCTTCTTGCGCTTGATAGCGCCACCGGTTCGGCGAAAGCTCCGCATATTCTCTTCGGATACAACGGTTACTTTGACGTCGCTCTTTGGAGAACCACAGGCGCGGTGCTCAATCTCTCGGGTCATTTGCTCCCGGGTCTCACGAACAAATTTGATCTCGGTTCCAGCACCAAGCGTTGGAGGTCTTTGTACCTTTCCGGCGGTACGATCTTCCTCGGCAAGGCCGGCAATGATTCCGCCATTCATTACAACTCTTCCGCCTCTCGTTTCGGCATCGATGCGAACAATGACGGCACGGACGAACTCTCGATTCTTTCCACGGGCAACATCGGCATCGGCACGGCCACACCGAAAGCGAAACTGGATGTGATCGGAACGATTTCAGGATCGAACCTTGTTGTTTCAAACAACGCCTCCTTCTCCGGTTCGCTTACTGTGGCAGGGAGCATCGTCTCTCGTTCGACTACTTCAGGCGCAACGATCAACGGTTTCGGGCTCGGTTCTTGCAACGCCGTGAGTCAAAAACTTCTCTACAACAATTCTCAGCACAAATTCGAGTGTGGCGTGGATGCCGGCTCGTCGTTCGGTACGGGGAACGTCCTTGCGATCGGTGATGCTCGCTATGTGAAGAAAGCAGGGGATACCATGACCGGCGCTCTCACGATCAACTCGCGCGGAGCCTATACAGGAGCCATTCTCTTGAGGATCCTCGGCGTCGCTTCCGGAGCCTACATTCATGCTGAAAAGGGATTGAGTTCCTCAGGCACTCTTGTGTTGAAGAAGTATGCAGGATCAAACACGGGAAACATTTTGATCATTGATTCAAACGGCGTCGTGTACGACGCCACCAACAAGCGTCTCGGTATCGGCACCACTGCACCCAAAGCAAAATTCGATGTTCTTGGCACGATGTCCGGCACCACGCTCGTCATCAGCAAAAACGGTTCCTTCTCAGGTTCTCTCGTCGTGAAGGGCAATGTGATTCTCGGTAACAGCTCGAGCAACACGATCACTGCGAGCGGCAGGTTCCTGTCCTCTCTGATTCCGAATGTCACGAACGCGGTCAGCCTCGGCAGTGACACGTTGCGATGGAACAATCTTTATCTTTCGGGAGGAGCGCTTCATCTTGGCATCAGCGGCAACGATGCGGCGATCAATTACGACACGCTCGGCAATCGCATTCGCTTTGACGTGAACAATGACGGCACGCCCGACTTCCGACTTTCCAGTGCCGGCAGTCTCGACTTGCTCGAGCAGTCCGCCGATGCGCCCGTAAGCACCGGTTACACGCGCATTTTCTCTCGTCAGAGCACATCTCTTGGCAATGATTCACACACGACATATTTGATCGATGCAGAACATATTAGTGGGTTTGCGGTGAACACGGGCATTGGTGCAACGAATACCAATGCTCTCTCGGGCTCGTGTACGGCAGAGTCTGCCGATCAAGCGAAATTCGGTACTCAAAGCATCAAATTCAACTGCGCCGGTTATCAGTATTATCGCACGAGTAACAATAATGACGATTATTTCACGAGTGGCGACTTCACGGTCGACACGTGGGTGTATTCGAATTCCAGTACGAATTCGCCGCGATTCTTGATCGGCACATATGCGAGCTCGGATTATCAATGGGCTATCGAGCTCACCAGTAACAAACTGACAGGTACTCTCAAGACGTCCACCGGCATGGTGATCAACATTCAGGATACAGCGACGTTCTCGACCAGCCAGTGGATCCACGTCGCACTCGAGCGCAGCGGTAACACGTTCCGTCTCTATAAGAACGGCGCGGTTGTCGCCACTCGTACGTGGGACAAAGCATTGAAGACACTTTCGGGCAGACGTTTCATGCTTGGCACTCGTTATCCGTATACGACGGGCGGAGATCAGAATTTCAACGGTTACATGGATGAAATTCGCGTTTCGACCGTTGCCCGCTACAGCGGTGCATTCACGGCTCCAACCGTGGAGTACTTGCTAGATCCGGCCGGTTTGTATGCGCGTCTTGGTGACGGCACGTTGATTCACATCACGAGCTCCAGCGGCAGCTCCATCAGCTCGGGCGGTGACAGCGTTTGGACGATCAATGCGGATAACAGCATTTTCTATAACTTGGGAAATGCCGGCATCGGTACATCCGCTCCAAATGCCGCACTCGATGTGTTCCAAGATACGGCGTACGGTTCAGGAGCTCTTCTCGTCGAGCAGACCGCGCATTCGGGCACCGGTGTGTACATCTCTTCCACTTCAAGCGGCGTCGCGCTTCTCGTGCTTGATTCCTTTGAGACGAACAGCCGTTCGTCTGCGATCACCTTCGGTACGCAGGGTGTCATGGATATTTCTCTTTGGCGTTCGGCCGCCGCGACGCTCAGTCTTTCGGGCAATTTGCTTCCGGGTCTCAACAATAAATTCGACCTCGGCTCGAATACGTCACGTTGGAGGTCGATGTATTTGTCCGGCGGCACGCTCTATCTCGGTCAGAGCGGCAATGAAGCGCGGCTCGGATACAACACCGCCGCATCACGCTTCGGCATCGATACGAATGCCGACGGCGTGAATGAATTTGTCATTCTCTCGACTGGCAACGTCGGCATCGGCACTTCTGCGCCGAAAGCCAAGCTTGATGTCGTCGGTACCGTCTCCGGTTCTCGTCTCACCATCTCGGGCAATGACAACATCTCGGGTTCTCTTCTTGTGAAGGGCAACATTGCTTCCAGAGCGACACTTTCCGGCGCGGCTCTCACGATTTTGAACGGCACTAGTTACGCCCTTGGAAACTTCGGCCTCGGCACGACGTCTCCGAAAGCCAAGCTCGATGTCGTCGGCACGATCTCGGGTTCGCGCTTGATCATTTCCGATGCGGCATCCTTCTCGGGTGCTGTCACGATTCGAAACAAATCAGGCGGTGCGAATGCAGTCGGTCTCAACGTCGCAGGCACACTCTCGGGTCGAAGCCTCTTTATCAGCGGTACGGGAGGCCTGCGTCCGCTCGTTGCGACGAACGTTTCGACGGGCTTCATCGGGTTCGGTACGGGCGCGCCGCTTGCGGCATTGCACCTTGCAGGACGTCAGTATCCGGAGTTCCGCATCGAGACTGACAATGCGGCCGGCGATACCTACATTTCGATGGTTGGCAGTCGTTCGAATGTGAACGAAGCGCTCGGTTATATGCGTGCCTATAATAAAGTGTCAGGGGCTGTCGATGATGTTGCTCAAATCATGTTCCGTCGCGGCACCGCCAACGACGCCGGTGTCATTTCGTTCTATACCCAAGCGGCCGGCGGCGCGATCACGGAAAACATGCGCCTCACGCAGGACGGATTGCTCGGTATCGGCACGACGTCTCCGAAAGCCAAGCTCGATGTCATCGGCACGATCTCCGGTGCTCGTTTGGTCATTAGCGGCAACGGTTCCTTCACGGGCACCGTCGTGTCGAAAGGCGGCTTCTCAGGCAGCACGTTCTTCGGCGCGGGGCTTGGCAATTGCAGTGATACGACGAATTCCAAGGTCGTGTACAACTCAGCGACCGGCAAATTCCTCTGCGCGACGGACCAAGGCGGAGCGGGCGGGGGCATCAGCTTCACAGCCGCCGAAGGCATCTACGTGAATCAGAAAGGAGACACCATGACCGGCGCTCTGACGATCAACCTCAGCTCCGGCTTCATCGGTCTCAGAGTCATCCAGATGGCTTCCGGCGCCGTGATTCATGCCGAGAGAACGCTCACGTCTTCGGGCATCGTCGTGATCGCTCCTCAGTTCATTCAAGGCTCCGGCGCACTCGTCATCAAGCAGATGAGGAACGCCACC
>JAYVRL010000040.1:0-4078 GCA_043776335.1 Candidatus Peribacteria bacterium | reverse complement strand
AAGCTGGAAGGCTTGCTCGCCTTGAGAGCCGATCGTGATCGCATCATGCACCGCGATGTCCTCCGTCGTTCTTCCTGAAGCCGTGATGACGAGTCCTGTGAATCCGTTCTTCTCTCTCGGCTCTTTCACATCGTTGCCGTTCAGATCTTCGTAGGCTGAGGCGTACACGAGACCTTTGAGAGCGATAATTTCATTGAGCACCTTCGCAGGATCGATATTGAAGATCGAGCTGCCGCCGACTTGTGCCGGAGGAGCGGAACTGCCTCCTCCGCTGCTTCCGATGGTGCAGCCGGAATCCAAGACGAACTGTTGTTCGGCACTCCACGTTGTTTTGAAGCCCGTGTCGACGGCGACGACGCTCCAGTAGTAGGTGAGTCCGCATGTGAGATTCTTCAGAAGCATCGATCTGCTCTGACCGTTCGGCATCACTCTCGTGACCCAGTTTGGGCTCGCGGTTTTGCCGGAGACGATGTTGTTCGCGTTCGAGCCTGTGCCAACTCTCAGTTGGTACTGCAGCATCCTTGTCGCGGTCTGCGCGTCGGAGCCGGAGCCCCAGCTCAGAGTCACGTTGGCGATGTTGTAGTAAACCGTGATGCGGATGTGATCGATGCTGAGAACGGACGAAGAAGCGCCGTTGTTGTTGATTGCCGCGATCGCGAATCCGAAGTTACTGCTGTTCACATCGCTTGCCGTCAGTGCCGATCCCCACAGATCTGAACTGCCCCCGTAGGTAGTGTAGGCATACGCCCCCGGCCAATCGGCGCCGGAGCTTCGGTCTGTGCTGCCGATGGCTCCTCCGACCACGAGTCTGGCTCTGGCATCGGCGATGTTGATCGTCACCGCACTCTTTCTCACCTCCACTTTGACGCCGGTGATGATGGCGCTCGACGGCAAATTGAAACCGAAATTTGTCGCTTTCAAATATTGGCTCGTCGTGGCGGCCGCAAGCGTGACCGTGGATGAGGTGTCGTCAGCCGTGAAGACGTTGTTCGTACTGGCCCACGCAGAGACGCCGAACGAGTTGTCGACCGTGGCGGTGGCGGGACTGCGCGGTGAGAAATCGCCCGCTCCCGCGTAGACCGCGCTCATGGTTCCAGTACTCGGCGCGGTTGGCGCGGAGTTGGGGCTTGCTGGCGCCGCGTCGTTCGTATAGATCTCATTGGTCTGACCCGCGCCCGTCGAACCGATGTCATAGTTGCCGCGGACGTAGTCGAGATCGCCGTCACCGTCGAGATCGCCGATACTGCCGTCCTCCGTTCCTTCGAACGTATTCGGCGGTACTCCTTGGCTCGTGAAGACTCCCGAGCCGTTGTTGATCAAGATTTCCCCGCCGCCGTTGCCAATGCTGGCATCGCCGATCATCAGCGCGTCCAGATCGCCGTCGTTGTCCAGATCACCCAGCGCGACCGTGTGGCTGTTCGTAGAGGCGTTTGCGCCCGTAGGCGTGCCGACACTCAGGGTGCCGGCGCCGTTATTCAGGAATGGCACGAGGTTGCTGATATCGACGCCGACAACGTCGATATTGCCGTCACCGTTCACGTCTCCGCATGCGATGCCGTTGCCCATATTCGCTCGCGTTACGCTGCTGAGGGAAACGAACGCACCGGTTCCGCTGTTTTTGTAAATGAAAACCTTGTTGGTTCCGGGTTGCGAACCCGCGATGTCAAGATAGCCGTCGCTGTTGAAATCAGCCGCGCACATGGTGTTGAAGGTGGGCAGCGGAGAGGCGGCTGCGGTGAACGTTCCGTGGCCGTCGTTCAAGTACAGAGCCTGCGTCATCGACGTGTCTGTGCTCACGATGAAATCTTGCGCGCCGTCGTTATTGAAGTCGCCCATCACGATGTGTCGCACCTGTGGCGAGAGTCCGGTCGCGATGGTGATGCGCGTGAAAGCGGCGCTGCCGTTGTTCACGTATTTGTAAAGCGTGTTGAAGTTCACGGCGATGATATCAACCGTTCCGTTGCCGTCGATGTCTCCTGCGACCGCGGCGAGGAAGTTCGTCGAGTTTCCGAACGTGCTGTGCGTGAAAGAGGCGGAACCGTTGTTCAAATACAGGTCGTGATGAAATGTGTCGGTACCGTCCGTGTTGCCGGAGACCCAGTCCACGTCACCGTCATTGTCGAAGTCGGCCATGAGCGTCGCGACGGTGTCTTTTTGTTCGGTGGTGATTGTGATTCTTGTCAGTGTCATGGCGTAGACGATCGCGACGAATTGCACGGATAGCACGATGAACGCGACGGTCATGACGTTCGTCGCGGCGATCTCGAAATTTCGGGGGAGTCTCGGTTTGAACGATTGAACGGAGGAGAGAGACATCCGATTGATGCGCAGATGATTTAAGATCGCATGCCACTCGGCGATCAATGCTATCGCAAGGATGGCGACAGCGACGGTCAGGGTCATGAAGCCTTTAACCTCGCCGAGTGCATCGATCACCGCCGGATGCGACGCCAAAAAAACACCGCCCGCAGAGAGCCAGATCACGCCGATCAAGAGGCCTGAAAAAAGCGAAAAACGGCGGAGAGTGTTTGTGTGCATACAATCCGTTTATTTTAGCACAAAAACAAACTTTTTTGAATCCCATTCATCGCTCAAACATGGCGTACGTCAAAGCAGACATGAATCTTCATGTCGTTATTTTTGGAGCAAACGTTCGACCATCTCCACGAGAGATTTGATCGTCATGTCTTTTTTGACGAAATAATCGTCGACGCCAAGCGCCTTGCCGCGGTCGCGGTTGGCTTGATCGTCGAAGTTCGTCAGCATGATCACGGGGAAGCTTCTGCTCGCACGAGGCAGCTTTTCCAGTACCCCGAAGCCATCCATGACGGGCATGTTGATATCGAGCAGCATCAGATCAGGTTTGTCTTTGGCGACCAAATCAAGCGCTTCCTGACCGTTGGATGCCGTGCGAATGTCGTAGATATCCGTTTTGAATTTTCGGAGATACAAGTCGCGAAGCACCGTATCGTCCTCTGCGATGATGATTTTGAACAGAGCCATTAAGACACATTCTACCTCATCTTCAGCTTTTTATCAATATCGCTTGAATGCAAAAAGGCAGGAAAACCCTTTACGGAGTTTTCCAGCCTCTTTCACTTTGATCACTTTTTCGTATTAGTTGAACGACACGCGGACGTACTCTTTCACGGTGTCGCTACCGAGCATTTTCTCAACAGTCTTCGTCGGGTCTTTCACGAAGACTTGGCTGAGCAGCGCGTTCTCCTCGCGGAATTTTTTCTCTTTTCCGGCCATGATTTTTTCGAGGATCTCCGGCGGTTTCTTGTCGTCTTTCATTTGTCCCTTCCAGATTTCGCGTTCTTTGTTCACGGCTTCCGCAGTGACTTCGGATGCGCGGACATAGAGAGGGTTCATGGCGGCCGCATGCATGGAGACATCGGAAGCCTGCTCCGTTGTACCCGCGCTGAGGCCGACAATCACGCCGATTTTTCGGTTGCTGTGGACGTAGGTTCCGAGGACGGCGGCGCTGGCTTCTTTTACGTCGCCGATCGAGATGTTCTCACCCAGTTCCAGCACGGCTGCCGGCACTTTCTCGCTTGCATATGCGTCAAAAGCAGCTTTTCCTTTCGAGAGGAGCGTGTCGGCGAGTCCTTGTCCGAATTTCAAAAACACATCCGAGCGCCCGACGAAATCGGTCTCGCAGCGCACCTGCACGAGAGCCGCCTTCTTGCCGTCCGTCGCGATGAAAATAGCGCCTTCAGTCTGTTCGCGGCCCGCTTTCTTCACGGCTTGCGCTTTGCCTTTCTTGCGGAGGATTTCAATGGCGAGCTCTTGATTGCCTTCGGCTTCTTCGAGCGCCCCTTTGGCATCCAGGATGCCGACGCCCGTGCGGGCGCGGAGAGCGGCGACGTCTGTTGCGGAAATGGTCATGATGCTAGTGGGAAAAGAAACGGAGAAACGATTAGTCTTTGTCGGCCTCGCTCGTCTTCGCCTTGGCTCCGGACAGCTCGGCTTCGACCGTGTTCAGGATCAAATCGATCGACTTGATGGCGTCGTCGTTGGCCGGGATGAAGATCTTGAAGTTGTCGGGGTTGGCATTGGAGTCGCAGATGCCGAA
>JAYVRL010000039.1:0-57370 GCA_043776335.1 Candidatus Peribacteria bacterium | reverse complement strand
GCACAGTGCGGCAACGGCGTCGTGATCGACAACGTCGCGGACATCCAACAGAACTCCACGAGTTTCGCATGGACGAATCACATCCAGACACCCGTGGTGTGCGGTGCTCCTCAATTCTCGGGTACGAAAACCGCGAACGTGCAGAGCATCACCGTCGGCGGCCTCATCACGTACACGATCACTGCCACGAATAACGGCGCGAGCGCTCAGTCGAATATTCGTCTTGCCGATGTGATTCCCGCAGGACTCACGTTCATTTCGAACGGTTCCACCGCAGGCTGCGCTCCGCAAGGCGGCATCATGTATTGCGCTTCCCAGACCGTGAACCCGAGCCAGACGATCACCATCACGCTGAAGTTCCAACTCGATGCGAACGCCCAGTGCGGCAACGGCGTCGTGATCGATAACGTCGCAAGCATTCAACAGAATTCGACAACCTTCGCATCGACCAATCACACGCAAACTCCGGTGGTCTGCGCTCCTCCGCAGTTCACGGGAACGAAGGTGGCAAACGTCCAGAGCATCACGGTCGGCGGTGTCATCACGTACACGATCACTGCCACGAATAACGGCGCGAGCGCTCAATCGAACATTCGTCTCGGCGATGAGATTCCCACGGGACTCACGTTCCTTTCGAACGGTTCCACCGTAGGCTGCGCTCCGCAAGGCGGCACCATGTACTGCGCTACGCAGACGGTGCAACCGGGGCAGACCATTTCGATCACGTTGAAGTTTCAGCTTGATGTGAACGCACCCTGCGGCAACGGCGTCGTCATCGACAACGTCGCAGACATTCAGCAGAACTCCACGAGCTTCGCATGGACGAATCACATTCAGACCCCCGTCGTCTGCGCACCTCCGCAGTTCACGGGAACGAAGACGGCTGACGTGCAGACCGTCACCGTCGGCGGCATCATCACCTACTCGTTGAGTTTCACGAACAACGGTTCGGTCTCTCAATCGAACATTTCCATTGCAGATCAGAATCCCGCAAACCTCACGTTCGTCCCGACCGGATCGACCGCAGGCTGCAACTTGCAGGGCAATACGGTGATCTGCACCCCGCAGACGGTGCAGCCCGGTCAGACCATTTCTGCAACATTGAAGTTCCAAGTGCCGAATAACGCGCAGTGCGGCAACGGCGTTTTCGTCAGCAACATCGCAGCGGTGCTCCAGAACGGAGTGACGAGCGTATTCCAGACCTCCGCAGTGCAGACCGCGGTCACATGTCCTCTTCCGCAATTCACCGCCACGAAGACAGCTCCGCAGACCGTCGCGCCGAACGGAGTGCTGACCTACAGCCTCTCCGTGCAGAACGTCGGACCGACCGCACAGCAAAACGTCGCGCTCATCGATCCGATTCCGCAGGGCCTGACGTTCCTCGGCAGTCCGAACGGTTGTCTGCAGCAGGGCGCGAATGTCGTGTGTCCGAGCCAGACATTCCAGCCGAGCCAGACTCAGTCGTACACGTTGAATTTCCAAGTTCCGCAGAACGCTCAGTGCAACTCGCTCATCGACAACCAAGGTTTGGTGAAGCAAGTGCAGAACAACGTGCAAATCACGATCGCGACGACGAATCAGGTTCAAACACGCGTCGTGTGTCCGGTGACTGATGCCGATATTTCGATCGTGAAAGCAGGTCCGTTGTCCGTGACGCGCGGCGGCACGGCGACGTATACGTTGACCGTGACGAACAATGGTCCCGCCACGGCGACGAATGTGCAGGCTCATGATGACATCACGAATTTGATCAACGCTCCCGCCAGTTTCGTCTTCACGTCCGCGACGGGTGCCAACTGTCAGCTCATCAACAACGGCCACGAAGTGTCTTGCGGCATCGGCAGTCTCACCGTCGGTGCGCCGGTCGTCATCACGCTGAACTTTACCGTTCCGCTCGGGCAGACGTGCAGTCCCGCCACCGCGACGAACATCGCCACCGTGACGGAAGACGCCACTGATCCGAACACGTCCGACAACTCCAGTCAGGTGACGACTCAAGTCACGTGTCCCGTGAATAACACCGCGGATCTTTCCATCGTGAAGACCGGTCAGCAGACCGACACGTGGGGCTCCGCGATCAACTACACGCTCACAGCCACGAACTTCGGTCCGGCAGCAGCGACGAACACCGTCGTCATCGATCAGGTTCCCGCCGGACTGACCTTCACGTCTTTCACGAGTCAGCAAGCCGTGACCTGTTCCGCAAACGGCGGACAAGTGACGTGCAACTTTGGCACGATCGCTTCCGGTGCGACTGATGCCGTGACGCTGAATTTCTCCACGGCCATCCCGCAGAACTGCGTCGCCGGCCCCGTCATCAACAATGCTTCCATTGCTAGCGGCGTGACTGATCCGATTCCCGCCAACAACTCTTCTCAGTTTACGACGAACTTCAGTTGTCCGGTCAATGCTTCGGCTGATCTTGCGATCGTGAAGATCGGTCCTGCGCAAGCTCAACAGGGAGGTCAGATCACGTACTCATTCGTCGCGACCAACTACGGTCCGTCGACGTCCGCAAACGTCGTGATTAGTGATGTGGTGCCGCAGGGCCTGACATTCGTCTCCGCTTCCGGCGCACAGTGCGCCATGAACGGCACACAGTTGCAGTGCACGATCGGTTCGCTCGTTTCGGGTCAGTCCACGTCGATCATCACGGCCACCTTCTCCGTCGCGGCTCCCGCTTCGATCTGCGCCCCGATTTCGATGACGAATACCGCGACGATCGCTTCCTCCACGACCGATCCGAACTCCGCCAACAACACGAGCTTCGTGAATACCACACTTACATGTCCTCCGCCGGTCACCGCGGATCTTTCGATCATCAAGTCCGGTCCGCAGACGACGCAGTACGGCTCTCAAGTCGTCTATACCCTCACTGTCAGCAACGCAGGTCCGTCCGCCGCGACTTCGGTCGTGATCACGGATACCTTGCCCGCAGGATTCACGTACGTGTCGTCGTTCGGCGCTCCATGCACATTGGTCGGCAATCAATTGCAATGCACCGCTGCGTCCTTGGCTTCGGGACAATCTTTGCCGCAGATTATAGTGACGCTCTCGGCTCCGGCCGCCCTCTCGCAGTGCCAAAATGGCAGCGCGACGAATACCGCGGGCGTTTCGAGCGCCGTGCAGGACGCGAATCAAGCGAACAATCAAAGCAGTCTGACGACCGCTCTCACGTGCGCGGTGCAACAGAGCGCGGATCTCTCCGTGACGAAGAACGGTCCGATGTTCGTCGTGCCGGGCACGTCGATCGGATTCTCTTTGCTTGTCAGCAATGCCGGTCCGGCCACGGCCACGAGTGTCGTGATGACCGATCCGCTTCCCGCTCAGACCACGTTTGACGCCGCTCATTCCGATCCGGCGTGTTCGCTTGTCGGGGCCAATATCGTCTGTAATGTCGGCACGTTGACGAACGGTCAGCAGCGCGGTTATTTGATCACGTTGAACGTGTTGCCGACCGCCACGTGCTCCTCGACGATCCACAATACGGCGATCATTGCGGGAGCCCAGAACGATCAGAACTCCGCGAACAACACGAGCAATACCGTGGACGTTCCCGTGCAATGCAGCGGTCTTCAGTTCAGTCTTTCCAAGTCACCTGACGTTCAATCGGTGACTCCGGAAGGATTCATCACCTACACGATCACTGCCACGAACAACGGATCGACGATGCAACAGAACATCGGCATCGGTGATGAGACGCAGAACAATGGTTTGATCTTCGTTCCGAACGGTTCGACTCCGGGCTGCAATTTGCAGATCCAGACCGTGTACTGCCCGACCCAGACATTCGCTCCGGGTCAGAGCGTCACGTTCACGTTGAAATTCCAAGTGCCTCAGAACGCCGTGTGCGGAGCCGGTCACGTGATCGATAACGCAGGCGACCTTCAGCAGAACGGCACCAGCTTCACGTGGAGCAATCACGTCCAGACGCCGATTTCATGTCCTCAAGATGCGGATCTTTCCATCGTGAAATCCGGTCCGTCGAACGGACTCTTCAATGCGCAGCTTCAGTACACGCTTGCGGTCAGCAATGCGGGCCCCTCCGCCGCGACGTCCGTCGTCGTGACGGATACGATGCCGAGCGGTTTCACCTTCGTGTCCGCGACCGGTGCTCCGTGTTCGGCGAACGGCACTGTCGTGCAATGCACGATTGCGTCGATCGCATCCGGCCAGTCCGCGCCGTCGATCGTGCTGACACTCCAGTCTCCAGCCGTTCCTCAGGTCTGTCAGACGCTCACCGCGGTCAATACCGCGAGCGTTTCCAGCGCCGTGCAAGATTCCGTTTCGAACAATAATCAGAGCAGCGTCTCGACGATTCTCACCTGCCCTCAGATTCTGACGGCTGATCTTTCTCTCACGAAGACCGGACCTCAGACCGCGATCTTCGGCTCGCAGCTTCAGTACACGTTGACTTCGACGAACGCCGGTCCCTCTACGGCCACGGGCATCGTCGTGACGGATACGTTCCCGGTCGGTCTTACCTACGTCTCGGTGAGCGGCGCGACGTGTATTCTCGCTCTTCCGGGCGGCAACAATCCGACGATTGGAGGGCTTCTGAGTTGCACCGTCGGCACGTTGGCATCGGGCGGCTCACAGTCGTTCATTCTCACGTTCAGCACGTCCGTTCCGCAGCAGTGTCAGCAGACGACATTGACGAACGCAGGCTTGCTCACGAGTTCGACGACTGATCCGAATCTCGGCAACAACCAGAATCTCGTCGTGACGACGATGACGTGTCCGATCGCCAATACCGCTGATCTCGCGATCTACAAATCAGGCCCGACGGCGGTCACTCGCGGCGGAATCCTCAGCTACAACCTCAGTGTCACGAACGTCGGTCCGTCTCTCACTCCCGCGAACGTCATCGTGAAAGACGTCATCCCCGCCGGCCAGAACCTGACGTTCAATCAGGGCGCTTCGAGTGCGAACTGTTCGCTCTCCGGCACGACGATGATCGCATGCACCACGACGCTCGGCCCGAATTCCGCCGCCAACTTCGTCGTCGCGTTCAATGTCCCGACGGTTCAAGGCAACTGCGCGACCGTAAGCGTGAACAACACGGCGACTGTTTCCAGTCAGCTTACCGATCCGGTACTCACGAACAACACGAGTCAGACCGTCGCTACGGACTTGCTCTGTCCGAACGCCACGACTGCTGATGTCAGCATCGTGAAAACCGGTACGACAACCGCGGTTCGCGGCAATTCGGTCGCGTACACGCTCGTCGTCAGCAACGCCGGTCCGGCCACTGCCACGAACGTCGTGGTCACTGATCCGATTCCGACTGACCTCACGTATGTGACGTACGCCGCTCCGCAAGGAGTGACGTGTTCGATCCCCGTGAACACGACGCAGATCCAGTGTCAGCTCGGCTCGCTTGGTCCGAATCTTGCAGTGACCATCGTGTTCAGTTTCACTGCGAAGACCGTTCAGTCTTGCGTCCTCGGCAGCGTCACGAATACGGCCACGATTCAGACCGCTACCAGTGATACGAATCAAGCCAACAATTCCTCCAGCTTCACGACGGCTTTGACCTGTCCGACTGCCGCGTCAGCCGATCTTGCCGTGACAGTGACCGGTCCTTCCACAGCCGTGCGCGGCACGAATATTGCGTACGCCGGTTTGGTCACGAATAACGGTCCTTCGACCGCTTCGGGTGCCAGCGCGCAGTTCATTATTCCCAGCGGACTGACATACGTCTCGGCTACGGGTGGCAACTGTTCGGTCTCCGGCAACCTCGTGACGTGCCAACTTGGCAACATGACGAGCGGCCAGAGTACGACCCTGACCATCAATTACACCGTTCCGACGATCAATGGTTGCGTGAATACGGTCACGACGCAGGAGTACGCCACGACGACGAGCGCGACGAGCGATCCGATCCTCTCCAACAACACGAGTCAGACCGTCACGACGATCCTGACGTGCGAGACCGTGAACGGACACCTGACCATTTACAAGAGTGACAACCACAACGGTCAGGCCAACGTGAACGACTCGTATACGTACAGCATCATCATCACCAATAATTCCACGACCGCCGCGACGAGCACGACGGTTACGGATCCCGTTCCGTACGGATTGACGATTCTCACAGTTTCGGACGCAGGTTCGATCAACGGCCAGAACGTGACGTGGAACAACCTCACGATCGGTGCAAACGGCAGCAAGACGCTCACGATCAATGTGCAGGTGCGCAGCGACGTCACGGACGGCACGGTGCTCAAGAACACTGCGTACTTGAACGGACTCACGTCGATTGATACGGTGACGATTCGCAATCAGAACAACAATAATTATCCTCCGTACCATCCGCCGTATTATCCGCCGTACCAACCGCCGTATCAGCCTCCGTACAATCCCCCGGTGTATTACAACAACCCGCCGGTCGTGCAGCAGCCTCCCGTGTATTATCCGCCGGTCATCCTCCCGCAGACCGGTACGCACGACAATGATTTCTACTCCAATCGCACGGACACGAATCATCTGACTCCCGTCAGTGAGAAGATTGCCGCTCCCGATACTTCCGGCGCCAACGGTTTCTCCGCCATTTTCTACGCCACGATCGTCACGATCTTGGCCGCAGGATCGGCTGCCGCCAGCAAGCTCCTTGGTATTCTCCCGTAATCGAATCAGTGAGACTCAAACGCGCCCGCAGAGCAGTCTCCGGGCGTTTTTTGATGGGAGGTTAAACATTGAATTATTACTAAAATATGTTATAATAACAATACATGGAAAAACAGCTGAATGCCGCAGCAGGAAGGCATGTCGTGAAAGCGGCGGTATCGGGTGCGTTGATGGTTGGCATTCTCGGGGTCGTTGGCATCGGTTCATTGTCGACTTCCAAAGCAACGATCATTCCTTCGGTGCCTGCGGAGGCGCAGATTCCCGACACCCAGACGAAGCCGAGCATTCGATCCGTCGATTTGTCTGTCGCGATGGAAGAGCGTACGAAGCTCTTGAAGCATGCCGTCGTCGTTCATTTTTTGGGAGCGAACGGAGTCGAGGCGACGACGCGGACCATCGCATTGGCGGATCATCCTTCATGGGTGGTGTTCGACGTGCATGAGGATGGGGCGGCAGGAGCGATTGTCGATATCGAGCGGATTCGTCAGCACCTCATCAGTTATCCTGTCGAACATATTTCTGTGCCGAAGGCATGCTCCATCGTGAGCGAATGGGGAGACGGTCAAGTGACGCGCGCTCAGACCACGTGCATCGCGCAGGCGGGATACGCGTATGACGTTCCGACGCTGGCCCTCACGGTGAAGGAAGCGTTGGAGAAGGGGAACGCCGATGCGAAGTTCGCACTTCGATCCGTGCCGGCGACCATTCTTGCGAGCGGCAACAGCGGGTCGTTGATTGCTGAAACGCTGACATTGCTCTCCAGCGGACATTCCGATTTTCAAGGATCCGGAGTCGGTCGCAAAGCGAATGTGCGCAAAGCGATCAATGAGCGCGTCAACAATGTCGTGATTCCGAAAGACGCCGATTTTTCCTTCAATTCCATGCTTGGCACCGTGTCACTCGGCAACGGCTGGGCATTGGCACTCACGATCTTCGACGGATGGGATCTGCGCCCGGCGCCCGGCGGCGGGATTTGTCAGTCGTCGACGACGGTGTATCGTGCGGTGCTCAATGCGGGGCTTCCGATTTTGACGCAGAAAAATCACAGTTTGTTCGTCCATTATTACGAGGCGTACGGTGTCGGATTGGATTCGACGGTCTTTCCCGGCCAGCAGGATTTGCGTTTCAAGAACGATACGGGCGGGCCCATTCTCGTGCAGGCGTACACGCAAGGAGATGAGGCGTTCGTGAATATTTACGGCATCGACGATCATCGCACCGTGACGATGAGCGGGCCGTACTTCGCGGGCGGCACCGCACCGAGTGACATTCTCGACAACGGCAAAGCGCTCCGTGCCAACTCCATCGCATGGAAGCGCGAGGTCACATATTCGACCGGAGTCCGCAAGCAGGAAATATTGGTGTCGAAATACACCGCGATCCCGAGGTCGCTCCCGAAGAAAGCGCAACCGACCGTCACGCAGGTCCGCGGTACCGATGACACTGTCGCCGTCAGGGCGACGGTCGCGGACATTCGTTGAGCTTGAGTGTCAGCCGCAGGTCGGAGACTTGCTCTGAAATTCTGACGTCTCTTTTGCAGAAGAGGAGTGCCTCTCCGAAGCGCGGTTCATGCGGGAATTTATGCGAGCGGCAGACGCACGGTCACGCAGGTGCCGTGACCTTCTTTGCTTTTGACGGAAATTTTCCCCCCCGCGCGTTCGATGACGCCATGGACGATGTAGAGGCCGAGCCCGTTGCCGTCCGCCTTGAAGTGAGTGGCGTTCGATCCGCGAGTGAATTCGTCGAAGATGCGGTCGATGTCTTCACGCGGGATGCCGCAGCCGTGGTCTTCGATTTCGAATGAGGCGGTATTGCCGTCAGTCCTCGATCTGACGACGATTTCGGCTCCTTCCGGCGAGAAATCGATCGCATTCGTGAGAAGTTCCTGTGCCACGCTTGCGATCAGCTTCGTGTCCAGATTCATCGTGATGTTCTCAGCCAACTCCAACTTTATGCGTTGATGTCGAGCGATCAGACGTGTCCCCGCATCTTTCACCACGTCTTTCAGAATCGATGCGAGCGAGACGAGCTCCGGTTTGTACTCCAATTTTTTCGCATGCACGATATCCGCATCCTTCAGCATTTTCAAAATGCCGGAGAGGCGTTTCACACCTTCTTGGATATTGATGATGGTCCGTTGGATCGACTGCGGACCGTCCATTTCGAGTTCTTCCAGCGACCAGTTGATGATGGTCAGGGGACCTCCGAGTTGATGGAAAGCGAGGCGAAGAAGTCCTGAGCGTTCCGTTTCCAGTTTTTCCAGAAGTTCGATCCTGCGCCTCCAAAGAAAGAAGACGAAGCTGAATCCGATCGAGAGCGTCGCCAGCATCAAAAGCAGGAACGCGATCGGAGAAAAGACGCTTTCGGTCATGTATGAGTAATCTTTGGCTGCCATGTCGAGGCCGAGCACCGCAACGGTTTGGCCTTCTTTGTTGCGGATCGGGGCATATCCGGAGATGAGGATTCCCCATTGATCGGTGGCGATGTGCGCGTCGACCGTCGGATGGAGGAATGCTTCGCTGTCGAGCACTGGGAATTGGCTCCAGTCGTAGAGATCACCAGGTTTGGAGGCTTGTTCGTTCGCGTCGACGATGCCATTTTGGTTGGCGTCCAACTGCTGTTTCGTCAGCGCGAGATCCGCGTCGGCGACGAACTTCAAGCGCGCCGGATCGTCGCTTCTTTTCATGATGTAGGCGAATCGAATGCTGGAGATCGTCTCCCGAATGGATTGCAGTTTCGTCACGGTGTCCCTGAGAACGGGTGACTCCGTCATCGTCATTCCGTCTTTGATGCGAGTGATGTTGTCGCCGTCGAATTGCATCGCCGCCGCAGCCGCGGTGCTTCTGAGTTTGTCCTTCAGCTGCGTTTCCATCATCGCTCTTCCACGGAAGAAGAAAGAACCTCCGATGAGGAAGACGATCAGGATGATCGTGCATCCCATCGCAAGGGCAGGAAGGTAGCCTCTGATCCGTTCGTATGTCCTTGCCAGAAAGAGGTTGGTTTTGATCATGAATGTATCAGGTCATTGTAGCAGAAAGTTCGATATTTTTCCACACATGTCATCACAGGGCGCCGCAGGCTTCATGCAATACTATGCATCATGCTCGCGAAACATGCCGTGGTTGATCGTGTCGTTTCCGGTTTGTTCGTCGGAGCATGGGTTCTGAGCGTGTTTTTTGGCGGCGGGATGTTCGATGTGTTCGCCGCTTCTTTGCTGGCGTGCGGTCTTATGTTGGCTTTGCATTCGGCTGATCGGTTCAAGAGTTTTGCGCTTGATCCCACGGTCGTGATGCTGTGTTTCGGTTTCGCCTCTTTTTCGATCGGCAGTTTTGTTCTTTCGACCGTTCGCACGTCGGGTACCGCCGAGATCGGACGTGATCTTTTGCTGTTGCTCTCGTTTCTTTTCATCGCGGGATCGGACGCCACGCATCGGTTGCGTTTGCGTGATTCGCTGCTTCGCACAGTCGCATGGACATCGATCGTCGTCTGCGCCATCGGCATCGCGGTGTATCTGTTGCAGCCGTTCGATCGATTCGTCGGCACGTTTTTCGACCGCTCTTCGGTGAGCGGATACTTCCCGAATGCCTGCGCCGATTTCTTTCTCTTTTCGTGGCCTGCCGTGTGGATGCTCGGCAGAAATCGGCGTTTCGGGATGCCGATGCTCGGGCTGATCGTCGGCTGCCTTTTTCTCACGTTTTCACGCATGTCGTACGTTGTGTTGTTCGTCCAGCTCGCCGTTCTTTTTTTCTTCGATCGCAAGAATGTCGCGAAAAACGCCAAGCAGATGGGGTTCGCGGCGATCTGCGCACTTGTCGTTTTTGTCTCGCTCAATTTCGTGAGGGCGGCGCATTTCTCCGTTCTCCTCCTCCCCGAGCGCCTTGCGATGCACGATGCCTCGGGCACGACGCCCCTCACCGAGCGTGCGGATTTTTGGAGACGTGCTTTTCTGCTTTCCGTCGAGCGACCCGCGTTCGGCTTCGGTCCGGGCAGTTTTCGTTTCGCATCGCAGAAATTGCAAACCGCCGCGCTGTCCGTTTCCGATGATCCCCACAACATCGTCTTGAAAGTGGCCGCCGAACGCGGATGGCCTGCGGCTGCGCTTTTTCTAACGCTTGTCGTCATGATTTTGGCATCAGTTTTCCATCGACTGCGAAGGCGTTTCGATCCGCTTGAGTGCGCGTGCGCGCTCGGAGTTCTCGGGATCGGACTGCACGGTTTGTTCGATCGGGACTTCACGTTTTTGTCACTCTCACTTTTGTTTTGGTGTTCGCTCGGATGCATCGTGCGGTCGCCTCCGAAGAACATCGGCGCACTCGCGCCGAAGACAAGAGTGGTCGTTGCGTTTTCGGCTTTGTTTTTTTTGACGTTGTTGTTCGTACCCGATACCGCTGAAGTGCGTTTGCAAGTCGCGCAGACGTTGATCGATCGGCAGGATCCTGCGGAGGCGTCCGCGGCGCTTCGTCAGTTGGTTTTCCTGAACCCCGTTGATGCCAGAGGATGGGTGCTCCTCGGAGATGCTGAGGCCGCGCAAAGCCATTCTTCCGCTGCGCTTGCGCTCTATGACCGCGCTCTTGATCTCGGGGGGAAAAATTATCTGAGGATCGTCGACGGCATCGTGAAGGTCGCCGCTGCGAAGGGCGATTCGACGATCGTGAAAGATCGCGGAGCGAAGATTAACGCGGTGCTCTACGCTTTTGCGAGAGCCGTTCTCCGCAATGATCATTACGCGGCGCTGACGGATGCGCCCGACGAATTGACGAGCATCATCGATCAACTTGCGCTTCTTTTTCCTCAGCGCAAAAACGCTTCGGCACGTTTGAGGGATGCAATCGTCGAGGCGTCCGTGCGGGCGCATGAGAGCTCGAAGAGGCAGGTGGGGATGCTCTGGTGATCGGTTACTTGCAGTTGAACGTCAGACTGAACTGGCTGCACGAACATTGTTGCAAATCCGATCCGGTCGGTCGACCCGTGCCGATGCAATAAGTGCCGGTTCTGCAATCGGCGCCCGTCTTGCAGATGTCGCCTGGTCCGCGCGTTCCTTGTGTCGGAGCGGCCGCGGAAGATCTTGGCATGCAGAAGGTCTGCGTCGAAGTCGTGCTGCAGAAGTTCAGCGGAGGGGCTTGCGAACCGCTCGGACGATCGGCGTCGAAGGCGCATCGCGTCGGCATGACTTCTTTCGGATTCGTGACGCATGGCTTCACGCAGACGACGCGACCTTTGTCGTTGCACTCGCTGGCGTAGGCGAAGCGAGATTGCATTGCCGTGGTGCAGAACGTGTCGGCCGCTTTGTATGCGCCGCAGGTGACTTTCTTCAGTTTCGTTTGATAGAAATCGCACGCGATGTTCCCGGGGAACGGTCCGATGGCGTTCGTGTTCGACTTCGATGACGGCAACGTCGGCGCGCCGTAGGCGGTCGGGCGAGAGACCGCAGAGCTGCTGGAGCTTTTGCCGGGAGGCGGCAGCGGCCCGCCGCACTCGACGTACATTTCTCGGAAAAGGCCGGAGATGTCCGAGCCGCAATCGGCGTTCACGTTGCAGGCGGGACATACTTCGCACGTATTCTTGAATTTCGCGCAGGCGAGACCCGTTTGCGGCGCTCCGTCACAATAGAACCCCGACTTGCTGCCGTTGACGCTCGTCAGCTTCTTGGCGGTCGGATGCAAGATCGAACACACCGCGGTCGTATTCACCGCCGTGTAGCCGATGCATGTTTTGCCGAGGAGCGCACAGACTTTGTTGCCCGTGTTCTGAGCGGCGTTTACGGAGGTCACGCGATAATAAATTTTCTTGTTGTATCTGGCGGACGGAACCGTCGGTGCTGCGGCCGATGCTTGCGCGACGAATGCCACGCTCAGCAGGGCAGTAAGACCGATCAGGAGGGGTTGATGCTTCATATAACTCGCGATTCTACCCCGCTTCACACCCTCCGCAAGCAGATGTGATTTCAGTAGCTCGTCCATCCACACGTTCCTTGGCCTTGCACGGTGGCGCCCATGCAGACCGCGTAACAGGCGTTGTAGTACGTCTGTCCGTCTCTGCCGCAGACAGGCGAGTATTGCTGAGGACAGACGCACGGCGTGGTGCCGAGCGCGTTGTCGCATACCGGCGAGCAGCTCTGACAGCCGTTGCTGTCGTAACCGCACTTGTAATAACAACCGGGTCTCGCGGGCGAAAGCTCCGGCGGCCTGCAGTACGGATTCGTGCCGTAGCCCGACCATCCGTTTTGATAATTGCCGTACGGGTTGTAATTATAGTTGTTGTAATTGTTGTTGTAGGACGGATAGCCTCCTCCGTAACTCGGCGTCGGGATCGCCGATGCGTTGCACTTTCCCATGGCATCGTTGTACGTGTCCGTCGATTGATTGATCTTCGTGTTCAGATCTTGCTGACGCTGATCTCGATCAAATTGGTAATTCGTGTTGGCACGATTGAGTTCATATTGCCGAAAGGACACATCGCCCTGACCGAACGCTTCGGACTCACTTTGTTGCAGACGGTCCAATGCTTTCTTCACATCCTCCGCGTATTTGCCGTATGCGTCTTTCAGTTTGTTCGTTCGTTCTTGCGATGCTTTCTTCGCGCAGGCGACATCGACGGACGGCGTATCCGCAGAGAGTGGCGCCGAATGCACGAGTAAGAGGAATACCGTCAGGACGGCGCCGGAGAGCCCGAGCAGGAGCCGAAGGAGAGTGGGTCGCTGGGACATGGGAGGACGATGGTACAACAAACTTCACCTTCTGCGCGAGTGCCGTGACTACCTCTGTTACTCAGTTGCAGGCCTAGAGATCCGCGTAGGAACACAGCTCGATCTTGCGTTCGGCCAGCTCTTCTCTGATGGACGGATCCGTCAGCATGCGCAGCTCTGTTTGGCGTTGAGGATCCAAATCAAACGGCGTGCCGAATGCGATCGCGCTGCCGGGATGCACCATGAGCTCCGTCGTGCCGTCGAGGAGTCTGCCGATGATGTGTCGCAAATTTTTCAGTGAGGCGTTGCCCGCGAGTGTCGAACCGCGGAAGTGATCCGAGGATTCGATCCCGTACGCGCGGTACATCTCGCGACTTTCTTTCGCAGCTTCATTGAGAATGCGCACATTCTCCAGCTGTTCGTCGGTGATGATGTAGCCGAACGGAGGGAGCGGCTCTTCCATCGGCACGCGCACGAAACGGATGCCGTAGGTCTCGAGGATCGGGATGAGCGCCGCCGCGACGAGCGGATGCGTCTGGATATGATGGTGTCCGTCGACATGCGTCGGCGAGCCGTGAATGTCGAAGAACCATTCGACCTGCGCGCGGATTTCGCGTTCCAGATGCTCTTTTTCGATCTCGCCCGCATCGAGTGCCGGGAAGAATTTTTTCCGACTCAAAAACATGCCGTTCCCTTCGAGCAGCGTCTCGATGTCGGATCGTTTGCTGAGCGGATATTCTTCGGTGAGATTGAGATGCAGACCCGTCGGCAATCCGCGTTCGCGCGCGTGCTTGCCCGCCGAGTCCGAGTCTTGCATGTTCGCTAGCAGCGTCGCGTTCGTCACGATGCCGAATTCGAAACACTGAAAGATCCCGTGTGACCGTTGGCTGTTCGCTCCCAGATCGTCGGCGTTGATGATGAGCCTGCGCATGGCGGGGAGTGTACAGCACACTCATTGCTTGCAGCCGCTCAGATCATCTTCTTCACTCTGCCCAGCAGTTCGGGGTTTCTGAAGTACGCGCTGATCGTGAGGAGGACGAAGACGACATACGCCATCGTGGCGTCCTGCATGTGCGTGAGCAGGGTCGCCAGTACGCCGCCGAAGTAACCGACCATCAGCACGAAGCCAATGGTGGAGGTGCGCGGGATGAGGTAGAGGACGACGATTGTCAGCTCGATCACGCCGAGTGCGTGTACGAGACTCGGAGTCATGCCCATGCTGAGCATCATTTTCGCTTGTTCCGAGTCCGGAGGAACGGGGACGAATTTCATCACCGCGGCGAAGAGGTTGAGCGCGCTGACGAGGATCGCGCAGGTCCAGCCGATGACGGAAGAGAGACGGGAAGACATGGAGAGAGTGGAAGAAAAAAATCGAAAGACGATTCTCAGTGTATCAAAAAATTCTTGAACATTAAGAGCATTAAGAGATTTCTCTTGAACGCGAAGCCGATCGGTCTATCATTTCTCCCACATTCCCACTGATCTTGTATGACGCTCTTCGCCAGACAGATGCTGAACAAAGTCCCCGAAGTTACGTTGTATTTTTGGGTCATCAAGATCCTCTGCACGACCGTCGGAGAGACTGCGGCGGATTATCTGAACACGACGCTCAATCTCGGTTTGACGAATACGACGTACGTCATGGGCTTGCTTCTGATAGCGGTGCTCTTCGTTCAATGTCGAGCGGCGAAGTACGTTCCGACCGTCTACTGGCTCGCGGTCGTGCTCATCAGCGTCGTCGGCACGCTGATCACGGACAACCTCACCGATAATTTGGGGATCTCTTTGGTGACGACCACGATTCTCTTCGCCGTCGCACTCTCCGCTGTGTTCGGAGCATGGTACGCATCGGAGAAAACATTGTCGATCCACAGCATCGTCACGAGCAAGCGCGAAGGCTTTTATTGGTTGGCGATCTTGTTCACGTTCGCACTCGGCACCGCCGCGGGGGATCTGACGGCGGAAAAGTTCGCCCTCGGCTACCTGACATCACTGTGTATCTTCGCCGCATTGATCGCCGCCGTGACAGTCGCGTATCGCGTTTTCAAGTTGAATGCAGTTCTGGCCTTCTGGATGGCCTACATCCTCACGCGTCCGCTCGGGGCTTCCATCGGGGATTACCTTTCGCAATCTCCGGATGACGGCGGTCTCGGTCTCGGCACGACCGTGACGAGCGGCATCTTCCTCGTCGCGATTTTGACGCTTGTGATTTATCTGACGCTCACGAAGCGAGACGAGATTCGCGCCTGACATGAGGGCACGCACCGTCATCAACGTTCGTGACTCCATGCAGATCGCCGAGTATGCGTTGACCGAGCCCATCGGTAAGAATTTCGATCCTCGGTTCAAACCGCAGCTCACGCCGAAAGAGATGCTCTCGCTCGGTGTTTTCGGCGGCAAGTACATGACGGATTGCCGCGACGAATTTCCGGCCGATTGGTACGCGCACGCGAAACTCAGTCCAACGAAGTACGACGCGAAACTGAATTGTTTCGGCGTGAAAGCCAGTCAGTCGCTGGCGATTTGGCGACAGAAAGGCTGGATTCATCCTGCCGATCCGCGCGGTTGGTTTCAGTGGTATTGCAGATACTATCTCGGCCGTAGGATGCCGGAGGAAGACGATCGTCAGATTCGTCGTTGGCTCGCCATCAAGCGGCACGTCACGCAGGTCGTGAACAATTGCGACCGTGGAGATTTGTCCTGCCGAAGACGTCAGCGCCAAGCACTTTTGCATTGGGCGTATGACAGTCGCAAGATCTGATGTATTTCGGGTCACGCGAAGTGCTCAGCGTTATCACCTGATCTTCTTGCCGCTTTCCGTCCATTCGGTCATCAGACCGAGTTTTCGTTCCATCGCGTCCGCACGCCGCAGGAGTTTGATTTGCGCGGGCGTGACGAGAGGGTAGTGCCGCACCTGATCGACGTAATCGGCGATGTGCACGAGGCTTTTTTCGGACGTCACCCATCCTTCATCGTCGAAGCGCGACAGATCGACGGCGCCCGAATACGACCGCAGAATCTTCGTGCCGCGCGGCGAGGTGTATTCGTGAAAGTATGACATCGCAAGTTCACGGAGCGTGGCGTACACGGGATCTCTGTAACGCACCGCACCGTGATTGGTTTTGCTGATCGCGCCGTAGTTGCCGCGCACTTTGAAGATCGCGACGACGTGATCGTGATCTTCATCCGTCACTTTCAGATCCATCACGAGCGGCGGATGGCCGATGAGTCGCAGCGCCAATGCCGCGAACATCGCGCCTTCCATGCAATGCGCCGTACGCTCGCGCAGCACAAGGCGCGGCGAGTGACAGGTTTCGCGCTCAAGCTCAAAGTTGACCGAGAGCGTGTCCAAGAAATCCTGAATCTTCTCCGGGCTTGTGAGCGGTTTCAAAACGGAGAGTTCCTTGGAGCTGAGACCGTACATGCGCTTCAGTATAGCGAGAGAGCGGCTCACTCGGGCTTCAAGGCGTCCGCGGGCGCATCTTCTCGCTTCATGTCCAGCCCGCGCGCTTTGCTCTCGCGGATGCGTGAAGCGTGAGCGCAAACATCGTCAGCGCGGATCAATCAGCACTCCACCTTTCGACACTTCGGGCTGCGTGCACATGCTGCGATTGAAACAACATGGCCTGCGCATGCCGGACTTCAGCTTCGAACACGCGACGCGAATCCTCTTCGCCCGTGTCTCGGCGACGTTCGTGGAGCGGATCCAGCGGATCCAATCCCAGCGCGCCATCGGCGTGACCTTCTTCCAGAGTGCCAGCGCCTCAGGCACGGTCGCGATGCCCTTCTTGATGTCAGCGGGCACGGGCGGCTCAGGCCATTCTTCGATCGGTTCCATCTCCAGCTTCGCGCTGTCACCCGCTTTCAGACGCATCGCTTTTTCCACGACGAACCAATGACTGCCTTTGCCGTCGGGTTCGAGCGGGAAAACGAAAGGGGAGCCGTTGAGCGTGCCTTCGGCCATCGCCATGCCCCGCGACGGCAGCTTCACGCTGGCGTCCTTCGGGAGGTGCAGGATGGTCCATGAGCCGATGCTGTACGGCACGGCCGTGAAACGGATCGTCGACATGATTCAATGGTACCAGTAGGACGTTTTATCTCGGATCACACTCAATCGTCCATTCGATGCCGTACTTGTCTCGAAACATCGCGAAGTACGTGCCCCACGGGCTCTCGTTCATGGGCATTTCAGCGCTTCCGCCGGCCGAAAGGCCGTTGAACAGTTTGTCCGCTTCGTCACGACTGTCTGCGGTGATGGCGATCTTTGATCGATTTTCGTTTTCATTCACGCGTCCCATGATTTCCGGAACGTCATTGGCGATCAGCAGATTCTTCCCGATAGAGAGCGTGATGCGCATGATCTTGTTCGCCTCCTTCTCCGCCACCGGAAACTCGGCGCTGACGATGTCTTTGAAACGAGTGATCTTGCCGAATTCTCCGCCAAAGACGGATTTGTAAAACGTGAATGCCTCTTCGGCATTTCCATTGAAGTTGATGTATGGATTGATGGTGGGCATGAGTTTATTGTAGAGATCGTCGAATTGCTCTTCAAATGAAGAGATGGTGGAAAGAATACGAAATGAGTGGAATCAGCTTTTTCAAATTCTGCAGTGCTGTGCAATGGTTCTTCCAATAAATAAGTAGGATATAATTAACTTATGCCAGATTCTCTAGTCGAAATTTTGATCAAGATAAGGACATTTCGCGATGAACGAGATTGGGCGCAATTTCACGACCCGAAAAGCATGGCAGCTTCAATTTCAATTGAGGCAGCTGAGCTACTTGAACATTTTCAGTGGAAGAGCCTGAAGGAAGCAGGGGAATATGTAAAAACTCATAAGAATGAGATAGGAGAAGAGATCGCAGATGTTGCGATGTACCTCTTCGAGCTCTCCGACAACCTTGGCATAGACCTTCTTAAGGCTATGTCCGACAAGCTAGATAAGAATGCAAACAAGTATCCGATACAGAAGGCCAAGGGAAAACATGATAAGTACGATAAGCTCTAGTCATATGCCGAGTATTCAAACATTTCCCTTTAGCAAAGAGAGTTTTGAGCAAATCAAAGCATATCCATTCGGCTTGAACTGGCCTGTCGTGTATATCTCTGAAAATGGGAAAGAAGTTTATGTCGGTGAAACAACGAGTGCATACAATAGGAGCAAACAGCATTATGAAAATGCTGAACGACGACGATTGACTAGAATCCATCTTCTGACCGACGAAGAATTTAATAAATCCGCAGCTCTTGATATTGAGTCATGGCTGATTCAATACATGCTAGCAGATGGCAAATTTGTTCTGCAAAATGGAAATGGCGGACTTCAAAACCATAATTATTATGATCGTGAAAAATACAAAGCAAAATTTGAAATGATATGGGGCAATTTGCAAAGCATGGGGCTGACTGTTAATACCCTGCACGATCTTAGGAATAGCGACTTATTTAAGTATTCTCCGTACAAATCACTGACCGAGGATCAATTCAGTATCGCCCATCAAATTGTCGACGACCTTATTAAGAACCAGGCAAATACATTTATTGTTAAAGGAAGACCTGGTACAGGAAAAACTATTTTGGCAACGTATCTTTTTAAATATCTTGCGGAAAGGAAGGAGACAAAGCATCTTAATATCGCGCTAGTTGTACCTATGACATCACTGCGTAAAACACTTCAAAAAGTATTTCGGAAAGTGAAAAACCTACGCGGTTCAATGGTTATCGGACCAAATGACGTTGTGAAGCAAAAATACGATTTACTAATAATTGATGAGGCTCATCGCTTGCGCCGTAGAAAAAACCTTACAAACTATGAAGCATTTGATATCGTGAATTCTTCTTTGGGCTTTGGTAACGAAAGCACTGAGTTGGATTGGATTATGAAATCTTCAAACCACCAGATTTTCTTTTATGATGAACATCAAAGTGTAAAGCCGACAGATGTTCGTCCCGAGGAATTTAAAAAATTAAATGCAAAACACTATGAATTAATCACTCAAATGAGGATTAAGGGTGGAGAAAAATATTTAAAATTTATTGATGATATTTTTGATATTACACCTCAACCTGAAAGTGATTTTTCGGATTATGAATTCAAGATTTATGATGACATCCACAAAATGGTCAGTGACATAAAAGAAAAAAATCGAAAGCACGGCCTTGCACGCATTGTGGCAGGTTATGCTTGGCCTTGGCACACGAAGAAAAAAGAGGATAGAACACAGGATCATGATATTGAAATCAATGATCTAAAATTAGTTTGGAATTCCACTGGACAGGACTGGGTGAATTCTCCAAACGCAATCAATGAAGTTGGCTGCATCCATACTGTTCAAGGATATGACTTAAATTATGTGGGTGTGATCATCGGACCCGAACTAACTTTCAACAAAGAACTCAATAAATTTGAAGTAAATAAAGAGAAATATTTTGATATAAATGGCAGGGCAGGCGTTAACGATCCCGCCGAATTAGAGCGCTATATCATTAATATCTACAAAACTTTGCTAACGCGCGCTATACAGGGGACCTATGTCTATATAGTTGATGAGAATTTGAGAGACTATTTTAGTGAAAGATTGAAAGAGTAATTTTTTAGACGAATCGAATGGTAACGATGCCGTACCCGATTTATATATGGCGGTGAGTGAAGCCAAATGAATTATTTAGTAGCTCTTACCCGTTCAATCATCGATTGAACATCCGGTTTTGCATTAACATAATCGACTTTAATATTTGGGTATTCATTTTGAAAAACGCGGAAAATTTCATCAATAAATGCTTGCCCTACCTCTTCCACCCTATTGAAATCGAGAAGAACTTGGTGAAATCTATCCAATCCAATGAGCAAACGCTTTGCTTGTGAGCGAGAGATGTGTGGGTCATCTGCATCTGCGCTCAATCTCACCGCCACTATCGTTTTGCCAAATCCAATTTCAGTATCTGCGTATTTGGCCATTATTTCTTTTATCGTTTTTTCTGAAGGCAGACTAATTCTCATTTTAATAAACGTTCCATTGCCAAAATCTTCTCGTCGTTGGTCGGAAAGAAACCAGTCATTATTTTTAAATGTGTAGTACATATCACTAGAAAGAATCGAAAATGAATCAAATATTCTCGATGTAAAAAATATGCCTTCGCCACTGTGTCTGCTTCTATCAGTGGTAAATTTTCCTTTCGACAAATGTAAAATAGATTCTCGAGGCGAAGAAAGATTCAAAGCTCTTTGAATTTTTTCAAAAATGCCGATTCCATTGTCCATAATGGTAATTTTTATTTCATTAGGGCCTGCTTCAATTTTAGAAAAAATAACACTACCCTCAGAATGATCGATCGCATTATTAAATATTTCATTAAAACCGTACTGGCAGATTTTATAAATGTTCTCCGGATAGCGAATTAACATAGGCCTGACGTACTGTGTCCAAATTCTATCTTCCGCCAAACCCGGCCTGATTTTTTCTTCAAACTCCAGCCTTTTTCCTGCCGTTAGGAAGTAACGAGTATCACTTGTTCTACCAGTTTTAATTATCTCGCCTTCTTTGATTAAACCTTGAAGATATTGATGTATCCGCTGCCGAGAGATGCCAAATTGATGCGCACTAAAAGTCACAATATCAATTGGATGTGCTTCTATGTTTGCAAGAAGGAAGCCCTGAATGTCTGTTCTTATTGCCATATAAGCCATTATAAACTTATCAACCCCTAAAATCAATCTTATCAACCCCTAAAAATGCTCTTATAAAATCATATGGTAATGATGCCTTACCCGATTTTTACCTATGGTGATGGGTGTGGTCTGAAGACTACTCAGTTATTTTAAGCTTGAAAAATAACTATTGTTGACGAAAAGCAGATAAGTAAATCGTGCATCTTTTTTTGCCAGTCATTAAAGAAATTAGTGATTGGATAATATTTATCACTATCGCCTCTATCTCCAGTCAAAATATTTGGTAGCCTAATAAGATTTTTATCAATTAAATATGATGTGTAATTTGGGAAGCCATTCATTTCTCTTTCTATGGATACAAAATCGAAGAGGTCAGGAATTGGCACGCAGCATGTAATTAACTCTAAATCATTTCCAACCATTACAGTGGCACTCATATCACCCTTATGATGCAGGATATTTCTATATGGATAAATCTGACTCTTTGCCCAATTATGCTGATTTCGGACGCAGGAACCGCATTGCTTAGATTTAGGGGCAAACTTTTGCTCAATAGCTTGGATGAATCCTTCGCTTTCAATGCGAATTTGATTCTTTTGTTTGCCCAAAGATAAGAAATGGTTAACAGCCCCTGCCATATAATCAGTACAACTTTTACAGGCACTCAAAAAAGATTCCGTGAGGAAGTTGCAGTAGTCAGTATTATTTTCTTTTCCTGCTAAAAGATTTTTCACCTGTAGAATTCTCCAAAAACTTGTTGTTATATTATAAAGATATCCGCTGTCTAGCATCAATCTAGTTCTATCACTCTCATCTAATTTAATTTGAAGAAATGGATCACGATTAAAAAAACTATCTAACTCAGGTAGTTTTTGAAATTGCAATGCATCTATTACGTGATTGGGCATTTATAAATTTGACAATTTTTAAAATAATGGTGGAGATGCCGGGAGTCGAACCCGGGTCCAACGTGTGAAAAGAAGGCCAGTACTATCATGTTTCTCTCGTTATTCACGGGTCGTCAGAGAGAAGCAGAGAAAGATCCGTGAAGACGATGTCTGTATACAAGGGCGATCACAACATCCGATGATCGTCAGGTCTCGCTAGTGACGCCGCATCTCGTCAGCGAGAATCGCGAGAGAAGCGTGTCCGCGCTGAGGCGAACTAAGCAAAAGCCGGTTCAAAGGACGGAAGCGTGAGCTTGCCGGCAATCGATCGGACTTTTGCGAGGATACCAGTGTTGGCATCTATGATTTGCAACAAGTGGGTGTCGGGAACCGTTGCCATCCCGGATAGTGGCGCGAGCAATTCAGAGTCACGCTGTCGATAAGCCTGTCATCCCCACAAACGTATGACGGAAGGCAAACCTGCGGTTTTCCTTCCGTGGACCATCCTTTCCCTGAGAGGTGTCCTGCAGGGACGGGGCCCACGAGACCCGTCCCTTCGGACGGTCTTTTTAATGGGAACCAAGTGAAACTAGAAACGATGCTGCCAAAAGCAGTGCGGAGATGTGAAAGGGCGGAAGTCCCAGTATACCACGTTTTCCGCCTCTAGGCTCTCTGCTCGGGGATCGGCCGCTCCTGCGGCGGTTCATCGAACGGCACGTTCGTGCGGTCGAAGCGTGCGACAACGATGCTGCTGATGGCGCCGCTCGGATGTTTCTCCCGTGCGTCGAACACCTTGCCTTTGGCGTCGGTGGCCTTCAGATCCACTTGCGTGCCGCTGAAATCGACGGGGACGATGCCGCCGCGCATCGGTTTCCAGTATTTGCGCAGTGACTGCATCTGTCTGCCGATCATCCCGATGCCCGCCTGATGCTGGGAGACCGACGGATCGCTGAGCATGCGTTCGGCGATGACGATGCGGCCGTTGCCGGGCTCCATGTATTCGGCCATGAAACGATAAAACGCTTTGCGCGTCGCGTCCGAGATTTCCGTCGTGCGATCGAGATGTTGCTCGTCGTCGAGCTCTGCGGGATAAAACGGCCACTCAAGCGCACGGTTGGAGGATCCGCCCGGCATCGACAGAATGCCCGCCTGCAGTTTGCCGTCGGGCAACACCGCGGGCAGGATCTGCGGATACAAGATGTTGTCGTCAAGCAGCAGAATTTTGTGCTCGAGCTGCGAGCGCAGTCGATCCTTGATGTCGTCGGTAAATCCAGATCCGCGCTTCCAGTAGACGCGCCCGTCCTCAGTCAGCGAGAGTTCGGAATCCGAAAACAATGAAAAATATCTCGCAAGATTGTACGCTTGCATGTGTTTGTACGTCTCGAAGACGTTGGCGCGCGTGCGTTCGGTACCGATGACATTGCTCATGCCGTTTTGCTCGGCGAGCGCGATCAACTGATAGCCCATGCCCGTGCCGACATCGACGGTTGTTTCTCCGTTTTTAGGTTCGACTAGGCCCGTGATCTCGCCGTAGAGGTTGGAGCCCATGAAATTATCCGCGTCCACGCGCCAGTCTTGGGCGTAGCGCTCTTCCTGATCCATCAAAGTCCTCTGCGTGTTTTCGGCTTCGAAGAGCGGCATAATATCGATATTATGCAATTTTTATGTTCTTTAGTCAATATTCAAAGAATGTGCTTCAGGAGCCAGTTGCTGACCCCGAGGATGACCGAGAGCGTGAACCAACCCGCGATGCCGCCCGTGATCGCCACGACGATGATGCTCGGATCCATCTTCAGCGTGATCTGATAGACGAGGTACAGGAAGACGATATTCACGAGGATCGTCGTGAAGAGCGTGAAGACGAGATGCAGCGGGAACGTCACGATGTTCAGAAACGGACGCACGAGAAAGTTCATCAGCGTCAGCAAACTGCCGACGATCACGAAGGCGCCGACGCCGCCGAAGACCGTCAGGTAGTCGGGATAATATCGATCGAGTCCGTAGACGAGGAAACAGTTGAAGACCGTGCTGAGGGAGAGCCGGAGCGGAAGGGAGAGTTTCAACATCAGGCTTTTTCGAAACGAACGGAGACTCTCAGATCATCGATCTCGATCGCGTGCATTTCGGTTTTCGTCTCTGCGATCTGAGCTTTCGTTTCGCCGAGCACGAGCTCTTGATGCGCGGCGAGGATGGCATCGGCGCCCGAAAGCTGCAGCTTGATCTTGTCCGTGAATTCCAGACCCGCATCTTTGCGGAGCACCTGAATGGCGTGAATGAGCTCGCGTGCTTGGCCTTCCAACGTGAGTGCGGGGCTCATCGTCGCATCGATGCTGACGACGATGCCGCGCTCCGCCGCGACGTTTTTGCCTTCCTTCGAGCGATACGAGAGCGACGCTTCTTCGCTCGTCAGCGTTTCGCCCATCACCACAATGACGCCGTCTTTCTCTTCGAATTTGCCTTCTTTGCCGGCGCGGATCAGCTCCTGCACTTTAGAGCCGAGACGGGGGCCGACTTTGCGCGCGTCGATCATGAGGATGCGCTCGGCGATGCTGGCGGCGTCCACGACGTCGATGACTTGTTTTACGTTTAGTTCTTCGGCGATCAATTCTTTCACCATTTGTCCCGCTTCGTTCGGCGGCAGTGCGACGGTGACGGATTGCAGCGGAGTGCGCACACGGATCTTCGCATCGGCACGGAGTTTCAGGCCGAGCGTCACGACGGAGCGGGTGTTGTCCATGCGAGTCAGTAACGCCTTGTCTTCCGCGTTGATCTCCACCGAAGACGGCCAATCGGTGAAGTGCACCGAGCCGTGATCTTCCGCGACGAGGTTCAGGTAGATCGCTTCGCTGATGAACGGACAGAACGGCGCGAGCAGCTGCGCATTGGCGAGGAGCACGCGGTAGAGTGTGTCGAGCGCGTCGATATGTTCGCTTTCCGAAGCCGTTTCTCCGGATTCCTTCCCCGCGAGACGGCGGCGGCTGAGGCGCACGTACCAGTTCGTCAGATCGTCGATGGAGGACGTGAGGTGAGCGCAGGTCGCCGAGAGATCGTACCCGTCGAGCTCCGTTGTCATATTGTTCACGAGCGTCTGCGTCTTCAGCACGATCCAACGGTCGAGAAGATTTTTCGATTGCGCGTTTTTGAGTGAGAAATCGAGCGACGGTTTCCAGCCGGCGGCATTCGAATACGTCACGAAGAGGCGATACGCGTTCCACAGCGGGAGGAGAACGGAGCGCACGGTTTCTTCGATCAGTTTCTCGGAGAAGCGCAGATCTTCGCCCCTGACCGCGGGCGAGCTCATGAGAGCAAAACGCACCGCGTCGGCGCCGTGACGTTCGGCCACGACCGTCGGCTCGGGATAATTTTTGAGGCGCTTGCTCATTTTCTTGCCGTCTTCGGCGAGCACGATGCCGTTGACCACGCAGTGACGGAACGCGGGACAATGAAAGAGCGCGGAGCTGAGAACGGTGAGCGTATAGAACCAGCCGCGCGTCTGATCCAAGCCCTCGGCGATGAAGTCGGCGGGAAAGCCCGGAGGGATTTCTTTCTTTCCCTCGAATGGGAAGTGTTCCTGCGCGTAGGGCATCGAGCCGCTCTCGAACCAGCAGTCCAGCACGTCGCCGATGCGCCGCAGCTGCGGACGCAACGTGAGCAGGTCGATGTGTGTGTTCTTCGGTTCCATCGTGCAAGCCTGCGCGTAGGGGAGACCTTCCGCGGTCATCAAGAAGGCACGATTGAAGGCGCCGTGCGCGACGAGCAGCACTTTCTTGCCAGCATATTCTTTGAGCAGCCAATCGTGCGCTTTCTGCGTTCGTTGCACGAATTCTTCAAACGATTCGCCGCCTTTCGGTGTCTTTTTGATGAACGACGGCTTTTTGCTCGGCTGATTTTTGCCATGCGTGGCCATGATTTCTTCCGTGGCTTTTCCCGCCCACTCGCCCATGCCGCGCTCGCGGAAAATTTCAAAACCGCCCGCGTAGTCGGCTCCGATTTCGGCGGCCATGATTTTCGCGGTTTCAGAAGCGCGCTTCATGTGCGACGAGATCACGACGTCGAAGGTTTGACCTTTCAGCGATTCGCCCGCCTTCTTCGCCTGCAGTTTTCCGGTTTTATTGAGCGGCATGTCGATATCTGAACCTTGTTCGATTTTTTCTTTGTTCGCGTCGGTCTCGCCGTGGCGCACGAGCGTCAGCTCCACCGTTCCTGCCGCGACGTCGGTTTTTGCCTTAGATTTCGATTTCGTTTTTTTGGCTTCTACATGCCACAAAATGTCATCGACGGTTTCCTTGTGCAGATCCAACTGCGCACCTTTCTCGTGGTCCCAGTAGAAGACGCGGTGCGCTGCCAAATCGGGATACGGCTGATGCACGATCTTGTGCTTGTCCTGCCCCGTGAAGAAGTGGATGCCGTTCATGATGAGGTCGGCGTGCGTCACGACCGTCACGGTTTCTCCTTTGTGTTTCTTCAGGATTTCATCGAAGAACGTTCCGAGTCGACGTTCGACCGAGCTCCACGTTTCCATGCCTTGGAAATGGTAGATGCTTTCCACTTGTTCGGTCTCCAATTTGTGCGCTCTGCGTTCGCGGATGAACGTGAGATCGTCGAAGTCGATGTGCTTGCCTTCGTAGTCGCCGAATTCGATTTCACGGAGACGGTCGTCGATGACGATCGTCGCACCGGTCTGCGCCGCGATCGCTTCCGCCGTTTCGCGCGTGCGCTGCAACGGCGAGCAATAAATGGTCTTTAGCGGGAGACTTTGAATGATTCCCGTGACGGCGATTGCGAGGTCTTTCGCCTGCTTTTTGCCGTTCTCGGTGAGTTTCGTTCCCGGTTCTTTTCCCTGATAGACTTTGTCGACGTTGCCTTCGCTCTCGGCGTGGCGCGCCATCACGATTTTCGTGAAACGTTCGGGAGCTTTGGACACGAGTTCGTCTCTGGAGCCGATGACTTCGACTTCGCCCGTCACGTTGTTTTTCCAGATGGGAAGCGGCGTGCCCCAGTAACGATTGCGGCTGATGGCCCAATCTCGCGCTCCCTCAAGCCATTTTCCGAATCTGCCGTCACGCAGGTGCGACGGCACCCACGCCGTCTTCGCATTGGATTCGATCATGAGCGGTTTGATTTTTTCCACGGCGACGAACCACGAGCTGGTTGCGTAGTTCAAAAGCGGCGAGTCGCAGCGCCAACAGTGCGGGTAGCTATGCATGAATGTCTCTGCCTTCAGCAGTTTGCCGTGCTTCTTCAGCCACTCGGCAATCATTTTGTCACCGCTCTGATGATCGTCTTTCGGTTTGGCGTGTTTGCCCGCGAAGTCGGTGACTTCTTTCGTGAAGATCCCCTCGATGCCGACGTGCTGCAGGACGCCGACCTTCTCGCGCTGTCCGACTTGGAAGTCGTCGTCACCGTAACCCGTGGCGATGTGCACGACGCCCGTGCCGTCCTCAGTCGTGACGAAATCTCCCGCGACGATCCTGAACGCCGTGTCCGCGTACTTCTCGGCGAAGTAGGGGAACAGCGGTTTGTACTTTTTGCCGATGAGATCTTTGCCTTTCTGTTCAGCGATGATTTGAAATTCCTTTCCCTTGAAGACGGATACCGCAAGATCCTTGGCGACGATGAAGTGATTGTTTTCGCAGGAAACAGTGGCGTAGGTAACGTCTGGTTGAACAGCCAAGAATAAATTGCCAGGGAGTGTCCAACCGGTCGTGGTCCAAGCAAGAGCATAGGTTTTTCCCTCACCCCCGGCCCCTCTCCCGGGGGGAGAGGGGAGATGTTCAAGATTTTTTTTCATGTCCATGAATCCCATTCCTTTTTCCTTCCAATCGGTGGTTTGAACGTAGCCTCTCTTGGTATAGAAAGGCACAATCGGCTTTTCGGCGTGGAGCAGGATGACCGAACATCCTTTCTCTCGGATGAATGCTTCTGCATGATCCATCAACACATCTCCGAGTCCTTTCTTCTGATACCGATGATCGATCGCAATGAGACGCAGTGCAGCTTCGTTCTTGCTGAGCATATCGATGCGCATTGTCCCGATGACGTTTCCTTCAAGCAGTAATACGAAGAGGTAGTTACCTTTCTTTGTGTCATCCGGCGTTTTTCCATCAGTTGCAAATGCAGGATCGTAGGCGATGTTTGGATGGTAGACCGAGAAAATTTCTTCTTTCCGTATGCGATGAATCTCATCCCATTCGGGCTGATTCTTCGGTGCGCGAAATTCGATTGAGGTTTCTTCTGTTCCCCCTCTCCCTTTGGGAGAGGGGCTAGGGGGGAGGGAGGAGGACAACTCAAACATCGCTGTCACCGAATAATCCTGAATGTCTTTGTATCCCTGCGTCACCTCGAAGTTCGAGAGTGCGGTTTGGCAACGCGGACAGACGTGCATCGGCTTGAAACCTTCGTAGATCAGACCTTGCGTGTGCAATTGCTTGAACACCCACCAGATGCTCTCCATGTAGTCAGGGTCCATCGTGCGGTAATCGTGATCCATGTCCACCCAGCGACCCATGCGCTCGACGGTGTTGCGCCATTCTTTCGTATAGCGCTGCACGGCGGAGCGGCAGAGCGCGTTGAAATTCGCGACTCCGAGCGTCTCGATGTCTTTTTTGCTCAGCAATTTCTGCTCTTTCTCGATTTCATTTTCCACGGGAAGGCCGTGACAGTCCCAACCGAAGCGGCGTTTCACGTATTTGCCGCGCATCGTTTGATAGCGAGGGATGACGTCTTTGATCGTGCCCGCAAGGATGTGTCCGTAGTGCGGCAGTCCCGTCGCGAACGGCGGACCGTCGTAAAAGCTGAACACCTCGCCGTCTTTGCGGCGGCTCATCGAACGCTTGAACGTGTCTTCTTCGCGCCAGTATTTCAGCATCCCGAGCTCGAGATCGGGGAATGATTGTTTGGGGTCGACGGGGTCAAAAGGCATGCGCCGAGTATAACGATCTTTCCGCAACTCTCCCACTCTCTGATTCCTCGCTGATGCCGATGCGAAGGTCTGTATTTTCTTGACAAATAGTAAAAAATGAAGACAATGTCTGTACTATGAGTCTCGATGACGCGCCCGTCGGCCCTACGCCAAGCAATGACGTTTCCCCGAGCGCGACTGCGTCCGTGATCCGTTCCGATGCCGATATGACGACAGGCAGAACGAGTCCCGTCACGGCAGCCGTTCCCGTGCAAGTGGAAACGAAGTCCATTGCAGCCGCCGTACGTCAAATCATGGGTGCGCTTCGACTCCCCGCGAAGCAAGCCGGAGAGGTGATTCAAGTCGTCGCAAAGTTGAGAACTTCGGGTGAGTCGTCTTAAGCTTGATTCTTGCGATTCTTCCAATGAAGGAATATTCAGAATTCATGCCTTTTTCACGTTGCCAATCGAATGAATTTGGCTAAAATGCTTTACCTTTTATGACTGAATCTTCTTCAGCCCAAAACGGCGATGCGATGGATGAGATTCTTGCCGAAGTGGTGCGGCAGAATGCCATCGCCGATGAGTCAGTGACGATTGATCTTTCCGATACGGAACTCATGATGATTTTGGCGAAAGCGCGAGAACGTGTGTTGCATGATTCGGCGCTCAGAACGGATCAAGAAATCAGGTTTCCTTTTTCCGATCCCGATGCGGGATCTTCGACCGTGTTGTTGCCGAAGAATCTGGCGCTTATTTTGGCCGAGTGTTATCACGGCGTTCGTAATAAGATCGAAGAAAGGTGGGCGCAAGAACATGCGGATAAGCAGCCGCTTTTTCATGAGCGTGAGCTGCCTTCCGCAGCCAACGTCGTCGATTTGTTGCCAACCGACAGGGAGGTGACTCGATCGGACTCTCAGCTGGTTCAAGATTATTTGAAGGTTGCCGGTCAGCTCGAACATGAGGGGCTCGTCGGTGACATCGTTCATGCTCACGAGCCGAAGCCCGATGTGCTGCAGGGAAGGATGCACATCGATGTTCCAGCTCTCGAAGCGGCGCAAACGATTTTGGACGGTGTGTTGCAACGTTTGGTCAGAATTTTTCGGACGCCCCCCGTGCACATCGCGAGATCGATGAAAGAATGGCGCGCGTGGGAGGGTCAGATCCGAACCGCATCGCCCGCCGATATCGCCGACATTCATGCGTTGTACGGCGGCGTGCTCCTGAGCACCGAGCAGCTTGTTCGATTGGACCCACGTTTTGCGGATCGCACCCAATTCAACAGCGTCGTGGATCACGTGCGAAGTCACGGCGCGATGTTTAAAGCGTTGAAGACGCAGAACGGCGATGATGAAGTGACCGAAGGCCTGCGTGCGGGGAGGATCGCGATCGTGAGGGATGAGCCGCAAGCGGACGCTCCGGAACGCCCCGGAACGCTGCTGGGATTTTACAACGTCATCGGAAACCCCGACGAGGTGACGAGGCACATGAAAACGGATCTTCATTTTGCGTCGCAACTGTCCTATGACACGACAGGTGATTTGCCGAACTTTTCAAAATTCGTGGAACAAAGCGGCGAGATGAGGAGCATCAATTACAGGGACGAAAGAGGCGCGCTTCGCGTCTTCAAAGCCGCGAAAGAAGGAAGATTGGCATGGTCGGTGGATCACGCGGTCAGAATGGACGGACCGCATCAGATCCAGCGTTATGCTCAGCTCGGAACCGCATTGAAGCTGGATGAGTATGATCATTTCGTAGGCGAGGGAAAGACCATGGTGCTCTTGAAGATCGCGACGTTGATCGGAGCCGACGCATCCGATGCGGCAAGGGCTCATCACATACCGTGGAATGATGCGGCAGTTACTTCAGGATGGATGCGCGAGGGTCGCTGCCAATGGGAAGTGGACAATTCGGGCATGGTCGTCTTGCCCGATCCCATCGCCAACGTCGGCAGCGCCGTGTTGAATCAACGTCTCGGAGCGCACGAAGTCTGGACGGTCGAGGAAGAATTCGAACGCGACGGCGTTCGCATGCGCGTGCTGTGGAGTTATTACGCTCAACAGCTCCCTCCGCAAATTCCTTGAAGAGCGCATTCACCGCTTTCGTTGGTGGTTTTTTCAGGCTTCGATCGTGTGTGTTCGCCAATAATCGGAAGCGATCATGCTGGCTGCGATCAAGAGCAATGCGGCGGGGATGATCCACACATCGTTGATGCCGAGCAGGAGCCATTCTCCGAAGAACGTGATGGGGATCGACATGTGGAAGAGCGGCGCGAGTGTCAGATAATCAGTCACGCGGTTCAGAATGTAGAACAGGATGTACGGCAGGCAGACGAAGACGAGCGTGAACGCGATCGCGAGCAACACGAGTGAGAGCGACGGATGGCCCATCGGCAGCAAGAAAGCCAGCGGCAGCGAACTGACCGCCGAAATGACGCTGATGATGAAGAAGAATTGCGGATAGCGGATGTCGATGCGCGCGGTTTTTTGGAAGTATTCGCTCGTCCACGTGTAGAGCGAGAACGAAAGAATCATCGAGACGGAGATCAAGAAGCCGACGCCCGACAGTTGCTTGAAGAGCATGGCCAGACCAACGACGGTCAGCAGCGTCGCGATGCCGATTTTCGCGTAGGATCGTTTCGAGAACAGGATCGGCAGTCCGATGAGGAGGGCGCTGACGCGCAGCATTGTTTTGTAGAAAAACGGAGAGGAGCTTTCGAGCATCCAATAGGTGAGGAAGCTCACAAGGAAGAAACTGAAGCCCGCGACCCAGATGGCGGGATTGCGAAGCGGAATGAAGGAGGTTTTTCGATGTTGTCTGAGGCCAAGAATGATGACGGAGGCTACGACAAAACTGGTCCACGAACGCACGAACGTCAAACTTGAAGGCGTGAAGCCGGCGTTCAGGAGCATCTTCGCGAAGATCGTGTCCATGCCCCAGAGGACGATGATCGCGATGATGATCAATGCGTGATCGAGAAGCGAGCGTCGGGTTTTCAGATGTTTCGCCCCCGTCGTCCGCAGCTCCATAAGCAGCGATGCGAGCTGATCCTCCGAGAGGGACACTTTCAATTTTACGGCCGTCGTCGACAGACGTTCATCGCGCTTGTATCGGATTTCATTGAATTCGACCGCATATCGTCTGTGGATTTCATTCACCTTGTCCATCAGTGACAGATCGGTGAGGTCGAGCGAGTAGGAGATGGTCTGCTTTTGCTTGCGGGATTCTTCGGGCGAACGGTTCGCTTCGAAGAGCACGCGGTAGGCTTGTTTCGCATCCAATCGTCCTTCCGCGATGGCGATGTAGATTTTTTCGAACGAGGGGTATCGATAGCCGACGATCGCGAGTTTTTCGCGCAGTGTTTCGAGGTTGAATTCCTCCAAGAATCCTCTGTGATGCCGCGTGAGTTCGCGCTGGAGTAGCTCTCTGCCGAGCGTGATCTGATCTTTCTCCGGCACTTGCGTGAGCGCCGTGCGGATGAAGGCCGCGGCGGTCGTCGTTCTCGTTACCTGCAGCCAATCGATGCGTGCGGTGACGGAATCAGCAAACTCGGCGTCGATCGTGACCGCATTGCTCAGCGGCGTGGAGAACGCCGATTCGCGACCGTCGATCAGAATGGTGCGAATCGACAGCGCATTCTCGCGGAACAAATGGAACGCGCCGTCGAGAGCCGTGGCTCCTTTCGGGAGTTGCACCGTTTCGTCGGCCGGTCCGTGGATGATGATCGACTCGCCGAGGATTTCATTTTTCAGACTTTCCCAGAAATCATTGCTACTTCCTTCGGTGCCTTTCGTCAGCGAGGAGATGTTTTTGGTCCACGGGAGGATTTCGGCGAATTCGGACACACCCTTGAAACAAGCCGTCGTGACGCCTTTGCGGGCGTATTCCTGCATCGCTTTCGTGCGGATTTTGCAACGGATGCGCGTGCCGTCGCGGAAGATCACGGTGGTGTGGAGACCTTGGTACCCGTTGAGTTGCGGAGCATTGATGAAGTCTTGGAACGAAAGCACTTCGCGTTTCCAGAGCTGATGCAACGCTCCCATCGCGCGATAACACGTGTCGATGTCATCGCAGACGAGGGCGACGGTGAGGGAGGAGAGTCCCGTGGCGGCTGCTCCGCCCACGCTGAGCTGCGCCTTCAACTGCTCCCATGATTTGTACTCGAATAGAAGTTGAATGTGCGAGGCGAGAATTTTGTCATACGTGCGGAAGTGCTCGCGCATTTCGGCGATGATGTGATTGCCGCGCTGCTCGTTCGAGAGGCGGATTTCCGTCAGTTTCGGATAGAGATCGGGTTCCAAAATCGCGAGGCACAGACCCTCGAGCTCGTCGCGCAGATCCTGCATGCAGAGCTTGTCGGCGATCTTCACGAAGGTTTCGAGCGTTTCTTGCGCCAAGGATTGCTGTCGTTCCGCTTTCAGGAACTCGACGGTCTGAATGTTGTGGAGACGGTCGATCAATTTGATCACCATGATGCGGACGTCTTGCTGCATCAAGTTGAACATTTTGCGCAGCGTTTCGATTTGTTCGTCGAGCTTCGGACTCATCGCCACGTCTTTGGCGCCGAGCTTCGTGACGCCGTCGATGAGCGAAGAAACCGAGCCGTCGAATTCATGGTTGATTTCTTCCAGCGTCAGCGGAGTGTCTTCCACGGAGTCGTGCAGGAGAGCGGCGATCAGCGTGTCGGCATCCGCTCCGAGGTCGCTGAGCATGTGTGCGACGGCGACGGGATGGGTGAAGTACGGTTCTCCCGATTTGCGTTTCTGTCCCTCATGCACGGATTTTCCAAACGAGAAAGCGCGCTCGATCCGACTCAAGTCGGGTGCGGAAAGGTGCCGAATACGGGAGCGGAATTCTTGCCACTGCATATAGTGAAGCATTGTACACGATCTTCATTCTTTTGGCCAAATCAAGCCAAAAGCTCCAAGATGTAGGCTTTGACGTTGGAAAAGATGACCGTCGATTCGTCGAGCGCTTCGACCTCTTCGCGCGTGAACCATTGGCCCCGATCGGCTTCTGTCTTCTCGACGCGCACGGCCTGCGATTCGTCGAGCGGGTGCGCCACGAACAAAAAGTCCATGTGTTGATGCGCAGGCTCGTTGCGTTCCGGACTCGCGGGGATTTCCTCGAGCAGCATCGCGATCGGTTTTGTCAGCATTTTTCCTTCCGTCGGATTGCCCGTGAACAGGTCGTTCTGATCGGCACCGATGATCTCAACGTCCAAATTCGTTTCCTCTTTGCATTCGCGTTTTGCGGCCTGCTCAGGTGTTTCGTCGGCATCGAGATGGCCACCCGGAGGCATCCATCGATTCAATCGTTTGTGCCAGAGCAACAGCGTGCGTTTCTTGGAGTCGACGATGAATGCGGTGGCGGTGAAGTGACGCTGCACGAACGAGAGTGTATCACTCGCAAAAAAAGAAGCCGACTCGCGCCGGCTTCTTTTTTGATTGCGGAATGATCGATTTACCAGCCGCCGGCGCGGGTGGAAGTTTTCTTCGTCGGACAGTCGCCGGTGCGCTGCAACATCAGCAAGCGCATCGCGGTCGTGTTCGGATCCAAACACTCGGCATTGATGTTCACATTCATCGATCCTCCGTTGCCCTGATCCACCGCATTGAAATTACCTTTCATGGAAGACGGCATCATGGATGGAGTTGACGGCAATTTGCCCGAGAGGTCGCCGAACGTGGAGGAGAGGTTTTCGAGGCTGATCGTGTCTTTCGGGGTCGTCAGCGTGAGTGCTTTGCTCAAAGCTTTTTCGGTGCCTTTCGAGTTGAAGTACGAATTCTTGCCTTTCATCGACAGCGTGAAGTCGCTGGAGAGGAATTGATCCTTGGCATTCGTCATGATCGACATGTCAAAATGAATGCTCTCGGCCAGCTCGCGCCACGGGAAGAAGTCCGTCGAGACGGGCTCCGTGTCATTGAGCATGAGGCGCAGTTTCTTGGCTACGGTGGCGGCGAAATCAGGCAATAGCTGGAAGTGATACGTCGTCGTTCCTTTCACGGTCTGGTTCTGCATCATGAGCATTCCGTCGGCCTCAGCGGGGTCGGTGGAAGACAGAACGCCGATATCCGTGCCCGTCAGATCGGCCATGGAATTGTTGTCCATCGGCAGGACGATCCACTTTTTCTGTTTGGCGATCGTCGCGAGCGAGGAGAGCGCTTTCTTGTCGGTACCCTCGACGCTGCCGATCTTCAGATACATCATCGAGTCGATGATCATGATTTGTCCTTTGAGACGCGCTTTCATGCCGCCATGGGCGATGTCGATCGTGGCGGCCATCCAGAGCTGCATCGCGCCGTCTTCACCTTGTTCGCTGCCGTTTCCCCAGACTGTGACGTACGTGCCGTCGCTTCCGGCATGTGCGGAGAGGCTGAAGCTGCGCGCTGCGGCGGAGGCTTGCAGCGTGCTCAGCAAATCACTCGGTTTGTCGTACGCGGCCGAAGCGGCCATCGGTGCGAGGAGGAAAATTGTCGTGGAGATGGCAAGAAGACTGCGTCGCATGGAAAAAGAGGGGAATGTGCTCGTACGGTAGCCCTTTACCCTTGGTGCTGACAAGAGGGCTTGCCATCGCATGTTTTTTTGTACGTGACTTCATGCCCTTTCTTTTTGCGCGGAAAAGAAAGGGCGAAAGAAAACCGCGTGCGCCGATACCCCGCGATGTCGTGTGAAGCGACATCGCTTACCCGCTCACCCCCACCTGCGGCGCACACCATCCCTTGGTGCAGGTTTGTCTTTCGTGAATTCAGAGCATTTTTTTCAAGTATTGCCCCGTGTAGCTCTCTTTTGAATGTGCGACTTCTTCCGGCGTGCCGATGGCGATCACGCGTCCGCCTTCGTCGCCGCCGTCCGGACCGATGTCGATCACGTAGTCCACGGATTTCACGACGTCGAGGTTGTGTTCGATCACGAGTACGGTGTTCCCTTTTTCCACGAGGCGCTGGAGCACGTCGAGGAGGCGCTGAATGTCGTCGAAGTGGAGTCCGGTCGTGGGTTCGTCGAGGATATAAAACGTTTTGCCGGTGGCGCGCTTCGTGAGCTCCGTCGCCAGTTTGATGCGTTGCGCTTCTCCGCCCGAGAGCGTTGTGGCGCTCTGTCCCAGATGGATGTAGCCGAGTCCGACGTCGCGCAGCGTTTGCAATTTGTTTTTGATCGACGGGAATGCGGCGAAGAATTCCAGCGATTCGGCGATGGTCATTTCCAACGCGTCGGCGATGTTCTTTCCTTTGTACGTCACTTCCAGCGTTTCGCGGTTGTATCTGCGGCCGCGACACGTTTCGCACGTCACGTAGACGTCGGGCAAGAAGTGCATCTCGATGCGCTTCAGTCCGTCGCCTTCGCATTCTTCGCAGCGTCCGCCGCTGACGTTGAAGCTGAAGCGACCGGGTTTGTACCCGCGGGTCTTGGCTTCCGGCGTCATCGCGAACACGTCTCGCACTTCCGTGAAGATGCCGGTGTACGTCGCGGGGTTCGACCGTGGCGTGCGGCCGATCGGGGATTGGTCGATGACGATCGCTTTGTCGAGGTGTCCGAGGCCTTTGATCTCCTTGAAGTTTTGTCCTTTCGAATGCGCTTTGTTGAGCGTGCGCTGCAGCTCCGGCGCGAGAATGCCGTGGATGAGGCTGGATTTGCCAGAGCCGGAGACGCCCGTGATCCCGATGAAACAGCCGAGGGGGAATTTGGCATCCACATTCTTCAGGTTGTGGTGCGTCGCGCCGAGAATCTCGATGAATTTTCCGTTGCCGGGTCTGCGCGTGTTCGGGACGGCGATTTTTTTCTTGCCGCTCAAATACTGGCCCGTGACGGACTTCGGATTGGCGATCAGTTCTTTCGGCGTGCCTTGGGCCACCACTTCGCCGCCGTGTTTGCCGGCGCCCGGGCCGATCTCCAGCAACCAGTCGGCGGCTTCGATCGTCTCTTGATCGTGTTCCACGACGATCACGGTGTTCCCGATGTCGCGGAGATGATTCATCGTTGAGATGAGCTTCGTATTGTCGCGCTGATGGAGTCCGATGCTCGGTTCGTCGAGCACGTAGAGCACTCCTTCCAGTGCGGAGCCGATCTGCGTTGCGAGACGGATGCGCTGGGCTTCGCCGCCGGAGAGCGTCGCCGCCGAACGGTTCAGCGTCAGATATTTAAGACCCACGTTCTCGAGGAACGCCAAGCGCGCGACGATCTCGGAGATCACTTTGCGCACGATCGTGTATTCGTAGTCCGAGAGCGCGATCGGATCGGCCGCGCCGCTTTTTTTGTCGGGGATCAGACTTTCGAAGAATTTCTTGGCGCCAGAGATGCTCATCTCCGTGCCGTCGACGATGTTTTTTTTGCCGACCGTGACGCCGAGGATCTCCTTCTTCAGGCGCTTGCCTTCGCATTTCGGACACGGCAATTCAAACATGTACGCTTCGATCTGACTGCGCGTGTAGGTGCTGTCGGTTTCGCGGTGGCGGCGCTCGAGATTCGGGATCACGCCTTCGTACGTGGTTTGGTAATGACCGTCGAATTTCTCGGAGCTGAAATCCACGTCGACTTTGTCGGGATGGCCGTAGAGAACGATCTTCTGCACTTCCGGAGGCAGTTTCTTCCACGACATGTCGAGAGAGAACTGCAGTTTTTTGCCGAGCGCGGCGAGAGTCTGGACCATGAAGCTCATGCGACCGGCGGACGTCGCCCACGGATGGATGGCGCCTTCGTCGATCGTGAGATCTTGATTCGGGACGATGCTGCCCGCGTCGACCTGCAAGATCGAGCCGATGCCGTGACAGTGTTCGCACGCGCCGTGCGGGGAGTTGAAGCTGAAGCTGCGCGGTTCGATCTCGGGGATGTTCATTTCGGGGTTCTCGGGATCGACGAATTTGTCCGAGAATTTCGTCACGTCGTTCGTGTCGTTGTCGAGCACCCACACGAGTCCTTCCCCTTTTCTGAGGGCAAGCTCGACGCTGTCCGCGAGGCGGATGCGATTCGGGTTCGGACCTTCGATCTCCGTGCCGTCTGAGAGCTTCTCTTTCACGGGTTCGAAATCGCGAATGATCATGCGATCCACGACGATCTCGACGTCATGGGCTTTCTTCGGATCAAGTTCGAATTCTTCGTCGGTTGTGACGACTTGTCCATCGATGCGCATGCGAACGAATCCTTCACGCTTGATGGTGTCGATGATTTTCTGGTGCGCGCCTTTGCGTCCGATGATCTGCGGCGACAGGAGCATGATCTTGCGGCCTTCGGGCATTTTCGTGATCAGATCCACGATCTGACTCGCGGACTGTTTGCTGAGCGGTTTGCCCGTGATCGGACTGTGCACCCTGCCGACTTTCGCCCACAGAAGACGCATGTAGTCGTAGATTTCCGTCACCGTGCCCACGGTCGAACGGGGATTCCTCGGCGCGGTTTTCTGGTCGATGGAGATGGCGGGACTCAGACCGTCGATGCTGTCGACTTCCGGTTTCTCCATCTGCGAAATGAACTGCCTCGCGTACGCGGAGAGTGATTCGGCGTAGCGGCGCTGGCCTTCGGCGAAGATCGTGTCGAAGGCGAGGGACGATTTGCCCGATCCCGAGAGGCCGGTGATGACCGTGAGAGAGTTGCGCGGGATTTCAACGTCAATATTCTTGAGGTTGTGCATCCGCGCGCCTTTGACTTTGATGCTATCCATAGACAAAAACGAAGCCTACGGTCATAAGCTGACCACAGCTGACGGAGCTTACAGGCAGGGAAGGGCTTTGTCTAGGGAGTGGCTCTCCGAAGCCGTAGTGGTCTCTATTGACTAAATAACAATTACAGTGGATAAAAATATCCGGTTTTCATGTGTAGTTCCTCGCGCCTCCGATCGCATGTTCGGCGGCGGCGAATTCCTTCCCGCCTTGGAATCGCTCGTCATCCTCGAGATCTTTGATGAGTTCGAGCGCGCGCTCGAGATTGCCGCGGAGAGCTCCGATCGATCGGAGAATTTGCAGCTCCGACCCGCTCATGTCTTTCATGAAATGAAATGCGTATGCGGCCGCCATTCCTTCGTCACGAAATTGACTGACATCGATGACCCGATCGCCATAGCTTCGCTTCGCATCCGTATTGTGCTGTTCTTTCCCGCTGATGAAGATCGAGATGACCCTTGCCGCCTTGTCTCGAACCGCCTTCATCACATCATGAATTTCGATCAGTTCTTCCAGATCGATCTCATCCATTTGGATCATCATGTCAGGCTCGGTTTGATTCAGCATGCAGAGTGCGACTTCTTTCAGCGTGCCGTTAATTTCGTATGCATCCGGAGGCATTGGCGCATATTTATAAATGAAAAGAAAAAAGTGTCAAATACTATTCCACGGAGTCCTACTTTCTCCGCAATCTTCCGAGCGGGATACGCGGTGTACACTTTTTGCATTCCCCATCCCTCTTCATGAAGATGTGTTCTCGGATTCCGGCCATGTTGGCATTCACCGTCTTGATTCCGCTCGTTGCGAGCGCGGCCAGTAGCGGCATCCTCTTCCGAGACGTCCCCGACGGTGCGTGGTATGCAGCTCCGGTGCGTGCCGCCGTGAGCGCGGGGATCGTCAGCGGATACAAAGACGGGTATGGCAATCTCACGGGAACGTTCGGTCCCGAGAATCAGGTGACGCTCGGCGAAGGCCTCAAGATCGCACTCGAGAGCGCCGGATACGATTCCAATCTCGGCGTGGGTTACGGTCATTGGGCTGCGAAGTATCTGTCGCTCGCGATGGGGCTACGATTCCAAATCGCGCAGCAACAAGGCATCAATCTCGATCGCGCCGCGACGCGCGGCGAAGTCGCGTCGATGTTTTCCGATGCCTTCCGCGTCGTCGTCGCGTTGCCGCAGAGCCAGTCGTTCTCCGACGTGGAGCAGACGAATCAATACGCTCCCGCGATCGCGGCGCTGAGCCGTGACAAAGTGATTTCAGGCGACACTGATTCTTCGGGCAATCCCACCGGCACGTTTCGTCCGAGCGTCGCCATCAACAGAGCCGAAACCGTGAAGATCGCGATGGCCGCGAGAACGCTCTACGGACTCCCCGGCAAAGGCGTGATGTCGAGCAGCGCCGCTTCTTCCGGAGGCGCGTGCAGCATTCAGAATTGCGGCGTCGCCCCGCTGATGCCGAATTGGCAGTGCGGTGACAACACGATCGGAGGCCCCTCGTGTCAGAAGCTCCCCGACGGCCGCTGCGGATGGTTGATCGTGCAGTGCGCGATGTCATCGTCCAGGTCATCCTCTTCGTTTTCATCGAAATATTCTTCTTCGAGCGCGAAGTCTTTCGCCGTGACGATCCTCTACACCGACAACGGTTTCACACCGGCGCCCGTGCACATCAAGGTCGGACAGACCGTGATGTTCAAGAATGCGACGACTGGTGACATGTGGGTCGCCAGCAATCCCCATCCGACACATACGGATTATCGCGGCTTCGATTCCGGACGCGCATTGCCGAAAGACGGCGAGTACACCTTCACCTTTACGAAAACCGGGACGTGGAGTTATCACAATCACGTTGATCCTGCGAAGGGCGGACAGGTCGTTGTGGATCAGTAAAAGAGACCTTCAAGCGGCTTGAATTTCCTCCAATTTGATGCGAGTCGCTTTGCCGAGGTTCTTTGTATGGCTATTCTGGCTTAGAAAAGATTTTTTTGTATGCGCGCTTCCATTATCATTCTGAATTTCAACGGCTACGAGGATACGGTGGAATGCGTACGTTCGCTTTTGCTCGATGGCGAATCTGATCGCGAAATCATCGTGTGGGACAATCATTCCACGCGGGATGAAGCTGCCTTGCTTGTTCAGGATTTTGGCAATCAAATTCGCATTCACAGAAGCGAGGAAAACTTCGGCTATGCAGGCGGCAATAATCGCGCCGCAAAAATGGCGTCAAGCGACCTGTTGGTTTTTTTGAACAATGACACCGTCGTCACTCCGGGTTGGCTCACAAGATTATTGAAGCCAATGACACCGGAAGGCCGCATTGTTGCTTGTCAGCCAAAAATACGTTCGTATTTTGATCGCGAGCGTTTTGATTATGCCGGAGGTTGCGGAGGGTTTGTTGATGCATGGGGATACACCTACACCCGCGGAAGAGTGATCAGTGTCATTGAAAAAGATCAGGGTCAGTATGACGCTCCGATGGACATCGATTGGGCGAGCGGCGCGTGTTTTGCGATCAGGAAAAATGCGTTCATCTCGTCGGGAGGATTCGATGAATTGTTTTTCGCATACTCTGAGGAAATCGATCTGTGCTGGAGACTCCGACGAAGCGGGATGCTGATTCGCAGCGTTCCGGATTCGCTTATTTACCACAAAGGAGCCCGTGTATGGCGCAACAAACCCCACCGTTTTCTCTATTTCAAACATCGAAACAACCTTCTGATGATCATCAAAAATCTTCCGTTGACCGAATTGTTCTTCGTGCTGCCTCTTCGATTGGCGTTGGAAGCTGCGGCTTCCGTCTATTATTTTCGTTATGCGGGCTTTACTCAGGCACTGGCTCCGATCAGAGCCGTTCTTGTTTTTTTGTGTTTCATGCCGTACTACCTTTCGCAAAGGCGCGGTACGTTTGTGCGATCCCACCCCGAACGCATCATGATCGATTATTTTTGCCGCCGCAGACACACCTTCGCATCGATCACACAACGAGCATCACAATGAATGTAACGTACGAAATGATCGTTGCGACAATCCAAGATTGAGTCACCGCTTGCCCGAAACGACCGGGAATTTTTGCCTGTAACGCCAACCACGCGAGAGGAAGGAGCAGGAGGATGGAAAATCGAAAATCTTGATTGCCTGCAGAAGGATGGAGGCCGCGGTAGGCGATGGCTCCTGCCAGCAGAACCGTCGTTGTCACCACCATGGGTATGATGAATTCGCTTCGACGTCTGCATGCATGGAAAAAACCGATGATGCAGAGCCCCACCGTTCCCATCGTCAGTCCCGCGACGATGCGACTGATGAGCAGCGGCACGGGGAACGTGAATTCGCCGAAGAGAGAGCTTTTGAAAAAGAAAACCCAAAAGAACGCGCGACCGGTCGCATCGACCCTCGTATCGACATAGGGCTGCAGAAGAACATGGAGAGGATTGAAGAGGAGGAATGTTTTCCACGTCGTGGGTACGTTCATCGAGAAATGCATGCCGTTTCCGTAGGTGAACAGGCGAATGAAATCATGTTGGAAGTAGCGCAGTGCCAGCAGCCATCCTGAGACCGTTGCGATCACGACGGCCGAAAGAGCGATCATTTGAAGTTTCTTTTTGAACCGCACGTCAGGACGCAAAGAGATGCAAACCCACAGGATCGGGATGAAAAGATAGGCGTTCGCTTTTGTCAGAAATCCAAGGCTGATGACAAGAGATGCGATGAGGAGGCGTCGCAGAGTTGGGTCTCGCCACCACAGGAGGAGGCAACCAAGGAAATTGACGGCAAGGAAAAGGGACAGGATGTCATTATTGATGCGTGAACTGAATTCGATCATCAAGGGAAACGCGGCCATCATGGTTCCGAAGATCAGCAATTCTCGCCATTCGCTTTCTTTTCGGAAAAGCAGAGTGCCTATCCACATGCTGACGCCCAGCGAAGCGACGGAAAGCCAGAGCGACAATTGTTGAGTGAAATCCCACGATTGCGTGTCAGACCATGCCGCGAGGTGTGAGATGCCGAGAAGGACGGCGGTGATCAGGTAGTAGAGGGGCGGTTGGTGAGTTTCCCACCCTAATGTCGCAGGCGGCACCGAAAAGTGCGAGAGCATGAATCGGATGTATTCGAAGTGGCCGTCCATGTCGTACGAGCGCAGCCAAAATACCGTGACGAAGACATACACAACGCGCAGAGACATTCCGAGCGCGAAAATATTGGTGAGCCAATACTGTTCGCGTCCGATGCTCGTGCGAAAGAGCTCGAATGCGCATGAGGCAATCAGCAGAATCGCAGTCAGCCCGACCCACAAAAGAACGGGATCGTGCGGCGAAGGATAGATGTCGAACGCTGTCGGGTACCTTGCTTGCTTGATGATCACGATTTGGAGTGTGTTTTTTCCACCGTGAAGATACGGGGCGAGCTCGATATCGTAGGGTTTGCCGTATCGGCAGAGAGAGGGAAGCGCGATTCCATTGATGCGAAGATGTGCCAGACACATGTAGTCATTCACTCGAAAGAGCGTGCTTTGGAGCGGGGAAAGCTTGAATGTGACGTCGGCATCGATCCGCTGCGCGGCAATCAGCATCCCTTGAGGGAAATGATGAATGACGAGAGGTCTTCCGTCCTGCAGCCACGTGATGTTCTCAATGCGCGGGATGCGGAGACACACAAGTACTCCAAGCAGAAGCAGCGTGATCAATGTCCCGCAAACCAGTCGTACGTTGGGATGACCGAACAATGATCGAATGACATTGCGCACGACTCTCAGGTTAGCATATCCGCGTCAAACTTCTTGACTTGAACACTGTCGGGACTATTCTTGTCTCACATGCGTACTCGTGCCAAAGCCATCAGGCTCCCGTCTCCGGTTCTCGCCGCGGTCAGCGCAGCCGCTTTTGCGTTCGCGGCGTTCGCGTATTACTTTTTTATCTTCGCCTAATCTCTGAAGCAGGTGTGAGTCTCCCTCCCCTCCCTCCAGAGAGAAGGGGGCGCTTTCCCGTTCTCCATTTCTTTCCTTCCCTTTTATGCTCATCGTCCTCAAAGAGCGCAACAACGAATCTCTTCTCTCCGAGATCCAGCGGTTGCTCGCGTCGAAGTACGGTTGCCCGTCGCACGTCATCGGCGGCAACAAGCGCGTGCTCGCCGTCACCGGTGACACGTCGGGGGTCGATCTCGAGGAGTTGGAGTCGCTCGAAGGCGTGAAATCCGTCGATCGCGTGGATCGCCCGTACAAATTGGCTTCGCGCGAGCGTAAAGACCGCACGCTCATCGAGATTTCCAAAGACTGCGTCATCGGCGATCCGAAGTGCGTCGTGATGATCGCGGGTCCGTGCTCGATCGATTCGCAGTCGCAACTCGACGAATCCACGGCGATGGCGAAAGAACGCGGCGTGAAGATCCTTCGAGGCGGCGCGTACAAGCCGCGCACGGCTCCGTACTCTTTTCAGGGCACTCGCGAGCAGGGACTTCGCATGCTCGCAAAGGCCGGAGAGAAGTACGGGATGGCGACGATCTCGGAAGTGATGAACATCGAAGATTTGCCGCTGTTTGAAGAGTGCGTCGACCTGTTGCAGATCGGAGCGCGCAACATGCAGAACTACGATTTGCTCAAGGCCGTCGGCAAATCCAAGAAGCCCGTGCTCCTGAAGCGCGGACTCGCGGCGACGCTTGAAGAATGGTTGCTCGCCGCCGAATATATCCTCCACGGCGGCAATCCGAACGTCATGCTGTGCGAGCGCGGCATTCGCACGTTCGAACAGGAGGTTCGATTCACGCTCTGCCTCGGCTCCATTCCCGCGCTCCGTGAGATGACTCATCTCCCGATCATCGTCGACCCCAGTCACGCGATGGGCAAGACGCGTTGGGTGAAAGACGCGGCGTGCGGCGCGGTCGGCGTCGGTGCGGACGGGCTCATCGTCGAGATTCATCCGCAACCCCATGAGAGCAGTTGCGATGCGTCCCAGCTCCTCGACAGCGAACACTGGAACGAATGCATGGACTCGGTGACGGCCGTTGCGAAAGCTCTCGGCAAGCGCGTCGTGTAGTACTCTACTCACCTATGCTCATCCGCCTCACACCTCCGGCCAGACAACACCGCGCGACCGACATCGTCATCGGCTCCGACATCCTCGTCGGCATCGGCGCATCCTTGAAGTCGCTCGGGGACTTCGATGCGACGGTCGTACTCTACGATCGTGGCGTCGAATTCGTCGCCAAAAAAGTGCAAGAGGGTCTTGCGATTGCGGATCTGAAAAATGTGCAGATGATCCCCGTTGAGAGCGGCGATGACACGAAATCGCTTGCGGAAGTCGATCGGATCGCCGCCAAGATGCTCGGTCTGGGCTGCGGTCGTTCCACGCTTCTGATCGCCGTCGGAGGAGGCATGGTCACGGATCTCGGTGGTTTCGTCGCGAGCGTGTTCATGCGAGGAATTCCATGCGTTCTCGTGCCGACCAGCATGCTTGCGATGGTTGACGCCGCGATCGGCGGCAAGACTGCCGTCAATTGCGCCGCGCACAAAAACATGCTCGGCACCATCACGCATCCCGCATCCGTCACGATCGATTTGTCACTTCTGCAGACATTGCCCGATGCGCAGATGGCCGAAGGTTTGGTGGAAGTCGTGAAGATCGCGGCCATCGTCGATGCGCCGCTGTTCGAGTGGCTGGAAGCCAATGTGGAGTTCGTCCTGAAACGCGATTCGAAGGCCGTTGAAATCTGCGTCACCAAAGCGATCGAAGCCAAAGTCCGCACGGTGGAAACGGATGAAGGAGATTTCACCGAGCGTTTGTACTTGAACTTCGGTCATACGGTCGCGCATGCCGTCGAAGCGCTCTCGCAGTACAAGATGCCGCACGGTCAGGCCGTCTCCATCGGCGTCGCCGCCGAGATGGCGATGACGGGTTTCAAAGATGCGAAACGCGTGACTTCGCTTCTTGAAAAACTAGGCATGCCGCTGACGATTCCGTCCGCGTACTCATGCGATGATCTGTGGCAGCTCATGCTCGTCGACAAGAAGAGCGTGAAGGGTACGGTGCGCGTCGCGGTGCCCTCTGAGATCGGCAAAGGCTCGCTTTCGACGCTCGCCCGCGGCGCTTTCGACGCACTCTTTTCATGAACGTCCCCGAGCGAGTATCGGCGTTGCCGTTTCCGCTCTCCGTGGATCTCACGATGCCGGGCTCGAAATCTCACGCCAATCGGGCGATTCTGTGCGCGTGTTTCGCAAGCGGGACGACGATCATTCGAAACGCCACTCCGTGCGATGACGTGGCGGTGATGATCGAAAATTTGCAGAAGATGGGATTCGATCTCACGTGGACTGATCCGAGGAAAGATGAGTTGCGCATCGTCGGAGGTTTGCCGAAGGCGAGAAAAGAACCGATCACGCTGGATTGTCACAACGCCGGAACGACGCTTCGTTTTCTCGTCTCCCTTGCGGCGTTTCTTCCGGGCGAATGGCTGATCACAGGAGACGAACACATGCGAAAACGTCCGATCGGGGATCTTGTGGTCGCACTGCGTTCGCTCGGCGCCGATATCACCGAGACTGACGGTTGCCCTCCGCTTACGATCCGAGGTGGCAAGATTTTCGGTGCGAACGTCCGTCTGAAAGCGTCGGTCAGCAGTCAGTATCTGACATCCCTTCTTCTGATCGCTCCGCTCCTTCCGCACGGACTGTCGATCGAACTCGACGGAGCGTTGGCGTCATCGGGATACGTTTCTCTGACGGAATTCGTGATGAATGATTTTGGCATCAGAATAGAAAAAAAAGAGAATACATTTATTGTTCATCATGGCGAGTATACAGCGAAGAAAGAATACGACATCGAAGGTGACTGGAGTGCCGCGGGCGCGTGGCTCGTGCTCGGGTGCTTAAGCGGCAGTCGATTCGATTTCACGAATCTTCACGTCGACTCGATGCAGTCCGATCGCAAACTGCCCGATGCTATTCGACGTTTGCAAAAGTCAGGAGACGTTACGGTCGACTGTTCCGAGATCCCCGATCAGCTCATGAATCTTGCTTTGCTTGCGGCGTTTCGAAAAGGCAAGACGCAGCTCACGGGAGCCGCGAATCTTCGGAGGAAAGAATGCGATCGGCTCGCCGTGATCACGTCAGAGTTCAAAAAAGCGGGGATTGCAATGAAAGAATTACCTGACGGCGTCGAAGTGCGCGGCGGAGAAGTCTTGATCGTAAAACCGATCACGCTCGATCCGCACGGCGATCATCGGATGGCGATGTGCTTCGCGGTGCTCGGACTGCTTCGGGGCAACGTGACGATCCTCGACCCCGATTGCACGGTGAAGAGTTACCCCGACTTTTTCGGACATGTGCGTTCCGTTCGCTTCCAGAGCCGCCCGATGGCTGTCGTCGGCATGCGAGGTGCGGGCAAATCCAACCTCGCGCGCAGACTCGCCTCGCGTTTGAAGCTGAAGTGCTTGGACGTCGACAAAGTGTTCGAAGCAAAGCACGGGCCGATCAAAGAGTACGTCGCCAAACATGGATGGCCGGATTTCCGCGCGCATGAAGAACGTCTCATCGCGGAGAGTCTGCAGCCCGGCGTCATCGTCTCGCTCGGCGGCGGTGCGACGGAGTCCAAAAAGACGCGCGATCTTTTGAAGCGATCGGCGATCGTTCTTTGGATTCAAGCCACGAAGGCCGAGCTGATCGAACGGTTGAAGTCAGGCAAACGTCCGGCGATCACGGGACTTCCGCTCGAAGAAGAAGTACACACACTTCTCGTCGAACGGGCGCCTCACTACAAAGAAGTCGCGCATATCATGATTCCTCCGAAGCTTCCGTTTTCGAGGCAACTTCCGTTTGCCGTGAAAGAACTTCGTTCACTCGTCTCACCTCAGTAATGTTCGTCGTCACCCTTCCTCGATCTGCCGCTAAAAATCCGCTTCCCTTTGCCAAAAAGGCGAAGGCGGCGGGAGCCGACGTCCTGGAGATCCGGGGAGATCTGACGCGTGATGTGAAGAAGTTTTCCTCGCCGCTTCCATTGCTCGCGTCTCCTCGGGGTGCGGGAATAAAATTCATCGAACGCTTGCAGCCGACCTTCGTCGATCTGGAAAAAACAGAATTGAAACTCATCGCCGCGCTGCCCAAGACCGCGAAACTGATTCTCAGTTTTCATGATCACGAAGGTACGCCGTCGATTGAACAACTTCGCAAGATCACGGACAAATTTCTCGAGTACGATCCGTTCGCGCTGAAGATCGTGACAACGATCAAGACGTACAAAGATCTCGTGATGCTTGAGGAGTCTCGCAAAGAATTGCAAAGCCGATCACGACTCTCGATGTTCGCGATGGGGGAGAAAGCGCATCTCACGCGTCTGCTTTCGCCGATGCGCGATGCGTTCACGTATTCTTTTCTCGACGGCACCGAGCCGGCGGCCGCGGGACAACTCTCGTTGAAGTTCTATTCCATGCTGCCGCACGTGCGTACGCCGCAGATCTTCGGCATCATCGGCGGATCACAGATTTCTCCCAGCTTCAGCCCTCTTTTGCACATGTCACTGTATGAGAAATACAAGGTGGATGCGCTCTTCACGGTCTTTCCGACGGATGATTTCAAGGGGGCGATCTCGGATCTTGAGCCGCTCAAGATCAGCGGACTCGCCGTCACCGCACCGTTCAAGCGTGAGGCGTTCGAGCTGGCGGAAGGCGGCGATGCCTTGGCTCAGCATCTGCAATCGGTCAACACGCTCGTTCGTTCAGGCAAAGGCTGGTCAGGATCCAATACCGATGTCGTTGGCATCGAGCGCGGCTATCCGTTCCTTGTGAAGGCGCGAAGCGTCGCGATTCTCGGCGCGGGAGGAGCGGTGCCGTCGGTATTGGCCGTGCTTCGCACGTTGAATCCGAATACGGAGATCATCGTTTTTGCGCGCGATTCGAAGAAAGCGGCGTCGACTTTGAACACATTCGACGTCACGATTCGTTCGATTGATGACTTCGATTCGTCTTCGCATGACGCCATCATCTGCGCCGTGTCCGAAGACATCGATTTTCCTCTTTCCAAAGCCAAAAAAGGCGCCGTCGCACTTGATCTTCGGTACGGTGCAATCACGAAATTCATGAAAGCCGCGAAACGAAGCGGTTGCCGAGTGTACGATGGACTCCCGATGCTCGTGCACCAAGGCGTTCGGCAATTCGAACTGTTCACGGGAATCGCCCCCTCAGAGACGGATATCGAGTCGCTTCTTTTCGCTCTTCAATCTTCCCTCTCTTCTCATGGCCGGTAATTCTTTTGGCACTCTCGTTCGGATCACCACGTTCGGTGAGTCGCACGGCTTGAGTCTCGGCGTCGTCATCGACGGCTGCCCAGCCGACATTGCGCTCGAGGAGGCTGATTTTCTCCCGGAGCTCGCTCGTCGCAGGCCCGGCCAGAGCGCCGTGACGACCGCCCGCAAAGAAGCCGACGCACCGACGATTCTTTCGGGAGTCTTCGAAGGCAAGACGACGGGCATGCCGATCACGGTGACGGTGCAAAACACGAATCATCAATCCAAAGATTATGAAAAGCTGCGCACGGAGTTCCGCGTCGGGCATGCTGATGCCGCGTTCTCGGCCAAGTACGGCCATCGCGACCATCGCGGCGGCGGACGCCAATCGGGACGCGAAACGGTCGCGCGGGTGATCGCGGGCGTGGTGGCACGCAAGATTTTGCCGAAGTCCGTGAAGATCACGGGATCGACGATCAAAATCGGTCCGATCGAAGCGGTGACGTACAAAGCCGACCAGATCGAGAAAAATCCCGTGCGCTGTGCGGATCCTGTCGCTGCCAAGAAGATGGTGGAGTACATCCTGAATCTGAAAGCCGAAGGAGATTCTACGGGCGGACTGATTCAAATTCGCATCATGCATCCTCCGAAGAATCTCGGCGATCCGGTTTTCGCGAAACTGAAATCTCGTCTCGCGGATGCCGTCATGACGGTTGGCGCCGTCACGGGTTTCAGTTACGGAGCGGGTTTCGAGACCGCCGAAATGCGCGGCAGCGAGTACACGGCGAATCCGGAGAATTTTGGCGGCATGCTCGGCGGGATTTCAACCGGCGAAACGATCATTCTGACTATCAGCGTGAAGCCGTCGTCGTCGATCGGACAAGTGGCCAAAGAAGGCCGCCACGACCCCTGCATCGTGCCGCGAGTTATTCCCGTCGTCGAAGCGATGGTCGCGCTCGCGCTCGCGGATTGTTATCTTCTCCAAAACGCGTACGTTTTTTGATCCCTTCTTTTCCTCCCATGAAACCCGCACTCACTCTTGAAGATATCCGCCGCGCGATCGATTCATCGGACACCATCCTGCTGAAGGCGCTTGCCGCACGCTTCCGTGCGGTGGCATGCATGAAAAAACTGAAGAAGGAACAGGGGATCCCGACGGAAGACCCCGCTCGCGAGACTGACCTGAAAGCCAGCTGGAAGGCGCAGGCCGCCGAACTCGGACTTTCCCAAGAACTGGCACTTCTTATGCTCGATTTCATTCTCGCCGAATCAAAAGGCTTCCAAGACTCCGATGAAGATCTCTGAGCATCACACCGTCGGCATCGTCGGAGGTAAAGGTCGCACCGGTCGCCAGTTCGCGGCACTCTTCCGATCGCTAGGATTTTCCGTTCGCGTCACGGGTGCGAAGACGAAAAAACGAAATGCGGAGCTGATCGGGGCGTCCGACATCGTGATCTTCGCGTTGTCGCTCGATCACGCCGCGAATGTGATTCGGACTGAAGCAAAACATTTGAAGCGGAAGGATCAACTGATTCTTGATGTTTCTTCGCTCAAAGTGCGCGAAGTCGACGCGATGATGAAGGGAAAAGGAGAGGTGATCGGGATGCATCCTCTTTTCGGGCCGACGACCGAATCCAAAGGCGAGCGCATCATTCTCTGTCCGACGCGCGCGTCTTCCGAAACGCTGCGTGCACTCCGAGCGTTGCTCACGAAAATGGATCTTCTTTCCATCGTCATGACGCCGAAAGCTCATGACGACCTCATGGCGACGGTGCAAGTCATTCCCCATCTCAAGAGTTTGCTCATGGCCGATGCGATGCGCACACTTGGAGTCGATCTGAAGCATGCTCTCGCCACCTGCACCCCGACGTATGAGCTTGAATTCAACGTCATCGGGCGTTTTCTCGACGATGATCCGTCGCTCTACATGCCGATTCTTTTCCGGAATCCCCGCACGCCCGCCGTCCTTGCCGCTCTTCAGAAATCAGTCGATGCGTATTCCGTGATCGCGAAGAAAAAAAACATCGCCGCCGCTTCCAAACGCTACCTCCGTTGCAAGAGTTTCTTCGCGTCGCATCTGAAGAAATCCCGATCGCACAGCGAGGCCTGCATTCGCACGCTTCTTTCCCTTTCACGATGAACGTTCACACCCTCGGTCCCGCCGGCACGTTCTCGCACGAAGCGGCCGAGCAACTGTTTCCGAAAGACAAGATTCTCTTCGCGCCGAATTTCGACACGCTCTTCACGGAGCTCGAGAAACATCCGACGGACGTCGGCGTCGTGCCGATCGAGAACAGTTTGCACGGTTCCATCGATGAGATTCTTGACCTCCTGTACGAATCCGAAGTCCGGATCGTGAGGACGCGGGATCTTGCCATCAAACACGCATTCGGAGCGCTTGATGCGGCTTCCATCGTCAAAATCGCGAGTCACTCGCAGGCCCTCAGGCAGTGTCGAAAGTGGCTGAAAGAACGTCATCCGCATGCGGAACATTTGCAGATGAGTTCCACGGCCGCCGCCGCGAAACTCGCCGCGTCCGATTCTTCCGTCGGCGCCATCGCGTCAGCCAAAGTGTTGAAAGCGAACGGGCTGAACGTATTGTCGGAAGACATTGAAGGTGACGGCAACACGACTCGTTTCGCCATCGTGTCGGTCACGGATCCGTTCCCCGAAACCGTTCGCACGCATCTCACCATCGTCGTGAGACCGACGGGCGACAGGCCCGGACTTCTGCACGCGCTTCTGACGCCGTTCAAGGTCTACGACATCAGCTTGAGTCGCATCGAGAGTCGTCCGAGCGGCGAACGTTTCGGTCATTATCTTTTCTATCTTGAATTTGCGGGTACGCTTTCGGATGCGCGCACGAAACAAGTGCTGACGGAGCTTCGATCGATCGCCGACGTCACGATCCTCGGGCAATGGTAATTTCTCCTCTCTCCTTCTTCGTATGACATCGCCGTTCGCTTCATTGCCGCCGCCGAAACCCGATCCGCTGTTCGCCATCGCGGCGGAAGCGCAGAAAGCCGGCCCCGAAGCCATCAACGGCACGCTCGGCATTTACATGGACGAAGACGGCGTGCCACTCGTGTTCCCCAGCGTCTTGAAAGTTCTCGAACATCTCGAAAGGCATATTCAGAGTTTCAATTATTCCTACCCCCCGTTGAACGGCCTTCCGAAATTTCAACAAGCCGTCGTTGATCTTCTCTCGTCGCCCGAGGATGTCGTTGCGTCCATCGCTTCCACGGGCGGCACGGGTGCGCTCGCGCTGAATTTGCGACTCCTCAAGATGTTGCTCGGAGAAGGGAATGACGACATCATCGTGTCTCTTCCCGCATGGGCGAATCATTTGCCCGTGTGCAAGTGGGCGGGTCTGAAAGTCATCGAAGCGCCGTACATCGTCGATGGCAAAGCCTCCGCCGACGGCATCATCGAGACGATCAAGAAGCGTACGAAACCCTTTGGCATTCTGCTGCAGGTCGGGTGCCACAATCCGACGGGACTCGATCTCAGCGAAGCTCAGTGGATCGAAATGTTCGACGCGTTGCAGAGCAAGCAGTGCGTCGTGTTGCTGGATTTCGCGTACCAAGGATTCAAAGACGAACCCGAAGAAGACCGCAGACCTGTGCGACTCTGCGTCGATCGCGGGCTCACCACTCTCGTCACGTGGTCGGCGTCCAAGAACCATTCCATCTACGGGATGCGCACGGGACTCGCCGCCGCGTTCGTGAAAGATCACACCGAGAAAAAGTCAGTCGAAGGCACGTATTGCACGATCATTCGGGGACTGCATTCCGCAGCCCCGACGTTCGGTCAGGCGATCGTGGCGCTGACGCAACAGATGCACCCCGATGAGTGGCGATCGGATCTTCGCGATGCCCGCGAGCTCATGCATCGCAAACGCGGCATCATGAAAGAGTCGCTTCCCCCGTCGTTTCAAGCGTGTCTCTGCGGTCACGGCATGTTTGCGATGTTGCCGTTCACGCCTTTCCAAGTTGATCAGCTGCGTTTGGAGCAAAAAGTCTTTTTGCCTCAAGACGGCCGCATCAATATCGCGGGCATCCCCGAACGGCGCATCACGGAGCTCTGCAAGAAGATCCTGCGCGTGAGCTAGGAGTGCTATACTCGCTCCTCCATGTTCACGGGCATCATCGAATCAACGGCGAAGATTCTCAAGAAATCTTCATTCGGTCTGACGCTGGAGCGTCCGAGATCGTTTGATGACGTGAAAATCGGTTGCTCGATCGCGGTGTCGGGCGCGTGTTTGTCCGTCACTTCTTTTGACGAGACGTCGATGAGTTTCGATGTCATCGAGACGACGTGGAAGAAGACGAAGCTCGGATTGCTCAAAGAAGGGGACTCCGTGAATCTCGAACGTGCTCTCCGTGTCGACGGCCGTTTGGAAGGTCATGTCGTTCTCGGACACATTGAAGGAACGGGCGCGGTCGTTTCGATCTCACACGGTCCCGATCCGAGACTCACCGTCGATGTGCCGCGGGAACTTCTGCCCTATGTCGTGCTGCACGGATCGGTCACGATCGACGGAGTGGCGCTCACGATTTCAGATTTGAAAGTTTCACATGTCTCCGTTTCTTTGATCCCGCACACGCTGAAAGTCACGACGCTGCACGCCCTCAAGAAAGGCGATCTTGTGAATCTTGAAAGTGATATTCTCGGCAAGTACGTTCTCCAATCCCATGTCAGCCGCTGACACTCCGTCCTTCGGCGATCTCAAGGCGAATCCCGCGTGGAGAATCGCGATCATTCGTTCCGTGTGGTATCCCGAGTGCACGACGCCGATGCGCGACGATGCCGCTCTGGCATTGCAGAAATCGGGAATTCCGCAGTCCAACATCATACTCATCGATGCGCCCGGTTCTTTTGAACTTCCGATTCTGGCCAAGCACGCGATCGAGCATTTGAACGCGGACGGCGTGATTGTTTTTGGCGTCGTCGTGCAGGGTGCGACGCATCACGCGCGATTAGTCGCCGAGCAGGCCGCCGCTGGCGTGATGCAACTGCAGCTCAAGACGGGCGTGCCGATCACCTTCGAAGTTCTTTTCGTCGACGCGCTGGAGGATGCACTCGCGCGTTCAGTCGGACCCGAAGCAAAAGGACCGCTCGCGGCCGCCACACTCGTGAGTTGTCTTGCGAAGATCGAGGAAATGCGTTGAGGGAACTTGTATAACAGAAGTGTTCAAGCGTATTGTCATGGGTAATCACTTTCTCGCTCACCCATGAAGCATTTCCGCATTGTCGGATCCCTCGTTTCTCTCACGCTTCTGCCCACGTTGGCAGTCGCATCGGGTCTCTTCTCCGATGTCCCGAACGATCACCCGTTCAAAGGTGAGATCGAGTCACTCGCGAGATCGCAGGTCATTCATGGCAATCCGGACGGGAAATTTTATCCCGATCGTTCCGTGAACAGAGCGGAGTTTCTGAAGCTCTTGTATCTCGCGACGAGCCGCAAGCCGAAGGCGATCTTCGCCAGCTGTTTCACGGATGTCGAGCATGCCAGTTGGTACGAGTCGTATGTCTGTGACGCCGCCTCCAAAGACAACGGATTCGTGCAGGGGTACGGCGACGGCAAATTTCATCCGTCCAATCCGGTTACTCGCACTGAAGCGCTCAAGATGATTTTTATGCTCTTCAATTTGGATGCTCGTGAGATCACGCAGCAGGACAAAGACATCATCAAATTCGTCGACATCTCCACGTCCGCTTGGTACTCGCGTTACATCAGTGCCGCCTACATGAACGGCATGCTGCCCATCACGGGTCAGTCCGGAGTTCGTTTCCTGCCGGATCAACCGCTGCTGCGAGGAGAGGCCGCCGCATATATTTTCAACGGCCAGAAAGCGTTGGATCGTCAGATGACGGCGCAGCAAACTCCGAAGTCAGCCGCTTCTTCTTCCGTCAGTTCGAGTGATCCCGGTTACATCATCAAGGACGTGGTCTTCCCGTTCAGCGATGCGGACAAATTCACCGCCAAGAAGCCCATCGCATACGCTTTCACGCTCGTGGCGAAAACGGAATTCTGGGTTCAGGTAGCCGTCAGCGGATATTATCCGTCGGATGTCACCTGTCGCTTGTATTTGCTTGATCAAGACGGATTCAGCAATGAGTATTACCTCGGCAATCAACAGAACGGCACATGCACGCTGAAGGTGATGGCGCGTCCGGGCAAGTATCAACTGCAGATCCAACCGACCGTCGAGAACGTTCCTTTCACGGTCAGCGCGAAGACCGCCTACGGAGACGGCAATGACGGTTTCATCGAATCCGTTTCGCTGCAGTCCGGCACGCCGCAAACGGCGATTCTTGAATCCGGCGATTTGATGGATTGGTACACCTTTACCGTCACGAAAGACACGACTGCGACCGTTGAAGTCTCTGCGGGTCAGAAACTTGATTGCATCATTTACACTCCCGCGTCCGTCGATCAATTCGGTTTCGCGGGTCCGCAGTGCGGCGTGCCGTTCACGTTTCAGCCCGGCGATCCGGTCGAACCGTATTACATCGGTGTGTCGCGCCACACGAGTGATCCGGCCGTGAAAGTGCCGTACACCGTGAAATGGGCCCATTAGGAGCCTGAAAAAGAACGCAGACTGTGTTATGCTCCGTGCCCATGTCCGAATCTTTCTGCAGCGTGACGCGCGCCGTTTCCGCACTCAAGCGCGGGCAGTTCGTGATCGTGGTCGATGACGCCGATCGCGAGAATGAAGGAGACCTCGTTCTTGCCGCGGAGTTTGCGACCCCCGAGAAACTCGCATTCACGATTCGTCACACAGGCGGTGTCGTGTGTTTGTCACTCAGCAATGCCATCGCCGATCGATTGGAGTTGCCGTCCATGGTGCAGCGCAACACGAGCAAGCGCAGCACGCCGTTCACCGTGAGCATCGAAGCGAAAGAAGGAGTCGACACCGGCATCTCGGCTGCCGATCGCTCGCGCACGATTCGCACCGCGATTCATCCGAAATCCGGCCCTTCCGATCTCTCCCGTCCCGGGCATGTCTTTCCGCTTCGCGCACAGGACGGAGGAGTTCTGTGGCGCGCGGGTCATACGGAGGCATCGGTAGACCTTTGTAGAATGGGGGGACTCCGTGAAGGCGCGGTGATCAGCGAGCTCATGCATGATGACGGCACGATGATGCGCTTGCCGGCGCTTTTGAAATTCGCCAAGACGCACAAAATTCCGATTCTTCTCATCGCCGATCTGATCGCACATCGTCAGCGCACTGAGTCGCTGATTCTGATGCAGGCCAGATCCACGCTGGAGACTCGCTACGGCACGTTCGAGATCTCGGTGTATCACGATCTGTTGCATCACAAAGATCACGTTGCTCTCAAGATGGGAGACATCGCATCCAAAAAGCCGACGCTCGTGCGCGTGCATTCCGAGTGCATCACCGGCGACGTCTTCGGTTCGCATCATTGCGACTGCGGCGAACAGCTCGATATCGCCATGAAACTGATCGCGGAGGAGAAGAAAGGCATCCTGTTGTACTTGAGGCAGGAAGGCCGCGGCATCGGACTTGCCAGCAAGATACGCGCGTACGAGTTGCAACATCTCGGCATGGACACCGTGGACGCGAATCGTGCGCTTGGACTGCCCGACGATCTTCGTGAATACGGCATCGGTGCGCAGATTTTGAAAGATCTCGGTGTCGGCAAGATGCGTCTTCTCACGAACAATCCGAAGAAAGTCGTCGGTCTCGAGGGATACGGACTGACGATCGTCGAGCAAGTGCCGATCGAGATCACGCCGAGGAGCGACAAGCAGCGCAAGTATTTGCGAGCCAAGAAGAAACGGATGGGACACACGCTGAAGATGGTGTGATGAGTCTTCGATGCTTTGGCGTGATTGTCGCAACCTTTTGGATGCGATCGTTCTTGTTTTCTTGGATCCGCATCCAAATCGATGCGCATGTTTTGTCGCAAGGCAATTGCACTTATGGCATTCACTCGTATAGTGACGTTAGTTCCCTTCTCACCAATGTTGCACAAAGTCCCGAAGGTTCTCGCTTTGACCGCAGGTGTGTTTGCGGTCGGAGTCATTGTCTTCACCTCACTCAAGACTATCGCTTTGCCAGGCCAACTCGTTTCAGGCGATTCAACGCCAGAAGATGCACAGCAGTCCGCCATGCAGGAAGCGGCTGCCGCTACGACCGGCGGAACATCGGGAGGAAGCACCGGTGGTGCATCGGGGGGAAGTACCGGCGGAACGTCGGGAGGCGGTATCACGAATAACAACGGTAATCGAAATGGTTGTTCGGGAGGCATCTATACCATGGGACGCTCTCCGACTATCGTCCAAGCGGGGATTGCAGATTGTGCTGCTAAAGCCACTGCTCTCACGACCTCCATCAACACTGCGAATACGAATGACTGCAAGCTGACCAGTCATCCTGGCATTTGCACTCCGATTCCAAGATGCAATGCCGTTGGCATCCCTACAATCACCATCGGGCAAGGCAGTGTCACGGTGCTGACCGCCGTACGCCAGCAGAACGGGAAATTCATCTGCACTTTCGGCGTTAAGCCGGCAACGTGCGGCATGACGACTGTATGTGCGTAGTTTCCATGAAACTAGCATCGTTTGGCGCGGATAATATTGTGCGAACAGTACTTCCTTCGGTGCTAGATCTTTATTCAGGTAATACTCCGCACTTCGAGTGCGGGGGTCAGCGTTCCCTGAGGTGTAATATGGGCCGGTGAGTGAACACATCTACAAACGTCACAAC
>JAYVRL010000038.1:0-4304 GCA_043776335.1 Candidatus Peribacteria bacterium | reverse complement strand
CGGCACGTACACGCGCTCCATCGTGAGAGCACTTCTGAAGAGAAACGATCCGTGGAAGTACGTACTCTTCGTCGCATCCGAAGGTGAAGAATGGGTGTCCGAATTCGTCCTGCGTGAAGGCGTTTCTTTTTGTCTCGCCCCTTTTCCTCATTATTCTTTTGCCGAGCAGTGGCACTTGCCGATGCTGCTTCGCGAAACGGGCGCGGATTTTTTCTACAGTCCGCATTTCAACGTTCCTCTCCTGTGCACGACTCCTTTTTTCTGCACCGTGCACGATTTGATTCTTCATCGATTCCCCAACCAAGCGGGATTGTTCAAACGTCTCGCGTGCAAATTTCTCCTCGGACACGCCATTCGAGCCGCACACGGCGCTCTTGCGGTCAGCGAATCCACGAAAAACGATCTTGCGCGCTTCTACCCGTCCAGCCGAGAAAAGACGGATGTCATCTTCAATGCGGTCGATTCGGCGTTTTTCAACCGCTCGCAGAGCAACATCGATGACGTGAGAAAGAAATTTTCTCTGCCGTCATCATTTCTCCTCTATGTCGGCAATTGCAAAGAGCATAAAAACGTTTCGATGCTTCTCGAAGCGTTCGAGCGCGCCGCGCTTGCGGACACCGAGTTGATTCTCGTTTCGGGCGGCAAAGAATGTGCGGATCTTCGCCTTCCTCCGAAAGTCCGCCGTCTTTCGGATCTTGACGGTGACGATTTGCCTGCGCTGTACCGAGCGTCGATCGGGTGCGTGTCTGCGACTCTGTACGAAGGTTTCGGTTTGCCGATGGCCGAGGCGATGGCATGCGAAGTGCCCGTGTTGGCCACGAATGTCGGGTCCGTCCCGGAAGTGTGCGGAGAATTCGCGCTACTAGTCGAGCCGACGGTTGCAGCACTCTCCGATGGCATGAAACGGATCGCCACCGATGCGTCGCTTCGCACTCCGGAACGATTGGCGAAAGCGGCTGCAGCCATCAAACGCTTTGATTGGGACGTTTCCGCCGCCAAGCTTTCTCTGCTCTTCTCTCGCGAGCTTTCGGCGCTCCATCACAGGAAGGCCATTTGAGGTGAAGGCCTTCGTTTGTTGCTTCGATTCTTCTTTGGGACGCTCCGGACCCGCATTTTCGCCTTGATCGGGGCGCAGAGCTCCTTTACACTCCTCCGGCATTTGATCCCACTCCTCTAGAAGTTATGCTTGTCATCCGTCTGCAACGAACCGGTCGAGAGAACACTCCCACGTACCGCATCGTCGTGTCTGAAAAGGCAAGGCATGCGAAGAAAGGAACGCTGGAAATTCTCGGTCATTATCTCCCGAACCAAAAAGAGGCGGTGTTTGTTTGCAAGCAAGACAGAGTCGAGTACTGGGTGAGCAAAGGCGCAACGCCCAGCGACACGATGGCTCGCTTGCTCCGCAAGGCTGGCATGAAGAACATGGACAAATTCGTCGAGAAGTATTTCAAGCAGAAATCGAAGAGCGCGGTCGAAGAGGCTCCGGCTGCCGCACCCGCACCTGCTGCTGCGCCGGTTGAAGCTCCAAAAGCGTAAACGGGGAAAGCGAAACCCCGTGACTTTTCGTCGTGTTTCTCGTACCCTCCATCCGTATGGCTGACTCCACTGCAGAAGTTCTCCCGGGATATGACTTCATCAAAACCGTTCTTGAGATGCTGGTCGAGGATAAGGATCAGCTCTTTGTCGAAGGGAAAATCGACGAGCTCGGCGTCTTGATCACCGTACGCGTCAGCGACAAAGACATGGGCAAGCTCATCGGTAAAAGCGGCCAGACCATCAAGTCGATTCGCACGCTTCTGCGTGTGATCGGCGGCACGTCGAATCAACGCGTGAATTTGAAGGTGCTTGAGCCTCAGGAACAACTCGCAGCTTAATTCTTTTCTTTTTCTCCACTCCACTTCCATGATCAGAAACCTTATCGAGAACGGATCGGTGATTCAGATCGTCGCGACAGTGATCGCGTTCGGTTTGATCCTCGCTTCCGTCCTCAGCTTGATCTACATCATCGTCGGTGGCATCACGTTCATCCTTTCGGCAGGCAACGAGGAGAAGATCAAGAAGGCCGTTCACACGGTTCGATACGCCATCATCGGTCTTTTCGTCAGCTTCCTCGCGTTCTTCCTCGTGTCTTGGATCGCGAAGCTTCTCGACGTTCCGTTCGATCTTTCGTTCGGCACGATCCTCGATCTCATGAACGAATTGTTTTCTTCGTTCAAGTAGTCTTTTGCACTTCTGATCTAAAAAACCCCGCGAGCCTGCCTGCCGGTAGGCAGGTGCGGGGTTTTTTGTTGAGCGAGGATTCCCTTTTTAGAGTGAAGCCAAGAGACGAGCGAATGCGAGTTTCTTTTGTACCCCCGTCGTGGCGACGGCCAGTCCGGCGAGAGCGAGAGCGAGGAAAGCATCCATGCTGGCGCCCGTCGTCGGGAAGTCGCTGATGACGCCGGCTTTGTTCGTGCGAACGCGCTGCGTGAGCAGCATGCCGTTCAGATCCGCTCCGCGGAGGCTGGCGACGTTATCAAGCTCCATGCCGCTCGGAGCGTTGGCTGAGACTGCGAGGATGTAGCTCGTCTGCCATGACTCGCCCGGTTGCAGTACGGGGACTGTCCACACCATCTCGCCGTCACCGTGACTGGCGAGACTCTCGGAGTGCTCATAGGTATCGAGGGAGAGGTAGGTGCTGTCGAAGCGATCCAAGATGCTGGCGTCCGAGATCACGTGATCGAGCGTATTTTGCACGTAGAGCGTGTAGCGAATGCTGCCTCCCGGAACCGCCTCGCCTCGGTCAGCGGTCTTGCGGAAGATGACGGTCTTTTGCGGAGCCATGCCGGTTTCCGTGCTTTGTGCGACGACAGTCGTGGTGTCTCTCGAGGTGGCGTCGTCAGAGGTCGCGCTTGCGGTGAGCAGCGTGTTCAAAGGAGCATCCTGGCGAACGCGAACGCTGTACGTCAGCGTGCGAGTGGCGTGGGGAGCGATCTTGAGCACAAGCCAACGAATGTTGGAGCCGTCCCAGTAACCGCCTTCCGTCGCTCCGACGAATTCGCCGTAGAGCGGGAGCGAAGCGTCGACCGGAACGTCGGTGGCGACGACATCGGACGTGTTGTCGACTTTCACCGTGTAGGTCAGCACCTGATTCATTTCAGCGGTGTTGCGGTGATCCGTGATGGACGTCGAGATCGAGTGATACGGCAATCCGATGCGGGCGACGGTTTGGTCGAGAGCGACCACCGTGCCGGCGTAGGCCTTGGCGCGAAGCAGCGCGTTGTTCCTCGTGCGGAAATCGATCTGAATCGTGGCATTGAAAGACCTCTCTTCATTCGGTTGCAGCTCGATGTTTTTCCACGTCACGTTGTAGCTGTCTCGGATGCCTGCATCCGAAGCTGAGACGTAGTAGCTGTCGTAGGGCAACGCAAGACGGATGTCGGTTTTCTTCACCTGAGAACTCGTGTTCCTGATTTTCACCGTGTACGTGTTTTGCGCACCGGGCAGGATATAGTCGCGGCCGTCTGAAACGGTGACGCGGAATTGGTCATTTTGCTCGGGGACGTAATCTTTCACCAACGTCGTGTCGATCGCCTCGGAGCCGTTCACGCGGACACGGGCGACGAGGTATTGGCCGACAACCGCACTCGGATTGACGTTCAATTGCACTTGCAGCGTGCGCGTCACGTCTTTGTAGACGGAGACGTTCGTCCACGTGACATGGTCGAGCGCGACATCGCCGCCATCGCTGGCGGAAGTCACGTTGGACTGATGAGGGAGGTCGAGCGTCACGTTCACGACGCGGTTCGTGTCGCGTTGCTGCTTCAAGGTCACGAGATAAATGACCGATCCGCCGGCCTGAACCGTGTCGCGTTCGTCGGTGACCGTCACGAAGTTGCCGCTCGTCGTCCTGCCTTCGTAGTCATCATCGAGGGAGGTGCAGCCCGTATCCTGCGGATAGTCCACGAGTCCGTTGCCGTCATTGTCCGCGCCGTCCGAACACTGAGAGACGACTGCGAGTGTTTTCCCCGCTGACAGTGAGAACACCGTGGTAAACGCCGCGCTGAGCACGAGCACGGCAGCCATCGCAGAGACTGCGCGCTTTGCCTTCTTTTTCAGGACGTTGAGCTGGTACTGAGACACGGGCGTAGGGGGTAGAAAACAAAAAGGGGATATTTATAAAGCTTTTCGAAGCCTTTGTCAAATATCATTTACTCCTTCTCTTTCAAAGCCCCTTTGAGGCCACTTTCAGCCATTGCTACCTCCTCGGCTTTGCCTGCTTGCGGGTTGTTTTTTTCGGTTTTTCGGTGTTTGGAGCCTTCTCA
>JAYVRL010000037.1:0-57484 GCA_043776335.1 Candidatus Peribacteria bacterium | reverse complement strand
TGCCTCCCGAGTTGAAGCTTGATGTGTTGAGCCCCGCTTGCAAAGGCTCCGCTCGCACCGAAGAACTCGATCGCTATTGGGGCTTCGGCAACGGCATCATGCACTACCTCACGTTGCCGTGGAGGCAGGTGATGAACATCGACGGTTTCGGCTATTACGTGACGCTCATGCCGGCGTTGCTCCTCTTTCCTTTGGCTTTGCTGTTGCCATTCTTCTGGTCGAGAGAGCGCAAATGGTTGCGCATGATTTTTGCCGGCTCGCTCATGTATCTTGTCCAGTGGGCGCTCGTTGCGAACGGTATCGCGTGGTACGGCATCGGCATGTTCTTCGGCTTTGCGATCATGCTGGAGTCGTTTATCGACGATGCGCCCGATGCGCCGAACAGGTCGCTTTTCGCCTTCCTTTTGACGATGAGCATCATCGTTTGTTTGGTGAATCGCTTGTGGCAATTCGATTCGCAGAAGAATATTTTTGAATATCCGCTCGGCAAAGTGACTGCCTCGGCGCTTCGGGAGATCACGATTCCGAATTACGACGATATTCGCGAGAGCGTCGTGACGCGGCATCAGACGCTCACCGATACGCCCTTCACGTATCGCATCGGTACGTTCATTTCCTATTTCATCCCGAAGAATCGAGAGATTTTGCCGCTCGCTGATCATCAGATGAACTTCTTCAACTGCATCAATCAAGAGCGCAATCACGTTTTGACTCTCAAGCGCCTGAAGGCGCTCGGTTTCAACGGCATCATTTTCGACACGAACACGCAGACGATCGAGAAGGATCCGAACGGGACTCTGCATCAGAAGGTCAACGGGTTCCTTGAATTTGCCAATGATCCCGCCATTAATTTAAACCTCGTTGTCAACGATCCCGGTAACGGCATCGCTTATATTCTTCTGCCGATGGGGAGCGGAGCGACGAAATAAGCCATGAAGATCGCCGTTGTCATTCCGGCCTACAATGAAGCCACGCGCATCGGCGCGGTGATCCGTGGCGCGAAACAATATATTCCCGACATTGTGGTCGTGGCCGACGGCTCGACCGACGATACCGTCAACGTCGCACGCGAAGCGGGCGCTCGCGTTTTCGTTCATGCGGAGAACTGCGGCGCCGGAGCAGCCACCATGACCGGCATCGAGGGCGCACGTCGATTGGGCTTCGATACGATCGTGACGTTGGACGCCGACGGACAGCATGCGACCGCCGACATTCCGCGGCTTCTCGAAGAGCTGCAGACATCCGGCGCGGATCTCGTCATCGCCAATCGTTTCGGACGCAAGAATCGCATTCCGCTCATTCGCAGGATCGCCAACAACATCGGCAATTACGTCACGTTTCTCGTGACGGGCGTCTATCTGCCCGATACGCAATGCGGCTTCAAGGTGTTCGGTCCGAAGGCGCTCCGTGAGGTGGATCTTCGCATGTCGGGGTTTGAATTTTGCACAGAGATCATTCGCGAGGCCGCTCGCAATCGGTGGCAGATCGTCTCCGTCCCGTCCAAAGTGGTGTATTCTGAGTACACGCTCGCCAAAGGACAGTCCTTCGCCAGCGGCCTGCAGACCGCCTGCAAGATCCTTCTTCGCACCTTTCTCCGATGATGCCGATCGAATTCACCCCGTATCAAGTCGTTGTTCCGCTTTTTGCGCTTCTGATGATCGCCTATGCGTGGAATCTCGTGATGCGTCAGAAAAAAACGATCTGGGAGGGAGGTCTCTGGACATTTTTTTGGGCGGCCATCGCATACATTTCACTCGTGCCGAGCAGCTTGCAGTACCTGAGCACGATGACCGGCATCAAGAAGAACGAAAATGCGGCCACGATCACCGCCATCGGCGTCATCTTCTTCATTATTTTTTATCTCGTGATGCGCGTGGAGGAATTGGAACAGCGTCTGGTGAAAGTGATCCGCGAGAAGTCGCTGAACGACGGGGGAGTGGGAGAGGATTCAAAACGTCCGTAAGCGGGTAGCGAATAGCATCTAGCGGATAGTAAAAGGCTTCTTTCGGGCTCTATACTCTCTTCACCACACGCCAGCCGCTCTCTGCTCATGAAAACAATTCTCCTCATCAGCCCGTACTGGAAAGAAGAACATCGATGGATGGTCAGCACCGTCAAGTTGGCCGAGCTTTGGCAACGGCTCGGATGCAAGGTCGTCGTGCTTTGCATGGGTGACGCCAAGAAAGGCTCGATTGAAACGGTGTCGGAGACGCTTCAGATTCATCGCGTGTCAGATTTCTTCATTCCCGATCCGTGGAATTACGGCATCGCTTTCGGATTGAGCGGTCAGGCTCTCAGACTCGCTCACGCACTCAAGCCCGACGTCATTGTCGTCAACAAAGTGTTGTTTTGGAGTTCGATCTCGTTGCTCCGACTCCGTATGGCGGGATATCGCGTGCTCCTGACCACCGATGCGCTCGTCGGCATCACGTGGTGGCCGCGCGGCACGCTTGGCAAGATCTGCGGAGCGATCTATGCATGGACGCTCGGCTGGGCGATCTTGGCTGCCGCTTCCAAGATCGTGTTTTTCCATCCTCAACCTCCGACGATCTTGAAGAGACTCGGCATCGCCGCGAAGTCGATCGTGATTCCCACGGGAATTGATCCGTCGCCGTATGCGAAGGATCGAGCCGAGCACGCGTCGTGCGTCGTGACGTACGTCGGACGGTTGGAGTCGGTGAAAGGCGCGGATGATTTCGTCGCGGCGGCGATCGAAGTCAAGAAGATCCGCGCGGATCTGACGATTGAGGTCGTCGGATGGTATAAAAAAGATCATCCTTTGGTTTCGGCGCATCAGGATGAGGTGTCGTTCACAGGGCTTCGGCATGATATCGCGGAGATTCTTCAGCGGACGGACATCTTCGTCTTGCCGAGTTATTCGGAGGGACTCAGCAACGCTTTGATGGAGGCGATGGCAAGCGGGTGCGCGTGCATTGCGAGCGATGTCGGCGGCAATGCGTTCCTCATCCAGAACGGAGTTTCGGGCTTTCTCTTTCAATCCGGAGATCGCGAAGCGCTTGCCGCTCACATTCGCAGGCTTGCGGAAGATCCCGCGAAGAGACGAACGCTCGGAGCCGCCGCCAGAGCGCGGATTCACAGCGCATTCAGCTGGGACTCCGTCGGCAAACAGTATGACGCCGTGTTTTCCGCGTGGTCCGCATCATGAGCAAAAAAATCGTTCTTCTCTCGGCGTTTCTGTCTCCGTTTCGCAGCGGCGCCGAGGCGATGGTCGAAGAAGTGTCCGTCAGACTCGCCGATGAATTCGATCTGACGATCATTACGGGGCGATATTCGCGCTCTCTTCCCGCGCGTGACACGCTCCAAAAAAAGGTAGCCGTGATTCGCGTCGGCTTCGGATGCCCGATCGACAAATATCTCTTCCCGTTTCTCGCGCCGTTTGCGGCGGCGCGGTGTAAGCCCGAGATTATTCATGCCGTTCTTGAGTCCTATGCCGGTCTCGCGATGATTTTTTGCCGTTTTATCGTTCCCTCTGCAAAGCGCGTACTCACCCTCCAGAGTACGAATACGTCGTTTTTGCTGGAAGCGATGCACCGGAGCGCAGATCGCATCACGGCGATCAGCTCGGCTTTGATCGAACGTGCAGGTTCGTTCGGACGCACCGACGTCATGTTGATTCCGAACGGCATCGATCTCGTTGCCATTCGCGAAGCATGCAGGTTTCACACGAAAGATTCTGGTCTCGTGTTGTTCGTCGGGCGTCTGGAATCGATGAAAGGCGTCGATATTCTTCTTCGCGCTTTCGCGCAGGCCGTCACCGGACTGTCGCCTGATATTCATCTGCGCATTGTTGGCGACGGCTCGCTCAAGGCGGATCTCAAGAAACTCGCGGTCGAACTCGGGATCGATCATCGCGTCGTGTTTGCGGGCAAAGTTTCCCCGAAAGCCGTGCTCGATGAATTCGCCAAGGCGGAGATTTCCTGCGGGCTGTCGCGAAGCGAGGCGCTCGGCAATGTCTTTCTTGAGGCTCAGGCCGCGGGTTGCGCGGTCCTCGCGACGCGTACGGGCGGCATTCCGGATATCGTCAAAGACGGCGTCAGCGGAGTCCTCGTGTCCGTCGATGATGTCTCGGCTGCTGCGGGAGCATTGAAGAATCTTCTGCAGGATGTCCCGCTTCGCGCCCGCCTCGCGCGTGACGGCAAGAAGTTCGCGGAAGCCTACGACTGGCAGTCGATCAGCGCGGAGTATGGGAAAGTCTATGCGTCGTGCTGATCACAATCTCGCCGCTGCGATCTCTCGAATCGTTTCGACGCAGGTTTTCACTTCGTCGTTGACGAGCATGTGATCAAAGAGGTGCGCGTGATCGGTGTAGGCCTTCAGATCGGCTTCCGCCACTTTCATGCGCTCGGCGATTTGTTCCTCGGTGTCGCGGCCGCGCGAGCGCAGACGATGGAGGAGCGCGGAGAGCATCGTGCGGCGGGATTTTCCTGGCGGTAGAAGACCGCAGCTCAGCACCGCGCGTCGGCCGAGCGATTGCACCAGTCCGGAGAGCAGGTGAATCTCAGTGATGACGATCGGCAGCTTGCCGCGTTTCCAGATCGCCTCGATATCCGATCGGCGGTAACCGTAGTAACGAAGCTCGGTCTTCGACGGCATGTGCGTGTGGCTGATCATCTCTTTGCTTTCGACCAATGCGTCGAATTGCTCTTTGCTCACGTGCACGTAGGGTTCGACGTCTGTTTTCTTCGCGGTGCGTGTCGTGATGATCGGCACTTGTTCGGCGTACGAGGCGAAGAGCGTCAACAGTGACCGTGCGATCGTCGTTTTGCCGACGCCCGACGGGCCGGATACGGCCAGCACGTACGAGGTGACGTTGAAGATAGGCTCGGTTTTGCGCGAGATCACTTCGTATTTCACATCATTGATAAAGAGTCCGTTTTCCATCGTGCGAATGCGGCGCAGTCGCGGGAACACTGCGGATCCGATCGTCGGCGTGACGCCGTTTCTCGTCAGTTGGCCCATCACTTTCGCACCGCTTTTCAGTTTGATCAGCGCGACGTGGTACGGCTCGGTGCCGAAGCCCGCGGGCGGATGACGAACCGTCGTGAAACTCAGAATCTCGCCGCCTTCGAGCGGAGTGCGTTCGAGAGCTTTCGTGCGACGGTGAAGTGCGGGGATGCGATCCATATCAGACGGTTTCGAGAAGGTGGACGGTGGCCGTGGCGCCGACGCCGCCGAGGTTGTGGGCCATGGCTCGCGTCGCGTTTCGGACTTGATTCGGCGCTTGATTCGTCAGTTGCTTGAAGCAGTCGAGGATTTGTTTCACCCCCGTCGCGCCGATCGGGTGGCCGCAGGCTTTCAGACCGCCGCTCGGATTGATCGGCAAACTGCCGCCGACATCCGCGTCGTGCTCACGGAAGAGTCGGATCGCTTCGCCCGCTTCAGAGAAGCCGAAATCTTCCAAATGGATGAGGCTCGCGATGCTGAAGCAGTCGTGCAGTTCCAGCACGTCGATGTCTCGGCGATCCCATCCCGCTTCGTTCAACGCTTTTTGAAAGGCCGTGCGTGTGCTGACGAAAGACGTGAGACTTTCGCGATCGACGAGGCTCAGGTTTTCGCTCGCGAGTTGCGTCGCCGCGATGCGAACTTTGGATTGCTTCCTCGTCGAGAGAATCAAGGCCGCCGCGCCGTCGCTGATCGGTGAACAGTCGAGGAGTCGCAAAGGATCGGCGACCAGGGGACTTTTTGAGATTGCAGCGGCGGGGATTTCTTTGCGGAATTGCGCGTAGGGATTCTTCACCGCCGCGCGATGCGAACACGCCGAGACGAGGCTCAGATCATCGCGCGTGAGGCCGTACTGATGCATGTATGCGGCTGCGGTGAGCGCGAAAATCGACGGGAACGTGAGGCCGGAGGGCAGATCTTTCTCGCTGTCGGCGGCGTGCATGATCGCGCTCGCCGCAATGTCTCCCGCAATGTCGGTCAGTTTCTCGGCGCCGACGACCAAGATCGTTTCGGCGCGATCGCTTTCGAGCAAGGCGCATGCGGTATGCACCGCCAAACCTCCCGATGCGCATGCCGCTTCGACGCGGAGTGCGGGCGGATGGTGGGGGAGAAGACTGCTGACGAACGTGCCGAGGTGCGCCTGCTCCGCGCTCTCTCCTCCGATCATATTTCCGATGACCACGGCGTCGATGTCGGTCGGCAAAATTCCGGTCGTCGAGATCGCGGAGTCCACGGCTTCGCGGATCAAATCCGACAGCGACGCATGCCACAGCTCGCCGAAGCGGGTCTGGCCACCTCCGAGGACATAGACAGTCTCACGCATAGGACGCGGAGAGTGTACTCGAAACGAGCCTTCGACGGTAGCCTTATGCTGATCTTTCGTATGTTTGGCAAGCGTTCGCTCAGGCGAGGATTTTCGAGGTTTGCAGGTACTCCGCGTAGCTCAGACGCTTGGGTTCGTTGTCTCCGTGATTTCCGGGGAGCGGCACGCCGTCTCGGAGCATCGTGAAGACGAAGGCGTCGGACCCCGCGCCGGATCCGTAACTCACGAGCAGTATCTTCTGATCTTTTTTCGCGACCTGCAGCACATCGGCGAGGCCGAGCGGCGAGCATGCGCTGTAGGTGTTACCGATATGCGGCACCACGAAGCCCGCGGCCATTTGTTCTTCCGTGAAGCCGAGTTTTTTTGCGGCTTGCGCCGGGAATTTCGCATTCGGCATGTGGAGCACGACGTGCGCGAAGTCTTCGGGTTTCATCTTCGTCTCCGCGAGGATTTTTTTCGTCGTCGTTTCGATGTGATGAAAATATGCCGGTTCGCCGGTGAATCTTCCCGCGTGGGACGGATATCGATCGCCCGTGCCGCGCCAGAAGTCGGGCGTGTCGGACGTGTACGAGAGCGTCGCATCGATGCTGCAGAGGCCGGGATGTTTTTTGCTCGGGAGACCGACGACGAAAGCGGCGGCGCCAGCGGCCGCGGAGTATTCGAGAGCGTCGCCCGGTTTGCTCTGCGCGGTGTCGGCCCCGATGGCGAGTCCGCTGCGGATTTGTTTGCTTTCGGCCATCGCGGCGACGATCTGCAGCGCGGCGGTGCCCGCTTTGCATGCGAATTCCAAATCGGCGGCGCGACAGAACGGATTCAGCTTCAACGCGCTCACCAGCATCGCGCTCGTCGGTTTTACGGCATACGGATGGCTCTCGGATCCCACGAACACGGCCTCCACTTCTTTCGGATCGATGTCACCGCTTTCGAGCGCCATGCGTCCCGCTTCCCACGCGAGCGTGAACGTGTCTTCGTCCGCCGCCGCGACGGATTTTTCTTTGATGCCGAGACCGTCCGCTTGTTCGGTACCGCGCTTCCAGTGGTCCGCGATCGTTTTCGCGTCGATGCGAAAGGCCGGTACGTATCTGCCGACGGAGAGAATGGCTGCTTTCATGGAGAGAGCGATTCTATCATGCGCCGCGACTCAGCGCGCGAGTGTCTGATGCGCATCGGCGAGAGAACCGCTCGCCTGAGCCGCGAGGAGCGAGATCTCGCCCGCCATCACCGCCGCCGCGATGCTCTCGGCGAGCTGCAGTTTTCGATGCAGGTTCGTGTTCGGTTTCAGAAGGAGCTTCAAGCATTCAGATTGAGCAGGCAGACCCGTGCCGCCGCCGCGCACGCCGACGATGATCGCGGGCAGACGCACCTCGACGTCGAGGCCGTCGCCGCGGGCGATGACGGTCGTGTCCGCGAGCGATCCTTCCACCGTGTGCGCAATGTCTTGACCGGTCGCGAGGTACAGCGCCGCGATGACATTGGCCGCATGCAGATTGCTTCCGATGGCGCCGGCGAGAGACGATCCCACTTTCAGTTTTGCGTCCGCGACTTCGAGCATCGCTTGCGGCGTCGTTTTCAAGACGTCCGCGATCGTCGCTTTCGACAGATGCGCCGCACACACCACTTCGAATCCGCGGCCGCGTTCATGCGTGCGTCGGCTGGGTTTTTTATCGGAGTCAATGTTGCCGGCGACCGTCACGCATTTGGCGCTCGGCAACATCTTCACGATCGTTTCGCCGATCGCCTGCGCCGCGATCGTCGCCATGTTCATGCCCATGGCTTCATCGGTGTCGAAGGCGACGGTCAGGAAGACGTATTGTTTGCCGAGATCGAGATCGAACCCTTGCACTTTCAGATGGCCGCTCGTGGCTTCTGCTGCTTGTTTCCATGCTTTTTCTTGCGTGCGCAACACGTCGACGATTTGTTGCACACTTCCCGTTTTTTGCGACGGCGCGAACGCGATCGAACGCGTGATGCCGTGATGGACGGAGCGTGAGATGACGACGCCTTCTGCGGAGAGTGCTTTGCAGCCGCGGTTCACGCTCGCGACGAGTGCTCCTTCGGTCGTGGCGAGCGGCAGATGAATCTCTGCTTTGGCTCGGTTGGAAAACGTCACCGAGAGCGGCCCCGCATAGCCGACAGGCACGGGCACGGCGCCGAACATGTGCTCACAGTTTTTCTTTTCGGAATCGCCGACGGCTTTTTCTTGGATGTCGAGCCCCGCACAGTCGATGCCGAGTTCGCGCTCGATGAGACTGCGGCGTTGATGAATGCGCTGCGCGGAGCTGAGTTGCTCGGGGAGGTTTCTGAGGTCCATGAGACGTTCAGTCTAGCAGACGGTTTTGTTCTTTTGGCATGCGTGGTCTCGTGACTTCAAGGAGCAAGATATTGCGTTTGCGGCAGGAGAGAGGATCATGGAAGCAGGTGGGTTTTCCTCGTTCCCGATTCGGCTTTTTTGTCCTTATTCTTTTGGCAGCAGCCGTCGGTTTCGTGTTGCGCAGCGAAACCGATCGGATCCTGAACAGTTGCGTTGATTCCGCGTATACGTTGCTCAATCCGTTGTTGCACTGCGTACCCGCATCAACGAAAACATTCGTGCCGGAATATGAAGATTTTTCGGCGGACTTGCAGCAGTGGGTGGATCAAGAGAAAGTGCAGAAGAAAATCGATGTCGCGGCCGTCTACTTTCGCGATTTGAATTCCGGTTCGTGGTTCGGCATCAACGAGCGCGAGACGTTCGTTCCCGCGAGTCTTTTCAAGTTGCCCGTGATGATCGCCTACTTGAAGGCTTCGGAGCAGATTCCGACGATTTTCACCGAGAAGGTCGAAATGTCAGGCGCGTACAACGGCCTCAATAACGTCGCGGATCCCAGTCAGACCATCCTTCCGGGCAAGCTCTACACCGTCGATGAACTTTTGCATCGCATGATTGCATTCTCGGACAATGCGTCGACGGACGTGCTTCGCAATCATCTTGATCAACTGGATCCGACGGGTAATGCCGTGCGCAACGTCTATTCGCAGATCGGCATGCTCAATGCGTACCAACAGCATGCGTTGACCGTGAAGGAGTACTCAACCCTTTTTCGCATTCTCTACAACGCGCGCTTCGTGAGTCCGGAGATGTCGCAGAAGGGTCTCGATTTGCTCACTCAGTCGATTTACCGCGACGCGTTGGTAGCCGGCGTGCCGACCGGCACCGTCGTCGCGCATAAATTCGGCATTCGCGAGGTGCCAACAGAGCTTCTGAAACAGCTTCATGATTGCGGGATCGTGTATCACCCGCTTCGTCCGTACATTCTTTGTGTCATGACTCGCAGCACGCGCATTCCCGAGAGCGTTGCGCTCATCAAGGAAGTGTCGAAGCGCGTCTATGACGAAGTGACCGCGCACGTGCGGAAGTAATCAGACGATGGTCGAGCCGCCGCCCGCCGACGCCTTGAAAACGGTGCAATTTTTTTGCGACTCCGCGAAAGCGATGATGGCGTTTCGTGATGTCTCCGTGCAGATCAGGTGCACGGTCGGGCCGGCGTCCATCGTGTACAGGACTTCAAGATGGTCGTTTGTTCTGAGCGCTTCGATCTCGCGGAGAATGCGATGCGTGTCGTCCGAGAGATACTGGAGCGGAGGATTCTGCGACTGCATCACACGATGCATGTCGAGCGAATCTTCTTCGCTGATCACGCGAAGTTTCTCAAAATCTTTCGCTTCGATCGCCGCGATGCATTCCTTCATTCGTCGCGGGATTTCTTTCAGGCGAGCGGTGAAGAGCGGACTTGTGGCGGCGAGAGCATGGCCTTCCGTCGACCCGACCTTTTTCTCTTCGCGACTCGGGACGATGATGATGTCATGCAGCGTCCAATGGCTTGCAGGTGCGATTTGTCTCGCGCGAGCGGCGTCCATTCGATCTCCTCCGACATTTTCCAGCGCGACGAAACCGCCCATCGCGCTGCGCGCCGCGGAGCCCGATCCGAGACGGCCGATGACGCTCACCTGCTCTCTTGTGAGATGTTTCGTGCCGCCCATCAGTCCTGCGTAGGCTTCCGCGAGACAGCTGAAGACGGCCGCGGACGAGGCGATGCCGATGGAAGGAGGGATAGAGGAGCGGATGTCGAGCGAGACGCGCTTCGGCATGATGCCCGCGTGGACGATCGATTCGCCGTACGCGCACGTCAGATCCCAATGTTTTTTCAAACGTTCGACGGATTTCTCGCTTTGCGGATTTTCATTGCCCGCGAGGTCGAATGATCGCACGGCGAACGCGTCCGACGGTTGCACGTCGACTTCCACGTTCGGACGATCGAGCGTGATCGAGAGCGAATCCGCTGCTGGGAGTCGCCAATCCTCGCGGCGATTGCCCCAGTATTTGATCAGCGCAATGTTCGGTGTCGAGACGGCTCGCATGATCGGATGTTACGAGGAACGCGCGGGGAGCGCCAGAATCATGCCCGATCCTCCGGTGCGCCCGCCCGCCCCGATCACTTTGGCCGCGCCGCCGTCGGCCTCGATCATCGCGATGATGGCCTTCGCGGACGGAGTGACGACGCCCAGCGCGACCTGCGCTCGGTGGTGATCGCGCAGAACGGAAAAGAGCGATTCGCCCTTCAGCAAGCGCTCGGTGCATTCGCCGATGTTCGCAAGAGGACCCTTCAAGTTTTCTTTTTCTGAGCGGATCCATGCGACCAGTTCCGGCGTCGGTTCATTCGGTGCGCCCGAGTCGATCAACGTGCTTCCTTCCAATTGCTTCACATCGAAGTCGATGAGTGCGGGCACTTCATTTCGTTTGAAGAGCACGGGTTTTTCTTCCCAGATGACCGCGAAGTCGATGCCGCTGTTGTCGGGTGAGAGCGCATTCTCGATTCTGAGTGCGATCTTGGCGCAGTCGGGGCCGACCAGACAGCGACAGATCGCGACGATGAGCGCGGTCGAGGATCCCATGCCTTTGCCGAGAGGGAGATCGTTTGTGATCATGAGCGTTCCTTTCAGGTTTCCCGTCGTCGTTTCGAGATTGTGCAGAACGGAGCGCGCGTAATCGATCCATGTTGGATTCGCGTTTTTTTCCCACACGATCAAGACGCACTCCATCGTTGCGTTTTCCGTCCATTCGACGGTGACGCCCGTCTGCGAGGGGATCGCGATGCCCCGACCGCCGAAGAGCACGGCGTACTCGCCGGACAGGATGATCTTGCCGGAGGCGCGTGCGGAGGCGTGGAGAGGCATCGGAGACAGAGAGAGTTACCCGCCGTAGCGTCGTTTCCTTTTTTCGTATTCCCCGATCGCGGCATCGAGATCGGCGGTTCCGATATCCGGAAAGTATTTCGTCGAGAAGATCCATTCCGCGTAGGCGGATTGCCAGAGAAAGAAATTGCTCGTGCGTTGTTCGCCCGAGCTTCGGAGGATCAGGTCGATGTCCGGCAGCTCGGGATGATCGAGATGGGCCCGCACGTTCTCTTCCGTCGCATCGTCCGGTTTCATTCTGCGCATCGCGCGAATCACTTCGTCTTTTCCGCCGTAGTCCACCGCCAGTTGCAGCGTGAATCCCGTTTCATTTTTCGTTTCTTCTTCCACTTCTTCGATCATCGCTTTGAGCGACGGCGGAATCCGATCGCGTCGCCCCGAATGCACGAAGCGCGTGTTGTTCTTCTTGAGATCATTTTTTTCTTTTCGCAAAAAATCTTCCAGCATCTTCATCAACATCGAGATTTCTTGCGGCTCGCGTTTCCAGTTTTCCGTCGAGAAACACCACACCGTGAGGATGCCGACGCGCGCGTCATCGCGACACCAATCCGTGAGCGTGCGAAAGTTCCCGATCGCCACTTCATGACCCTTCCATACCGCTTCCAGCTTGTGTTCTCTGGCCCAGCGACGGTTGCCGTCCGGGATGATCGCAAGGTGGAGCGGTTGTTGGTCCATGATGTCAGGAAATGAGTTCTTTGAGTCCGAGATGAAACCACGGCGCGTACTTTTCCGGTTTGTCCGCCATCTCCTCTTCCAGCTGTTTGATCGTGATCCATCGAGAGTCGGCGACTTCATCGGGATTCGGTTTGACGACGATCGACGGGTCGACCGTGCCGACGAGGATCGTCACGTGTTCGTGTTCCACCCCTTTTCCGTTCGGGTCGACGGCGCGATAGACGAAGGAAGGTCCTTCGATGAGTGCGCAGGAAAAACCGAGCTCTTCGCCGAGCCTTCGTTCTCCGGCGACAACGGCCGCTTCATTTTCGTACGGGTGACTGCAGCAGGTGTTTGCCCAGATCAGCGGCCACAGCATTTTTTTTTCGCTGCGCAGTTGGATCAGGATGGAATCTCGTTTCAGATTGAACACGTAGACCGAGAATGCTTGGTGGAGCATTCCTTCGCCGCTATGCGCAACAAGAAGATCGGCGGTGCCGGTCCTATTTCCCGATGCGTCTGTGAGCGTCACGGTGCGGTTCATGCCCACATCCTACCATCTCTCCGGTTCCGTGATGCGCGTTGACACAGTTGCAGAGTAGGTCGAAGCCACTCGAATGGCGCAGCCGTCTGCGCTAGAATCGCCTCCGACCTTCCCCAATTCGCCGTATGTCCGCAGAGCCCATGCGCATCAAGAAACAGCACGTCGCTTTGGCGTTGGCACTTGTCGCGGGATTGTCATACGCCTACAGCTTGAGCATTGACCGCCGCGAGCATATGAATGCCAACGTCGCGGGCATCGTGACGGCGCTCGCCAAAGATGTGACGGGCGGCGAGTACGAAATGTTTTTGAAGTTCGACACGATCGCGGGGGATTCCACGGACACGAAACACAGGGCGGAAATCGTCGTCGATTCCTTCGCGTGGAATCAAAACCGCGCGATGACCGCGGGGCGACCGACGATGAACGGATTCACCGTCACGATGCCCTACAACGCCGCATCACCGAAGATGTTTCTCTACGGCGCCAGCGGCACCAAGCTCCCGCGCGTCGTGCTCAGCGTTCGTCAGCACGGTGCGGGGCAGGACTTCTTGAAGTGGACGCTCACGCAAGCGCAGATCGTGTCGTATCAGACCGTCGGCAACACCCACGGTGACGGTGTCGAGGATCAGATCACGCTGACATTCGCGAAGATCGAAGCCGATTATCACCCCTCATTGCCGGACGGCACGCTCGGTGAAGCCGTTCACACCGGTTGGGACCAGCGCGCGAACGCCTTGGCGAATTAACGTTTCGTAGCGACCGTTTCGGTTCCTGCGATGAGCTGTCGCTTCAGTTTCTCTTCCACGTTTTTCACGGTATCCGCGGATGCTTCTTTGCGGGCACGCACTACCGTCGCGGCGCGATACAGACTCTCGAACGTGCCTGCGTCGATCCATTCGTCGTTCATCGTTGTGGCTTCGGCTTCGCCGTGTTCCACGTACCAACGGCTGACGTCCGTGATCTCGAGCTCGCCTCTCGGGGACGGTTTCAGATTGCGGACGATCTCGAAGCAGCGCTTGTCGTAGACGTAGCAGCCCGTCACCGCGAGGTTCGTTTTCGGTTCTTGCGGTTTTTCTTCGATCGCGACGACGCGTTCTCCTTTCATCGTGGCCACGCCGAAACGTCTCGCGTCCGGCACCGGCTTCAAAAAGAGATGTGCGCCTTTCTTGAAGTTTTTGATCACGGAAGAGATGTCTTCGAAGAAAACGTTGTCGCCGAGAATGACACAGACGTCGTTGCCGTCGGCGAAGCTCTCCGCGAGGCCGAGCGCCTGTGCGATTCCTTTCGGTTCGTCTTGGACTTGGTAGCTGAATTGACAGCCGAAACTGCTGCCGCTGCCGAGGAAGCCCGCCATCTGATCCACATGTTCGCTGCCCGAGACGATCGCGATCTCTTTGATCCCTGCATCCAGAAGCACTTGCAGCGGATACAGGATCAAAGGTTTGTCGTACACGGGGAGCAGGCTTTTGTTCGTGATCTCCGTCAGGGGCTTCAGCCTCGAACCGGAACCGCCGCAGATGAGAACTCCTTTCATGATTTCAGGGGGAGAGAATCTCTTTTCGTGCCATTTGCACGGACAGCGCATTCTCCGTCTTCTGGAGCCAAATGTCAATGTTTCATGGGGTTCCGTGCTACCATGCATGCATGCGTCTTCTCGTGACCGGCGGAGCCGGATTTATCGGCTCGCATTTCGTTCTCGAGCATGTTCGCCGTCACCCGAAAGACACGCTCGTCGTGCTCGACAAATTGACGTATGCCGCTGATCGCACGTACTTGGATTCGGTTGCTACTTCGATCACGTTCATCGAAGGGGACATTGCGGACAGGGAACTTGTGGCGAAGATTTTGAAAGATCACGCCATCGACACGATCATCAACTTCGCAGCCGAGACGCATGTCGATCGCAGCATCGACGATCCGTCGCCGTTTCTGCACACGAACGTCACGGGCGTGCAGAGCCTGCTCAACGTCTGTCGCGCGTATCCTTCGATTAAACTGCTGCATGTGTCGACAGACGAAGTGTACGGCGACCTCACGGACACCGACGCGCCGAAGACCGTCGCGGATCCGCTGAAGCCCAGTTCTCCGTACGCCGCGAGCAAGGCCGCGGGCGATTTGCTCGTGCTGGCCGCGGTGCGCACGTACGGCATCAACGCCGCGATTTCGCGCTGCACCAATAACTACGGTCCGCATCAGGCGCTCGAAAAATTCATCCCGACGGTCATCCGTACCGCCGCGAAAGACCTGCCCGTGCCGATCTATGCCGCGGGCAAAAACAAGCGCGATTGGCTTTTCGTCACGGATCACTGTTCCGCGCTCGAGACGATTTTGCGCAGCGAATGGAAAGACGACGCGCGTGTATTCAACGTTTCCGCCGACAGCGAGGAGACGAATATCGACGTCGCGAATGAGATTCTCAAGATTCTCGGCAAACCCGCGTCGCTTCTGAATTTCGTGAAAGACCGACCCGGTCATGATTGGCGCTATGCGCTTGATTCCTCATCCGTTCGTTCTCTCGGCTGGAAGCCCGCGATCAATTTTGAGGAGGGTCTGAAGCGGACGGTGGAGTGGTACCGAGAGCGTTGCAAACGTTAGGCGGTCTCCTCACCGGCATCTCGCTCTCGCTGCATTTTCGCATGTTGCATCACGACGCGAATGGCCGATTCGATCTCTGCAGTGCTTGTTTCGATCGCTTGATCATCTTCATCACGCCCTTTGATGAGGCCCTGATTCTGGGCTTCGATCGTAAAACAACTGACGAATAAATTTCGCAGCTGAGACATCAAGAGCGCTCTTTGACGCCCTCCAGGTGTCGATGTCAGCGTCATGAATTCTTCGCTGCTCAACATATGTTCAAGATCCGCCATCGTGATGATTCCTTGCGGAAGAAGCATGACGCATGCTGCGATCATCGGATGCTGAGGATCGTACGAATCGGTTTCGAGAACGAGCCGATCAATGCCGAAGTCCTTCCATTCGATCGGGTGTTCGCTCATATCATTTCTATTATACAATATATTACTAAATTAGCCAATTTTAGGTATGATCCTGATATACTTTGTTTCCATCGTTTCATAGCTCACTGATGCGCATCCTGATCGCCACCGGCATCTATCCTCCCGAGATTGGCGGCATCGCGACATACGCCAAACATCTGGCGGAGGGTTTGAGTGGTCTTGGTCATGAGGTCACGGTTGTGACGTACACAATCGAGAACGATGAGCGTCGTGACGGCAAGTTTTGCGTCGTCGGCGTCTCGAAGCGCGGTACTGTCGTTTCCCGTTGGTTGAGGTATGCATCAGTACTCAAGAAATTCGGTGCCGATGCCGACCGCGTGATCGCGTTGTCCTCCGTGAGCGTCGGAGTGCCGTTGATTTTCGCGATGCTCCAAAAACCGAAGCATGTGCTGAGGCTCGGCGGGGATTTTTTCTGGGAGCGCTCTACAGACGGAGGCGGCCGCAAGAGTCTTCGCGAGTGGTACGCATCCTGGCTCGGCTTTTGGCGCATCGTCAACATGGCGCTGATGGAAGCCATTTTTTGCGAGTTCGATGCGCTGGCATACTCCACAGATTTTCAAAAGCGATTGCATGAAAAACATTTTCCCGCGTTGCCGCCGCGACGCGTCATCGAGAACGCGCGACCGATCGGCGAACAGATCGATCATCATTCGCACACGCCCTTTACACTTCTGTTCATGGGCAGATTCGTCGGATTCAAAAATCTTTCGACGTTGATTGCCGCGATGAAAGATCTTCCCGAAGCCGAGCTCACGCTTGTCGGCGAAGGGCCGACGGAACAGTCGCTCAAGGAACAGGTTCGCGCTCTCGGTCTCGAGAAGCGCGTCACGTTTCGGTCGCCTGCGCGAGGCGAAGAACAGAAAAAAACGTTTGCGGAGCATGACCTCCTGATTCTTCCGTCCGTCACGGAGATCAGTCCGAATGTGGCTCTGGAAGCCAGTGCCGTGTGCTTGCCGGTGCTTTTGACCGAGGAGACGGGACTGCGATCGGAGATGTTCCCCGGCATTTTGATGAAGCCGCTGCGTACGTCCGCGGAGATCGTGACGGCGGTGCGCGGAGTGATCAGTTCGTACCCTTCTCTCCGATACGATGAGCGCGTTCGCGATTGGACTGCGATCGCACGCGAATGGGATGGCTTCCTCAAGACTCTCTAAATGAAACTTCTCATGATCAGCGGCGACAGGACTCTCGCAGCGGGCAAGCGCGGGGCTTTCTCGGACATGCTCGAGGAATTCGCGAAGCATTGGGAGCGCATCGACATTCTCTGTCCGCGCGGAGTCGAGACTGATCGAGCGGTGCTCAGCCTTTTCGGGAACGTTTACGTCCATGTTTCACCGACATCGCTGCTCTCACAGCCGTTTTTCATCCGTTCGAAAGGCATCGAACTTTTCGACGAGCATTCTCACGACGTGATGACCGTGCACGAGTATCCGCCCTTCTATAACGGCATCGGCGCGCGAATGTTGAGGAAAAGAATCAAGATTTTAACCGCACTCGAGATTCATCACATCGTCGGTTTTCCGATTGCTTCATCATTCACCGAAGTTGTCGGCAGATGGATGACGAAGACGTTCATCGGTTCGCATGCGAATCATTTTGACGCCGTTCGAGTCGTGAACGGCACCGTGAAATCCGATCTTGAATCTTTCGGCGTCGATGTGTCGAAGATCACTGTTGTTCCGTCGGTGTATTTGGATCATACGATCCTCGATATGGCGAAAAATGAGTTGAAGAAATTTGACGTCGTATTCGCTTCTCGGCTTGTGGATAACAAAGGATTGGCGGAGACGATCGAAGCCGTTGCGAGCTTGTCGACTGCCACGTTGCTCGTCGTCGGTGACGGGCCTCTTCGCATGTCGATGCAAGAGAAGGTGAAAAAACTCGGTGCACAGGACCGCATTTCGTTCACGGGTTGGCTGCCGACCGCGGCCGATGTCGCGAAAGCGATTGCCTCCGGGAAAACGTTCGTCATGAACTCCAAAAGCGAAGGCAATCCGCGCGTGCTCGTCGAAGCGATGGCGCTCGGCGTGCCGTGCGTCTCGACGAAGGTCGGCATCGCACCCGATGTCATCCGAGACGGCGAGAACGGTGTTTTTTGCGACGGCACGCCTCACGATCTGGCGCAGAAACTGAAGATGCTGCTTGCGGATTCCGTCGCTCTTGCTCGCATGGGAGAGGCTGCATGTGCCGTCTGCACGCGATTCGAGAAAACATCCGCGATCAAAGCGTATGCTGATTTTTTGAAGTCTCTCGCGCACCGTTAACTCCATGCGACTCCTCTTCGTCACTCAGAAACTTCACGGCCAAGACGCGTTTACGGTTCTGTGGGTGCGTCAGTTCATCCGTCAGGGGTACGACGTCACGGTTGTGTGTCTCGAGGGTTCGGATCAAACGTATGATTTTCCGGTGATCACGCTCGGCAAAGAAAAAGGCGCGACGAAACTGCGCTCGATTCTTCGCTTTGAAAGGCTGATCTGGTCGCTCGAGTATGACCGCGTGTTCGTGCACATGGCTCCCGTGTGGTATGCGCTCGGCGGTTGGTGTTGGTTGCTTAGGGCCAAGCCGACGTATTTGTGGTACACGCACTACAAGATTCAGCTCGGCGTGTGGCTCTTCGGCATTTTCGGCAGACGTTTCTTCTGCGCCACGCCGCAGAGCTTGCCGCAGTACAACCGCAGCGACAAAAAGATCGTCGTCGGTCATGGCATCGATCTCACCGCGTGGCCAATGCGCGCGAATGCGTGTGTTGATTCGCACAAACTACTCGTCGTGCATCGACTCAGTCGCTCGAAACGTTTGGAATTGATTCTTCGTGCGATGACATTGCTTGATGAGGCCTTTACATTGGATATCTACGGCATCGAAGCAGAAGCCGAGTACGTCGCCGAAATGAAAGCTCTGACGAAAGAATTGAAGATCGAATCTCGCGTGACGTTTCGCGGCACGACGCCGATGAATACACTTCCCGAGATCTACGCGAAGCATCGATTGATCCTGAACATGGCGTCCGAGACGATCGACAAAACGATGCTCGAGGCTATGACATGCGGTTGCTATCCCGTCACGACCGCGGCAAATGCCCTCGCGATCGGCATCCAGAGTTCGCCTGCATCGGATACGCCCGAGGCCATCGCAAATTTCGTTCGTCAGTTCGCTGACAAAGCGCCGATCGATGAGCAGCAGATGTACCGCACCGTCGAACACGGTCACAGTCTTACAGGACTGATCGCGAAGATGGATGCGTACATTCGAGAGGGTAAGTAGCGGCTTCTCTATCGAACGATTTCACTGTCTTTTTGGCGCTCATTCTGTTTTTCGTTACAGCAAGCATGTTGTCTTCCTTTCTTTGTCTGCCCGACAAAGAAAGGAACAAAGAAAGCGCACCAAAAACCAAGCCTACCCGCACACCCCCTCCTGTGGTTTTTGGTTCCCACCCTTCGATGCTTTTGCACTTCTTTTTTAGATCATTGCTTGGTTCCAAGGGTGGGTGTGCGCCGCAGGTGGGGGTGAGCGGGCAAGCGATGTCGCTTCGCACGACATCGCGGGGCATCGGCGCACGCGGTTTTCTTTTGCCCTTTCTTTTCCGCGCAAAAAGAAAGGGCAATGAAGTCACTTGGTACTTCTGCATCTCTCCGCATCTCTGCTCAGCGACAGACTGCAGACCCCCATACTCTTGGCATACTTTCCAAACTTGATGCGACTATAAGCACTCCTTGAGCGTGCTGCAGACCTCTTTAATCATCTCGTCGGTCAGTTCGGCGTACATCGGCAGTGAGAGCAGTTCCGGCGTCGTTTTCTCGGCGACGGGGAATGCGCCTTTTTTCCACATGCCCGCGTAGGCTTCTTGCATGTGGATGGCGATGGGATAGTGGATGCCGGTGGCGATGCCTTTTTCTTTCAGCTTCGCCTGCACTTGATCGCGATTCTTCACGCGGATGACGAAGAGGTGATAGTTGGATTCGCGGTCGGCGTGCGCCTCGAAGAGCGTCACGCGCGGTTCCTTCGAAAGCATCTCGCGGTACAGCGTCGCGTGGCTTTGGCGAGCCTTGTTCCACGAGTCCAGATGTTTCAGCTTCACGTCGAGCACGGCTCCTTGCAGACCATCGAGACGCTCGTTCCGGCCGACGATCTGATGCTTGTATTTCTCGGACATGCCGTGATCTCGCAGCATCCTGATCTTCGCCGCGATCTTCTCGTCATCCGTCGTGACGGCTCCGCCTTCGCCGTATGCGCCGAGATTTTTGCCGGGATAAAAACTGAATGCCGCGGCGTGGGCGAGTGATCCCGCCTTCTTTCCTTTATACGCGCTGCCATGCGCCTGACATGCGTCCTCGATCACGATCAGGTTGTGTTTCGCGGCGATCGCTTTGACGGCGTCCATATCCGCGCACTGACCGTACAGATGCACGGGGATGATCGCTTTCGTCTTCTTCGTGATCGCAGCTTCAATCTGCGAGACATCGATCAACGCATCGTTTTCATTGCAGTCCACCAACACGGGAGTCGCGTTCGCGAGCGAAATCGCTTCGGCGGAGGCGAAGAACGAGTTCGTTACCGTGATCACTTCGTCCCCGTGTCCGATGTCGTACGCACGCAAGATCAATTCAAGGGCAGATGTGCCGTTGCCGACGCCGATGCAGTGTTTGGCGCCACAAAATGCGGAGAAGTTTTTTTCAAATCTCTCGACTGCCGGGCCGCCTGCGAAGGCGCACGAGTCGAGGATTTCTTGCATCGCGGGATCGATTTCGTTTTTGATCGATCGGTATTGGGCTTTGAGGTCGAGGAAGGGGACGGGCATGGATGAATTCTACGTGAACGGTGGCCGCATGCCAGTGTCGGCTGTAAGCTGCCTGCGACATGGATAGAACACTTGTTCTCACAGGCTCACGTGTGGCTCTTGCAGCCATGATCGCGGCTGACCAGCCGCAGTTTCGTCTGTGGCTTTCCGAGAACGCGGAGCTGCGCGGATTGATTGACGATCGACGCATCCCGACTGACGAAGACCAGATGAAATGGTTCAAGCGCGTGCAGGAGCCCGATCGAAAATTCTTCTCACTCGTCACGGTTCCAAACGGCGAGCTTATCGGCAATTGCGGCTTCGTCGAGATCGACGCTGCGAAGAAGTCCGCGATCCTCCGCATCACGATCGGCAATCCGGCATTCCTCGGGCAGGGTCTCGGTTCCGAAGCCGTCGAGCTGATGACTCGCTTTGGATTTGAACAGGCCGGATGGCAACACATTGCTCTCCACGTGCTGAAGACGAATGCTCGCGCGGTTCGTTCGTATGAGAAAGCGGGTTTCGTGCCGTGTTCCGAAGAGGAAAAAGACGGCAAGACGCTCCTCATGATGACGCTCGATCGTCCGAACGTTTCACACGAAACGCCGAGACGCGGCACCCTTCCCTGCTCGGTGATCATGTACATCCGAAACTCCGGCCCGCTTTTCGAGCGCTGCCTGCAGTCTGCGCTCCCATGCAGAGAACACGTCGTCCTCGACGGCGGTTCGAGGGACGGCAGCGCGGATCTGGCTCGCAAGTACGGTTGCCGCGTGCTGCCGCAGGATCCGAAATTCCTCGACCCGACGGGTCGCATCCTCGACTTCGGCGGCATCGCGACTCAGGCGTATGAAGAATCGACAGAACCGTGGATCACATTTCTCGCCGCAGATGAAGAACTGAACGACGATTTCATCGCCGCCATGCAAAGGGTGATCGAACGGGGAGAGAAGGGCGCGTATCTCGTCGATCGGTATTTCATCATCAACGGTCGTGTCATGAAATATTTCTCGACGAAGCACAATCGCCAGATCCGTTTCTGCGATCGCGCCTCGGTGCTCGGCTTTACCAAGGCCGTGCATGAACGTCCCGTGCTGGCATCCGGCGTCGTTCCGAAAGTGCTGGAAGGAGGCGCGCAGTATCTCCCGACACTCGAGACGCCTGCCGAATTGAAGGAGAAGTATCGTCGTTACCTCGATCTCGACAAAGGTCGCATCGAATCTTTCGGATGGATCGGATGGATCGGATTCGCATCGCGTCGGTTCGCGATCATGGCGATGTTGATCGCGCGCGTGCTCTGGATTCGCGTCATCCACGATTCGCAAGATTGCATGCCGCTCGGTTATGAGTGGCTGAACGTTTGGTACGGTTGGGAGGCCATCAAGCGCTCTTGTCCGTTGGCGCGGCGCTCCTAAAGATTTTTCGCGAGGACGAGCTTGAGCGATGTTTTGCAGCCGAGACGCTCTTTGAAGTTCATCAGGCCGAGGTTCGGGATGCAGTTGTCCGTCGACGTGCCGATGTCGAGGATGCCGATCTTCTCTTTTTGGCAGTAGCGATACAGATTGTCGGCGTGGAACGCGACGGGACTGTACGCGTGCATCTCGGGCAGATCACCCCAGTAGAACACGTAGAGCACGTTCGTGTTGATGCGGATGCAGACGCTGGCCGCGATCATCTTGCCTTCCAGTTTCGTGCAGAAAAACTGCCACACGTCGGGGAACAGCTTCTTCATCTCCAGCATGTCTTCGAGACTCATCGTCACGGGGTAGCCTTTGGATTCACGATTTTTTTTGATGACGTCATAGACCGCCGCATATTCCTTCTCGGAGTCGCAGTGTTCGAAGATGCAGTGTTCCCGCTCGCATTTCCTCACGCGTTTTTGGTTGTTGCGTTCCATCTTGTCGATCAGCGGCACGGCGTCGACCGTGAGATCGTAGTTGATGTCCTGTTTCACGATGGCGAAGCCGTGGCGCAACAGGACATTGAAGAGCAACGCCGATCGATCTTGATCATGCGCGAACGGTGCGAGCGCCAGTTGCATGCGTTCCGCTCCTTCTTTCTTGAGCTTCGCGGAGATGTCTTCGAGGAAGACGTCGAGAAGCGTGACGTCATGTTCTTTCGTATCGATGCCGCCGTATGTTCCGCGAAATGGACTGGCGAACAGACCCGGTTCTTTCTCGGTGAAGTGCGCGGCGCAGAGAGATTTCTTCGTTTCTTTGTCGATCAGCTGGAAATAAAAACCCTTCGCTTCTTTTTTGTGAAACTTGAAGAACGCGACGGAGTTAAAGAAGTCCGTCCACGGGACGACCGCATCCGAGACGACGGTTTCGACGCGATAGCGAGTCTCCTTGAGGGCGGATTCGTAGGATTCCATGAGGCGGAGGGAGTTACGGTCGGACGGCTTTCCCTGCGCGCAGGGATTCGTCGGCGGCGGTCAGGATCTTCACCATCATGTGTCCGTCTTCACCCGAGACGCGCGGCTCGGCTTTGCCTGCGATGCAGTCGAGGAAGTGACGGGCTTCCACAGACAGCGCTTCGGTGCTCGCAAGCGCCGGGATGAGCACATCGCCGCTGCGGTATTTCGGGAAGAACGGATCGGGCTTCGTATTGTCGCGTTCGACTCCTTTGTCGTAGATGCGGAGTTTCTCGCTCGGCTCGGTGTCGTCGTAGACGATCATGGCTTTGCGTCCGGCGATCAGCGTTTTGCGGATCTTCACGGGCGAGAGCCAGCTCGCGTGAATGTGCGCCGCGAGGCCGCCCTTGAATTTCAAATGCAGATGGCCGTCTTCGATGTGCTCCCCGTAGTGCGCGCTGCCGACGGCGAGCACTTCTTCAATCTCAGTGAGATCGGCGATCGTTGCGAGGATCGTGAGGTCGTGGATTGCGAGATCCCACAGCACGTTCGTGTCTTTCTGGATCAGGCCGAGGTTGATGCGCGTGGAATCAAAGTACAGCAGATCGCCGAGATTACCGTTGTGGACGGCTTCGGTGATGCGTTGCACGGATGCGGTGTACGCGAACGTGTGATCGACGAGCAGCTGCTTCTTTTGTTTCTTCGCGAGCGTCACGAGCGCAGCGGCTTCTTCGATCGTGCCCGTCATCGGCTTCTCCACCAGCACGTGCTTGCCGGCTTTCAGCGCGGCCTCAGCGAGAGGGAAGTGCGCGGACGTCGGCGTCGCGATCACGATGGCGTCGAGCGCGTCGTCTTTGAGCAGGTCTTCATATTTTTCCGTCAACGTGACGGCCGGATATTGACGCGCGAATTTGGTGCAACGATCTTTCGACAGATCGCAGCCGTATTTCAGAACGCAGCCATCCAGCGATGCGAAATTTCTGAGCCAGTTAGGGCCCCAATAACCGAGGCCGACGACAGCGATCGAGACGGGTTTCATGAGCCGATCATAGCAGCATTGGACGTTATTTCCTGCAGTTTATCGATGCGCAACTTTTTCAATCGCTTCTTTCATGATTTTTTTCACAGCTTCTTTTGAGAAGAGGCTTTCAGCCTTCTTATATGCCGCCCCTGAGATGCGGTTTCGTTCGTCTGCCGAGAGCAGACGCCTGAAGCCCGCGATGTATTCATCGACGTTTTTGCAGAGCAGTATTTCGGTGCCGTTTGCGAAATCATAGCCGCCTGTTTTCGTCGTGAGTGTCGGAATCGAACGACAGAGTGGTTCGAAGACTTTCTGCTGCATGCCTTGCCCCGTGATCCACGGCGAGAGTGCGACGTCCATCGTGGAGAGAAATTCTCCGATGTCCGGCACGAAGCCCGCGGCTTTCACGTCTTGCCCGAGATATTTCTCCAATTCTTTCGGGAATTTCCTGCCCGTCACGTGGAAGCGATAGTTGCCTGGCATCGCTTTTTGCACGGCGGGGATGACATCGCGCAGGACGAATTCCACGATCACACGATTGTGTCCCATGTTGTAGTTTGAGGTCAGATAGACGACGTCGAGCACCTCTTTTTGGATGTGCGTGCGTGGTGTCAGACATTCCGCGAGACCTCGAAGCGGCAACGTCGCCGCATGTTTGGCGCCGAGCGAGCGGTACCACTTCTCTTCATCAGGCGAGACGGCGAGCACGACATCGCTGCACTGCGACACCAGCCATTCGCTGACGTATTTCGGCAGCGCTTTCAGATAGGACATCGGACTGTGGCCGTGATCATCCATGCACTGCGCCGCTTCGTTGTTCGATGATTTCAAGATCGCCGGGATGCCGTGTGAATGCAGCAGCTTCGCCATCGGCCAGTGGCTGCAGTACTCCAGCCAACCAACCTCGGGCTTGAATTCCTCGATCATCTTTTTCACCGCGGCGACGTAGACGGGATCGGCGTACTCCAGCGCAGCGCCGTCGAACCAGCCCGGATTCAGAAGAGGACGAAGCGGATGAGTCAGCAGCAATTTCCATGCGTCTTTCTTATGCGGGATCAGCGTGATGTCGATACCTTCTTTTTCGAAGACGGTTTGAAGCTCCGCTTTATCCTGAAAATCGGCGTGATAACGGCCGATGACTTTCACCTCGTATCCGAGTTCTTTCATGAATTTCATACCTGCGAAACGATCCTGCTGACAGGCGCCGGTGGTCGGATACGGGGCCCACGGCGTGAGAATGAGGATGCGGCGGGGAGAGGTCATGGGGATATCATACTATTGCTTAGCGATTTCATTGCCCTTTCTTTTTGCGCGGAAAAGAAAGGGCGAAAGAAAACCGCGTGCGCCGATGCCCACGCCGCTCGCGTCATCGCTCGCGACAGACACTAGACCCCCACCTGCGGCGCACACCATCCCTTGGAACTGTGCTTAAGCTTGAATTGAAGTGTAAAAGCATCGAAGGGCGGGAACCAAAAACCAAAGGAGGGGGTGTGCGGGACCGGTTTGGTTTTTTGGTGCGCTTTCTTTGTTACTTTCTTTCTCGGGCAGAGAAAGAAAGTAAAGAGAGACATGTCAAAGAAAGGTCTATACGAAGCGAAGCGTTTAGAGATTGATGCCGAGCTGCTTGCAGTCGGCTTTCAGCATGATCTCGCCGAGTTCTTGGAGCGTCTTCTTCGCCTCCCAGCCCAGAACCTTCTTGGCTTTGACGGGGTTGTCGAGCAGCGTGTCCATGTTCAGGCCGGAGAAATGACCTTCGTCGTCAACTGATCCGCGCGGCGAATATCGCCGAGAAGACGCAGCGTCGGGTTCGCGTACAGATCGTGCTTCGCTTTCGCATATTCTAGGAGAGCGACGATGTGATCCGCTTTCGAAGCCGCAACGCGCACGTTTCTGAAGCAGGCGTTCGCCTCCACGTAGTTCTCGCCGAATTCTTTCTCGCCTTGGCGCGTCATCTGGAAGAGTATGAAACCGCGTTCATTCAGAAATGCGTGCACTTCCGGGAAGAGCGGTTCGTGTTCGTACAGAGGATAGAATCGCACTTCCAATTCGATGACTCCGACGTTTCGAAGCACCGTCTCCGCACCTCGCAGCACTTGCAGTTCGGCACCTTGGACGTCGATCTGCAGATAATCGATCTGCGGCAGCGCATCTTTGAGAGAGTCGAGAGTCGTTCTTTCGACCTGTTCCGTGCCGATCACTTCAAACGGCTTTGTGTTCAGACATTCCGCCGTGGCCACTCGAGCGATCGCTTGTTCATCCGGCTTCAGAAGAGAGCACCAGCCCCCGGCTTTCGTCACGAAGAGCGGCGCGGAGCCTTTCTGATCGGAGAGCGCGTGCGTCACGATCATGTCATAGGCGTTCGTAGACGTGAGTTTTTTCAGGCCTGACGATTCCGGTTCGACGCCGATCGTGCGGACAGTGCCGCGTGCACGCATCCATTTCGTGTACGGATCGGAGCCTCCTCTGCCGCCGACTTGCATCACGGTGAAAGTATGTTGGCAGGGTTTTTTCGTGATGACGAAGAGGGAGATGAATGCTTCAAGCAGTGCCGTTGAAAGAGGCTGCACGACGGGCAGTCTCAGAAATAAAACCAAGTATCGGCGCACTGTCTTCATATGGATCCAGTGTACATGATTGATGCCATCAGATGCGCAAACCGAGGTGTGCGCAGTCCGCTTTCAACATGATTTCGGCAAGTTGTTCCAGCGTCGTCTTCGCTTCCCAGCCGAGGACTTTCTTGGCTTTGGCGGCGTTGCCGAGGAGCGTATCGACCTCCGCGGGGCGCTGATATTTCGGATCGATCGCCACGATAGTTTTTCCTTTCGCGTCTGTGTAGACTTCGGCGTCGTCTTTGCCTGACTTCGTCCATGCGATGCCGGCGTGATCCAAACAAAATTCCAAAAACTCGCGCACCGAATGCTGCTTTCCCGTCGCCAGCACGTAGTCGTCGGAGATCGGTTCTTGGAGCATGCGCCACATTCCTTCCACGAATTCCGGCGCGTAGCCCCAGTCGCGACGCGCTTCCAAGTTGCCGAGGAACAGACAGTCCTGTTCGCCTTTCAGGATGCGCGCGATGGAGAGCGTGATTTTGCGCGTGACGAAATTTTCGCCGCGCCTCGGAGACTCGTGATTGAACAGGATGCCGTTGCAGGCGAAGAAGCCGTAGCCTTCGCGATAATTCTTCGTCAGGTGATACGCGTAGGCTTTGGCGCAGGCGTACGGACTGCGCGGATAGAAGGGGGTGTGTTCGTCTTGCGGCACTTGCTGCACTTTGCCGTACAGCTCGCTCGAGCTCGCCTGATAAAACTTTGCTTTCACTTTGCTTGTGCGCATGGCTTCGAGCAGGCGCGTGACGCCGAGCCCCGTGATGTCGCCGGTGCTTTCGGGGATCTCGAAGCTGACGCCGACGTGGCTCTGGGCGCCGAGGTTATAGACTTCGTCGGGTTGCGTTTCCATCAGCACGCGCAGCAGCGAATTGGAGTCGCACAGGTCTCCGTAATGGAGATGCAGACGCGACTTCGTTTCCTGCGTTCCTTGCGTCAGATGTTCGATGCGCCCTCGATTGAACGTCGAGGCGCGACGCACGAGTCCGTGAACGTCGTAACCTTTCGCGAGCAAGAGTTCCGCGAGGTACGAGCCGTCTTGTCCCGTGATGCCGGTGATCAGCGCACGCTTGGCGGGCATTTCCGAGCCATTGTAGCCGACTTTCGGCCTCGAGTCTGGTACGATCCCGTCATGACGGATCTCAAAGGCAAACGCGTGGTCGTGACCGGCGGCGCAGGATTTCTCGGCTCCGCGGTCGTGGACGAATTGCGGAAGATCGGCGTGACGGACATCGTCGTGCCCCGCTCCGCGGATTGCGATCTCCGCAAAGCGGACGATTGTCGGAGAGCCTTGCATGGAGCCAACGTCGTCATTCATTGCGCAGCGAACGTCGGCGGCATCGGGATCAATGCCGATCATTCCGCGGAGATGTTTTATGACAACGCGATGATGGGCATGAACGTGATTCATCAAGCCAAGGAACTCGGTCTCGAGAAGGTCACCGTGATCGGCACGGCATGTTCGTATCCGACGGGTTGCGCGCTGCCGTTCAAAGAGGAAGATCTGTGGAACGGCATTCCCACCGAAGCGACCGCGCCGTATGCCATGGCGAAAAAAATGTTGATCTCGCAAGCGGAAGCGTATCGCAAACAGTTCGGTGTGAACGTGATTCATCTGCTTCTCGTGAATCTGTACGGGCCTCGCGATGATTTTGACGCGGAGCACGGTCAGGTGGTCGCCGCACTCATTCATCGCATGATCGAAGCGCAAGCCAAACATGAGCCGACGTTTTCCGTGTGGGGGAGCGGCAAGGCGACGCGTGATTTCTTGTTCGTGCGCGATGCCGCGACAGCCATCGTCGACGCGACTGAGAAATACGACGGAGCCGAGCCCGTGAATCTCGGCAGCGGCAAAGAAATCTCGATCGCGGATCTCGTGCGCGCGATTCAAAAGAGCATCGGGTATTACGGCGAAGTCATCTGGGACGCTTCCAAGCCCGACGGACAACTGCGGCGCGTCGTGGATATTTCCCGCGCGAAAGATGCGTTCGGTTTCAAGCCGAAGACGCAACTTCATGACGGTCTGAAGGAAACCGTGTACTGGTATTTGCAGCATCGTTCATGATTTCGCGGCACGCGACGCCTCTCTTTTCTTTCATTGTTCATCCCCCGTACACTCACTCGTGATGCGCATCGCGTACTGCACCAACGTCAGGCTCCCGAGCGAGCGAGCTCACGGTCATCAGATCGCCAAGGTGACGGAGGCCCTTCGCGACCTCGGACACGAGGTGGAGATCTTCGCGCCGTACAGAAAAAACACGATCGATCAGAGCTTCGCATCGTACTACGGGCTCACGGATCACGTGCATCTGCATCATCTCGGCGCGATCGACGGCATCGCCGCATGGTGGGCGCCCGGCGTGCTCGGCTTGAAGCTCACGACGTTTTTGTTCGGCAGGCAGCTTGAGAAAATTTTGAAGAGGAGAGTGAAAGAATTCGATCTGATTTACACGCGCACGCCTGAATTGTTGCCGGTGTTGTCACGCGTGGACGTGCCTCTTATCTTGGAGCTTCATCGCATTCCGCGATTCGGACGCATGCGTTTTCTGGCGCTCCTGCGTTCGTGCAAGCTGATCGTCGCGCTCACGAGCCCGATGCGTCAGGCGCTCATCGATCTCGGCGTTTCCGACATTCCCGTGATCGCGGAAGGAGACGCCGTGGATTTGCATGATTTTGAAGCGGTGCCCGATGCGAAGACGACGAGACAATCGCTCGAAGTGCCAGACCTCGTTCCGTTGATCGTGTACGCGGGCCAGCTGGAGTCGATGGGACTCTCGAAGGGGATTCCGGAGCTCGTGTCCGCCTTGGAAATCCTCGCCAAGCGCGGTTTTGATTTTCGCGCCGTGATCGCAGGCGGTCCTGAAAACGTCGCGGAGAGATTTCGTGAGACACTCCCCGAGGCGCTTCGTGCTCACGTGACCTTCACCGGACACATCCCGCATCTCAAAGTGCCGACGCTTCTCACCGCTGCGGACGTTCTCATCTATCCCGCGCCGAAATCGGATCATCCGTTTTACAACCGCGACACCTCGCCTCTGAAACTCTTCGAGTACATGGCATCCGGTCGACCGATCGTGACCGCGGATTTGCCGCCGATTCGCGACATTTTCGACGAGACCATGGCGCGGTTTTGTCCGCCGGGCGACCCCGAAGCTCTCGCTGAGGCCATCCGTTTGACGCTCGAAGAGACGATCGAGAGCGAGAAGAGGGCGCGGCTCGCGCGCGCACACGTCGAGAGTTTCACATGGGAGAAGCGCATGCAGAGGATTTTGGCGCAGTAGCTCTGTTGTGCCGAGTGCCCCCTTCCATTAGTCTCTCTTGCGATGGTTTCGTTTCGTTTCGGAAAGAATTGGCAATCGTTCAATCGTGCGTACCTGAACAAGGAACGCGTCGATCTTGCGAAAAAGAGCATCGTTGATTTTCTCGGTGTTTCGACGCTCGAGGGCAAGACCTTCGGTGATATCGGCGCCGGCAGCGGCATCGATTCGCTTGCGGCTTTGCAGCTCGGCGCACAAGAGGTCTACAGCATGGACGTCGATCCGGACTGCATCTCGTGCTGCAACCAGCTGAAGGCACGCGAAGGCAATCCCGCACACTGGACGGTCGCGGAGCAGTTTTCCATCCTCGATGACGCCGCGGTCGCGACATTGCCGCAGTTCGACGTTCTCTACTCGTGGGGCGTGCTTCATCACACCGGCAACATGTGGAAGGCGATCGACAATGCGTCAAAGCTCGTGAAGCCGGGAGGTGTCTTCTATCTCGCGATCTACAACACCGCCGACGGACTCGCGATCTATCCCGATCTGCGCTTCGGATCGTCGTCGTTTTGGTTGCTCGAGAAAAAGATCTATGTCGCACTTCCTGATTTTCTTCAAAACGTCATCGACTATTTGGCGATGGGCGTGTTGGTGCTCGGGTATCTCGTGACGCTCCGAAATCCGATCAAAGAGATCAAAGATCACAAGTATTACTTCAATAAGGGCATGCCGTGGCGCATCAATATCAAGGATTGGCTCGGGGGCTATCCGTATGAGCATGCGACGGTGGCCGAGATTTTCCATTTTGCCAAAGCACGAGGTTTTTCGCTGGAAAACGTGACGTGTAACAACGGTTTGTTGAACAATGAATTCTTGCTGAAGAAGGCTTTGTAGGCCGTTTCGTGGTATCCTCGGACTCTCGCACGGCTTCCCCTTGCGACGCATGATCATCCTCAGCATCTGTTCCGCACGGCCGAACTTCGTCAAATTGGCGGCGGTCCACCATGCGCTCCATGGTCATCCGAAGGTTCGCCATGTCATCGTGCACACGGGCCAGCATTACGATCCGTTGCTCTCGGACATCTTTTTCGCGCAGCTTGCCATCCCGCAACCGGATTTCAATCTCGGCGTGAAAGGCGGTGAGCGCGAGCAAGTCATCGAAGGGACGGAGAAAGCGCTGCTCATTATCTTGAAGCAAGTGAAGCCTGACATCGTCCTCGTGTACGGCGACGTGAACGGCGCATTCGGAGCCGCGAAGGCCGCGAAGCAACTCGGGATCAAGATTGGACATGTCGAGGCCGGACTTCGCTCTCTCGATTCGTCGATGCCCGAAGAGCTGAATCGCATCGGGATCGATCGTCTCGCGGATGCGCTCTTCATTACGGAGGAATCGGCGGAGCGGCATCTTGAACAAGACCCCGAAGTGCACGGGAAGATTTTTTTCGTCGGCAACACCATGATCGATACGCTGCTCCGAATGCAGCCGTCGATCGCGAATGCCAACATCCCTTTTGATGTGCCCGAGAGATTCGGTGTCGTCACGCTTCATCGGCCGAGCAACGTCGATGATGTGGACACGCTGAGAGGTTTGATGCGTTTTTTCACGGAGGTGGCTCGCTCAATGCCATTGGTTTTCCCCATGCATCCGCGATTCAAGCAGATGTTGATGAAATCGGAATTGAATGTGATCGGACCCAACATTCAGGCCGTCGATCCGCTCGGTTACCTCGAATTTTTGTCGCTTCTTTCTCGCGCGCAGTTTATCCTGACCGATTCCGGCGGCATCCAAGAAGAGGCCGTCCTTCTGAAGAAACGTTGTTTCACGCTTCGCAGAAATACGGAACGTCCGAGCACCGTCGAGAGCGGCAGCAACTTCCTGATCGACCCTGCCATTCCCGCGGACCGCACGCTTGTGCTTGATTTTGCGGCTCATCCCGTGACTCCGACGATCGTCGTTCCGCCACTTTGGGACGGCCATGCGGGGGATCGAATCATCGATGTGCTCCTCGGCCAATGAAGAAATTTTGTTTCGTTCTCGGCACTCGACCGGAGATCATCAAGCTGGCTCCGTTGATCCGCCGTTGCGTCGATCAAAAAATCCCGTTCACGCTGATTCATACGAATCAACATTACGATCACATGATGGACGGCATTTTTTTCGAGGAATTGCAGTTGCCTTCTCCCGACCGTCAATTGAAAGCCGCGGCCGCGACTTCCAAAGAATTCATGGCCAACGTCATCGAAGGCCTTCAGAAGCTTTGGGGCGAGGAGAAGCCGTCGGTCGTGATCGTGCAGGGTGACACGAACACCGTTGCCGCCGCCGCGATCGCCGCCGAGCGCGCGGGCATTCCCGTCGCGCACGTCGAAGCGGGACTCAGAAGCGGAGACATGAAAATGCCGGAAGAGATCAATCGCATCGTCGCCGATCACATCGCCGCACGTTTGTACGCGCCGACCGCGCATCAGGTCGAGAAGCTTGCGCGCGAGGCCATCCCCGAGAGTCGCATCGTGCTCACCGGCAACACGATCGCCGACGCCGTGAGCGAACATCTGAAACTTGCCGCGACCGTTGCGCTTCCCGAAGGTTTGCAAAAACTCCCGAAGGATTACGTTCTCATCACGTTGCACCGCCCCGCGCTCGTTGATCACGCCGATGCTCTCCGGCACGCGCTTTCGGAGATTGCGTCGGCGCTCACGGAGATGAAGATGCTCGGAGTCTTTCTCACGCATCCGCGCACACGCAAGACGCTTGAGCATTTGCATTTTGATGCTCCCGCGTTACTCACGCACGAACCGATCGGGTATCTCGAGATGTTGCGACTCATGACCGGTGCCAAGGCTGTGATCACGGATTCGGGAGGTTTGCAGGAAGAGACGGCCCTTCTGAGGATTCCCTGCGTGACGCTGCGCACCACGACCGAGCGCCCCGAGACGTTGGATGCGGGGGGCAACATTTTGATCGCGCCGACGGACAAGAAGATCGGAGAGCGCATCGTCGCCTTCCTGCGGGAAAAGATCGCGTGGAAGCCGCTCTATGCATGCGATCATCCGAGTGACACGATGCTCGCCGATCTCCTCAAGCACTACTCATGAAGATCCTGATGACCTCCGACACATACCTTCCCCGTCTTGGCGGCGGAGAGTATCACGTGCATTACGTTCTCTCGGAGCTTCGCAAGATGGGTCATTCCGTCACGCTGGTGACCATCGAGCCGATGCCCGTCACCGAGCCCGATTCGTCGTACGTTCTTCGGGCGAAGGCCGATCTTGCATCGCTTCCCCGGTTGATCTTGCTGTTGTGGAGAGAGACGGGGCGCGTCGATTTGGTGCATGCGCATTACAGTTACCGTCTCACTTTTTTGGCGGCGCTCATCGCTTTCGTCCGACGTAAACCGTTCGTCGTCACGCAGCACGGACTCGGACTGTTGCCGCAGGCGTACTCGAGCACATTTCACGCCGTGATTTTCAAAATGTGGCGTTGGACGTCGATGGCCGTCGCTTCGCGCGTGATCTCCACGAGCGACGATCTCTCAGTGACGATTCGTGAGCTCGGTTTCGGCAAGAAAATCATCTTGATCCCGAACGGGTACGATCCCGCACGGTTCACGGCGATGCCGCAGACGGACGCTTCGAAGCCGAGACTCCTCACGGTGCGCAGATTGGTGCCGAAAACAGGGATTCAGTATTTGATTCAAGTGCTCCCCGAGGTTCGCAAGGCCTTCCCCGCGGTGCATGTCGACATCGTCGGCGACGGACGACTGCGCGATTCGCTCGAGGCGCAGGCGATTGCTCTCGGCGTTCGCGATGCGGTCACGTTTCACGGCGCGGTGAGCCATGAGAAAGTTTTGGAGTTCTTTTTCGCCGCAAGCATCGTCGTGTTTCCGTCCACCGCCGAATCCACGAGTCTCGCATGCATCGAGGCGATGGCGTTGCAGCGCGTGATCGTCGCGAGTCGCGTCGGGGGACTCATCGAACTTTTGGGTTCACATGAAGAACGAGGGTATCTTGTGCCGATCACCGTTTCCGAACATTCCGATTACGATGCGGCCGCCGCACTTCCTACGGACGCGGCAAAGAGACTTGCCGAGAAAGTGATTCATGCGCTCTCTTCCACCGCAGAAGCGCAAGCGAAAGCCGCTCTGGCCGCGCGGTACGCCAAAGATCACTTTGGTTGGCCGAAGCTCGTGGAGCAGACCGTCAATGAAGTTTTTCTGCCGCTCGTCGGCTGATTATTTCGCCACCGGTTCTTTCAGACAGGATTCATAGATGTCGACGAGCGTGTCCAGATACCGCTCCATCGAGAAGTATTGTTCCATATGGGAGCGCGCATCGTCACCGAATGTCTTCAGTTTATCGCGGTGCAGTGCGCACCACCTCAAGCGTTCGCGCAGTGCGGGCATATTTTTCGGATCGACGATCCATCCGGTCTTGCCGTCTTGCACCGCTTCCTTCGCGCCGCCATGGGACGTGGCGATCACCGGACGGCTGCAGGCCATGGATTCAAGGCACACGGTCGGGAACGGATCCAGATACACGGATGGTACGACCGCCGCATCGCAGGCCGCGTACAGGCGGCGCATATCGACGGCTGATTGTTGACTGAAGAAATGGACTCGATCGCCGAGCGCGCGGAAGGCGGACTCGTCGTACGTGCCGGCCACCAAAAGATGCGCCGAGTCCGGAAGGGCGGAGAGAACGGCGGAGGATCCTTTGTCATGACCGATGCGGCCGGCCAGCAGGAAGATCGGCGCATTCGTCGGCAGATTCAAAGCCGTTCGAGCGTCGACCTTCGTTTCTTCTGCGCGCCAAAATTTCAGATCGATGCCGTTCCTCACCGTTTGCATTCGGCCATAACCGCATTGTCGGAGATACGATCTGAGCGCATCGCTGACGCAGAGAATTCCGTTGCATGCTTCAAGCGATCGTTTGATCAAGATATTGCGAAACGGATTCATCTGCCATTTCATTTTTTTCAGATCCTGCCATGCGAGCCACCGTTCGTTCCCCGTCACTTTTCCGTAGCGTACGTTCATGACGCCGTGGGCGGTGTAGATCACGCTGATGTGGCGTTCGCGTGCCGACTTGATCCAGCCGTAGCCGAGCTGCCACGCCAGTCCGTGGGCATGGATGACGTCGGGCTGCAGACGGTTGATGATCTGCAGGACTTCCCGTGCGCGCTTTCCCGAGAAGACGCTGCGCCAGTGCGCGAAACGCAGCGGCAAGACGCTCACGGTTTCGATCCTGACGCCGTCGAGAACGGGAGGGAAGAAGCTCGCGTCGGCTGCGGTCAGGATCGATACCTCATGACCGCGACGAGCCAGACCTTTGGCGGTTTCGAGCGCCATGCGTTCCGATCCGCCAAGAATCGCCGGAGGAATGCCGTCGTTCATCTGAAGGATTTTCATAGGCGGCGCTCTCGCGTACCCATTTCTTTGGCCGGGACGCCCGCCACGATCGCGTAAGCCGACACGTCTTTGGTCACCACCGATCCCGCTCCGACGACCGCGCCGTCTCCGATCGTGACGCCCGGCAGAATGCAGACCGACGCGCCGATCCAGACATCGTTGCCGATGGTCACACCTACCTTTTTCGTATCGTGCGGCTGCGAAACGACGGTCGCCCCTTTCTCGAACGAGTGATTGGCGGCAATGATGTGCACGTGCGGTCCGATTTGGCAGTCTCTGCCGATGGCGATCGAGCCGTACACCGCCAGCAGATCCCCCGATTGGCCGAGGTAGACGTTCTCTCCGATCGTCAGACGCGCGCCGTCGCCGTTGACGGAGATATAGGTGAACGCGGAGATGACGACGCCTTTCCGTATGTCGACTTTATTTTTGTCATGCAGATGAAACCGCACGCTCCGGTCGATCTGACAACCTGCTTGTTCGAACTGCCAGATTTTTTTCTGATTTTTGTACCAACGATGAAGATTGTTCAGAAAATATCTCAGCAAGGTGACGTGGCGACGGGGAGCGTCGAGGTGAGTCATGAGAGAGCGCGGAATGATTTTCTGTACTTCGTATCATGCAGCATCAGCGCGATGTACGCGAACAGGAAGAGAGAGACTGTTTGGAAGACGGTGATCGAGACGCAGACCGACCAGACTGCCGGGAGAAGCGTGAGCAATGCGTAGTAGCTGATCACGGCGATGCCCATGCCGACCAAGTTCGTCAGACTGATCATCCAGACGCGCTTCATCAGTCGCAACAGCGGAACGGAGAGCACATGGCTCGAGGAGAGGAAGTTGGGGAGGAGCAGCGCGATGAAGATGGGGCCGGCTTTTGCGAAGGAAGCGCCGTAGACGTACGGGATCAGCGGAGGGACGATGATCGCGGCGGCGCAAGAAATCACGAATACCAGTCCGAGCGTACCGAGCAGGACTTTTCGAATCGACGAAAACAGCGCGTCCGGATCACCGCTGGCGATCCTCGGGATCGTGACGCCTGTCATGCGAGTGATGCTCGGCATGACCAGCGACAACGGCAACCCCGCAAGACGCATCGCCAGTCGGAAGAGTCCGACTGTTTCCAGTGACACGGTGGCGCTGAGAACGATGTAGAAAAGATTGGGATACAGATTTTTGCCGATGTTTTGATCCAGTGCCACCCAGAAACCCTGACGGACGTACATCGCCGTTTCTCCCTGCCCGATTGTCGAAAGCGTTTCCCAGAGCGTCGGGAATCCTTGGCGTTTTGCGCTTGCATTGTAGAGCCACAGCAGACATGGAAAAGAAACGACTGAGACGATCAGCGTGCCGAGCAGCAGACCGGGGACGCCCCATCCGAGGAGCAGAAAGACGGTGGAAAGAATCAGTTGCGCGATGTCCGATCCGGCCTCGAGGATCACGACCGTTTTGATCCGATGTTCGAGTTGCAGGGCGAGGAAGGCGAGCGTGCTGATCGGTTGCAACATGGTGTTGAGCAGCACAAGACGTCCGTATGATCCGATGGTCGCATTGTGCTGCAACGCTTCGGAGAGGAGCGGCGCGAGCAAAAAGACGCAGATGTAGGCGACGGTTCCGAAGCATGTCATTTGCACGTAGTACCGAAGCACTCGAGCGGCGGCCTTTCGATCTTTCTTGCCCACCGCCTCTGACAGAAAGATCATCGTGGTTCCTTCCTGACCATAGGAAGCGAGGATTCCGAAAATGCCGACGAATGCGGAGATGATGGAATACAATCCGAATTCTTTGAGCCCGAGCAGTCTCGCGTACATCACCGAGGAAGCGAATCCCGTCAGCAACATGACGATCGAGCCCATCTGGAACATCGCAGCTCCTCGTACGAAGGGCAATTTGCTTGAAGCTCTCAGCCGGTTCACCAGTGCTGATTTCATGTGTTTCCAGTGTAACTCTTTTTGACGAGCGGTATACGTTATGTGGTAGAGACCGTCTTCATCCATGATTGCACAGAGTTCTCGACCCGCGTTTCTTCCTTCTTGCGCGCGACGAGAAAAAAGATCGAGCCGTGTCGCGGCAGCAGAAACGTAAGAAGCTTCTCGTAGCGGGCGAGGAATCCGAAAAGACCGCTGATTTTCGAGAGATGGTTGTACGTCTGAAGTTCAATGATTTCCCACTGCTTGCTGCGATCCAACACGTGCACCGCGTCGAATCCTCTCTCTTTGTGCAGTCCGCCGGCGGTCGGGGAGTGGATGTCGATGAGGGCCGAAAGTTCGTTGGGTGTCAGCGGAGAGACAATCAATCCTTCCCTCAACAGAGTCTCATTGATCTTTGTCAGTCGTGCATCGGGTGCGCCGTCTGACTTTTTTCTTTTGCCGCGTCTTCTGCCTGCCAGCGTTTTCAGGCGTGAGAGCATGACGTATTGCATGCGCAGGAACGTATTGCGAAAAAAACGAGAATTGGGTTCATGTCCGATGAACAGCAGTCCTCCGGGTTTCAGGATTCGCAGACATTCATCCAGCAGCGCCTCCGCATCCGGGATGTGGTGCAACACCGAATTCATGGTGATGACATCCGTGGACGAGGAGGGAATGGCGAGCGATTCATTCGTCACTTTGTACATCGACAGGCGGATGTGCGGATGTGTCGCGAGGAGTTTTCGACTGCAGACAGTCAGCATTTCCTGCGAGATGTCCGTGCAGAGAAGCGAATCATTTTTCGACAGACGCTCCGCAATCAGCATGCTGACGAAGCCTGTCCCGCAGCCGATATCCACAAAAAAACGCTCCGTAACCGACGGCATCGCGTATTTCTCAAGCACATTTTTCCATCGTTGCAGTTCCCGCGTGAAAATTTCGGGATGGACATTCTCGTAGGCCTCACCTTCGCAGTCGTGGAACAGTTCATTCACGCGAAGAACAAGAGAATCCGTATCGTGCTGCATGTCCGGCATCATACACGGTCTCGGAACGGAGTTTCCTCAGCGCTTATGTCTTCCTGTAGCCTGATCGCATGAGCGAACGGAAACATTCGGGTGGCGAAACGGTGCTCGTGACGGGAGCAGGTGGGATGATCGGCAGAGCCGTGACGGAACATTTCCTTCAACGGGGTTACAACGTGCGAGCGATGGTGCATCGAGCTTCGCCGTTTTCGGCGGATGCGCATTTGCAGGTGTTTCGCGGGGATATGACTGATCCCGCATTCGTGCGGAGTGCCGTCTCCGGCACGGATTTCATCGTGCATTTGGCCGCACGCAAGTCGGATGAAGCGGACAGTGTCGCCGTGAATGAAGGCGGTGCTCGCATTCTTTTGCAGGCTGCGACCGCCGCGCATGTGCGACGGATCATCAATATTTCCACCCAATCGGTGAAGCTGTCGAAGCACGGGCTGTACGCCGCCAGCAAAGCCGCCGCTGATCATGTGCTCGCGTCCGGCAGCGTTCCGGTGACCACGCTTCGTTTGAGTGTCGCGTACGGAGATCTGCGCAGCGGCATCCTCGGGACGCTTCTCTCGTTCGCGAAACTGCCGATCGTTCCCGTCATCGGCAGTGGCAAAGCATCGTTTCGTCCGATCCATCATCAAGACATCGCACTCGCGATCGAACGGTTGCTCCGGAATCCCGAAGCCGCGGGAAAAATCTACGATGCCGGCGGCCCCGACATCTGGAGTTTCGATGAACTTCTTCGTGAATGCGGACGGCGCATCGGAAGGCCGAGACTGTTTCTTCTGCATCTTCCGACTCCGGTCGCGATGTTGATCGCAAGGATGCTTTCGGGATTGCGGCGTCCGCCGATCACCGTCAGCAATGTGCTCGGCTCCGAAGCGGTCGTCGAGATGGACACGGCGGAGTTCTTCCATGACATCGGTTTCAGGCCGCGAACGCTGTGTGAGGGACTTGATCTGTTTTTCTTGGCGGCAGGAGACCGCGAAACATCGGAGGCAACCGCGTTGCTTCGTCATGTGCTTCCCTTCGCGTCCGCCACATTTCCCGGTGAGGAAACTGTCGCAAGGTATCGTCGCGCACTCCTCGTGCATAACGTGGGGCAGCATGCGCTCGACGAGCGCGTTCTTCATTCAAGCGTTCTTCTCGGCAGTCTCGATGCGGCTGTGTCCGTGTTTTGTCCGCGATGCGTTCTCCGTCAGAAGCTCCTCATCGCGTCAGCCATCGCCGAGTGCACGCCGGAGTCCGCCGCCGCGTTTCTTCCTCGCGATCGTTCCTTCTTCGGCATCGTCGGAACTTTGGCGCTGATCATGTTGGGCGCGGGGTCCAAACTCTTGATTGGTCTTCTTCTTGCATTCTTCCCTTCGTTCTTCTGTCGCAATGCCGGATGCTGACGTGATCATCATCGGCTCGGGACCTGCCGGCGTGCATGCGGCGGAGACGTTGGTGCATGGCGGAGCATCGGTCTTGATGCTTGACGGCGGCAACCGACCGTCGGACGCTTCGAATCCTTTGACTGATTTCGTCGGGCTTCGCACGGATCGAGTCGATCAGTGGCGCTGGTTTCTGGGTGACGATTTGTCCGGCATTCCGACAAGCGGACTGACCGGAGGTCTTGGCGGCGGGCAGGTCAGCGGCAATCGCGGATATGTCGTGCGCGACGCGGATCACGAACTGCCGCTTCGTCTCCGCAATGCGCAGGTGATTCAGAGTCTCGCGGCCGGCGGTCTCGGTGCCGCGTGGGGAGCGACGTGTGCGTATCTCACTGCGGATGAGCTCGATACGATGGGTTTGCCATCGGATGCGATGGAGTCCGCCTACGACGAAGTGACACAGAGCATCGGCATCTCGGGTCCGCAGATTCGTCCGGAGATTGATCCGCCGCTCGCGCTTGATCATCACGCCGTCGCGGTGATGGGACGCTACGGTAAACGCAAAGCGTGGTTCGACCGTCAGCGATTTCGCGTCGTGCAACCGCATGCGGCGGTACTCACGCGTGACCGATCCGATCGGAAGGCGACCGACTACGCCGATCTCGATTACTTCGCTGACGAAGGTCGTTCGGTGTATCGACCGCAGTACGCGCTGGAGTCACTCTTGTCGTCGCCGCTTTTTCGGTACGAAGCGGGCGTCGTCACAACATTTGAAGAAACGAGTGATGAGGTTCGAGTCATGACGCACCCCATCGGCCGATCGTCGGATGAACGATCTTTCTTGGCTCGTCACGTTCTCCTCGCCGCCGGAGCGGTCGGCACCGCCCGCATTCTTCTCAGGAGTCTTGGCATGACGGGAGTGCGCGTGCCGTTCGTCGGCAAGCATCATGTCTTCAGTGCTTGCATCGATCTGAATACGTTTGGGCATGCCGGTTCTCGGAAGCGCACGAGCCTGTGTCAGCTCCTTGTGCTCGACGACGAACTCCGTCACGGCTTGAATGCCGGCATCGCACAACTCTACAGCTATCGGTCACTTCAGTTATTTCGGCTCTTGAGCTCGGTGCCGATGGCGACGCCGTATGCGCTGCGTGCTCTTTCCATTGTGTCGCCCGCACTCGTCATCGCAGACATTCGGTTCCCCGCGTTCCCGTCCCATCTTTCGACACTCGCGCTTGATATTGATGATAGGGTGACCATTGAAGCGGGGGTATCGGACGACGAAAAGGCGCTCAGAATGCGCAGCTGGAAACGGTTGAGAAAAGCTTTTCGCAGGCTTGGCATTCCGGCTCTCAAAAATTTGTGGCTTCCCGAGGCGTCGAGCTCGCATTATGCGGGGACGGTGCCATCGAGCGACGATCCGTCACTGCCTCTCTCGTGCGACATCGACGGTCGTGTTCATCAATGCAGCCGCGTCAGCGTCGCAGATGCGTCCATGTTCCGCTGTCTTCCGGCGAAGCCGCATACGCTCACGATCATGGCGAATGCACGGAGAGTCGCGTCGACGCTTCTCAAGAATCTGCGTTGATGTTTCATGTGTTGGATGTATTTTCAGCGGATATCGTAGACAGTATCGAACCAGTGACTGAGCTGGATCAACGATGAGAGTGTGTGCAGTCCGTAGCGTGAGCGGTTTCGGTGTGCGATGTCGATCTCGCGAATTTTTTCCATGTCGAAGAACTGCGCGATGCGTTTGCTCTCGAACATTTCTTCGGCCAGCGGGGCGCATTCGCGGCGCAACCATTTCGCGAGCGGCGGATAGAACGAGGCTTTGGCGATGGATTGCAGGTGTGCGGGCAGCAGCGGGTAGTACGTGTCTTTGAGCAGGCACTTCGTCCGCTTGTAGCCGACATGCCAATGACTCGGCGTCGCGCGCGATGCGCCGATGATGAGCGAGTCGAGGAACGGCACGCGGCATTCGAGACCGCTGGCCATCGTCATCGCGTCCGTCAGTCGCAGGGATTCGTCGACGAGCCACAGATCGCGATCGAATTCCATGAACGCGCGCACGGGATCAAGATGCTCCAGCGGTTCGAATCTTTTTTTGAACAGCGTCTTCGTCGCGGATGCGTCGAACCAGTCGCCTCTGACGATCGGTGACAGTTCTTTGAGCGGTCGCGCCAGCAGACGTTCCGCAAGGGCCGGTCCGGGTCGCATCGCGAGAACATCCGGCGGATAGCCGAAGAGTTTCGCGCCGACCACGCGCATCGCGGGAGGCACGGAGCCGAGAGCCTCGAGAATGCGCGCGACGCGGTAGCGAGGATAGCCGCCGAAGAGCTCGTCGCCGCCCGCACCGCTCAGCACCACGTCCACGTGTTTCTTCGCTTCGCGCGCCATCACGAATTGCGCCATCGCGACCGAGTCCGCGTTCGGCTGGTCCGAGGCGCGCGCGCAGTCGCGGTACACATTTTTGCATTCCTCGGCCGTGAGCGTGATCTCATGATGGTCCGTTCCGTAGTGAGCGGCAGTCAGTTTTGCGGCTTCGGCATCGCGATTGAAACGCGCGCGGTCTTCGTCGTCTCGGGTTTCGAATTGCACGGTGAACGTTTTGATCGGATGCGCGGTGTGCTGACGCATGTGATGCAGCACGATCGACGAGTCCATCCCGCCGCTCAGGAAAATGCCGACGGGTCGATCGGAGATCAGATGATCGTCGACGACGCGGTCCATCAAGATCGGGAACACGTTTTTGAATTCGCATTTCGATTCGAATGATTGTTCTTCGATGTGCGTTGTGAAGGTTTGCCTCGTTTCTTTGCCGTCCTTCCAGCTCAACATCGTGCCGCGCGGCATGGACGCGATCCCTTGGCAGAGTGTTTCGGGTCCCGGCACGTATTGCAGACGCAGATACTGCGAGAGCGCCGCGAAGTTCAGATCGGGTTTCGTTTTCAGTCCGGCCATGAGCGATCGCATCTCGGAGGCGAAGTGCAGCTCTCCGTTCGGCGATGAGACGAACAGCGGCTTGATGCCGCTCGGATCGCGCGCGAGATGCCACGTGCGGCTTCGCGTGTCGTAGAGTCCGAACGCGAACATGCCGCGAAGCAACTTCACGAAGTTCATCCCGTAGCGTTCGTAGAGCATCAGCAGGACTTCGGTGTCCGTGCCGGTGCGGCAGTCCAGACGTTCCGCCGTTTTCAGTTGTCGGTAATTGAAAATCTCGCCGTTATAGACGATCACGACCGTTTTTTCTTTGTTCCACATCGGTTGGCTGCCGGCACTGCTCGGGTCGAGGATGGCCAGACGCGCGTGTCCGAGTGACGCGCCGTGCGTCACGATCGTCGCGTTCCCGTCGGGACCGCGATGGATCAGAGCGGCCGTCATCCGATCGATGCGCTCTTGATCTTCGCCTGCGAAACCCGTGATGCCGCACATCCGTACTGAGTATACGATCTTTTTTCACGGGGCGCATTCGTTTGATGCGACTCGGATCACCCCCTAGACTGCGTCCATGAGTGACGTTGTCCGCACCGAAACCATCGCTTGCTTGATCTGCAGCTCCGGAGAGAGCGAGGTCGCCGTCGCGGATCTCACGGACTTGGAATACGGCGTCCCCGGCACGTACGCGTTTCGTCGTTGTCTCGCTTGCAACCAAATTTTTCTTTCGCCAAGGCCGATCGAGGAGGACCTCGTGCGGTGTTATCCCGCCGAGTATCACGGCTATCAGACGCTCGCGATCTCGCGACTGTATGATTTTCTGTCGCATCTCCAGATGCGCAGACGGTATGCGAGATACAAAGCATTGCTGCCCGAGAAGGCGCGCATTTTGGATGTCGGTTGCGGCGATGGCTACATCATGCAGGCGATGGAGAAACTGTCGCCGTCGTGGGAACTCTATGGCGTTGAATTCAATGACGAGGTGGCGAAGAAGGGGATCGATCAGGGGCTGAACATTGTTGCGGGGACGCTCGAGACGGCCGATCTGCCTCTTGGGACGTTTGATCTTCTCATCATGAATCATTTGATCGAACATTTGCCCGACCCGGTGCGCACATTGAAGCGTGCCCATCAGCTCCTGAAGCCGGGCGGCTTCATCATCGGTGAAGTGCCGAATTTCGACAGTCTCGATCGCAGGCTCGCGGGCAGGTTTTGGGGAGGGCATCATACGCCGCGTCATCTCTTTCAGTTCGTGCCAACGACGCTCACGCAGCTCTTTCGCACAGTCGGACTCGATACGGTGAAGATTTCCCCCGAGCTTCACACGGGTCACTGGGCAGGATCGGTGCAGAACTATCTGCAATCGGGGCCGCTCGTCCTCACGCTTCATAACGGCCGCACATGGTATTACCCTTTCTTGCTGGCGTTGTTCGTGCCGTTGAATGCCCTGCAAGCACTTTTTTTGAAGACCGGCATCATGAGCTTCATTGCTCAAAAGCCGAAAAATCGGTAGCGTGGATCGCATGGATTTGGCTCTCTCCTCCGACGATCGGCCTCAGCTCAGCGGCGAAGAACTTCGCGAACTCACGAAAAAATCGGACGCCCGCGCGTGGTTCGAGGTCGTGTTCACCTACGTCATGATCACGGCGCTGTTCGCGCTCGTGACGTTGTGGCTCAACCCGCTGACATTCGTCGTCGTCTTCGTGCTCATCGGCGCGATTCAGCATCGCATGTCGATCGTGCTCCACGAGGCGTTGCATTTTTTGCTCCTGAGCAACCGCAAGCTGAACGACCTCGTCGCCAATCTCTTTTTCGCGTATCCGATCGGCTTCACGATTCACTATCGTAAGATCCATTTCGCGCATCACAGCGAGCTCGGTGAAGATGACGATCCCGATCTCGTGAACTACGAGTCGTACCCGAACACCGCCGCGTTTTTCTTCGCGATGTTCATGCAGAACATCACGGGGTTCAGCGCGATCCGTCAGTTTTTCGTGATGCTCGGACTCGCGCAGTCCAATGATCCGCACCTGATCGCCGCCAAAATCCCGAAGCCTTCCCAGTGGCATCTGGTCGGCCTCGTCGTCACGCAACTCACGATTTTCGCACTCCTCGTGCTCTTCAGTCGATGGTGGTTCTATCCTTTTCTGTGGCTTGCGCCGCTCGTGACCGTTGCCAAAACGTGTTCCAACGTGCGCAACGCCGTCGAGCACACGGCCATCGTACCCGACGCGCACGCGGCCTTCGCGCGCTATCGCACCATCGAGTCGCCGCCCTTCGAACGATTCTTTCTGTCGCCGCTCAACTTTCATTTTCATGCCGAGCACCATCTGTATCCGGGGATTCCGTATCACAGGCTTCCGAAGGTGCATGAGATCCTGAAGAAGCAGGAGTCGTATTCGAGGCACATCCAGATCGTGCCGAGCTACATGCATTTCGTGCACAAGTACATGATTCGCAAGAGGGCATGAGGTTTGATCGCGTGTGACTCCGAGTCTAGACTTCGGACACTTTCTCCTGCGATTCATGTTGATCGATGCGGCGCTTCTCCTCCTTGTTCTCGGCATTTTGTTGACGTTCGGTTTTGCGGTCGCACGTCTTGCGGGTGCGCCGAACGGACTCGCGACGGCGGGAATGACAGCGGTGTTCGGCACGGCGTTTTTCCTCGTGTTTGCCAATGCGCTTGCCTATCTCTTGGCGATCGAATGGGCTTGGCGACTCATGTTGATTTTCATGCTGATTTCAGCGGCGGTCGTCTTTCGTTTCACTCCAAAAACCGTTGCCGATTCGGCATCCATTCCTCCGCGTTGGTATGTGTGGTCGACGGCGATTCTGAGCGTCGTCATCGGTTTCATGAACAGCAGATTCGTCGGTTCCGATCCCGACATGTGGACGCATTTTCCGCTCGCGGCGCAGATCATGCAGGGCAATTTTCCCGTGACCGAGGCCGTGAATCCTTGGCATGCGATCGGCTATCACTACGGACCGGCGTTTCTGGCTGCCGCGTTTTCGGCGGTGAGTCATGTCACGCTCGTGGTGTCGTACATGTTCCAGCCCCTGCTCGGAGCAGTCGGCGTGTTGCTGTTCGCCGGAGCGCTGGCTCGCACGTTCACGCCGAATTGGAAAGTGGTCTTCCTGTGCTCGGTCACCGCGCTCGGTGCGATGGGTCTCGGTTGGCTGCATGCGGCGTTTCTCATCCGCGATCTCACGCAGCACTATCTTATCGGTCATCATCTCGCCGTTCCGTTCAAAGAGCTCACGCCGGTGTTCGCGTCGAGCTACTACACCAGCTCGATTCTCAACTTCCTCGGTCATCGACCGTCGGCGCTCGGTTATCCGTTTCTGTTCGGGACGATCGCGGCGTTCGCCGAGATCCATGCCGATGCGGCTGCGGGCCGTCGTCAGGGCGGCTGGGCGATCATTGCGGTGATCTTCATGGCGGCGACCGCGCTCACCATGGAGACGGGTCTCGTGATGTTGATGGCAAGCATCGCGGCATTCGCGGCTGCTTTGATCTTCCTCGATCTGGTCGATCGTCGAACCGTCACGGGTGCTTCCATGGCATTCGCTTTCTCGTCGTTCGTGATCCTCGGCCTTTCGCTTTTTATCGCCAAGCATCAGGGCGGCATTCTGTCGACGCTGTCCGGTGACGTGAGTCCCGATTCGTTCACACTCAGTTTCGACGGGCGGCTCCACTTCAACCCCGACGGCACGTCGATCGCGCTTTGGGATTGGCGGCTGTACCGCGAGTTCGGATTGCCGTTGCTTCTCTTTCCGTTGTCGATCGTCTTCAGCTGGCGCCGCCGAAAGACGCAGCCTCTCCTTCTTCTTCTCTGCATCCTTGCGATCGCCAATTACATGGCGCCATTCGTCGTGCATTTCGGACCGAGACCGTACGAAACAAACAGACTTCTCTTCACGGGGATCAGTGTCTCAGGCTTTTTGGCCGCGTTGATGATCGGTGAGACATGGCTTGTGTCACCCGGAACATTCAAGCGCGCTTTGGCACGGATGCTTCTTGCGTCCATGCTGGTTTCGAGCACGGTCTATCTCGTCTTCCGCATCACGTTTCCGACATTCCGGTTCGAACCGTCATCCTTGTTTGCGCAGATGCCGACGATCAGCGCGGAGCAAAGATCTCTCTACGATTGGGTCAACGCACACACGACCTTCGCGGATTACTTTTACATGGGCGTGAATCTCCCGGAGCTGAGGCCGCCTCTCAATCGTTATCCGATGGATCTGCAGTCGCATCGCGCTCTCTTCATGACGTACACGGGCCGCATGACCATCGGTCCTATTTTGTGGACGCTTTCGTTCCCCGCCCAGAAACTTCTGCTCTTCGATTCTCTGGAGGCGACCTGTTCCGCGAAGGATTTTCGTGCGCTTCAGATTCGGTATCTCGTGATCGACAGTTCCGAACGCGCCGACTGGTTCGGGGCTCATTGCAGCCGTCAGGAGTGGAAAACCGCGTACCGCGACTACGCGGGCTTGCCGTGGATCGAGGAGCTGCGGGGACAGTCCGCCATCGCACCGCGCTAAAGACCGTTGGTCAGCATCGGGGCAGACGGTATAGTGCCGAAGTCTTCCGACGTCTATGCATCAAGCCAAGAACATGAACGAACAGCAATTCGCCGAATGGAACGAGCGCATGGCTCACGAATTCGATCCCGATCTGTATCACCGCAGTTCCACGGGCATCGTTCGGTGGGTGGAAGGTTGTCGCGTGAAGAAGCTCCTGCAATTGTTGGGGGTCGAGAGGCATCACTCGGTACTCGAAGTCGGCGTCGGAGCCGGCAATATTTTGGAGCAAGTGAAGTCAGCCAAGCGCACCGGCGTGGATTTGAGCGAGTTTTTGCTTTCGAAAGCCAAAGAGCGTCTCGGTCCCGACGCCTCGTTGATCCTTGGCGATGCCGAAAGGCTCACGGATCTTTTGCAGAAGAATTCGTTTGATCGCGTGTATTGCAGCGAGGTGCTGGAGCATGTCCAGAATCCTGAGAAAGTGATGGAGCAGATGGCCGCCGTCGTGAAAAAAGACGGCATCGTGGTCGTCTCGGTGCCGAACGAAGGCACGATCAACGCGCTCAAAGGTTTTCTGAAGAAGATCGGACTTTTTCGCATCCTGTTGCCAAATGTTGCCGATCACATGGAAGACGAATGGCATCTGCACGTCTTCAGCAAGAAGTATTTGGTCGAGATCGCCACGCCGTATTTTGAGATCGAGAAGATCGCGCGCGTGCCCTATCCGTTCTTGCCGATCCGATTGGTGGCGAAGCTGAGACTCAAGCGTTGAAGCGTCACGCTCGGCCTTTTCGCAACAGGAAAACGTACCGGAACGGCAGCACTCTCACAGGGGTCCGACAGACTCGCGTGATCAGGAGCACTCCATCATTCCACTTCCGAAACGTCGCGAGCGAGCCGCGGTGAAGATGCCATTCGTTTTCAATCTCATCGAGATTCGTCTCTCCGTCATTTTTCATGAGCACGCGGAGTCCGCATCGTCGCAGCAGCCACTTTGTCTTTTCAATCAACGATTCATTCGGAATCGAAATGCTCGCTAGTCCCGCAGGTTTGAGTACCCGTGCGATTTCCTGCAGCACGATCCTCGGGTTCAGGACGTGCTCGATGACTTCCGAGCAGATGATTTTGTCGAAACTGCCGTCTTCGAATTCCAGATGCTCCGCAGACATCCGTATCAGTGTCACGTCCGAGCCGAGCTTGGCACGCGAACGCGCGATCATCGTTTCGGACAAATCGATGCCCGTGCGCACCGCGCGGATACGCTGGAGCATATTTCCCGCGCCGCAGCCGATGTCGAGGACAGCATCCTCGGGTCGAATGCCGAGATTTTTCAGGATGGCGTTCGTTCGTCTGCCTTCCATGAAATTCAGCAACAGATTGCTGCCGTTGTGATATTTGTCCGGATTGTATTTCCGAGACATCCCTTCGTTCCATGCCGCGAATGTTTCGGCTGTGGGTTTCATAGTGCTCGTTTCGTGCCTGATCCTCTCCAGCTCACGCCTTTGTAAGGCGAGATGTGAATGTCCGTGAATTCATGTTCAGAGAACCAGCGTTCGATTTGCGACTTCGTGATGAACCACGTCTGTGGCGCGTTGAGCTTGTCGAAGATGTTGAGCATGTTGCGACTGTAACTCAGCTTTCTCCAGTTTTGGAAGTACTCGAAGAACGGCAGAAAGGGCAGCGGGAGCAAGTAGACGGTGTAGATCGGGATATACAACAATGCGGTAAGGAGATGCGCGATACCGAGCACGACCGGACGCGGTAGGTGATAGATCAGGATCGTTTTGATCGGCTCGAGCAGCCGGCGGTTCCAGAAATTACCTTCATTGCTGTAGACCCAGACGATCACTGTGCCGCCGCTTTTGCAGTGCCGAGCGATATTCCGGAACGATGCGTTTGGATCGTCGGTGTGATGCAGGACGCCGATGCAGTAGACGATGTCGAACTGTTTGCCGAGTTCCATCGAGGCGATGTCAGCTTCTTTCAGCGTCACGTTCTTCAGGTGCGTGGTGTTCTTCGAGGCGCTGCCAAGTGCGTTCAAATCCACTCCGGTGACATGCGCGGCGAACGGCGACGTGAAGTTGATGTGCTGGCCGCCGCCGCAGCCGCAGTCCAACACGTCTTTGTCTCGAAAGGTCTCCATCGTGTTCGGCCAGATCCATTCGGTGAAGAGCCACTGATTGTCGTCGTAGATGCGGTCCCACTGCCACGCCCATTCGTGCTGTTTTTGCTGCATGCGCGGCTGAGTATAGGGCACTCCGATTCTTGGGCGCCACTCGCTATACTGTCTTCATGTGCGGCATCGCAGGAATCATCCATTTGGACGGCACGTCCGTCGACCCTCTCGCGGTTGACCGATTGACCGATGCTCTGGCTCATCGGGGGCCGGACGGTCGCGGAGTGATCGTCGCGGGAAACGTCGGTCTTGGGCATCGACGTCTGTCGATCCTCGATCTCACGAATGCCGCGACCCAACCCATGTTCTCGGAGGACAAGCAGGTGACGATCGTCTTCAACGGAGAGATATACAATTTTCAAGAATTGCGCGAAGAGCTTCAGAAGAAAGGCCGTTCGTTTCATTCCACGGGTGATACCGAAGTGCTGCTGAAACTGTATGAGGAAGAAGGAGAAGCGTGCCTGCAGAAACTTCGCGGCATGTTCGCATTCGCGATCCATGACAAACGGAGAAACATCGTGCTTCTCGCACGCGATCGGGCGGGCAAGAAGCCGCTGAAATATTTCGCGAGCGGGAAAACGTTCGCGTTCGCATCCGAGCTGAAGGCGCTTCGCACGCTCGGCGATTGTCCGAGGGGCGTCGATTTCGAGTCGGTGCATCACTTTCTTACGATGATGTACGTGCCGTCGCCCGCAACCGGTTTGCAGGGCATCCGGAAGCTTCCCGCCGCGCATTACTTGAAGATTGATTTGCACACGGGTGCGTGCGAAGAGAAAAAATATTGGTCGTTGACGTACAAGACCGATCACTCGAAATCATTGCAACAGTGGAAGACCGAGATTCTCGACACATTCCGAGAGAGCGTGCGGCTTCGCATGATCGCGGACGTGCCCGTCGGCGCGTTTTTGTCGGGAGGCATCGATTCGGCCGCGGTCGTCGCCGTCATGAGTCAGCTCAGTCCGCACCCCGTCGAGACGTTTTCCATCGGCAGCCCCGAAGAAACGCACAACGAATTGCCCGACGCGGAACGCATCGCCAAGATTTTCAAGACGAATCATCATCCCATCATGTTGAAAGCGGACATTCTCGAGTTGCTTCCCGAGATCGTCCGCACGTACGAAGAGCCGTACGCAGATCCGTCCGCGATTCCGACGTACTTGCTCACGCGCGCCACGCGAGCATTCGTCACCGTGGCCTTGAACGGCGACGGCGGCGACGAGAATTTCGCGGGGTATGTGCGCTATCCGATTCTCCAGTTTTCGGAGCTTTGGCGACGCATTCCCGTGCATTTCCTCGTGAAGCCGCTGACAGCCGGTTTCCATGTGATCAGAAAAGACACGTTGAGTTATCGCATCAATCGATTTGAGCAAACGATCCATTTGCCTTGGCAGGAGCGATTCCTTCAGTACATCAGCTTCTTCACCGAAGAAGAGAAGCGCGCTTTGTATCGCGAAGGTTTTGCCGATCGTTTTTCACGAACGGATTCGTGGTACGCGAAACGGACGCACGGAGCACGCGATCGTGCGGACTCCTTGTTGCATCAAGCGCTGAGTATGGATTTCGAGACGTATCTTCCGGACGATTTGATGCCGAAGGTCGATCTCGGCGCGATGGCGCACGGATTGGAGGCGAGGTCGCCGTTTCTCGATCACAAACTTCTTGAGCTCACCGCGACATTGCCGTCGGGGTATCAATTGCGCGGATGGAATCAAAAGAAGTGGATCCTGAAGCAGATTCTGAAAGATTTTTTGCCCGCAGAGACGCTGTCGAAGAAGAAATCAGGTTTCCGTTTGCCACTCAATCGTTGGTTCCGTTCCGATCTCAAGGATTTCGTCACCGACCGATTGCTGTCGCCTGCATCGCCGCTCTGGCAGATTTTTGATCAACGGGCGATGGAGCGATATCTGCGCGCATACTTCGACTCCAGCGTCGATTGCAGCGATTCGGTGTGGGCTCTTCTGTATCTCGACGAATGGCTTACGCAGTACGGTCAAAGCGCATGATTTCCCGCTTCGCATTCATTCTCGGCACCGTCCTTTACGTTCTCTTGACGGGGTTTGCATCCGTGCATGGCACACCGCACGGACTGGAGTTTACCGGCGACGCAGAGACCTACAATCGGACGGCGATTCATCTGCTGGATGAACATTTTTACTCGCTCGACGGTCTTCATCCGTTCGTCCAACGCGAACCGCTCTACAGCTTCTTTCTTGCGGGGATCTATGCCGTGTTCGGCTCGGAGAATCTGACGGCGATTTTTCTGGTTCAGCTCACGTTGTACTTCGCAGCCTGCATCGCATTCGTCTGCGTTCTGGATCGCTTCGTGCAGCGTCGCGTCACGGATATCTGTTTCGTGTTCCTGCTCACTTCGCCTTCGGTGATGCATACCCTCTTCCTCGTGTATCGCGAGGCGCTCATCTTGCCGATCCTGCTGTTGCTTGCCGCCTCGATCCTGTCCTATTTGCATCAACAAAAATGGTTCAAGGCCGCGCTGATCGGCCTCTTTCTCGGGCTGTTGCCGCTGGGGTATTACTCGTTCATCTATCTGCCGATTTTTTTCTTGGGGTACTTGTTGTATCGTCGCGCCAATCGGCTTCAGGTCATTTTGATGGGCTTGATCACGGTGTTGATTCTCGGATTCTGGGGAGTCCGAAATTTCAAGCAAGACGGGACATTTCAAATCGTCGGATCGGCGCGCACCGACATCGTTTGGTATGTGCGAGGCGAGCAAGCCGAGAAGATACGCGGCTTTGAACCGTTTCGGTGTTTATGGTCGGAATACATCTCGCGCGATTGGTCGCATCGCTCCGGCGCCTGCAGTTACAACGGTCTGTTGCACGCGCGTTGGCCGAATGGACCGACCGCGCTGGACGCCCAGATCGGTGCGGCCGGACAAGCCAAAATTCGCCAGCATTTCGGTTGGTATCTCTGGTTTTCACTTTTTGAGATTCTTGAGTTGCACCTGCCGTTCGTCGGCGGCGGCTGGTCGTTCGTCTTCAACCTCGCGGCGGCAATCGGTTCGGCGGTCATCTATGTAGGTTGCTCCTTCGGACTGTCGAAAATTTTCGATCGGAGGTTTGCGACCTTTCTGATCTTGATCGGCTACAACACCCTCGTGTTTATTCTGACCGATGCCACGCCACGTTATTTGATCCCCGTCACGTTCTGCTATGCGGTGATCGCCGCTGTAGGGTATGATGCGTTGCTCCAAGCCATTCATCGCCGTTTCGGCACTCAGAAGAAACCTTCATGAACTACAGCGTCATCGTGCCGGCACTGAACGAAGAACAGGGAATCGCCTCCGTGATCGATCGGCTGATGGCGTTGTCTCCGCGTCCCGAGATTGTCGTCATCGACGACGGATCGACGGATCATACGGGTGAGATTGCGCGGTCGAAGGGCGCGCGCGTGATCACGCATCCGATCCCCGGGGGTTACGGCCGCAGTCTGAAAGACGGGATTGCAGCGGCGACCAACGACGCGATCGCCATCACGGATGCCGACGGCACGTATCCGATCGAGCGCATACCGGATTTGTTGCGCCAGCTGGAGTGCGGCAACGACATGGTGGTTGGAGCCCGCCAGGGAAGCCATTATCGCGGCACGTTCTTCAAGATGCCGGCGCGACTCGCGTTCAAATGGCTGGTTGAATTCACGACCGGACGCTCTGTCCCCGACATCAATTCGGGACTGCGCGTCTTTCGCAAATCACAAATGACACCCTACGCCGACGATCTTTGCAACGGATTCAGTTTCACCACGACGATCACGTTGATCTACTGTTTGACGGGGAAATTCGTGCAGTATCTGCCGATCGAGTACGGCGAGCGAGCCGGCACATCGAAAGTGCGCATCATTCGCGACTCGCTCCGCACGTTGCAGTACATCACCGAGGTGATCGCCATCTACAATCCGCTCAAATTGTTCACGCTTCTTTCGGGAGTGCTCTGTCTTGGCGCGATCCTGTGCTTGCTTGAGGCGTTCGTGTTCTCGGAATTGCTGTTCGTGCTTTTCGCACTCTTTCTGCTCCTCGGAGCGTTCATCCTTTTCGGCATGGGCATTCAGGCGCATATCGATGCACGGGCGTCCAGAAACAGCCGTTAGAGGCCTATGATCCCTCCAATAGCGCAAGGACGGCCGCTCCTTTATAGTGTGGGGGTGAAGCTCTCCGTCATCTTGCCCGTCCATAACGAGCGCGAAAATCTGCGTCCGCTTCTCACCGAGCTGTCCGCGGCTCTGCGTACGTTCACGGCGAGCGAGATCATCGCGGTCGACGACGGATCCACGGATGGCAGTCTTGAGGAGCTCAAGACGCTCACAACATCCTTTCCGATGCTGACTGTTCTCGCACTTGCGACGAATTACGGACAGACCGCCGCCATCGCCGCCGGCATGGATGCGGCCACCGGTGACGTACTTCTGCCCATGGATGCCGATTTGCAGAATGATCCTGCGGATATTCCGGGGTTTCTTCAGAAAATCGACGAAGGATTCGACATTGTCTCGGGTTGGCGCAGGGACCGTCATGATGCGTGGTTGCGATCCATGCTTTCCAAAGTCGCGAATCGCTTGATCCGCATGGCGTCGGGACAGTCGATCCACGATTACGGCTGTACGATGAAGGCGTACCGTCGCGAGGTGATCGTGAACGTCGGTCTGTACGGCGACATGCATCGCTTTCTCGCCGCGTATGCCGCCGTGCATGGCGCCAAGGTTGCGGAACTCGTCGTCCACCATCGGCCGCGCACGCACGGAGTCTCGAAGTACGGCTTCGGGAGGGTGTGGCGCGTGATTCTCGATTTGTGTTTGCTGACGTTCTTCCTGCGGTCGTTCACGCGTCCGATGCAGTTCTTCGGTTCCATCGGCCTGAGCGCCATCCTTCTCGGCATCGTCACCATCGTGACTGCGGTGATCGTACGAATTGCAGGCGGACCGACGCTCATTCAGACGCCGTTACCCGTGCTGTCGGCTCTGTTCGTGATCGTCGGAGTCCAGTGTGTGCTCATGGGTCTGCTCGCCGAGATGCTCATGCGCACGTATTTTCAATCGCAGAATTTGAAGTCGTACATGGTGCGCGCCCTTTACCCAAGTCGCTAAATGCCTGTCAGCGATCGCATCAAAGGCCTTCTCTCGCCGAGCGCGCCCGCTTCACGCGAGATCAACGGCATCCCCGTTTTTTTGACCGCCGAGCAGCAGCGCGAGGTCGAGCGGATCGCCGCCGCGACGCATGAGAATGCGTGGAAAAATTTCTTCAAGACGTGGCCGCGCCTCTACGAAGTGATCGTGCTCGCCATCGGACCGTCGGCCTTCACGGGGATCACGCCTCGAAAGTTCGTACGCGGTTTCGTCCCGACGGGACTCGTGCTCAATGCCGGTTCGGGCGTGCAGCGCATTTGCGCGAACTGCGTGAACGTCGATCTCTTCCCGTTTCTCGGCGTCGACGTGGTCGCGGATCTCACGCGTTTGCCGTTTCGTGACGGAGCGTTCGACGGCGTGCTCTGCGAACAGGTGCTGGAACACGTCATCGATCCCAAAGCAGTTGCCGTCGAACTGGAGCGTGTCACGAAGCCGGGCGGGCTCATCCACGTCGCGTCACCCTTTCTCTTTCCGTGGCACCCGTCGCCGTCCGATTACACGCGCTGGACGATCGAGGGACTCCAAAATCTCTTCCCGCACTGCGAGCTGGTGAAGCGAGGCATCATGTGCGGACCGTGTTCGGCGCTCACCGCGTTCGCCGCAGCCTTCCTCGCCACGATTCTGTGTTTTGGATCGCGCGTGCTCCAAGATGTCCTCCAGTATTTCTTCCTCGTGCTATTCTCGCCGATCAAATTCCTTGATTTCATCTTCGCGTATTTGCCCGGGGCGGAGCTCTGCGCCGCCAATTTTTACATTATCGTCCGCAAACGAGATGTCCAAGCGTAGCGCCTTTCTTTTTCTGACGATGTTCCTCGGCGCGGTCTTCGCGGCAGCGGTCTTGTTGCCGGTTGTTCTGCAGCGGACGGATGCGCAGTATCCGTTTCGGGGGGTCGAAAACATGGGTCCGGATGCCGAGATTCACAATTCCGCGCGCGTCCGTGAAGCCTATGACGGTTTTTGGCGCCTTGGCAATGTGTACTACGGCGCACCCAAAGATCAGCCCGGTCTCCAGACGATGATCCCCGAAGTGCCGATGATGCTCGCCGGCAAATTGTTCGGCTTGTCCGCCGTGCAGACGTTCATTCTTTCGAAAGCGGTGTTCGCTTTCGCGTTGATGTTGCTTTTCACTTTCTTCGCATGGGCGGTGACCGGCGACGCATTGATCTCCCTCACATCGGCGACGGTGTTGCTCTTTGCAGGGGCGGCGCTCGCGGCTCCATGGGACATCGGCACGTATCTGCATCCCCTGACCGGGCTCTTTGACTTTCTCCGGTTCGCGCGCGGCATCAATCCGCAGTGGCCTGTTTCATGGTTTCTGGCGGCGCTGAGTTTGACCGCTTTGTGGCTGCGAAAACGACGCACCGTCTTCTTGATTCTCGCCGCGGCGTGCACTGTCGTCGATGTTTATTCGTACGTCTATGCTTGGTCGTACGTCATTGTGGTCATTAGCTTGCTGACTGCGTGGTTCACCATGCTGTTCGATCGGCCGCGCCTCAAAGATCTCGCGATTTTTTGGATCGTGTTCATCCTGCTCGGCGCGCCGTACGGGTTCATGCTTTTCACGCTCGCGCATCATCCGTGGTATCAGGAGAGCGCGATTCGGATGGGGTTGGTGCCTCTCCGCACCCCGATGTTCGGCGTTTGGATGTTCGTGTTACTCAGTTTTGGGATCGCGAGTAAGAGGTTGTGGCCCGCGACATGGCCGTTACTGCCCGCGATCGGCGCGGCGGGCGTCATTGCGATCAATCAACAGGTCGTGACGGCCCATTTCATCGTGCCGCATCATTATCATTGGTATTTCATTCAGCCTCTCGGCGGACTCATCGCCGTCGCGTTCACATTTTCATTGTTGCGCCGATTGTCTCATGGACGACGGTGGTTCCCCGCCCTCATCGCTCTCACGATCATCGTTTCGATCGCCATCGGTTTCGAGCAGCAGTACGGCGCGTTCCGTTTGACCGAACGCGAATGGGGTGGGCATCAGACTCTGGCGCCCGTGCTTCGGTACATCGCCGATCATTTGCATGCCGGCGACACCGTCTACGCGCATGATTCGATCGTCGAAAATTTGGTGCCGATTTACACGTCGGCCGACGTGTACGAAGCGGCCAATGCCAACAATTATCTTGTGCCGATGGAGCGAGCTCGGGAGACGTACTTCTTCGATTTATGGCTGGAGGGCGTCACTCCCGAGCAGGCAGCCAAAGAGTTTCCCACGACGCGCAGATGGAGTCTCTCCAGTCGTTTGTATGCGATTTACTACCGAGAGCTGCTCGGCGATTACGCCAACATCCCGGACGACGTGGTGGCTCGGCACGTCGCCGCTTATCGCGAGTACTGCACACTGACGACCGAGCAAAAGCTCTCGCGTTGGCCGCTAAAATTCCTCGTGACGAGTCCGACGGATCCTCAGACCGCCGCGTGGAAGGATGTGCTGCGTCACGGCAAAGAAGTGTTCGTGTCGGGGGAGTATCGGATTCTGGAGATTCGTTAGCGAACGGCGCACTCGGAGATCCGCCAGTCGCCGACCGTTGCACGCAGTGTGCAGAACGGTTGCAGGTTTTTCGGCAGCGGATCCTTGGTGACCAAGGTGTCGACGCCGAATTCTCGCATCAGTGCGGGCTGATCGGGCATGCGTTTGTCATCGAGGATCGGCAGCAGCTCCTGATGATAGATCTGCGAGCGAATCGTGACGGCACAGTCATTCTTCTCTCCTCGGATCCATGCGAAGATTTCACAAGCACTGCGTTTGCGGGCCGCCAAATTGCCTGCGTATTGGCCCAGCACCAAACTGTGTGTCGGATCATCGATGAACGGATCCGAGTGCGGGAAGACCGAACGGTAGAGGATGAAACGTTTTGCAAGATCGATGTCGGTCGCGATGCCGAAGCGCGAGTAGCGGTTGTATTCCACGGTGCTTTCCGTGTAGAGGGGGACGAGATTGGAGATCTCGAACGGCGCGAGCACGACGTGTCGGCCTTTACGCGTTTTCAGTTCCGTGAGCACATCCATAACTTTCGATTCGACGAATGCGGTTGCAGCTGTTTTTTGCGCGTCGCTTTTTTGTCTCACTTGCGATCCGAGCATTGAAACCGAGTACACGATCAACACGAGCAAAACGGCGCGCAGGATTGATTGTTTGACGAGCATGGACGCCGTGATCCAAAAGGCGAGCACCACGACGATCATCAAGGATGCGTGGTAGTAGATCCCGAAGATCGCGTCGATTCCGTGGATCATCGATTGATTGAGGACGGCCAGTCCCGC
>JAYVRL010000036.1:0-4422 GCA_043776335.1 Candidatus Peribacteria bacterium | reverse complement strand
CCCGACCGCTTTTGCACAGGAGAACGTCAAACCGGTTGATGTTCAGCAATCGCTGGAAGCGCACGTTACCTCCATCGTGCCCGTGAATTGCGAGGACGGAAATTCTGGTTGCTCATTGCTCACGCTGATCGGCGACACCGATCCTTTCAAAGGTCAGACGATCAGGACAACGCTGAACCCCCAGGATTTTCAAAACGGACACACGATCAATGCCTATGTCGGAGAAAAACTGGTGCTCGACAGCGACGTGGTGCAGGGGCAGCGCCGTTTCGTGCTGTCCGATGTGGTCAGGCGACCCGTGCTTACGTGGCTTCTCGCACTGTTCATCGTGGTACTTTTCATCGTCGGCGGTCGATCTTCGATGCGATCGTTGCTCGGCATGATCGCAAGTTTTTTCATTTTGTTTTTCGTCATGTTCCCCCGGATTCTCGCGGGCGATTCACCGCTCTTCGTCAGCCTCGTCGGTTCCATGGTGATCATGGGGACGACGTTCGTGATTTCTCACGGTTGGAACGCGAAGATGTGGAGCGCTCTGACAGGAACGTGTCTGAGCTTGCTGCTGACTGCGGGACTGGCCTATGCGTTCAGCGCGTGGGGACAGCTCTGGGGACTGTCCGATGAGAGCACCGGCTATTTGCTCGGGATCTTTCCTCAGATTGACACGCGCGGCTTGCTGCTCGCGGGCGTCATCGTGGGCACGCTCGGTTCGCTCAATGACGTCACCATCACGCAGTCATCGGCTGTGTTTGAATTGAAGCATTCCAATGACCGCCTCACCGAGAAGGAGCTGTATCAGAGTTCGCTCCGCATCGGGCGCGATCACATTGCGGGCGCGATCAATACCCTCGTGCTTGCGTACGCCGGCGTCTCGTTTTCGCTTCTGTTGCTCCTCATGACGAACACGAGCAACGAATCGTGGTGGATTCTGATCAATCGGGAATCCTTCGCCGCGGAGATCGTGCGAACGCTCGTCGGCAGCATCGGACTTTTGACCGCCATTCCGTTCACCAACTTTTTCGCCAGTCGCTTCGCTTCCCGCATGTCGGCTGAGTGCGTTGGGCGTTGTTGCGGCGGGGAGAGTCATCATCACGGTTGAGAGCGGAGTGTTTCTTCTCATGTTTCTGCGATTTTCGCTGAGGTGGAGTTTCGGCATGAGCACTGTATGATGAACGGCATGCAAAGATCCGAACTATTCTTTTGGTCATTGGCGGCGATGTCAGGAGCGTACGTACTTTTTACTTTTTTCACTCCGAGTACCCCTCAAGTCATCGTGCAAACTACGCAGCCTCAAGCGGGGATGCAGGGGATGGGCTGCATGGCGAAAGGAGGCGGCTGCGGTTGCGGAGGCATGATGAAAAAAAGCTGAGAGTCCGGGATCAGAATTCCACGAAGACGTCGCTTTCTTCGAGGCGGGCTTTTCGCTCGAACCAGAGCAGCACGCACTCGCCGATCAGATAGAAGATCACGATGATTTTCCATCCGATGATGGAGAACAGCGCCGCCGCGATTCCGCAGAAGATGATGGTCAGCACCCATCCCCACGCGATGAGCCCCGCGGTTTGCCAGTGGACGTCTTTCAGGCTGACGGATGCTTTCGCGCCCGCGATCGCCGAGACCACGGTGTGCGTGGTGCTCATCGGGACGCCGCCGAACGCCGACGCTCCGATGCAGATCGCCGAGATCGTTTCCGCCGTCACTCCTTGCCACGGCTTGCAGTCGTTCTTCGCCATTTTCTTGATGCGCGCGACGATGCGCCAACCTCCGCACAGCGTGCCGAGCCCCATCACGACCGCGCAAATCATGATGATCTGCGGCGTGACGATGAACGTGCTCGTGACTCCGCCGAGCATCAGCACCAGCGCGAAGACGCCGACGAATTTCAAGCCGTCGTTCCATCCGTGCACGCCAGCGACGAGCGTCAACGTCACGAGCTGGATGTGTCGCCACCATCGATCAGACATCGGATGAGATCTCTGGAAAACGAACACGCATCTGCCGAGGAGCCATGAAAAGGAAGAGGCGACGACGATGGAGATGACGACGCCGTACGCGATCTTTATCCACCCTGCGGCGAGAAGCGCATGAATGCCTCCGCCCATGAATGCGGCTCCCGCAAGGGACGCGAACAGCGCGTGCGATTTGCTCACCGGCAATCCGATGACTGAGGCGATTCTTCCCCAGACGATCACTCCGCACATCGCGGCGGCGATCAGATCAAGATTGGCGGCGTGCGGATCGATGATGCCTTTGCCGATCGTTTGCGCAACCGCCGTGCCGAAAATCAACGCCGGCAGCAGACCGAGAAGATTCGACACCGCCGCCCAACAGAGCGCCTGTCCGCGCGTGAGAAGGCCCGTCGCGACCGCCGTGGCCGTGGCGTTCGGCGCGTCCGTGTATCCGTTGATGAATTCGGCGCCGAGGACGAGAGCGAGGACGGAGAGGATTTGGATAGTCATACGGATGAGTCTATTTCATCTTTTCGAAAGAACAAGATGTTCCTTATCGGCTTTTTTAAGCCCAAAAGTGGTATGATCCACTCATGCGCAATTCCATTCGTTTTCTCATCGCCCTACTCGTCGTTTTGTGCGCGAGCGGAATGAACAGTGCCCGAGCCGCCGAGACGACTTCACGGAAAATTCCGATCCTCGTGTATCACCACATTCGGGAGACGAAGAGTTATCCGAAGAGCACATGGAGTTACAAAATGTCGGTATCTCCGATTCTTTTTGCATCGCAGATGCAGTGGATCGCCGATCACGGATACACCACGATCGATCTTGATGCGGTTGCTTCGATGCTCAGCGGAGAGACTTCGGGACCCGCGAAGCCCGTCGTCATCACGTTCGACGACAACAATCCGACCCAATACTCCGAAGCCTTTTCGGTACTGAAGAAGCACGGCGAGACCGCGGTCTTTTACATCATCACGAATCGCATTGGCAATAAAAGTTTTCTCACCGCAGATCAGTTGAAAGAGATGGACAAAGCCGGCATGGACATCGAATCTCATACCGTCTCCCACGCTTCTCTCAGCACCCTGTCGCCCGCGAAGATGGACGAAGAACTTGTAAAGAGCAAGAAGGTGCTTGAGGAGCTTCTTGGCAAGACGGTGCGACATATCGCCTATCCGTCGACGATGCAAAACAAAACCGTCCGAGAACGTGCAAAGCTTGCGGGCTACGTCACCGGCACGATCATGGATCCGCGAACGGCGACATCGAAGGATGATCTTCTGAAGTTGCCGCGCATCATGATGATCGACACGACGGATCTGAAGAAAGTGCTCCCCTAAGTCCGTCGCCCTGTTACAATCCCTGTATGACGGATACGCGCGCTCCATCCATGGTGTTTCTGGAGACCGATTCGGAGGATCGTGCGAGTGTGCTTGAGCGTTTTCCAAATGCTGTGTTTGTCGACGGAACGCTTTCGGGCGATGCGCTCGTGGAGCGATGCAAAGATGCCGAAGTGATTTCTGCGTTCATTCACACGGCGTTTCCCGCATCGGTCATCGCGCTTTTGCCGAAGCTGAAATTGCTCTGCACGCGTTCGGTCGGGTATGACCACATCGATGTGCCTGCGTGTCGGCAGCGCGGGATCGTCGTCTGCAATGTTCCCGATTACGGCTCGCACGTCATCGCGGAGCACGTGTTTGCTTTGCTGCTTTCCACCATGCGGCACATCCCGGAGGCGGACAAACGCACGGAGCAGGGGATTTTCGATTATCACGGACTGCGCGGAGTGTGCTTGAAAGACAAGACGATTGCCGTCGTCGGCACCGGAAAAATCGGTCGCAGAGTCGCGAAGATCGCGCGCGGGTTCGACATGGACATTCTCGCAGTCGACAAATGTCGGACGATCGAGTTGGAGAGGGATTGCGGCGTGAAGTATGTCGAGCTCGACGAAGCCTTGGAGCGAAGCGACATCGTCACGTTGCATGTCCCCTCACTTCCCGACACCGAACATCTGATCAATGCGAAAACACTCGCGAAGATGAAAAACGGCGTGATTCTCGTGAATACAGCTCGCGGTTCGCTGATCGATTCGAAGGCCCTTCTTTCGGCTTTGAAGAGCGGAAAAGTGCGCTATGCGCTTCTCGATGTGCTCGAGCACGAAGCGAATTTCGAACAGAGCAAAGCGCTCGTTCATCATCCGTCCGTCGTTTCCACTCCGCACATCGCGTTCTACGCGGATGACAGCATGCGCAACATGTATCTTGATTGCTTCCTTTCCATCTCTGACTGGATGGCCGGTAAGAACCCTCAACATGAGATTCACCCAGAGGCAGTCGTCTGCGATTTGTCGGGAGTGAAAAGCTAGAAATGTGTTTTTATTCAGGTAATACTCCGCACTTCGAGTGCGGGGGTCAGCGTTCCCTGAGGTGTAATATGGGCCGGTGAGTGAACACATCTACAAACGTCACAA
>JAYVRL010000035.1:0-59161 GCA_043776335.1 Candidatus Peribacteria bacterium | reverse complement strand
GGTTCCAACCTCACCGTCAGCAAAAACGGATCATTTTCGGGAGCTCTCCGCGTGGTCGGCAACGGACTCTTCGACGGCGGCACGCTGTTCATCGATTCTGCGAACAATAAAGTCGGCGTGAACAGATCCAGCGGTCTGAAGTCGACGCTCGAGACGGTGGGCACCATCTCCGGCACCCACCTGATCGTAAGCGGCAATGCCTCGGTCTCCGGCTCGCTCGTCGCGAAGAGGATTTCCGGTTCCACCCTCACGATCGCGAACAACGCTTCCATCTCAGGCGCTTTGCTCGTGAAAGGCAACATCGCTTCCAAGGCGACGGTGTCCGGCGCGAACCTCACGTTCATGGGCGCCACTTCCTCGTACATTCTCGGTTCTCTCGGCATCGGAAAGTCAGGCACGATCAATACGAAGCTTGAAGTCGTCGGCACGATCTCCGGCTCGCAGCTCACCGTGAGCCAAAATGGTGCGTTCTCCGGTTCCGTGATCTCGGAGCTCGGTTTTTCCGGCAGCACGTTCTACGGCGCGGGTCTCGGCAACTGCAGCAATACGACGACGTCCAAAATTGTGTACGATCCCTCGACCGGCAAATTCATCTGCGCCACCGATCAGGGCGCGGGCGGAGGCATTTCGTTCGCCACCGCGTCGGGCAGCTTCGTGAATCAGGCCGGTGACACGATGACGGGCGGACTCACGATCCAAAATGGCAACGCGGCCTCACCGAAAGTCGCACCGCTCCTCAACGTGAAGGGTACGATCTCCGGTTCGCAGCTCATGATCTCCGGTGCGTCCACGCAGTCAGGCGCGGCGCTTTTCGGATCCACCGTCGGTGTCAAAAATACGCTGACCGTCGATGCGACGTCACAGGATACGGTGAAGACGACGACGGGAACCTCCGGTCCGACGGATTTCTCCGTCGGGGCCTTTACGCTGCTCAATGTCACGTCATCGAACGATCTTTTGAACATGAACAACGGCACGGTTCCGGGCGGCGGCGCGGGCACGATGGCCACTTCCACGATCGCAACGAACGCAAAAACGGGCGGAGGATCTCAGACGATTTTGCGTGAAGACGGACAGTTCATCATCATCGACGGCAACTCGCTCACCACGGGTGAATTGTGGGACGGCATCTCCGCCATGAGCGTCTCGACCACCGCGCCGAGCAGCGTCGGTGTGGGTACGGGTGCTCTCGCGCTGAAGCGTCCCGACGGCAGATATCTCGTCGTGAACGGTCGCGGTCTCACGAGCACGTCGCTCTTCGATCCATGGGGCATCACGGCCACCGCGGGCAGCACGACGCTCACGAACTGCACCGCCGGTGACGCGACGACGGCTTTCCTCGTCAGCTCCGGTTCGTACGTCATCCTCTGCGGAGGCACCGGCAACTGGGGCGTGTATAACGGGACCAACTCCAGCTACATGCCGGGAGTCGCTCTCGGCTTCAGCTTCGGTCACGGCGCGCAGGCGCTCCAACGCGATGACGGCACATTCCTTGTCTTCACCGGTAGCGGCACGTCGCATCACTACATCTTCAACTCCGGCGTCCAGATGAACAGCGCGTGGAGCGCGGCTGATCCGATCTCGGGAGCGCCGACGGTCGGCTCGGGCAGCTTCTCCATTCGTCGCGCGGACGGGACGTATCTCATCATGCCCGGGCAGCTGAACACCTCGTACATTTACGATCCGCGTCCGACGACTGCGAACCCGCTCGGCTCGTTCACGGCGCAGACCGTCGCCGCCGGATTCGGCCCCACGGCACCACTCAGGAAAGCCGCGCAAGGCATCTGGAGACAGGACGGAAAATATTTGATGTTCCTCGGCGAAGGTCTGACGACGACGAATATCATCGACCCGACGCGCACGGATGCCGGCCAGTTCCAAGTCGGCCCCGCATTGCCGTCGGCGCTCGGTGTGGGCGCACACACGTTCATGGACGGACGCGGATTGATTCGCATCATTCTCGGCGGCGCCACGACCACGACCGCGACGTATGACATGGGGTATGTCCGTGGCGGTCCCAGCACGTCGACGGGTGCCATTTATGAATCGGAATGTATTTCTTCCGCACTCGAGTCCGGTTCGTATCTCACATGGAAGACGAATGCGGATGACGTCCTCATGCGTTTTCAGGTGAGGACTGGCAAAACGTCGTGTTCGGGCAACTACAAATATATTCGCACGAAAGGAGATCTCATTCGTCCCGTGTCCGGCGATGCGTTCATCCAGCTCAAAGTCATTTTCCAGCGTGATACGCCCAAGTTCGCCCATCAGGAATGGCTGGTGCGTCGCGGCTGGGGACAGACGCAGTACAGGAGACTTTTCAACGACCCGACGCTCTACGAGATCGTCGTGCACAATTCCTCACAGCTGCATCGCACGCAATTTGACTACGGTGTCGCCACCGACGGCACGACGCCGATGATGCAGAACCTCGTGAACGATCGCGGAAGAGCGCTGCAGATCCAGCTCGCGAACATGGTGACGTATCCGTCCACCGTGAACGCCACGCAACTCAACATCTACAACGGCGCTTTCACGACGCATATCGCATTGCCCGCCATGACGACCGGCATCGCGCCGCCGTACAACGTCGGCACGATCATCATCAAGCGTCCGGACAGCAAATTTGCGATCATTCCGGGCTCCGCCTCGGGTACGATCAACGTCGCGTATTTGTATGATCCGTTCGGTCAGTCATTCACGACGCTCGGAGCGACGCCTGCCATCGGCACTTCTACCGGAGCGCTCGCGTTCAAGCGCGCTGACGGACAATTCGTCATCGTGTACGGAGGCAACTCCAATAAGACCAGTATCTATGATGCTGTGAACAACACCTTCACGGCAGGGCCTTTCCTCACGGACAGGGTGGGCGAAGGTTCGAGCATCATCCCGCTTCCGAACGGTCGCGTGCAGATCCTCCACGGCGGATTCAAGCGCACCACGTCGATCTACAATCCCGTGTCGAATACGACGCAGACAGGTGCCAGCACCGTGACCGTCATCGGCCGCGGAGCTCTTGTCTTGCCGAAGCCGGATGGCAAATATCTCATCATTCCCGGCACGAGCACTCAAACATGCGCACTGCAGCCCTCCACCATGCTTTTCGATCCGTATGCGGGTGTCTTCATCACGAACACGAACGTCTCCATGACGACGGGTACGGGTCCCGGTGCGTTCGCTTTCGAGCGCAGTGACGGGCAGTTCGTCATCTTGAAAGGTGGAGCCACGGCCACCTCGTGTGTCGCGCTCGCCGCATCATCGAACATCTACAATCCCGTCTCGAACAGAATGGCCGTGGGAGCGGTGCCCGCCGCCACCACGCGCAATGGCGCACAGGCGATGCAACGTCCGGACGGCAGTTGGCTGATCACGAACGGCAACGCAACCGCGACGTCACAGATTTATTACGAAAATGCCGGTGGATTGCCCCCCGTGGCCTCGGGTGACACGCCGAACTTGCTCGGCATCTTCGTTGCCGGCCCTTCCGGCGTCGCGAGTACGGGTACGGGTTCCGTCTCATTCCAACGTGACGACGGAAAGTACACGGTCCTTGCCGGCGCTTTGTCAGGAGGAGGCACGCCCGGCGGTTCCGTGGTCGAGACGTATGATGCGGGTTGGGTGAGCGAAGGATTCTATCGTTCCGAAAACATCAACATTCCGGATCTCGACAGTACGTCCACTCTCAGCTGGCAAGTGCCGCAAGGCAGTGATTACACCGGCATCTCCGCGCAGGTGCGCACCGGCACGTCCGCACTCGCGCTGAAGAGGGCGACTGAAACCGATATTCCGTACTCGGGCGCCAAGATGAATCCGGGCACGAGCGACAAGTACGTCCAGATCAACTTCTCGTTCCGTCGCACCTTCCCGGGCAACCCCGGCATCTACGAAGACGTCTGGTACAACGGCGGTTCGCCTCCCGTCTTCCGCTATCGCAAATTCATCAGCCCGACGATCAGCGAATTTTCCGTCGCGAAAGACAAGGATCTCGTGAATCTTCGCACGGACAAATTGTCGATCTTCCGCGTGAACAGCAACGGTGACGTCTACACGGGCACGAAAGGAGCCATGATGACCGGCGGCGCCGACCTTGCTGAGCGGTACATGTCCAAGGACACGCTGGAAGCCGGCGAGCTCGTGACATACGACATCGATGACGATCACAGCGTGTTGCGCTCTTCGAAGCCCTACCAAGACGAGCTCCTCGGCGTCGTTTCCACGAATCCCGGATTCGTCGCCGGTGCCTACACGAAAAATTCCTTCCCTATCGCGCTGGTCGGACGCGTGCCCGTGAACGTCACGCTTGAAAACGGTCCGATCAAAGTGGGCGATCGTCTGACGTCGGCGGATCTTGCGGGTTATGCGATGAAGGCGACGAAGGCAGGTCGTGTCGTCGGCATGGCGCTGGAACCGAGCAAGCCGAAGAACTTCAGTCCGTGTCGAAAGAATCCCGCGGTGCAATGCGGCACGGTGATGATGTTCGTGAATCTCAGCGATTACGCGGGGTCGACGAAGTAGCGATTCGAAAACAGCAAATAATTTTGTGCAGTTCGATTGCGTAGGATGCTTTTTTTGCAACAGTTCGATTCCAGCGCGAAGTCATTCGCGCTTTCCAACGGTCGTCGGAGTGAAGGCTTTCAGATGGATCGTTGCGCCCGGCTTGAATACTTGGACTCCTTTCGTCGGATCACAGACAGAGACGTTCGCTTTGCCGATCACTTTGCCTTCTCCTTTGCCGTTGACGACGAATGCGGTGTTTTCATCGATGCCGATGCCCAGTTTTGATTCGTCTCGCGCTGCTCGGAGCAAACGGTCCAGTCGACCGCGATTGGTGAAATGCTGATCGACGATCCATTCCTCGTTGTCCAGAAGATTGAAGCCCCTACCCATGACCGCCGGATCGCCGCTTTCGATCGCTCGCTCGCCCATGATTGCGGCCCCCGCTGACGTGCCGCCGACGACGCCTCCTTCGGCGAGAAGATTTCTGAGTGTCACTTTCACCCGCGTGTTTCCGTACGCGTCCATCAATCGTCGTTGCTTGCCGCCCGAAATCCACACACCCGTCGCCTTTTTGATTCTGTCATTGAACTCCTCCGTGTTCGCCGTGACGGGATCTCGCGTATGCACGAGATCGACGGAACTCGGCATGTTCCCCTGCCAGTAATATTCGGCAGGCGTCTCAGGTTCGTCAGCCATTTCACTCGCCGTCGTGATGATGACGATGCGAGCTTTCTTTCCTCCCGCCAGTTCCAAGAAATGCGTGTGGATGTCCTCGCACTCTTTGCCGCCACCGGCGATCACCAGTGATCCCGTATTCTTCTTCACCAAAGATACGGGGAGTGTTTCTTGCGCTTCGGTCGTCTCCGCGTGTGACAAAGCTCCGAGCAGGACGACAAGGCCGTAGATTGCTTTTCGCATCTTGCCTGCGCGTTCGGCAGGCACGGAAGTGGCATGTTCAGACGACGCGTGATGCTCAGATTCGATGATCGATTGTCGTTCGATCGTTGTCATGTGCCAGAAGAGTGATGACGGACCATTCTTCTGTCAAGAATTCCCACGGGCAGCATCTCCGTGCTATTCATTCTCCACTCCGAATCGATCACGCCACGATATTCGGGAAACGTTCGTGGATCGTTTCAATCTCCCGCAGGACTTCGTCCGACAGCGTGATATCCGCGCTCGCGATGTCTTCCGCGAGCTGCATGGTCGTGGACGCGCCGATGATCGTGCTGGTGACGAACGGCTGCATCCGCACGAATGCCAGAGACATTTGTGCGAGAGACAGGTCGTGGTTTTTTGCGAGTGTTTCGTACGATTTCGCGGCTTCCATTGCGTGCGGAGAGCGGTAGCGCACGGCGAATTCCGGATGCACGTCTGGACGACTGCCGGCAGGGAATGATCCGCTGAAGTACCGACCGCCCAGTACTCCGTAGCCGAGCGGCGAGTAGGGCAGCAGACCGATCTGTTCTCGCATCGAGACTTCGGCCATCCCCAGTTCGTAATGGCGGTTGAGCAGGTTGTACGCGTTCTGCACGCTCATCATGCGCGGGTATCCTTTTTCTTTCGAGATGCGCAAAAATTCCATCGTTCCCCACGGCGTTTCATTCGAGAGTCCGACGAATCGCACCTTCCCGCTTTTCACGATGTCGTGTAGCGCGGCCAGTGTTTCTTCGATGGGCGTGGATTTTTCTTTTTCATTGTGCACGTAGCCGCGACCGCCGAATGTGGGCACATTGCGATCCGGCCAGTGAAGTTGATAGAGATCGATGACGTCCGTGTGCAGTCGGCGCAGGCTGGCATTCAGGGATTCTTCGATGCAACGTTTGTTCAGGTGATGCGTCTCGCGGTATCTGCCGGGCCCGGAGACTTTCGTGGCTAAGACCAGATCTTTTCGTTTGCCGCTTTTTTGCAACCAACGTCCGATGATTTCTTCGGTCTGTCCCGCAAAACGCGCATCAACGGGGATCGGATACATTTCGGCGGTGTCAAAAAAATTGACGCCGTGCGCGAAGGCGTAGTCCATCTGCGCATGCGCATCCGCTTCACTCACCTGACGCGCATAGCCCATGGTGCCGAGACAGAGCCTGCTGACCTTCAGATCCGTGGTGGCGAGCGTCGCGTAGTCCATGAGCATTCATGATAGCCGTCTCATCTTTTTTCGTCCTTTGGATTTTGCGCGCATGCGAAAAAAACCCCGCATTCACTGTGCGGGGTTCTCGTCTGAAGAAAGTGTTCGCGAGGGTTGGTCAATTCATCACGGTGTCGATGTCTTGAAGCGAAGGTTCAGGTAGCCGACTTCGGCGAACTTGAGGGTCTTCGACGCGAGCTTGATGTAGATCGTCACGTAGCCGCCCGGCGTCCATCCCGCGCCGGACAAGGTCGGCGTGATGATGTTGGCGTTCTGGAAGTTCGGTGCGCTGACGAGGCCGCCGGTGGCGCTGCCTGCGTTGGTCAGAGCGACCAAAGTGCCGGTCGTATCCTTCATGCGGACGGACACGTGGTTGTTGCTGATGACGCCGTCGGCCGTGCGATATCTCATTTCCAGAGACTTGGCCGGATCCCATGCCACGAAGTTGTCCGGAAGACGTACGCGGACGGAGATCCAGTAGTCCTGAATCGCAGCCTTACTCGTCGTCCAGAAGTAGAAGTTTTCGTTCAGAAGCGTGTTGCCCGATGCAGACAGCTGGCCGACGGTCGTTGCGATCGTGCCGCTCGCGAAGAGGATGGCATTCGTGTACTGCGGATGGAGTGAGATGATGCCGCCGGAACCGCCGCTGTTGACGGTCGCCGTCCATGTGAGGTTACCCGCGCCGTCATTCTTCAAGAACGTGTTGGCTGTTCCTTGCGCGCTCGGAGCGTTGTACGTGACGCCGTGGAGCGTGACGTTGCCGTCGACGGTGAGCGTCGAACCGGAGATGCTCGTCTTCGAGACGATGGACTTGCCGGTCAGTGCTCCGGAGAATGAGCCGTTGCCGCTGATGGTGAGGCGTGAACCGGAGATGGTACCGAGGACGTCGAGTTTCGCCTTCGGAGACGTGTTGCCGATGCCGAGTGATCCGAGGACGTAGGAGTTCGTCGCGCCCATGAAGGTGAAGTTCGCACCCGAGAGCGTGGCCTTCGTCGCGATGTTTCCTTTTACAAGGAGTGCGCCGGAGACCGTCGCGCCTCCCGAGACCGCCAAGGATGCACCGGAGAGCGTTCCTTTTACTGTTGCGTTGCCTTTCACTGTCAACGTGCCGGAGCTGGTGAGCGCTTTTTCCGCGTGGATGATCGCGCCGGAGATCGTATTGATGGCGTTCAGGCCGATCGTTCCGAGTCCTCCGTTACGGACGTCGATGGAGAGCGCACCTGTCATGGAGTCGCCTGCCCTCTTCACGTAGTTGTTGTTGATGGAGATCACGTTGCCCGTGCCGAAGCTGGTGGGAGAGACGGGGATTGAGCTGCAACCGAACTTGCCGGTGGCGGGGTCGTACGTGAGTTTGTTGTTTGCGCCCGTACACACTCCGAGGCCCGCTCCGTAGAACGTGCTACCCGAGAAGCCCGCCTCAGCGACGACGGATCCTGAGAATGCGCCGTTACGACTGATCGTGAGTTCTGAACCGGAGATCGTGCCGACGACATCGAGTTTGGCTTTCGGAGCCGTGGATTTGCCGATGCCGAGTGATCCGAGGACGTACGAGGATGTCGCACCCATGAAGGTGAAGTTCGCGCCGGAGAGCGTGGCCTTCGTCGCGATGTTTCCTTTCACAAGGAGTGCGCCGGAGACCGAGGCGTTGTTCGTGACGGTCAACGTGCTGCCCGAAATCGTGCCTTTCACCGTGGCGTTCGTCTTGAAGACGGCGGCGCCGGAGAAAGAGGAGACACCGGAGACGATCAGGGTGACACCGGAGAGCGTGCCCTTCGTGGTGATCGAACCGGTTGCGGTCAATGATCCCTGAATAAACACCGGCTTCGTGAAGTTGAAACGGTTGTTGGTGATGTCATAGAAAAGACGTGCGTCGAGTGCGTTTCCGAATTTCAATTCGATGTTCGTTGATCCGTCACCCGAGTCGATGATCTGAAATGATTCCGTGTTCACGAGCAGTGTCGGGCTCCATGTGGAGGCGGCAGTTGCAGTCTCCGGCAGAGTGCTGATCAACATCGCCGTTACCAGCGTGATGCCAGCGACTCGCTTGAGTCGGCGCAGGAGATGAGAGTATTGGAACATAGGTATTTGTGTGAAGATTTCTGACTACTATACCACAAATCCGTTTTCAGCGCTCATGTGATGAGTGGACGAAAATAGTAATTATGTTTTAATAAAAAATACTAAAACAAAGACTTTTCTCGAATTTTCCTGCGCAAAAAACACGCCGCTCTCTTTATAGATAGAGGAGCGGCGTGTGTGTTCGTCTGTTAGTTTTCTTTGGTCAGCTCCACGTATTTCAGCTTCAGCGAGCCCACCTGCATTTGGAAGTTGTCTTTGGCATAGACCTTCAGGCGGATCATCATGTCCTGTCCGGGTGTCCATGTGGAAGAGGCGGAGAAGTTCAGGTTGACCGTCGTCCAAGACGTCGAGACAAGTCCCGTCGATGTGCCGCTCAAGGTCACGGGCACGCCGTTCGTATCGAAGACTTCGATGTCCAGCTTGTTGTCCGTCGCGTTCGCCGAGGTCGAGCGATAGCTGAGCGTCAACGAGTAGTTGCCGCCGTCATTTCTCCAGCGGGCGAATGACGACGAGACCGGCAAGCGCATCAGCATGTCGTAGTCTTGCAGCGCGGTCTTCGTGCTCGTCCAGAGGTAGAAGTTATTCAGCGAGATATTGTCGTGAGACACGGAGAGCTGGCCGATATTGCTCGTGCCGTCGCCTTGATAACTCGTTTTCTCAAATGCCGCCGAGTACACCTGTTGCACCGTGTGTTCGCGATCATCGCTTTGGAGGGTGCGACGGTCGGCAATCAACGTGATCGATCCGGCGGATGTCGTCACTTGAGCCACGGGAATGAAGCTCTCGTCCGTCGGGAAGCCGGTGCTGTTCTTCATGATGCCGCCGGAGCCGAAGAACACGTAGTTCGTCGCATTGCCGATGAGTGCGAGAGTGCCGCCCGGATAGTTCGTCACGTTGCCGTTCAGACGGTAACTACCGAAGGCGATGTTCAAGTTCAGTCCGCCGCCCGAGGATGCTTTCAGTGCGCCGGTCGAGCTTTGCAGACTGGAGAGGTTCACGCCGTTCACCAGTCCGTTCACCGTCAAGTTGCCGTTGATTTCCACCGGCGCGTTGAACTTGAACGTATTGGCAACGAGGTCGTACGTCAGTTTCTTGCCCAGCGCGGCGCCGAATTGCAAAGCGATTTCGCCGCTCGCGTTGTTGTCCGAGTCGATCGTGAATGCATTTTGATTCGTGCCGCTAGGGACGGTGCGGATCGGCATCAAACCTCCGCTCTGGAGAAGCGGGATGGAGCCGCTGCCCGTGCCGATTTCACGCTGGTCGATGTAGTCCGCGTTCTGCGCGAAGGGTACGGACAGCACGCCGGAGCGGTCGATCGCCGTATCAGTGGAGTCGGTATCGAGAATCTCATACGCGGTGTCCAGCGCGACGGCGGGTTTCACTTCCACTTGCAGGTACATGCTGAGCAGCGTGGACACGGGCATCGCGCTCATGTCCGGCAGAGGCACGATGTCTCCGAGATTCACGGAGAAGTATCCGCTGGCGTTCGGCGTGACGACGTGGACTTCCTGCCAGTTGGCGTAGGTCGTCGCCGACGTATTGATCGCGCCCGCGCCGTCGATGTCGCTCGAGATCTCGTCCGCACTCTTCCAGTAGCTGAAGCGGATCGACTGAGCGGATGTCACGGCGTGTCCGGTACTGTCGAGCAGTCGGCCGTTGTAGACGGTTTTCATCGGTGTCGTTTGCGCCGCATGTGCCTCTGCGATCAGTTGGTTGCCGAAGAGCAGTGCGAGACCGGCGAGGATGCCGAGGAGCAGACACGTCAGGTAGGCGCTGCGATGCTTCGGCTCTTTGCGAGGTTTGTATTTCTTGCGCAGTTCGCGCACGAAGAGAATCGACAGGGTCACGATCAAGACGATGAGGAGCAGGGTCCAGAGATCGATGATGATCACGTGGGTCTCGATCGTTTCGGTCGGAGCGCACAGCGGGTCGATGCCATCGAAGAACTGCAGCGAGTACGGTTGGTTCATGACAGCGCCTGCGCTTGAAGAGGATGTGCCGTTCAGTTCCGTTACGAATACGGAAGAGGAAGAGCTCGAGTTGCCCGCACTGCTCGATGCCGAGCTCGGAGCGGCCTCATGCGGAGTGATCGGCGTCGGCGTCGTACTTGGTGTTGTTGTCGGACGCGGCCTGCGATTCGTCGGTTGGTGGCCCGAGCCGCCGCCGCTCGTTTCGGTCGAAGAGGACACGCTGCTCGAGGAGACAGAGGAGGCAGACGAAGCCGCTCCATCGCCGTTCAGCACCGGCATGAGCTGGTAGCTCGTGCTCGCCAGCGGCTTTTGGTGCCATGTTTGTCCGGCTTGATCGAGCGTGTAGCTCGCGGAGACCTGGGTGCTCTGCGTCGCTTGATCTCCGTAGTTGCCATATAAGGTATAGGACGGACTGCTTGCCGCATGGACAGAGCTCACCGTCGTCGCCTGCCACCCGAGGACGAGTGTGAAGGCGATTGTCATCGCGCCGATGCTTTGGAGCATGGTACGCATGATCAGGAGGTGAGTCCCGGTTCAGGGAGGAACGGCACATCGGCCCGCTCGTCATTTCCTTCGAACGAAGGAGTGCGAACGGGTGCAGTGGTATCGGTGAAGGAAGTGTCATCTCCGGTCTCGCCGCGTTTCGCCCGATGCGAAGCGGTGTCAGCGAAGAACAGTTTGTGTCGGTTGATGATGCGTCCGATCGTCGATGTCGAGAGTGCGATGCCGTTGGTTTTGAGCAGCGTCTCACGGATTTTTTCTTTGCTCGCGAGCGGTTCTTGCTTGCGGATGGAGGTGACGAGTGCGATCGTCGCGGCGTCCGTCTCGGGCGCACGCACGTTGTGAGGGCAGCGCGATTGTTCGTCCAGAGTTCGCAGATCTGCGGCATCGAAACGCTCGCTCCAGCGGAGGAACGTCGAACGTGAAATGCCGAAGTGACGGCAGGTGAGGCTCACGTTGCCGTCGTGTTCTGCGGCGAACAAAAACCATTTCAGCTTTTGCATCGCTTCATTGCTCAGTTCCGAGGTGACTGAGTTCTTGAGAATGCGCCGAAGACCTGAGATGGTGTGCTCGCTGAGAGCCATGTGTATTTGTTTGTACTTCTTGTATGTTTAAGTATTCTTGTCATTATTTTAGCATAAATAAGAAGATCTAACAAGAACCTGTCTCGCATGACTCTGATCTTTGCAAGAGCCTTCGCTTTTCAGATGGCTCTGGAAGCCATGAAACAGATGTCTCGTGTCTGTTTGATCTTTGCTTGCAGGGCTGGTTTTGCGTCGTTGTGTGTGTGATTTTTTCGATTGCCGACCTCATAGGTGAATTTGATATTTTGGCTTAGATAAGGGATCAAGTAACTATTTTGTTTAACTTAGTTTACATGATTCTGTTCTAAGTGATCTTTACAATAAAATCATATATTAGCAATAATTCACCTGACGGCCTCCCTATCTGACGCACATGTACGAGATCTTTTTCATGGAAGGTGTTTCAACAATGATTTCATGGCGGCGTACGTGTGCCAGGTCACTGTCGACTTCCGTACAAAAATGCACGGATTCTCTCTGATCTTTTGGCTTTTTTCAGGGCTCCGGAGATGGCGTCTGGAGCAAGATCAAGAGCGAGTGTCTCGAAGGTGCATGATTTTATGCTACGGGGCTAGAAGCGTTGATTTCAGTCAAATAGCCGCCTCCTGTGTCTCGCATCTTTCTGAGACGGAGATGAAAACAGCTGCGATTTTTCATCTCGTTCACAGGCTGAAAAACACTGTATCGCATGTGTCTGATTTTTTCTTTCTTCTCAGGGCTGTATTTTTTGTAAGGAAACAATCCGTCCAACGTCACAGACGACAAGAAGCCCTTCCCGCTTGCGAAACTTCCCGCGCCTGACTGTTTTCTGTCGCTGCATCGGATGTCTATGATCTTTTCGTTGCAGCTTGAGCTTTCGGACTGCTACCATGTCATTAATTTCTCGCTTTTCTATGATCATCCAATCTCGCACGAAGTGGTTCGCGTCAGCCGCAGCGGGCATCATCGCTTTCTCGCTTCCCCTGATCGTATCCGCACAGGGTACCCCCGTCGTTTTTACCGACGTCCCTCAGAGCAGTCCGGTCTACCCCGCGCTGCAGTATTTGCAGTCCAAAAATGTTTTCCAAGCCGCACCTCTCTTCAAGCCGAATGACAAAATCACGCGCGCTCAGGTGGCCAAGATTTTGGTCGCGCCAATCGTGAAAGCCGAAGAGCTCGCAAAGATCACGAAGAGTTCGTTTTCAGATGTCGCGTCGACTGCGTGGTACATGCCGTATGCGGAGGCTGCGAAGCTTCTTGGCATCGTGGATGCCGCACCGACATTTAGCCCCGACAAAGTCGTGACGAAAGCGGGTTTCATGAAGATGTTGCTCCTCTCGAAGAAAATCGATTACAAAACGGCGTTCGGCGATTTCTCGCAGCCGCTCTCCCCCGATGTCCCGAATACCACCGATTGGTTTTTCCCGGTGATGCGTTACTCCATCGCGTCTTCGATGACCGCGGTCGGCAAGGACGGTCTTCTTTCGCCGTCGCGCGAAATGACACGCGGTGATGTCGCGCTTCTGTACTATCGTTTGGAGATGTATGCGTCCGATCGTCGAACGCAGGCGCTCCTTTCTCAGACGGAGACGGACATCGGCAACGTCTTGCAGGCTTTGAATGGAAAGGACATTCAGCAGGCGCGATTCGCCTCTGCCAGAGCGATGCTTGCTGCCCGCGGCGCGCTCGCCAGTCGCCCGACCGAACCGCTGATCAAAGGCGCCGTGAAAGTCTCCGAAGGTTTCCAGTCGCTTGTTCTCGCGTATCAGGCGGGCATCGGCGGCGACTTCGACGGTGTTTTGAAGAATGCCAAAGACGCCTACGGATCCGCCGAGAAAGCGAAGTCCTTCAGTCAAGGGCTTGCCGTCGTAGCCGGACAGATGGAGACCATCGCCAAGAACATGGCTGACGAAGCACGCAAGACGAAGGCCGCTTCTTCCGCTCCCGCGAAATAGTTTTACCGCGGCAGCAATGATGCGAGGAACGCATCGTAGTGCCCGATCAATTCTCGGAGAGTATCGGGAATTGTCATGTCACGATCGTTGACTTTCGAGATCGGCATGATCTTCGAAGAAGTGCTCGTGAACAATAGTCCGTCGCAGTCGAAAACTGTTTCGAGCGGGAGCGGTTCTTCGACGATCTCGAATCCGTTTGCTCGCGCCGTATTGAGGACGTTCGCACGCGTCACGCCTTCCAAGATTTCCGCGCTCGGTGGCGAGACGATGGTGCGGCCGCGAAGCGCCAAGACATTCGTGCGAGTCCCTTCTGTGACGCACCCTGCTTGGTTCACGAGCAACGCATCGTAGCAGCCTGCGGCTTTTGCTGTTCCGTAGTGCAGATAACTCGGCAGCATGTTCAGCGTTTTGGCTTGCGGCAGAAAGCGCTCGTGCACGATCGAGATCGTGCTGACGCCACGCGTGAAGAGACGTTTGTCGGGGAAGAGCGGCGCGAGCGGGATCATCCAGAGCATCGCGTCTTTCGGTTCACGCGCGCCGATGAGCAGCATTTTCACATTGCACGTGTCCGCTTCGTTTTTTCGCAGGAGCGATGTGGTCCACTCCGCGAGCAGCGCAAGATGCAACGTGTGGCGCAGTCCGATGATCTCCGCGGATCTCAGCAAGCGTTCGAGGTGTTGCGTCAAAAAAAGCGGCGTTCCGTGGACGACACGCACCGTTTCATACACGCCGAAGCCGTAGGCGTACTCGATGTTCGAGAGCGGCACAGAGGCGCTCTCCGTTGCGATCATGTCGCCGTTTTTGAGGCACCATGTGTACTCCATGCGGCGACGATAGCGATTCGGAAGATTCATGGAAAGGAGCGCTTGAAGACCATGAGCCTCGACGAGTAGGATGGCGAATGATTTCCCTCCACTCTTCATGCGTATTCGCCCGTACCTCGCCGAGTTTCTCGGCACGTTTCTTCTCGCGTTCATGGTTCGCGTTTCCATCGCCGTGCATTTGCCGGTGCCGACGCCCGTGATCGCAGGCCTGACACTCGGTCTCGGCGTGTACATGTTCGGTGCCGTCAGCGGAGCGAACTTCAATCCCGCGGTCACGATCGCCCTCGCGAGCATGCGCAAGTTGTCGTTGCAGGATGCGGCCGCGTACGTCATCGCTCAGCTCATCGGAGGATATCTTGCATTGACGGTGTGTGATGCGCTGACGGGGCTTCACGTTGCTCTCACGGTGGACAGCACGATGACGATCGCCCTCGCCGAAGCTCTCGGTGCCGGCATTCTCGTGCTCGGAGTTTCTTCCGTCGTGCATGGCAAAGTCGCCGATCAGGCATCAGGCTTGGTGATCGGCACCGCACTTGCGCTCGGCGCGATGGCGGCATCGTCCGCTGCAAACGGCATCGTGAATCCGGCCGTTGCTCTCGGCCTCGGCTCGCTGTCCGTCGCGTATGTCCTCGGTCCCATCGTCGGCGGTTTGATCGCTGCGTGGGGTTACCGTGCGCTGGTCACGAAGTAAGCGGGTCTATCCTCCGATCGTCGCGAGCACTCTGTCACGCACGGCTGCACTTTGAATTTCCCTCACTGCTGCCCGGACGTCGCCTTCACCGTATCGATCTGCGAGTCGCCCGAATTCAGCGCGACATGTTTGCTCATCCTTCTCCAATGCGCTGTGGAGTGCGCGTTGGATCACCCCTGATTTTCCTTCGCTGAACGCCTCTTCCGCAGCCGATGATGTGGTGTTTGATTCGCTCATAGTTTTCCAAGTATCCTTCACCTTTTGCGTACGTCAATATTTATCGCCTGCATCGATCGAAAGACCGCTTCAGATTATGAAAAATCCATCTCAGGCACATGTATTGAATGCCTTGATTTGTGCGTTGTAGGTGTTCGTCAGATCGTTGATGAGCTGGACGCGATATTGGATTTTCTCGAAGAGATCGTTGTATGCGCGAACCGTGTCATTGTAATCGGCGATGTCTTCCACGGTTTTTTGTCGATGATGGCGGATGATGGCGCTCAACGCGGTGGCGGCATGCTCCATTTGCAGTTCGTGGACACGCTCGGACGTGATGATATCGGGCAGTGAGGCATCGACGTGCGGACAATCCGCGACTGCGAGTCCGAAGAGCTGCACCGCGACCCAACGGCTCCCTCCGGCGAAATTGACGATGCCCACTGCGACGCCGATTTCGTGATAGCGCGGGTAGAGGATGTTGATGCGATGCGCCTTGCTCTTCATCCACGCTTGTACGAGCGCCTGATCGTCGGCGAACCCTCCCGCGGCGATATTCTCGCCGAAGAGCAGGTACCGATAGCGAAAGTAGGCGGACATGTTCTCGGCGCCGTACTTGCCGGGCGAGACGTGGCCGAAGTAATGCTCGGCCTGCATGTCAGAGAGGCGTTTGCCTGCGATGGCGTCAAGGATCGGACTCGCATTCAACGGCGGCAGACGGGGATTGCCGCTTGCTCGCGCGATGTTCGTCCAACGGATGATGCCGTCGTGCCCGATGGTCGGGATTTCCGCACCGTCGATGATCTTCGCGGTTTGCGTCGGAAGAAACTCGCGAAAAAGATTCCTCATGCTCTCCGTGAGCATGCGATCCGACAAGGCTTGCGTATCGGGTTCCTGATAGATCGGCTGCAGTTGCCAGAGCGGTAGTACGATTGCGACCGTGATGAAAACAGACATGCCGACATCCCGACACAAAACTCTCCATGACAGCATGGATCTCACTATAGAATGTTTGGAGTCTTCTGAGTACGGATTCTTGGCAGGCGCGGTAGGGTTCGAACCTACGACCCTCAGTTTTGGAGACTGATGCGCTGCGCGCAGAGTTTTTTGTCGAGCGCATCTCGCAAGCTCGATGCGGCCAGCTGAGCCGCACAGACCAAATGAGTGATGACATTGGCAGGCGCGGTAGGGTTTGAACCTACGACCCTCAGTTTTGGAGACTGATGCTCTACCAGCTGAGCTACGCGCCTAAACGAGTCATCACCCGATTCGCGGGCGTATCCTACCGCGAAGTCCCCGCCAGCGAAATGCGTCATTCTGTTAGGATGGCCTCATGACGCTGTCAGAGGACATCGACGCCCCGGAGAATATGCGCAGGCATGTTGCGATCATTCGCTCGAAAAAATTCCTGAAGCGTACTTACGAAGATCACTACGAGTTTTTCCGTCGCGGTTCGAAGAGTTTGCCCGCGGGTGAAAAAGTGGAGCTGGGTTCGGGCTCGGGATTTCTGAAAGAGGTGATCACCGATGTCATCACGACCGACATCGTGCCGCTGCCCGGCATCGATCGCGTCGCGTCGGCGGTCTCACTGCCCTTTGCGGACGGGAGCGTTGCGGCGCTGTATTTGCTCGACGTGCTGCATCACGTATCGGACGCCGCCGCATTTTTCGCCGAAGCCGAACGCTGTCTTGCGCAGGGCGGAAAGATTCTTCTGGTCGAACCCGCGAACACGCCGTGGGGAAGATTCATCTACCGCAATTTTCATCACGAACCGTTTGAGCCCGAGCAAGCGGAGTGGCGCCTGAAAGCCGAAAAGCCGCTCTCCGTCGCCAACGGCGCGTTGCCGTGGATGATCTTGGTTCGGGATAGGGCGATGTTTGAAAAGCGTTTTCCGCAGCTCGCGATCCGGCGCGTCGCATACGTGCATCCGTTTCGATATCTGCTGAGCGGCGGACTCTCGAAGCCGCAGCTCGTGCCGTCTTGCGCGTACGGATTCGTGCGGTGGGTCGAGGACGTCTTGCTCGCGCCGTTTTCGAATACGCTCGGCATGTTCATGCAGATCGAGATCGTCAAACGGTAGGCGCTTACTCGCTCTTCTTCTTCCAGCCGCCGCGGCCTTTCCATTTGCTCGGGCCCGCCAGTCGCTTTTTTTGGAGCATGAGGATGGCGTCATCGAGTGACAACGTCGCAGGATCGAGTTTCTTTCCGACGGAGCAGTTGGTCGTGCCGTCGGTGACGTACGCGCCGTAGCGGCCGTCCTTGATGACAATCTTGCCCTTCGAGACGGGATCCTCGCCGAGCTCCCTGCCGGGGTTCGCCGCCTTCGCTGCTTTTTCGGAGAGGAACTTTTTCGCGAGCTCAAGATCGACGGAGAACGGATGCACGTCTTTCGGAACGGAGGCGGTCGCGGCGCCCGCTTTCAAATACGGACCGAAACGTCCGAGGTGCAGCTCGATCGGGCTTCCCGTCTCGTCTTTGCCGAGCGTTCTCGGGAACGAGAGCAGCGCTTTGGCTTCTTCCAGCGTCACGGTCTCGCAGGACATGCCTTTGAAGAGCGACGCGGCTTTGGGCTTGGCTTTCTTTCCTTTTTCTTTGTCCCACAGTCCGAGCTGCACGTACGCGCCGAAGCGGCCCGTGCGCACCACGATCGGGAGCCCCGTGTCGTCGTCGGTGCCGAGTTCGCGATCTTTCATCACGTCTTCTTTTTTGATTTCTTTCGTTTTTTCGGCGACGAGTTTCGCGAACGGTCCGTAGAAGCTGCGCATGAACGGCACCCATTCCTCCGTGCCTTCGGCGATATCGTCGAGGCGCTGCTCCATGCGCGCGGTGAACGCGAGATCGACGATGTCCGTGAAGTGAGCCGAGAGCAGATCCGTCACCGTGAAAGCAACGTCTTCGGGTACGAGCTGTTTGTTCTCTTTGCGGATGTAGCCGCGTTGCTGGACGGTGGAGATCGTCGGAGCGTACGTGCTGGGACGGCCGATGCCTTCCTCTTCCAATTTCTTCACGAGGCTCGCTTCCGTGTATCGCGCGGGAGGTTTCGTGAAATGTTGCTCGGGCAAGATTTGTTCGAGGTTCAGATCTTCTCCTTCTTTCAGTTCGGGCAAGAATTTTTCTCCGTCGCCGGCTTCGCCCGCGGCTTTTTCTTTTTCCAATTGATCCTCGTCCTTGTCTTCGAAGTACACGCGGAGGAATCCGTCGAAGAGGATCGTCTGGCCCGTCGCGCGGAAAATATACTTGTTGCCGTTGCCTTCCACGGCGATGTCGGCGCCCACGCGCTTCAGTTCGGCGCCCGCCATCTGCGTGGCCATCGTGCGGTTCCAAATCAGCGTGTAGAGCTTCAGCTGCTGATCATCGAGGACGTCGGCGACCGATTGGGGATTGCGGTTCATCTCGGTCGGACGGATGGCTTCGTGCGCTTCCTGTGCGCCTTTGCTCTTGGTCTTGTAAAGACGAGGACTCGCGAGGACGTATTCGCGTCCGTACATTTTTTCGATCGTCGCTTTCGCATCGGAGAGAGCTTTCTCGCTGAGGTTCACCGAGTCGGTGCGCATGTACGTGATGAGACCCGTCGTGCCCGCGCCTTTGCCCATGTTCACGCCTTCATAGAGTTGTTGTGCGACGACCATCGTTTGCTTCACGGAGAAGCCGAGTTTTCGGGCGGCTTCCTGCTGGAGCGTGGACGTCGTGAACGGCGGCGGCGGAGTTTTCTTCAGTTCTTTCGTGTCGATCGACTTCACGGCAAACGGCTTGCCGTCGACGTCTTTCACGACTCCCGACGAATCCTTTTCCGAATGCGGGACGAACGATTCTCCGTTTTTTTCTTTCAGTTCGGCGGTGAATTGTTCGCCGCTCTCCTTCTTCAGATCGGCAGCGATGCTCCAATATTCTTCGGCGTTGAACGCGCGGATTTCACGTTCGCGATCGACGATGAGTCGCACGACCACGGATTGCACGCGACCTGCGGAGAGTCCGCGGTACACTTTCTTCCAGAGGAAGGGAGAGAGCGTGTAGCCCACCAAGCGATCGAGCACTCTGCGCGCTTGCTGGGCGTGCACGAGTTTGTAATCCAACACGCGCGGACTGTTCACGGCTTCTTTGATCGCGCTCTCGGTGATTTCGTGGAACACGATGCGCTTCACTTTCTCGGGATTTTTCACTTTCAGCGCCTCCAGCAAATGCCAACCGATGGCTTCCCCTTCACGATCTTCATCAGTCGCGATCAGGATGTCGTCGGCTTTCTTCAGGGCTTCTTTCAGGTTTTTCACCGTCGTCGCCTTCTCCTTCGGGATGACGTACGTCGGTTCGAAATCATGTTCCGTATCGATGCCGATTTCGCTCGTCGGCAAATCGCGGATGTGTCCCATGCTGGACTCCACGATGTAATCTTTCCCCAAAAAACGTTTGATGGTTTTGGCCTTCGTCGGGCTTTCGACGATGACTAAATGGGTCGGCATGATCGCAGGAGAGGATCGAGGATAGACGGGAGTTTGTCAAAGAGGAAGAGGCGCAGAGGTCACCGACGCGTGGCAGGAAAACGTACCGCCGGTCCAAATTCGCCGATCTCGACAGAGTGCACTCGTGCGGACATATCGATGCAATCGATGGTAAATTGCTCCAAGAGTTTTTCCTTTAAATGAGGAACTTCGTTGTATTGAATGGTGGAATTCGCGATGGATGCAATCGGATGCTCTTTCCCGAAAAGCACCAATGAGCCTGCTTCGATATCTGAATCGATCGGATCATAGATCATCTGCCATGCCGGAAAATTCTTCTTGAACATTTTTTGCCATTCCTCCATTTTCCAGCAAGGATCGACGATGAAACATCCGTTGCCTTTCAGGCTATGAAGAATCACTGCAAATGCTTCTCGCGCATCGCGGCTGTAATGCAATGCACCGCAACAATCATTGCCGACGTTATATTCCTTTCCCGGTAAAACGATCTCATCCCTGATATCGCCGATGTATTGGTGTTTGATGAACGGAGCGTCAACGCGAGAAAAGTATTTTTTATGAATCGCATTTCTTGCATCTGATGGAACGGGCCATTGTGTTCTCGCAAGCGCCGAAGTTTCTTGATTGGCACGAAGTAGATTCAAATGCGGCTGTATGTGCGGCGCAAGAGGACTCAGGGAAATTGTGTCAACAGTCATGCCTTGAAGCGATAGCTCGCTGACGCCAACGCCATGTCCCGGGCCTGATTCCAACCATTTTTTCCCAAGATCGCCTCTCGTTGCATGGATATGACAGAGAATGCGTGCGAGAGCTTCAAGCGATCGAGCGTTACCCTGAAGCACATTCAACATTAATTGCCCGCCACCCTCTTTTTTTATCGGAGCATCAGGGTCGTTGGGACAGTGGACGAGAGTCTTTCCAGAAGGAATGGTAATCAGGCCATTGGCATGACTTTGCTCTATATCTGCCCACATCTCTTCTGCGAGCGTTTGTTCCATAGAGTATTCTTATAACATATAGCCTTAATATTGTATAGCATTGATCTTTCCTGTGTAGCTGCAGGCAAGTGCGATATTTCCTCTTGCAGAAGCCATTTTCACGATCGCAAGCGGAAATCAAGGGATTCATAACTACATTTTGGCTTGCGGCTGCGATCCCCCTCCGTACAATGCGAAGCATACTTATTTCTTCCCCCAAGATTCCATGTCCAAGCAGGATCTTATTGCAGCTATCGCTGACGCCTCCGGCATCACGAAGCGCGCCGCCTCCGACGCTCTCGAGGCACTCATTGGTACGATCACGAAGGAGCTCAAGAAGGGCCACAACGTGACGATCACCGGATTCGGAACGTTCCGCATCTCGAAGCGCCAGGCACGCACGGGCGTCAACCCGCGCAACCCGACGCAGAAAATCCAGATCCCGGCTATGAAGGTTCCGTCCTTCAAGGCTGGCAAGACGCTCAAGGACGCCGTTCGTTAGTCCTCGTCTTCAACTCAAGAATTCAAAGAGGCCTCCGTAAGGGGGTCTTTTTTTGAGCGGTGAGCGCGTAGTGGATGCGAATAGCGGATAGGATAACACCGCGCTTGATTCGCTCGTGTTTCGTTCCGTAGCTCACTCCGTAGAATCCAGTGACATCACGAACGGTGATTTTCTCTCGAAGAAAGAATTGTGCCGCATCCGTTGCCATACCATGCTTGCGTTTTGGTCCACATTTTCTGTGACGAAGTCGAACCGTCATGTCGCACGCAGGACATCGGTAACGACGATCACCATGGCGATGGAGTGCGATGTGACATGAGCTCCAACGCTGCTTTTGATTAAGGCGTGGAGGATGTCAATGCATGTTCCCATGATCTCACTTCCCTACCGAGTAGCCTGCACATTGTCATTCGAGCGTCATACAAAAACTCCACCCTAATGCAATGCACAGGGTGGGGATGCGAATCCGAAGATTCGCGGTAAGGTTCAGGAAGACCCGAGAGGTGCCTCAATTGCCAAGACTGGGCCCAACTCCATGAGCACGTCGCTATTGGCATTGTGCCAGTCGCGGAACAACGCAATCAGAAAGTCAATATCCTCAGCTTCTGATTCGGGAAGCTCGCCTCGATGGTACGCGCGAAGTGCGTCCAGATCGACTGGTCGGGGCGCCGCTCCGTCAACGAATTTTCGTGGACCACTCAGTCCAAGTACGGCCAATATGTCAGAGCTATTTTTCATTTCATGTTCCAAAAAAAATGGAACTATCCCCAGCAATACGCCTGGGGAGAAGCGGCTGTCTCTCTGGTGAGGCAAGCGCACTACCCGCGTTCAAACGCGCAGAGTGCTTGCCTCAGCTCCTGAACCTTGCCAGTGTTCTGAAAGAGCACTTTATATATTTTAACACAATTTGGCTTTGTGCGCAATTCTGCTATTGGTACGTGAAAATATTGGCTATTTCTGGCTTGTGCAAAAGCAATCCAAGCTGAAATCAAGTGCTTTCGTTTTTCACTAGGGATGAACCCACTTTTTTCCCACCGAAATTACTGATCAGAACCTTTTATCCGCTCGCCCGTCGACTCTTTCCCTCTCATCACTTCCTCGGTATCCTCTCCCCGCATGAACGACATGATCATCTCGACCACCGGCACGCTGCTCAAATTTCTCTCGATCCCGTTCGAGGCGATCACGGTGAAACAAGACGGTGATGTCACCCGAGTGGATGTCGTGAGCAACGAAGCGAGTCGTTTGATCGGATGGCACGGCGAGACGTTGAATTCAGTGCAGCATCTTTTGAAGTCCATTCTTCGTTCTCTCCAGAAGACCGAGCGTGCGCCCTTCATCGTCGTGGACGTCGACGGCTATCGCTTGATGCAGGAGGACAAAGTGAAGAAGATCGCCGAAGCCAAAGCGGATTTCGTCCGTCGCACGGGCGCACGCGTCACATTGTCGCCGATGAGCCCGTACTTTCGCCGCATCGTGCACACGCACGTGTCGAGCACGCCCGCACTTGCCGATCTCGCGACCGAATCCGTCGGCGAAGGCGACTATCGTCAGATTGTGATTCGTCTGAAGAACGAGAAGGCCGCGCCCGTGAAACAGGAGGCCGTCAGCGAAGAGCTCTCGCCCGTGATGGCTCCGGACGGACTCGAGAATCTCGATATTTAGCTTATTTAAGGCTTTGGCAGTTTATAAATAAGCTTAAAAAGCTGGGCAATCTTCATTCTGAGTTCTGTAAAATCTGTAGTGCCCCATTTAGCTCTATCCCCCAACACTATTGCGATGTTGTATAAAAACAAAGGGTGAGCATTATCGATGCTAGGATTATCTTCAATTTCAGCATGGTGAAACTAAAATCTGTTATTTGAACTTCGTTTTCAATCAAAAAAAGAAGTAGTACAACAGTAGCAAGACGTTTGTTTCCGTTTTGAAAGTATTGAGAGCCAGCAATACTCGCTATTAGATATGCCGCCTTTTCTTCAAAGGTAGGATAATATTGCTCAGATCGAAGAAATGACAATACTTTCTCCAATTCGCCCATTCCATATGAATCAGCTTCATATGTTGGGGCAGGTTCAGCTTTTGTTAAGCTAGCGTGAATATATGGGAAACCTCGCTCAATACAATCTGGTAATGTAATGAATCTCATCGCTTGCCGAGTTCGCGAATCAGCATTTTATAGCTGACATCTAAATCTCGAATATTATTCGGTAACTTAACAAAACCCTGCTTGGTTGAAGCTTTTGTTGAGCAAATCCTGCACTTTATCTTGCCGCTGGAGAGTTTGTGCTTGCACATAGCTTGCAGAGTTATAGAGTAAAGTAAATTTTACATTACTCAAAGCAAAATTTCAAGAGATTAGACGGATTATATTTCAGTATGTGTCATTTTCTCATTTACAAGATAGAGTGAATTGGTTCCTTATCTCTGCTGTTTTTTCAGCTCTTCGTACAATCTCTTTTCTTCGCGACCGAGCCTCGTCGGCACCACCAGATCGATGGTGACGAAGTGATCGCCGAGGCGACTCGTGTTCACGATCGGCATGCCTTTGTTTTTGATGCGCAACACTTGCCCCGGCTGCGTGCCGGCGGGGATCGTCATGGTCATCGAACCGTGCACCGTCTCCACTTGTACTTCGGCTCCGAGAACCGCGTCGAGCACGGTGATGCTGAGCGTCGATCGGATGTCATCTCCTTGGCGTTCGAAACGCGCGTCGGGTTGCAAACGAATGTGCACGAGCAGGTCGCCGTTCGCGCTGCCGCGTTGCCCCGCTTCTCCTTCGCCCGTCACGCGCAGCGTCTGGCCGTCGTCGATCCCCGCCGGAATGTGCACCGTGATTGTTTTTTTCTCCATCGCGCGACCGTCTCCGCCGCATCTTCTGCAGGGTTTTTCCGGCACTTTTCCGCTTCCTTTGCAGGCCGAACACACCACGTTCTGACGGATGACTCCGAAGAGCGAGTTCACGGTTTTCGAGATTGACCCCGTGCCGTCGCACTCCGCACAGTTCACCAATTTCGATCCCTCCGTGACGCCCGATCCTTTGCATTCGTCGCAGGTCACATGCGTCTTCATCGAGATGTGTCGGTCGGTGCCGCTGACGGATTCCGCGAGCGTGATCGCCACTTCCGTTTCCATCGTTCGTCCGCGGGTGTCGGCTTGTTTTCTGCGACCTCCCGCGCCGCTGAAAAAACTTTCGAAGAGATCCAAGAAATCCGCTCCTTGAAAATTCGAAGGATCGAATCCTCCGAAGCCTCCGCCTCCTCCGCCGAAGGGATTGCCGTCCGTCGATCCGAATTGATCGTAGGCTTGCTTCTTTTTTGCATCTCCCAGCACTTCATAGGCTTCGTTCACTTCTTTGAATTTCGCTTCCTTGTCCTTTGCGCCCTTGTGTTTGTCGGGATGCAATTCCTTGCTCAGTTTTCGGTACGCTTGCTTGATGTCGCCTTCGCTCGCAGAACGGGCAACGCCGAGAATCGAATAATAGTCTTTCGCCATGCGGGGAATCTTAGAGCTTTGAGAGCTCTGCTGGAAGTGTTTTGAGCCGCTTAGGGCTGCTTTCGGATTGCCGTCTTTTGTGCTATACTGATGAGATGCGTTCGAATCCGTATTTGCTCCAGGGGCTGAAGTACGCAACATTCACGATTGCGGGCGTCATTCTTGTGATCGCGAGTGTCGTGCTCATGCGGCAGGCGAATCCTTCGAAGCTCGGGGGCTTCGTGCTCATTTCAAAGCAGAGCGGCGTGTTGCCGACCATTCATTTTGATCAGTCTCGGGTAGCGCAAGGTTTCACCGCTCCCGCCGATACGCATTCCATTTTCACGATTCCCGACGGCGTGCGCATTCCGCGCATCACGTTTTTCGGCGGTCCCGATTACGACCAGAACACACGCTATTGGGGCTACTGTTTCTCCGGTAACGAAGCCGCCAACAAAGCCGCGGGTATGATCGGCAAAGCGATGTATGACGGCAAATTTTTCTATTCGCTCGCCGAGCGCAAAGCGCAGTCCCTGTTGCCGCCGGCACCCGCCGACACGGACTTGGTCGGCATCAAGAATGCCACGCACGGAGCCGCTCCCGCCTCTGCGTCGATCGCAGAAATTTTCTTCGGCGGAGACACATGTTACGTCATGTCCGAGCGTGAATTGCCTTCCGGTCTCGATACGGACGGCGACGACATCAACGACAAGCGAGAGCTTTTGATCGGCACGGACGTGCAGAATCCCGATACCGACCGCGACGGAATCCCCGACGGCACGGAACTCTTCGTCATGAAGACGAGTCCGCTTGATCCCGATACGGATCACGACGGTCTCGGTGATCGTTGCGAAGACCCGAACATGAACGGTCAGGTCGACAAACACGAAACCAGTCCGCTCGTTTCCGACACGGATCGCGACGGTTTGTGCGACGGCAATGGACTCGCACCCGCGTGTCCCGAGCAGCACAAAATGGTCTGCAATAATGTCCGTGGAGAGCGTGTCTGCAACGTGCAGGCTTCGTCTCCGATCTACGGCGAAGACATGAACCAGAATTGCCATTTTGATGCGGGTGAGACCGATCCCACCAACGGATTCACCTATGGCATCGACGATTGGGATTACAAGTGGAACGTCTTCCAAGCGCAGAACGGAAACCGCAACATCAAGCGCGGTCCGGGCGTCGACGCTCCCGAGTTCCCGATCCCCAGTCTTCCGATCGAAACTCCCTGACATTGTAAAAAAGTCAAAAAAAGGATATAATACTCATGAAAAATACACATAACCCACACTCTATGGAGAAGATGCTTCCCGCCGTCGGTGCGAGCGTACTGCTCACCATCACATTCCTTGTGCCGGTTTCCGCATTCGCGTATCTCTCACCGGATCAGGTGTTCGGAGGCTCGAGTTTGACCGTCGCTCCCGCTTCGACGACTGCGACGCAGACGAAGCAGACTTCCACGGCACAGACGACGCAAACCACGCAGTCTCAGACCGCGCAGCAGATTCCGGAGCAAATAAATTTGCGCAATGCCGAGAGTGTCGTGTCCATTCAGCAGCAAAATGCGGCAACTCTTCGCGCTGAAGCTCAGCAGTCATTGACGTCCACTCAGGCCGAACCCGTCGATACCTTCGTTGCGCCGGCACAGCAGAACAACGGATTGGGTCTCTTCGATCAAAATCAAAATTATGCGAAACGTTTGGATCGCATCCAAGCGCAGCGCGCGAATGCTCCGACGATCATCATCGGCGGCAACGGAGATGTCATTGATGCGAACGGCAACGTGCTCCACAGCGGCGCGCCGCTCGTGACTCAGACCGGTCCCGAGACGACGCTCGCGTTTGTCGCGATGCTTCTCGCCGCGGCATGTACTTTCGCCTACGCGCAGATTCGTTCGCGCCGTCAGATTGCGGCGTAAGAATTCAACGCAAACATCCACATGCAACTCACGCTGACAGCACCATGGGCGTCCAAGAAAGCGCTCACGGGCATCGCCGGTGTCACGGTCATGGTTGTTCTTTTTCTCGTGCTCGGACATGCGTCGAGGGCGTCGAAGCCCCTCCTCTTTCAAGGGATTCCGATTCCGTTTGCCGTCGATCATGCCAATTTGCAGGGTTCCATCACGCGTTTCGGCAAGCGCAACAACATCGATGTGCTCGATGTGACGTACAACAACGGCGAGCACAAAGAGATCTTGTATCAGGATCGGATCTACCTCGTGCATATTCCCGACAATGACCGCGTGCTGAACATGCCGCTGGATCTTGCGATCGCGTTGACCGGTTCCGGCACGCATCTCGTCGACTATTACGGTTATCGCTATTCGGATGCCGCGGCGACGATGGAACGTCGCGATATTTTCGCACTCAGATTTTCCGATCGATTTCCCGGACAATTTTTCGCATCGCAGACCGCGCGCAACAACGATCCTTTGTTCGGCAACGCGCTTGCCAATTTCGAATCGAGCAATCGCGTCAAGTTTCATCCGACCGCTCCCGCAGCGGACGGTGTGCGCATGGACCCGAACGGCGCGCTGTACGTGTTCATCGTGAATACGCACAACGGAGCGGATTTGTCCGTCGACGGCGTCATGGGTTGCGGCAACACCGCGATTGATTTCCCCGAGGAATGTGACGACGGCAATTTTGACAACACGGATCTGTGTCGCACCGATTGCACGTTTGGCACGCCGATTCCGTTCGGCAGCGGGGCCGCCAAAAACACGAACATCAAGATTCGCCAGCTGGCACAGGCTTCGATCGCGACCGCGCTCGCGGGTAGCGGCTCGATCAGTCTTCTCCGTTTCAGCGCCAGCGCGGCAGACCTCACGCAACTCCAGCATACGGCTTTCTCCGCGCAAACCGGCTCGCTGTCGTTGCTTCAGCATTACAAACTTTGGCAGGACACGAACAGCGACGGCGTCGTCGATCAGGCCGTCACCATCGCCAAGTCCCCCGTCGGCGGACGCGTCACGTTTGATTCGCCGTTGGATTGGAGCGGCGCCTTGCTGAACAGCGGAACGTTGCTCACGTTCGAGCTGAGAGCGGACGCATCGCCTTCGTTCTCGGGCACGTCTTTGTTGCGCGCTCAATTTGCGACGGATCTGCCGGATTACATCGGCGGCAGGCGCATCAACGGTACCTTCCCGATTTTCGGCATTCGCACGAACGGTTTGTGCACGCAGACCGGTTGCCAGATCAGCGTGCAGACGGTGCTTGGCACGTTGTGGACGATCACGGACGGCATTTTGCCCCCGCCTCCTCCGTCCACGGTCACGGTTCAAACCCAGACATCGGTTGACGAGGCCAGTGCTTCCGCGAGTCAAACGGGCATCACGCTGTTCAGGTTCTCCGTCGGTCCTTCGACGGGTGCGATTCTCTCCGATCTGACGCTTCATGCCGTCAGCGGTTCGCTGAGTGACGCGCATCATTTTGTACTTTGGCGCGATACGAATAATGACGGAGTCGTCGATACTCCCGTGCAGCAAGTGCAGACGGGCAGTCTCGGTTTTGTTGTCTTCCACGGCACGGGCGCGCTCCGTACGGTGCAAGCCAATCAGACAGCCATCTTCGAAGTGAAAGCGGACGTTGTCGACTCGCCCGCGGGCGCTGACATCGCGGTTCAGTTTGCGGTTGCGCAGACGTACATCGGATTCCTTTTCGCTTCCAACCCCGCCAACTCGTTCAGCGGCATCGACACGAACGGTTTGTGCACAGCCGGTCCGTGCGCGATTCTGGTGACGGCACATCACGCGACACATTGGACGTTCATCGTTCCGGTGTGCGGCAACGGCGTCAAAGAAGCTGCCGAAGCCTGTGATGACGGCGCTTTGGTCAACGGCGACGGATGCTCAAGCACCTGCACCGTCGAGTCAGGATTCGCATGCACGGGCACGGCTCCGAGCGTGTGTGACGGCATTTGCGGCGATGGCATCATCAAGGGCTCCGAAGAGTGCGATGACGGCAATCAAATCAATACCGACGATTGTGACAACACGTGTCATTTGACGACTCCGACTCCGACCTTCCCATGATCAGGCGTTCACTCCTCCGCATCGGCTCGAGTCTCGCTCTTCTCGGATCAGTGGCGTTTGTCGTCGTGGTCGCGCAACGTTTTGCCGTTTCGACAGAGGTTCCGATTCCTTTTGATCGTCAGCACGCATCATCGCTCGCAGGCCAGGTCACGCAGATCGGTTTCAAATCCGTCGGAGTCTACAAAGTCACGTTTCCGACCGGCACTGATCACGAAGTCCTTTCTCAGGATCGCATTTATTTGGTCTCCGTTCCCGATGACGTGAATGTGACGAACCTTCCTCTCGATCAGGTGCTGACGGTCAGCGGTGGCGGTTTGATCAATTATTTCGGATACAAATACAGCGATGCGAATGCATCCGTTGAGAAAGCACAGAAGAATGCTCAGGCTTTCCTGACGCGCTTCCCCGGCCAGTTCTTCGCGTCGGCGAAAGCTCGCACCGAGGACGCCGCTCATGGCAATACGTTGACGAATTTCGAAGCGGCACGCGGCCTCACGATGGATCGCACGGATACGACGACCGGTGCGCTTCTCGCTCGCAATTCGCTCTACCTTTTTATTGTGAACGAATCGGGCAGCGTGGACATGCGTATTCGACCGACGGTTGCCTCTCCTGTCTGCGGCAACGGCGTCATCGAAGGTTCAGAAGTGTGTGATGACGGCGGCACCGTTGCAGGTGACGGATGTTCCAATACTTGTAACGTCGAATCAGGTTTCGTCTGTTCTGGCACGCCGAGCGTTTGTACGCCGATTGTCTGCGGCAACAACGTCGTTGAAGCAGGTGAACAGTGTGACCATGGCTCGCAGAATGGCACCGTCGGCAATGCATGCGATTCCTCTTGTCATTTTGCCGGTCCGACGTCGTCGTTCACGGTGACGCCGGACAGCAATCCGGTCACGGCGAACGTCACGGACGGTCAGACCGGAGCGCTCATCATGCGTTTCTCCGGAACGGTCGGTACGGGTGGCAACGTCTTGCTCGGCAAGATCGCGTTGAAGGCCGCCTCGGGCAGTGTGACGGATGCTCAAAATTACACCTTGACCATGCGTCCGTCCGGCTCGCCGCCAAGCGCTGCCGTCGTCTTGAAATCCGGCGTGGTCGGGACAGTGGTCTTCCAAAATTTCGGTCTCGGCAACGTGAATACGGTGACACTCAGCGGCAGCACGACGTACCTTTTCGATGTATTTGCCGACGTTTCTCCGACTCCTCAGCACAGAACGCTGCAGCTCGCGTTTGATACGGGCGCATCGCTGTATGTCTCCGTCGACGACGGAACGATTGCGGGCATGGGCTACAACGTCGCGACGAACGGCGCGTGCTCCACGACGCCGTGCGCCGTCCAAGTGACGACCGGCCCGAACATTCTTTGGACGATCAGCCCGATACCCGTGTGCGGGAACGGTCTCAAAGAAGCGGGCGAGGCTTGCGATGACGGCGCGTTGGTCAACGGAGACGGATGCTCCGATACGTGCACCGTCGTAGGTGAATTCCATTGTTCCGGATCCGCGCCGACCGTGTGCGTCTCGTATCTGAATTTCGTCAAAGTGCTCGCGGACATCAATCCGACCGACAACACAGTCGATCCCGATGAAGCCCTCGCGCTCGAACTTCTCGTCGGCGATGCGCCGGGACAGCCGTACAGCGCCGTCAGTCAGTACGATATCAACTCCGACGGAGTCGTCGACAATACCGACGTGACGATCATTTTCGCGCAGCTCGACATTCTCTCTCCGCCTTAGTTCCATGGGCAAACGCTCCTTTTGATTTCAGCGGAGGCCGTCACGGAGCCGATTTCATCGACGTTGTATCAGAACTGAAAATCCTTCGCGCTCCGCAGGCGTCTTCAAGTGCTTTGAAGCGTGACTCATGACATACTGCGAGACGTGTCTCGTCGTTTTTTGTTCATCATCGGTGTGATCTGTCTCGTTGTTCTCGCGATCGTCGTTTCTTCGTTTTCTTCGCGAAGTCTCCGAGGTTCGTTGCTCGATGACAAAGTGCGGACTCTTTTTGACGATGATCACAACGGATCTTTGAACAAGAATGAGATGCGTCAGGGTGTCAGAACGACTTTGCGCGGGATCGCGCAACATGATCTCGCGTTCGATATGAACGGCGATGCGCTCGTGAATAATGCGGATCTTCGATTGGTTGTTTCGGCCTTCCGCACGACGCTGGCGCCGAATTGCGGCAACGGCGTGAAAGAAACGGGCGAGAGCTGCGACGATGCGAATAACGGAAGCGGCGACGGATGTTCGGGGACATGCGGCATCGAATTGGGCTTCACGTGTACCGGCACGGCTCCGAGCGTGTGCGTCAATCTTCCCGCCGACTTGCAGGCATATTGGAAATTTGACGAGGAAGGGGGCACGCGTTTCGAGGCTGCGGGGCGCGACAATCTGACCGTCTGGAATGCGAATATCGGCTCCGCGGAAGGCAAAATAGGACATGCTCTTTCGCCGAACGTCTTTTACGGTCTCAGCGCGATCAGCCCGACTCTCGGCAATGCCAATCGCAATTTCACGGTCGCCGCGTGGGTGTATTTCAACCCGATCTCGCTCGGCAACGATTCGTTCGTGATCGCGGACGGCGTCGGCGGTTCGTGGACATGGATGCTTGCGTATCGCTTCAAAGATGCGGATCGTTTCAATTTCAGCATCAACAACAACGGCACGGCCGAGTTTGCGGAGGCGAACAATTTCGGCGGTGTGCGCAAAGGTGAGTGGAATTTGGTCGTCGCGAGTTTCGATGTCGCATCGAAAGTCATGTCGATCAGTGTGAATGCCGGCCCTTCCGATACCCATGTGTTCACCGGCACGCCGCCAAGCAATGCGTCCTCGATCTCGGTCGGATTCGATTCGTACGGGATCTGGGGAGGCTCGCAGCATGCCAGCGAAATCGCCAGAGTCGATGAGCTTGGCATCTGGGGTCGCACCCTTCTCCAGAAGGATATCGTCGAGCTCTACAATCACGGCGACGGTCAGACCACTCCGTTCCGCAATACGATCTGCGGCAACGGCGTCGCGAGCCCCGACGAACCGTGCGACGACGGCAATTCTTCGAATACAGACGCATGCACGAACGAATGTAAGAAAGCAAAGTGTGGCGATCATTTCACGCAAGGCGCGGAGCAGTGCGACGATGGCAATCAGAGCAACACCGACGATTGTACGAACGCGTGCAAGCTCCCCGTCTGCGGCGACACGTTCGTGCAAGCGGGAGAGGAGTGTGACGATGGCAACTCCGCCACGGGTGATGCGTGTCCGAAGAATTGCAAGAATGCCGTCTGCGGCGACGGATCGATGTATATCGGGCATGAGCAATGCGACGACGGCAACAGGATCGACGATGACGGTTGCAGCAATGCGTGCATCCTCGTCGCGATGACGCAGGAGCGTTGTTTGCGCGATCTGAACAACCTTTGGGATTCCGCGGCGGGATGCATCCCGAAAACTCGTTGTTATGAATATACGACGCAAATTTCCTGTCCGAAAACGGGAACGGACGGCAAACGCATTCCTTCCAATCTGAAACCGTGCAAATGGAATCCCTCCGCCCAGCACAATTTCCAGTGTGAGGATGACATGAGCCAAATCGGAGGCACGACCAACCTGACATGCGCTCAGATGAGCGAATCCGTCTGCGGAGGAGCGGATAAAAACGGGAATTTCTGTCTGTGGAACGGAACGCACTGCGCACAAGCGCCGTACTTTGATCGGTGCGTCGGTACGCGGGATCCAAGTGTCTGTCAGCACAATGACTTATGTCGCCTTGGCAAAGAGAGGACGTCGAGTCAGTACATCAGTTACCCATTCTGCGCCGAGAAATATTCCTGCAATTCGATTCATACGCAGGAAAACTGCACCGAGGGATTGCGTGCGAACGTCACTGAACATTGTCTCTGGGATCCGAAGTACGAGCGTGATTATGGCGGTGTCATGCAAGCGAGATGCGTGCAAGTAAACAGCGATCGAACATGTCAGTATCATTTTGGTCAGCCATTCGGTTGTCTCGACGGAAAGAAGGGGAATTACTTTTGCAGGTATGACGAGACGGATCAAATGTGCCGCATTGATCATCCCAAATCCGGATCCTGTGTTCAGGTGAACTCCATTCCAGAGGGATATGAAGGAGAGCATGCGGCGCGCTGCAGAGTGTTCATCGGATGCGTCTTCAACGCGGCGAGCGGCTTGTGTGAGAACGAAGATCCGTCGATTCCGCCGCCTCCGGGATAGATTCGCGTCGGGGATCTTGAGGTGTGTCGAGCAGTCGTTCATGACATACTGACGGACATGTCTCGCCGATTTTCGTTCACTCTTGGCGCGATCGGTCTCATTGTTCTGGCTGTCGCCGTCGCTTCACTTTCTTCTCGCAGTCTTCGGGGTTCTTTGACGGATGACAAAGTGTTGACGTTGCTTGATCTCGATCACAACGGGGCGCTGAACACGAGCGAAATGCGCAAAGGCATCCGTGCTTTTTTCATCGCGCGCACTTCGCAGGATTTGGCATTCGACTTGAACGCGGACTCGACCGTGAATCGGCCGGATCTTCTCAGTCTCATTGCGTCACTTCATGCCTTCCTGATCGCATCATGCGGCAACGGATCCCTAGAGGCTGCGGAACAGTGCGATGATGGTGGCACCGCCAATGGGGACGGCTGCAGCTCGATGTGCAGGATTGAGTCGGGTTTCAATTGCTCTGGCACGCCGAGCGTATGCGTCGCGGATTCAGTCTGCGGCAACCGCATCATCGGCGTGAATGAGGAATGCGATGATGGCAATGGGCAAAGCGGCGACGGTTGCGATCATTTTTGCACGGTCGAATCGGGCTTCACCTGCGCCGGAGTTCCGAGCGTGTGTACGGCGTCCGTGTGTGGCGACGGCTTGATTGAGGCCGGTGAACAGTGTGACGATCACAATGTGGCAAACGGCGACGGTTGCTCGGCCGCATGCACGGTCGAATCCGGTTTCAGCTGCAACGGAATTCCGAGCGCGTGTGCCCCGGATCCCGTCTGCGGAAACGGCCTGATCAACGGCTCGGAATCCTGCGACGACGGCAACACCGCAAGCGGCGACGGTTGTTCCGCCGTGTGTGCGGTCGAATCGGGCTACGCGTGCGGAGGACAGCCGAGTCAATGTTCACACATTGCCGTGTGCGGCGACGGAGTCCTCGAAGGCAACGAATCGTGTGACGATCACAACGCGGCAAGCGGCGACGGTTGTTCCGCGACGTGCGGCACGGAGTCTGGATACGTGTGCGTCGGTCAGCCCAGCCAATGCTCGCTCATCCCCGTCTGCGGCGACGGACTCCTTGAAGGCAACGAATCGTGTGACGATCACAACGCGGCAAACGGCGACGGTTGTTCCGCGACGTGCGGGGTGGAGTCGGGTTTCACATGCTCCGGCTCGCCGAGTGTTTGTAATCCGACCGTCGCGGTCTGCGGCAACGGAGTCATCGAAGACAGCGAGCAGTGTGATGACGGCAATACGCAAAACGGCGACGGTTGCACTGCGTCTTGCACGAACGAATCAGGCTTCGCGTGCGTCGGCAGGCCGAGCGCGTGCATAGCGGCGCCAGATCCTGGTGCAACGGTCGCGACGATGACCGACACGTTCCCGAACCCCGTGTTTGGGTCGACATTGCGCATCGATTCGGCCTGCAAAAACGTCGCCTCTCCTTGCGACTGGAACACGCCCGGCACGTGGACGACGGGTCAGGTGCCGACTGCGGGCGACAAAGTCATCGTCGACGGTTTCGTGCGGATCAATTCGCAAAGCGCGGTCGCCGATGGCGTGGGCGTCTACCCCGGAGGCGTTCTGACCTTCAACCCGAACGCCAACACGCGCTTGCAACTCGCGAACTTGATCGTGTTCAACGGTGGCACGTTGCTCGTCGGCACCTCCGCGCAACCGATCGATCAATCGGTGACGGCGGAGATCCGCTTCAACGACACGGCGATCAATCCGACGGTCGATCCGAATCAGTTTCTCACCACGTTCACCGCTCTCGGCGGGGTCGTGCGTGTGTACGGACATGCGCTTGCGGCGCCGTACATTCAGATCGCGAACGAACCGCAGGTCGGCAACACGACGATTCCGCTTCTGGGTTCCGCGATCACCGCGGGATGGTCGGTCGGCGACAGCGTCATGATTCCGCGCTCTGCGCAGTGTCGTAAGGCGGACGGCGACACATGTCCGGATCAATCGGAATATCTGACGATCGCAGGCATTGCGTCGGACGGCCTTTCGATCACACTCTCGAATCCGCTCGCGTTTTCGCATCCCGGCGCGCGCAATCCTGCGACAAATGCGCTCGATTTTACCCCGCACGTCTTGAATCTCACGCGCAACGTGCTCATCGATTCTCCTTTGGCTAATGCGACGCGCGCCCACGTCCTCTTCACGGGTCGGGCGGACGTGGATGTGCGTTTTGCGGCGTTACGAAACCTCGGAAGAACGACGATTGCGGATCTGACGAACGCCGCCGGCACCAACCTCAAAGGACGCTATCCGTTGCACAATCATCATTTACTGGGCCCCGTGCAGGCGCAGCTGAACGGTCGTCAGTACACGTATATCGGCAATATGATCGATTTCGGTTCGCAGAATACCGGCGCCAACGGTCGTAAATGGGGTATCGCCATCCATGACAGTCATTTCGGCCTCGTGAAAGACAACATCGTCGTGCGTGCATCGGGCGGCGGCATCGTCGATGAAATCGGTTCCGAATATCACAATGTCTTTGACGGCAATTTCGTCGCCGACGTCGTCGGCGGCAACGGTGCCAGAACCAATGATCAGGCTTTCGACGGTTCAAAACAATTCCGCGCCGGCGTCGGCTTTTACATGAGTGTCTTCGACTTGTATACGCACAATCATGCCGCCGCCGTCGTCGTAGCGAATTGCATCTATTGTTACGGTTACAAGTTGGACCTCACCGGTTCGCCGACGTTCAAGTATCCGTCGCAACAAGGCAATGATCCGATGGTGGCGGGGCAAGGCGTCACGGTCAGCGGCAATGCCGTTCCGTTCAACGGTTTCAACGACAATGAGATCTATGCCAGCCCGGGAGGCCTCACGTATTGGTGGGTCGGCCTCGCCTATCGCACGCCGAAGGCCGTCGCTCCGAGCGTCATTTCGGCGTTGAAGGCTTGGCACTTCCATGAGTGGGGCGTGTTCGCATACGAATCGAAGGATCTGACGCTCGATCACTTCGTGATGCGCAATGATCCTGCTGCATTGGCTAATATTTACGCCGCAAACCTAGGCATCAGCTACGGAGATTACGCACAGATGAATACGACCGTTGCCAATGCCGACATTCGCGGCACTGCGACCGGTATCTATGGGCCGACGTGCGTCGGCAGCGTCGGCACGCCGAGTTCGTACACGATACGAGACAGCGTTCTCCAGAGTATTACGCCCGTCAAAATGTACGGAATTACGTCGGTGAACGGCAGTGCCAATTTGGACGGACGGAACGCCTTCCTCCAAAACAATCAGTTGCTCCAGCTCCCGACGGTGAATCCGGCTCGATTTACGAGCATTTCCGTCGTATCAACCGTGCCGCCGTCTTTGGGCACGCCGAATCTCACGGTCTCGAGGACAGTAACAGTGACGTCCTATAACAACGCGAGTGGCGACGACTTCAATGTGTTTGCGACGGATCAGACGAATCCTGCTCCGACTTGCTCTTTGGCAAGGCAATTCATCACGGGCTATGTTTGCCCGCTGCAGTAAGACGCGGATGGCAACGCTTCAGAGCGTCGGCTTCTTCGTGTGCCACTCGGTGGCCTGTTCGTAGGCGTACGCGGCCGAGAGCAGTCTGTCTTCGTGCCATTGCGGCGCCATGAGCTGCACGCCGATCGGCAGGTTTTCTTTGGTGAATCCGCACGGCACTGAGACGCACGGGATGCCCGCCATCACCTGCGCCACCGTGAAGACGTCTTCCAGATACATCGCGACGGGATCGGCGCTGTTGGCTCCGACCTTGAAGGCGGCATGCGGTGATACGGGAGACAGAATGAGATCGACGTTCTGAAATGCATCATCGAAATCTTTTTTGATCAGCGTGCGGACTTTCTGCGCCTTCAAGTAATACGCATCGTAATATCCGGCCGAGAGCGCGTACGTGCCGATCATGATGCGGCGTTTCACTTCAGCGCCGAATCCTTCGCTGCGCACCCTCTGATAATAGTCGAGCAAATCTTCGGGCTTGCTCACCGTGTGCCCGAAACGCAAACCATCGTAACGCGCCATGTTCGAGCTGACTTCGCACGGACACAGCACGTAGTAGGTTGCGACCGCGTACTTCGTGTACGGCAGTGAGATGTCGATGATCTCAGCGCCGAGTTTCTTCAGTTGATCCGCCGCAGCTCGAACCGCCGCTTCGACATCGGGATGAATTCCCTTGATGAAGTATTCCTTGGGAAGCCCTATCTTCAGGCCTTTGACGTCCTTCTTCAGATTTTTCGCGTATGCGGGCACGGGACGATCCGCCGTCGTGCCGTCCATCGCGTCTTTCCCCGCGATAGCCTCCAAAATGATCGCCAGATCCTCGACGGTCTTGCCCATCGGGCCGATCGTATCGAGTGAGCTCGCCATGCTCATCACGCCGTAGCGGCTCGTGCGTCCATATGTCGTGCGCATTCCCGCGACAGAGCAAAAGCCCGCGGGCTGGCGGATCGATCCGCCCGTGTCCGTGCCGAGTGCGAAGAGACATTCGTCTGCGGCGATCGCCGCCGCCGATCCGCCCGAGCTTCCCCCTGCGACGCGCGAGACATCCCACGGATTTCGCGTGACGCCGTAGCATGAACTTTCGGTCGAAGCGCCCATCGTGAATTCATCGGTGTTTACCTTTCCGAGACTGATCGCGCCTTTGGATTTCAGTCGCGATGTGGTCGTCGAATCAAACGGCGGAACGTAGTCTTTGTTCCTGAGCATATTCGAGCATGCGGTGGTCGGCACGCCCGCTTCGCAGTATACGTCTTTGGCGAAATAGGGGATGCCCGAGAGCGGCGAATCGAAGTTTCCGGCGGCATCGACTTTTTTGGCTTCCTCAAGGGCTCGATCAAAATTGCGATACACGACCGCATTCACGTTTTTGTCTACTTTTTCCACGCGTTCGATGCACGACTTTGTCAGTTCCTCCGAAGAAATTTCTTTCTTCTTCAGCTTCTCATGAGCCTGTGCGATCGTGAGTCCGGAAAGCATATTAACCGTGGGCGCTGGGAGCTTGAATCTGATGTTCGATGATCGGGAGTGGAGAGCAGGCGAGCAGGTCATCAGGTTTCGCCTGACTCGGCTTCACGATGTCTTCTCGGAGTTGATTTTCGAGCCCGGTCACTTGTGCGGTCGCTTGCACATTTTCCGTGCTCACTTCGCCGAGCATGTCGATATACGTCAAAATTGAGCTAAGTTCAGTTGTCATCTTGTCAATTTCTCCTGACGTAAGAGTCAGTCGCGCGAGTTTGGCGATGTGGGCGACTTGGGCGGGAGTGAGCGTGGACATACGTGGCAGAGGATAGAACAGAAAAAGTCCGGCGGGTAGCGGATAGCGCTGAGAGGGTAGTTTTCCTAGCCGCTATCTTCTCACCGCTATTCGCTCGTTCAGCGCTATGCTGTGGCCATGAAGCTGCATCGTCTCTCCGGCCGCAAAGTTTGTGAACGCGTGAAGAGCAAAGGCATGCTCTGGAAAGGCAAGCACCTGTTCGCGCGTTTCATGGTCGGTTTGCCGCGGGCATTGCCTGACAAGTCCCCGCTCGGCATCTATGTGGGCACGCTCACGTCAGCCAAGCTTGATAAGTCAGCGGTTAGGCGCAATCGGATGCGCAGACGTTGCCGTGAAGCTCTCAGAATTCGCATGAAAGAGATGAAGGATTTCCCCGCCGTACAGTTGCTCATGATGCCCCGTTCCTCTAGCCTACAGTGCGCGTTCGATGAACTTTTCGTCGACATCGATTTACTTCTCTCTCACCTCAAAAACAGTGCCCGACGCCAATAAGAAATCAAAGGTGAGCATGCTGGAGTTCGCCGCAACGTTTTTGATTTTGTTTTTTCTGACGAACGCACTCCTGAAGTACGTGTTCCCGCAGCAATTCGGCGACAAGGATAAATCGCATGCGGTTATCACCCTTTCGGCAGCCTCGTCATCATTCAGCGTCGGCAATGATCCGATGATCAACATTCGTAACGACACCGACAAAGATCTGACGCTTCCCAAGCGTTGTCCGCAGCCGCCCGTCGATATCGCGTACATCGAGAAGAAATCCGACGGCACGGAGACGCGTTCCGATCTCATGGCGAACCAAGCCGTGTTGCCGTGCACGGAGCTTTTGACCGTGAAAGCTCATGCGACCGCGAGCGTGAACCTCGCGGTCTGGAAATACGTCCTCTTCGAGCGTGACGGATCGTACGAAGCGGGCCTCGATCTCCCCCAGGGCACGCAGAGCGGTGCGCATATCGCCGCGAGGTTTTCCATCGTGGAGCCGGGCTTCGTCACCAAGATGTTCCGCACATTCGTCGAGAAGCCTCTCTTCAACGGATTGATCTTCATCGCCGAATACATGCCGAGTCGCAATCTCGGTCTGGCGCTCATCGTGCTCACGCTCATCGTGAAGCTCATTCTTTTGGTGCCGAATCAGCACGCCCTCGAAGGCCAGCGCAAATTGCAGCTGTTGCAGCCGCGTCTCGATGAATTGAAGAAGAAATATCCGAACGACGCGAAGCGCGTGCAGGAAGAGACGATGAAGATCTGGAAAGAAATGAAGATCAATCCGCTCCAATCCTGCCTCCCGACGTTGTTGCAATTCCCGATCTTGATCGGGCTTTTTTACGTCATCAGAAACGGCGTGACCATCGAAACGTCGCGACACCTTCTCTATCCGTTCTACGCCAATTTGCCGACTCCGTTCTTCGGTCACTTCTTCCTCGGGCTCGATCTGTTGTTGCCGAATGTCTGGATCATGCCTCCCATCCTCGTTTTGTTGCAGTTCTTCCAGATGAAAATGATGATGGCGAAGGCGAAGAAGAAAGACGAGATCGTCGTGAAGCCGGTCGGCACGAAGTCGTGGATCCCCGAGCTCGATCAACAGACGGTGATGACGTATGTGCTGCCGTTCATGATCGGGTTCTTCGCATTGAAGTTTCCCGCGGCCGTTTCTTTGTACTGGGGCATTTCCACGCTCTTCGGCATTGCGCAGCAGTACTACGTGATGAAAGAGAAGATCAAAGTGGCGTGATGCATTTCACCGTGCGTATCGCGCGTTCTATGGCTTCGTTTCAGCGAGCGTACAGGCTGACTTGATGCATGTGTCGAATGATATCGACGTACGATCCGAGGATGCTCGTTTCGCAGTATTCGATGTCCGAGTCATGGCAAAACTTGCGGATGATGCGTCGTGCCGCCGGCATGCGGTGGCGGGCGAGGGTCGGGAACAGGTGATGTTCGATTTGGTAATTCAGATGGCCGTAGTAACAATCGACGATCGGGTGCGGGCGGATGTTTCTGGCAGTCAGAATCTGCTCGCGCATGAAGTCGACGGTCTCGCCCTGGAGGATCGGCATGCCTTTGTGATTCGGAGCGAAGATCGACGTGATGTACGCGCTCCAGAGCTCCTGATGCACCACGATGAAGAGCAGTGCCACCCACCATGCTTGCGTGGAAAACAGAATGAACACGTACAGTGACGTATGCAGAATGCCCAGCGCGAGATTGAGCTCGAACAGACGGAGTTTTTCGTGCGTGAAGACGTGGATCCAGCTGGAGCTCCTGAGGCTGACGCCCGCGAGCAGTTGGATCGGGAAAAAGAACCACGCCTGTCGCTGGACGATCCACCTCGAGATTCCTTTCTTCGATTTCGCTTGCGATTCGTTGTACGCGAGGATCGGAAGATCGATGTCGGGATCCATGTCCTCATGGTTCGTGTGAGCGTGATGCGCGTTGTGTTTCTGTTTCCACCAGTCGTAGCTGAGGCCCACGACCGTGCCGCTCACATTGCCCCAGAAATCATTCAACCGTGCGGATTTGAAAACTTGCATGTGACCGAAATCGTGCGCCAGCAAGCCGAATCTGCCATACACCCACGCCATCAAGATCGCATTGAGGAGGATCAGCCACACATTCGTCGTCAGGAAGAAAACGCCGATGCTGCAGCCGAGCAGTACGAAAGCAAAGACGAGGCTGAGCATCGTGCGTTCCCACGATTTTTCGAAGAGTCCCGCCGCGGCGATTTGCCTTCTCAGTTCTCCGAATTCCGATTGGCTCATGAGTTCAGTATCACCGACCGGCGGGGGGCATGACAAGCATTCGAGCGGCCATTCTCTGTGATACACTCACGGCACTTCTTCCCCGCTTTCATGCTCAGCTATTCCGATATCCAAAAGGCTCTCGAAGGTCAGGCCGAGTCTCTGCTCGGATTTTCTTCGCCGAAGATTGGCAAAGAACGTTTGCATTTGCCTCGCGGCACTTTCGTCCAAGACATCTTCTCGCAGTCGGATCGCAGCAAGGAGGTGCAAAAGAGTCTCCAGCAGATGATGGACACGGGGAATCTCAAGGGCACGGGCTACCTCTCCATTCTTCCGGTCGATCAGGGCATCGAGCATTCGGCGGGCGCCAGCTTCGCCAAGAATCCCGATTACTTCGATCCGGAGAATATCGTGAAGCTCGCCATCGACGGCGGCTGCAACGCCGTTGCGTCCACGTTCGGCGTGCTTGGGATGGTCAGTAAAAAGTACGCCGACAAAATCCCGTTCATCGTGAAGATCAACCACAACGAGCTCGTCACGTATCCGAACAAAGCGGATCAGATTCTGTTCGGCACCGTCGAAGAGGCCAAGAACATGGGCGCACTCGGTGTCGGCGCCACCATCTATTTCGGATCGTCTGAGAGCGGTCGCCAGATCGTGGAGGTCGCCAAGGCATTCCGCGAAGCACATCAACTCGGCATGTTTACCGTACTCTGGTGTTACCTCAGAAACAGCGCGTTCAAAATCGACGGCAAGGATTATCACACCGCCGCGGACCTCACGGGTCAGGCGAATCATCTCGGCGTGACCATCGAGGCGGATATCGTGAAACAGAAGCTCGCGACCTGCAACGGCGGTTTCAAGGCGCTCAACACGGGCAACAGTTCGTACGGCAAACTCGACGAGCGCATGTACACGGATCTGTGCTCGGATCATCCCATCGATCTCTGCCGTTATCAGGTGGCCAACGGATACATGGGTCGCATCGGCCTCATCAATTCCGGCGGCGAATCGGGCAAGAACGATCTCGCGGGTGCCGTCACAACCGCGGTCATCAACAAGCGCGCGGGAGGCATGGGACTCATCTCGGGTCGCAAGGCTTTCCAGAAGCCGAAAAAAGAAGGTGTGGAGATCCTGAACGCCATTCAATCGGTGTACCTCTGCAAAGAAGTGACTGTGGCATAACTTGCCCCCGCTTCTCATGAATTTCGTTTCGCTGCCTGAGACCGCAAGTACGAGAAAGTTTCCCGTGATCAACGGGCTGAGGGGCGTCGCGATCCTCGCCGTGATGTTTCATCATTTGGCATCGCCATACACTCAGCAAGGATGGGATCGGATGTTCGGGCATCACGTTCCTACGATTGTTTTCCTGATACTCACGAACGGCTTTCAGGGGGTGGCGCTCTTTTTCATGCTTTCCGGTTTCGTTCTCGCACTTCCCTACTTTGCCGAGCATCGTTCGATGGATTCCGCTCGTGATGCGTTGATGTTTTATCGCCGCAGACTCCGTCGTCTTTTCCCTCTGTTTGCGATCGTCAGTTTGGTGTCGATGGCGTTCGTGTATCCCCATTTCATGCTGTCTCAAGGGGCGATGCTCTTCACCGCTACGTTCATTTTCTGGCAAAGCAGTTTCATGATCGCGAGCAACTGGGTGCTCTGGTCGCTTGCGGTGGAAGCGTGGTTTTCCGTCTTTTTTCCTGCGATTCTGTTCGGGGTTCGTCGTTTTGGCATCGTCGCCGTTTTGCTCGGCGCGATTTGCGTCAGTGTATGCGCGCGCATGGCGGGGATGTTGCTCGCACCCGATCTCATGGTGACACCGCTTGCAAACGGCCCCATCGGGAGGCTCGATGAGTTCGTGTGGGGGATCCTGCTCGCGCACTTGTTCGTGCATGGGAAGAGGCAGGCCCTTCCTTTTGGCTTATTCGTCGGTTGCGTCAGCTTGTTGTTCGGTTTCTATCTTTTTAGTCTCTATCTAACCTTCTACACGGTCCCTGTGATTGTTCGAGCCGGCATGAGCCTGTTTGTGGATTTCGGCTTCTTTCTCATCATTGATGCGCTTCTCCGCGGTCGCCCTAGCATCGTCCGTTGGTTTCTCGAGAGCGCATGGCTCCAGATGATCGGACTCATGTGCTACTCCTTATATGTGTGGCACGGCATCGTTATGCTTTCGATGAGCGGCAACCAAGACATCCCGCATCTCATGCGGTACTTCCTCCTGATTTTCCCCCTCGGCTTCCTTTCATACCGCTATATCGAGTTCGGGTTTGTCTCCGATATTCGTTTGTTGCTCCCGACGCCGAGGACGGTACATTTTCATCTTGCGCATGGCCCAAGGTCGGACAAGACTTCGGATACTCCGCATTGATCATGCCCCTTCGTTTCTACAACACCTTCACGAAACGCGAAGAAGATTTCGTTCCTGCGAAGGCGGGGATCGTGACGATGTATACCTGCGGCCCGACGGTGTACGGCCGCCCGCACATCGGGAACTATTCCTCCTTTTTGATGGCGGATTTGCTCCGACGTTGGTTGGAAGTCGGTCACGGATACGCCGTGAAATACGCGAAGAACATCACGGACGTCGGTCATCTGATCTCCGATGCGGATGAAGGCGAGGACAAGATTCAGAAAGAAGCGGAGAAAGAGAAAACCGATCCGCTCGCGATCGCGAAGCGGTATACCGAGATGTATGTGGCCGATGAGAAAGCGCTGAATCTGAAGGAGCCCAGCTTCCGTCCGAGAGCGACGGAGTACGTGAAAGAAATGCTCGCGATCATCAAGACGTTGGTCGAGAAGGGGAATGCGTACGAGACGAATGACGGCGTGTATTTTTCCGTCGAAACGTTCAAAGACTACGGTAAACTTTCCGGCAATACGTTGGATCATCTGAACGCGGGTGCTCGCATCGCGGTGGATGAAGCGAAGAAACATCCCGCGGATTTCGCGCTCTGGAAAAAGTGCGTCGGAGGCAACGGTCGTCATCTCCTTCGTTGGTCGTTTGCGACGGGCGAACGGACGGCGACGCAGGGTGAGGATGCGCAGTCCGGTTTCCCAGGCTGGCACATCGAGTGCAGCGCCATGAGTTCGGCATTACTCGGTGCACAGATAGATATACATACGGGCGGTGAGGACAACATTTTTCCGCACCACGAGTGCGAGATCGCCCAAAGCGAGTGTTCTTCGGGCTCCGCGCCGTTCGTGCGTCTATGGCTCCACAAGCGCCGCATCGACCTTCAGGGCGAGAAAATGTCAAAGAGTCTTGGCAACGTGTTAACTATTTCTTCCGTCCAAGAAAAGGGTTATTCAGCCCTTGATCTGCGCTTCTATCTGCTTTCGGTGCATTACCGTACGAATTTGAAGTTCAGTTGGGAGGGGATGGACGAGGCGCATCAAGTGCGTCGTTCGATTTTAGAATGGATGGAAAAAGACGGCGCGGGATCCTTTTCTCCGTTCGTTTCTGAAGGGAAAAAGTTACCTGAAGCGACACCACAGGACATTGAGAAATTCGATGCAGATTTCAGTGCAGCTTTTGATGCCGATTTGAATGTTTCAGGTGCACTCGCAGCAGTGCATGGATGCATCCATACAATGAATTCATCACGCTCCCCAAATCAGTCGACTCGCGATGCTCTAAAATTGTTTATTCAAAAGATCAGAGACACGTTCGGTTGTTTCGATCCGGAAGTCGCCGCGGATATCCCCGCAGCCGTGACGCAGCTTAAAGAGCAGCGCGCTGCCGCACGCGCAGCCAAAGACTTTGCTGCGTCCGATCGTTTGCGAGATGAAATAAAAAATCTTGGGTATGAAGTGCGCGATGAAGGGAAAGAACAGAAGATAAAAAAACTGTGAGTGTTTTGCGCCGATTTTTATCGTCTCTTCCTTTTCGGTTGTCAGAGAATTTTTTACTTGGGGGACCAGGAAACCTTGTTCGGTTTCCTATGGTCCCCCAAACCCCCATTACCTTCCTAACGGTACCGAGTTATTCCGTATCCATGGGATGGTGTGCGCCGCAGGTGGGGGTGTGCGGTCTGACAGCGAGCGATGATGCGAGCTGTCGTGGGCATCGGCGCACGCGGTTTTCTTTTGCCCTTTCTTTTCCGCGCAAAAAGAAAGGGCATGAAATAAATGTAGGCAGCTGAAAATGAAGAGACGATCGCAGCTGCCGTCTCACCCGCGCCTGTTTTATGCCATGTTCCCCTGACATTTGCCGCGTTTCGCATTCTTTTCGTCTGTGAGAGCTCCGTGTGAGTGGATGATGTCATCCTCGGAGTGAAGTTTCCGCGTCGCGCAGAGAGCCAATTTGAGCCTTGCTTCCAGAGAATTGCGATGTTCAACGTTGATTTGGCTTCCAGAAGCCAAAATCGAATGACAAAGACGTAGAAACATGTCAAGAAGCGAAGTTTTCTGAACATTTCAGATGCGTTTGTTCACTATCGCAATTATATAAAGACCATGAACACTATGTTTGATCAACTGCATTCGTGTTTTTGCGATGCCCTTAATCTCATCGTAATGAGCTGTTTTTTTGGCAAGACACAGCGGTTATTTGGCCTGTTCAAGCCTAATTCAGCCCCAAAGAATGTTGTAACAATTCCTGTGTCACAGCGTTTCTCTGAATGTACGCAGGAGAGCCTCTAGGTCTTGCCTCTAGCGAGGGAAGATCGGTAGAATCTCTCCGATCAGGCCTCAGGTCTCTGTTTTCAGACACTTTGAGACGCGTCGAAAGACACTGATCCGTGCACGCTCATTGACGTATCGGCCACCCCATTCCCGCATCGCGGGATGATCGGGGTCTACACATTAGTTTTCCTTACATAGAGTAAGGAGGACCTATCGTGCTGTTTGGATGAAAGAGCGTCGTCGATTCGTATGCGCTCGTTATACCTAATGAGATGTCTTCCGTGCCTCGCGGCAAGTGGAAGACCTTTAATACGACGATGACCGCACGCTTCATGCGTGCCACCTGAACGTTCACTTTGTTTTTTATTTCTCTTTCTTATCTACACCTTCCTTATATGAACATTTCTCGTTTGAAGAAAGTGTTCGCTGGGGTGTCGGCTACCGCAATCATGTTGTCGCAAGTCGCGACAGTCTTGGCTGCGTACTCCGATGTTCCTGCGGGTGTGTGGTACGAGGACGCTGTTAAGGCATTCACTGATGCCGGCTACCTCGACTCTGCACAATCACGCTTCCGCGGTACGGACAATGCAAACCGTGCGGAGTTTGTAAAACTCGTCGTTGAGCTCAACGGCGGAGTCATCAACAGCGCTCCGGCCGTGCCGAGCTTTGATGACGTTGCTACCGGCTCTTGGTACTACAAGTACTTTGAGGAGGCTGGCAAAGAGGGCTGGGTTCGTGGTGATGGCTCTTGCTTCGGCAAGCACGCCTGCTACGCCCGCCCGAGCGCCAATATCAACCGCGCCGAGGCTTCCGCGATCATCGTTCGCGCCTTCGGTCTCGAGTCGGCTGGTTCCGCTCCTCAGTTCGTCGACAACCCGACAGGCAAGTGGTACACGTCTGATCTTCAGACCGCTGCTGACCACTGCGTGCTCCAGGGTGACGATGCAACCGGACGCGCCCGTCCGAACGACAACATGAACCGCGCAGAAATGGTGGTCATGTTGCACCGTGTTGATCAGGGCCTGACCTACGGTAAGGATTGCGGCACTTCCGCCGTTTCCACGCCGAAGATCAAGTCTGCAGTCGCTACGTCCGCTACGGTGGTTGAGGTCGCTTTCAACGTTTCCGTTGATCAGACCGCTGCCGCTGACAAGAGCCACTACACGGTCACCGGTTCACCGGAGATCCCTGTTGACTCTGTCAAGTTGACGAGCAAGGACACAGCTGAGGTCACGTTGACCACGGCTATGGACGCTAGTCACACCTACACCATGACCGTCGTCGACATGATGACGACCGATGGTAAGAAATTCTCCGATTCTACGACTTTCGCCGGCTACACGACCCTCATTCAGGGTAACGGTAACCTCGAGGTCACGCTCTCTGCCAAGAACCCCGTCGGCGACACGATCCCGAAGGGTGCTCAGGGTGTTGTGTTCACGAGCCTTGACCTCACGGCTACGTCCGATGATGTCAAGATCGAGAACCTCACGGTCCTCCACGAGGGCTTCGGTGACGCTGCCGACTTCTCAGGCGTCTACGGTGTCGTTGACGGTGCTCGCGTTACACGCAAGCGCACGATCGATTCCCAGAGCTTCACAGCCACTCTTCGTTTCACCAAGCCGTTGATGATCAAGGCTGGCAAGACGATCACGCTGCAGCTCGCAGGTGACCTCACGACTTCCGCCGCGACGGCATCTGAGCACATCCTGTCTGTTGAGTTGCCGACGGATCTCGTCAGCAACGCGAAGGCTGTCACGGGCAACTTCCCTCTCAAGGGCAAGGCTTTCCGCGTAGCCGCCGTCTCGTCCGGTTCTGTGTCGGTTGCATACCGCTCAGTGACTCCGAGCAACATCAAAGTAGGAGACAAGGGCGCCACACTTGGTAAGTGGGAGCTCTCTCTCGACTCTGTCGAGGATCAGACCATCTACTCCATGACCATCCAAAACGACGGAACGGCTGGTGATGGCGACTTCATGAACATCGCTATCCGTCGTTCAGACGGCACGATCCTCACCAAGACCGCATCTGCGACTGTTGGTGACTACGTGACGCTTGTCTTCGATCCGCCGTTCACGGTGCTCGAGGGCGACAGGATCACGATGAACGTCATCGGCGACATCAAGGGTGGTGCAGCCAAGAACATCAAGCTCCACTTCGATGAGACCGGAGACATTTTCTCCGTCGGTTCTCTCTACGGATACGGTGTGAACGGACAGCTCTACGGATCGGCTATCAAGTTGCCGACCGAGACGTCCTCTCTCCCGTCCACCGTCACGATTGACGCCGGACAATTCACGATCTCTATCGACGGTCCCGTGACCCAGCAATACACGCGCAAGGACAAGAACGCAGTCCTCGCGAACGTCTGGTTCGAGACCGGCGGTGAGGATGTAGACGTTGAAAACCTCTTCGTCCTTATCCAGGGTACGACCGCTACGGGTGCTTCGTTCGCAAAGGGACGCAACGCTCCGACGGCTGCCAACGACATTTCCGAGGCTGTTGAGAAAGTCGAGCTCCGCAACACGACCACGGGACGCACCGTTTCCGGTGTGAAGCTCACGGGTTCCACGGACTTCGGCGTGAACAGCGCCATCGGCACGGGCACTGGAGCTTTCCAGGTGTACCGCTTCGATGATTTCACCGTCCACGGCAAAGAGAAGTACGAGTTCCGCATCAACTTCATTGATAACAGCGGCATCAACACTCTCGCTGCTCCGGCCAATGGTGACAGGTTCCGCATCCACATCTGTGGTGAGGCAACCCACAAACTGAACTCGTCCAATGATCTCGTCGCAAACACGACCGGTTGTACGCTTGGCGGATTCTTCGCCTCGTCGAACACGTCGTACCAGATGAAGATCAAAGGCATCTCCACGAACGATCGCATCGGTGACTACCGCCCGGGCGGCACCGTTTCCGGTAACTTCCAGGAGATCAAGACAGCCGGTCTCACCGTCACAGGTAAGGCTACGGCTGCTACGGACACGACCGTTTCCAACGCCAAGAACGTGAACCTCTTCCGTTTTGAGGGTCGCGCTTCCGAAGCTGCGGACGTTCTTCTCACCGACCTCATCTTCGCTGCAGCTTCCAGCTCCAGCTTGGTGAACGGTCAGAACTACGCCATCTGGGTCGACTCCAACGATGACGGTGTCGTTGACACCATCCTCCAGAAGGGTATCTCCGCTCAGAGCGGCCAGATCACCTTCGACAAGCTCACGGGCGGCGGTTACGTCATCCCGAAGCAGAAGTCGATCGTGTTCGAAATCCACGCTGACATCTCCGCCTCTCTCCTTGGTACGGCTTCAGTCCTCTCGATTCGTTTCGACACGGGCTCGACCTTCATCCAGGCTGAACAGGTGAACGATGGAAGCTCGCTTGCGGGCATCCAGACCAAGAACCCGGCTGGTGGCATCGTTGCTACCAACGGCAGTTACACGGATGGCACTGCTATCGCTGATATCCAAGTTCTCACGCAGTACGCCACGCGCTACACGCTGAGGAGCCAAGGTGACGTCTACGTCTCCAAGTCTTCGACGCCTGTTCGCAACCGTCAGCTTCTCGGCGGCACGCTTGCCGACGAGATCCTCCGCCTGCAATTCCACGCAGAGTACGAGGACATTGACGTGACGGACCTCGTGTTCACGGCTTCCGGTGCAAACGCTACGGCGCACGCATCGAACGTCGACCGTCTTGAGCTCTACACCGTGGGTGCCACGACTCCGTTCGCCACTGCCACCGTTGCCGGTTGCGGAAGCGATGCAGTCGCCAACAACTCGATGTGCGCCAAGATGAAGAACCAGGAATTCATCGTTCCGAAGGGTTCCAACACGAACATCCTCATCCGCCCGCGCATGCGCACGGACGTTGACGGTGCAATCGTCGGAAACCTCGTTCGTTACAAGCTCGATCCTACGGGAAGCACCACGACCGGATCCGTCCGCGCTCGCGGTTTGCTCTCCAGCAACAACCTTGCTGCCAACAACAATGACACCACGCCGACTGGTGAGGTGTTCATCGGAGTCAGCACGGCTGCTGGCAACCTGAAGATCGACTCGAACGCGAACAACGTCGTTCTCTCCAAGGTCACGTCTCTCACGAACGCTGACCCGAATGCGAACGGCACGGCCATCCCGACCGGTACTCAGCGTCAGATCGCGCAGTTCAAATTCTCGACTGCTGCCGCGAACAACCTGAAGAACGGTACGAACAAGTGGACGCTCTCCGGTGTTATCTTCAACGTTAACGCCACGAACGTTCAGCTTGGTACGACTGGAAGCGCTCAAAACGCTTACGGCACGACTGAGTTCAAGCTCTACAACAAGGCTGACTCCAGCACGAAGCAGTTGTGTCTTGCCAACAAGGCAACGGCATCCGGCTCGTCTCTGACGGTCACTTGTGACGGCTTGCTTCAGGCCAACGGCACCAAGAACAGCAACAACGCCATCAACACCCAGATTGATCCGGGAACTGATGCTACGTTCGTTCTTGAGGCCAACGTCGTGACCGCGAAGATTCTCAGCACTTCGACGTCCACGCTCCAGGTCTCTATCCAGGGCTACGACAACCAGGCTGCTACGACGTTCTCGTCGGCTACCAGCCACGTTGTTTGGGTCGATCAGGACAATGCCGCTATCGCAGCTGCGTCTGTCTTCAACTGGATCGAATATCCGGACACAAGCGTCAACGGCACGAGCTATAACAGCTAGTCCGTCTGATCTTGTCTGATCGGTCTGACCGATCGCCATCAAGCCTCCACCTCACGGTGGAGGCTTTTTGGTTGTAAAAACCTCACCCCCCTGCCCCCTCTCCGCGCGCGGAGAGGGGGTGACTCATCAAAAATAGAGCTCAAATGTCAGGTAGAGTGTTCTGCATGGATGATGTGCCTGAAGACCTTGCGATCACTCATCAGAGTTCTGCGAAGATAAGGTTTGCAAGAATTCTTCGAAAAAGGATGACTGCAGCGGAGACCCTGCTCTGGCAGGCTCTGAGAGGCAGGAAGTGTGGGTGTAAGTTTCGTCGTCAGGTGCCTTTGGGCATTTACATTGCCGATTTCTACTGCAGTGAACATCGTTTGATTGTGGAAGTCGATGGCGCGATTCATCGTGAGATTTCTGAGCACGATGCAATGCGTGACCAGCAATTTTCGTCAATCGGGTATACGACGATTCGATTTCTGAATGAGCAAATCTTGCATCATCTCCTCGATGTGCTTCAGGAAATTCGATCTGCTTGCATGGATATTTCCTCAAGAAGGCACACATGAATCTTGATGCACGATACAAAAAGTGCTTTCTCCCCTCTCCGCGTACGGAGAGGGGTCGGGGGTGAGGTCGCTACCCCACGAGCTTTCTCTTCCACTCCAGCATCGTCTTCATCATCGGTCGCAGCACCAGCATCTGCTCGGGCGGATAGGTGATCACTTCGCCGCCGAACTTCAGCTTGAAATCCGTGATGCCATGCCACGGATCATCGGGTGCGGCGTTCGCCGCGGCGATGCCGAGCAGGTCGTATTTCGTGCAGCCCAGCGCTTTGCAATGTTTCATCGCCTCCCACTGGAGTGCATACGGTGCCATGAGCTGACGATCTTCGTAGGATGATGCGCCGTAGTAGTAAATCCCTACAGCCCCCTCACCCCCGGCCCCTCTCCCGATGGGAGAGGGGTGGCTCGCCTCAGCGAGACGGGGTGAGGGGGGAGGCCATTCCACGCCTATCAGTCCTGCGACGGGCTTCCCCGCGCGTTCAGCGATGAGGATGAAGCTTCCCCTGAGGTCGCTGAGAAAACGCGCGTAGTGGGATTTCTGCGAGATTTTGAAGCCGTCTCTGCCCGATGTGCTCGTGAGCAGCACATAGAAGGCATCGATGTCTTTTCCCGTGCCTTTGCGGACGGTGACACCGTGTTTTTCGGCGAGGCGGATGTTGTAACGGCCTTTTTGATGCATGTGCGCGAGGATTTCTTCCTCAGACCCGGAGAGATCGACGATTCTCGTGGCCTCGGCATGGATGCGTCTTTGCGAGGCGGTGAGCGGTGAGCGGGTAGCAGGTAGTGGTAGAGGTGATGAAAGATACAGGGCCAAGCAGTTGTCTTTTTTTGCATCCTGAAGAATTGCTGTGAGCAATGCATCCAGCGATTCCCTAGCCGCTTCCCGCTTCTCGCTCTTCGCCAGAACGGGCCCGCGCGGGATATCCCACGTCGAGAAACCGCCGATCGTTCTATCGATGGCGACGAGCGCCGATGCGATGATCATGTCATGTTCTTCACAGAGATAGATGCGCACGTTCTTGCCGCATGCTTCCAGATAGTTCTTTCGTTCAAGCGATTGCCAAAGTGAGCCTGCGGATTGAGAGCGGATCCATACATCGAAACGCTTCAGATCATCGGCCGATGTGATCATGCGGACATTCATGGAGCGCCGTCAGCTTACTCCGTCTCGTCTTCTCTCCAGAGTCTTTGCGGCTGCTATACTCACGTCACTTTCCCCTCGTTGTTCATGGCGCACACGCTCCCCACGCTCCCCTACGCGTTTACCGCTCTCGAGCCGCATATCGATGCGCGCACGATGGAGCTTCACTTCACCAAACATCACCAGGCGTACGTCGACAATCTGAACAAAGCGCTCGACAAGCACCCCGAGCTGCACGAGAAATCCGTGGAAGAGCTGGTCGCGGATCTCGACATGATCCCCGAGGACATCAGGAGTGTCGTTCGTAATCACGGCGGCGGACATCTGAATCACTCGTTCTTTTGGCAGGTGATGGCTCCGGCAACGGGCGCATCTCCGCAAGGGGAGCTGGCCAAAGCCATCGATCAGTCATTTCAGAGCTTTGATGCGTTCAAGGAGCAATTTGCCGCAGCGGGAGTCAGTCGTTTCGGTTCGGGTTGGGCGTGGCTGGTGGTCGATGGCAAAAATCTTTCGGTCATGACGACGCCGAATCAGGACAATCCGATCACCGAGGGCAAGACGCCGATCCTCGGTGTCGACGTCTGGGAGCATGCGTACTATCTGCACTATCAGAATCGCCGCGCCGACTATGTGAAGGCGTGGTGGAACGTCGTGAACTGGTCGGAGGTGGAAAGACGCTTCACAGACGCGCGCGCGTAATAATTGACAGACAGCGATTTATATTCGCAATGCGTACATGATAATTAAGCATGTCTTTCTGGAAACTTTGGTTGATCTTGGATGGTTTTCGTTCATTTTCAGCCAAAAACGGCGTTGACTTGCGAAAATCTCCCGCTAAAATTCTGAAGTCACAGCGGCTTCCGATTGTGTTCTGAGAGCTGTGCAGGTTTCCCTTTGGTTTGAAGAAGGGGGAATGCTGCGCGGCGCTTTGTTGTGTACTCACTACTTCTCTCCTCCCCCGTCGTATGGCTCAGAAGCCGAAGAAAGTCGCCAAAAAGGCGAAAATCGTGAAGAAGGCCCCCGCCAAAAAAATGGCGAAGCCCGTTCACAAAAAAGCAGTCGCGAAGCCTGCTCATAAACCCGCGCAGAAAATCGTCGCTAAGACGGTGCACACGCCCGCCAAGGCATCCGTTGCGAAACCTGCCAAAGCCAAGATCGCATCCAAGATGCTCGTGGCCGAGGCTCGCAAGCCAGTTGTCGCCGGCAAAAAGACTCCCGCTCGCAAACAGGAATACAAGTATGACGTCGAGGAAGCGATCCTCGCGCATATTCACTCGTTCAAGCTCACCAGTTCCGAGCGCATTCCCGCGTCTCTCAAGGATGTCGGTCCCGAGCTCACGCCCAAGATGACCATCGGCGGTCGCGTGTTCCTGACGAAAGACGACTCCATCGAGATGATGCGTTCGCTCATTGACGTGCAGATTCAGAGCTATCGCTGGTTCCTCACGGAGGGCTTGTCTGAGCTCTTGAAAGAGGTCAGCCCGATCACGGACTTTTCAAACAAAAAGATGGAGCTCAACTTCCTCGGTCACACGTTCGACCGTCCGAAGTACGATCCCGCCACCTGCAAGCGCCGCAACTTGAGCTACGAAGCCGCGATGAAAGCGCACGTCCAGCTCATCAACAAAGAGACCGGAGAAATCAAAGAACAAGACGTCTTCCTCGGGTCGATTCCGCTCATGACCGACAGCGGCACGTTCGTCGTCGGAGGCATCGAGCGCGTCGTCGTGTCGCAGCTCGTTCGCTCGCCCGGAGTGTTCTTCTCAGGCATGCCGGATTTCCCGAAGCACCACGCCGCCAAGATCATCCCGAAGCGCGGAGTCTGGATGGAAATCGAGACCGACCGTCGCGGCATCATCACCTGCAAAATCGATCGCAAGCGCAAAATCCCGATCACCCAGCTGCTTCGTGTGTTCGGTTATCAGAATGACTCGGACATCATCGATCTGTTCAAAGATGTCGTAAAGTCGGAGAAGGATTACGTCCTCGCCACTCTCGAAAAGGACACCGTTCGCACCGTCGACGAGGCGTATCAGAGCATCTACCGCAAGATTCGTCCCGGTGATCTCGCCACGGCCGAAAATGCGAAGTCGTTGATCGACGCATTGTTCTTTGATTTCAAGAAGTACGACATGGGCAACATCGCCCGTTACAAACTCAACCGCAGATTCAATCTTACGATTCCGAATGACGAGACGCACCGCGTGTTTCAAGTGTCGGATTTCGTCGGCATCCTGAAAGAACTCATTCGCTTGAACAACGGCGAAGGCACGCCCGATGACATCGACCACCTGAGTAACCGCCGCGTTCGTTCCGTCGGCGAGCTCGTGCAGAACAAATACCGCGTCGGTCTCATGCGCACCGAGCGCATCATGAAAGATCGCATGACGGTCATGGATCTCGAGACGGTCACTCCCACTCAACTGATCAACTGCCGTCCGATCACCGCCGCGCTTCGCGAGTTCTTCGCATCGTCGCAGCTCTCGCAATTCATGGACCAGACCAACCCGCTCTCAGAGCTCGCGCACAAGCGCCGTCTCTCCGCGATGGGTCCGGGCGGTCTCAGCCGTGAGCGCGCATCGTTCGACGTTCGCGACGTGCACCCGTCTCACTACGGCCGCATCTGTCCGATCGCCACCCCCGAAGGTCCGAACATCGGTCTCGTGGTGCACTTGGCCAGCTACGCCAAAGTGAACGAATACGGATTCCTCGAGACGCCGTATTACGAAGTGAAACACGCCGTGAAGATGGACGCCGACGCGCTCGTCGGTCGTATGGTCGACATGCAAGTTCGTGACGGTCACAAAGTGATCGCGAAGGAAGGCGAGAAGATCGAGACGAAGCAAATGGCCGCCAAAGTCATCTCGCTTCTGAAGGATCAGGATCTGAAAGAAATCCCCGTCCGCGCATTCATCGTTCCGAAGGAGATCTACATCGACGCCGATCGTGAGCGTCATCTCACCATCGCCGAAGCGAACAGTCAGATGAACGAATACAACGAATTCCTCGCCAGCCGCGTGCACGCTCGTAAAAAAGGCGAGCCGGTGCTCGCGCACGTTCGTGATGTCACGCACGCCGATATTTCTCCGAAGCAGATTCTCTCGGTCTCCACGTCGCTCATCCCGTTCTTAGAGCACGACGACAACACGCGCGCTTCCATGGGCACGAACATGCAACGTCAGGCCGTTCCGCTCATCAAGCCGATGTCTCCGCTCGTCGGAACCGGCATGGAGTCCGTCGCCGCTCGCGCATCGGGTCACGTTCTTTTGGCTCAGGAAGACGGTGAAGTGCTCTCCGTCGACGCCAAAGAAATCGTCGTGATGTACCACTCCGGTCGTCGCGTCACGCATCTCCTCGACAACTTCGTGAGGTCCAACCAAGGCACGTGTTTCCACATGCGTCCTCGTGTGGACGTCGGTCAGAAAGTCCGCGCCGGCGAAGTGCTCGGTGACGGTTCCGCCGTCGAAAGCGGAGAACTGGCGCTCGGCCAAAACCTCCTCGTCGCGTATATGTCCTGGGGCGGATATAACTTCGAAGATGCGATCATCATTTCCGATCGCGTCGTGGAGCAGGGTCATTTCGATTCCATTCACATCGAGTCGTACATCACGGACGTTCGCGACACGAAGCTCGGTCCTGAGACCGTCACTCGTGACATCCCGAACGTCGGCGAAGGCAAACTGAAAGATCTCGATGCCGACGGCATTGTGCGCATCGGTGCGACCGTGCATGAAGGCGACATCCTCGTGGGCAAGATCACGCCGAAGGGCGAGACCGAGCTCACGCCGGAAGAGCGCATCTTGCAGGCCATCTTCGGTGACAAAGCCAAAGACGTGAAAGACAGCTCCCTCAGGCTCCCGGGAGGTGCCGGCGGCAAAGTCGTCGATGTCCATATTTTCGACCGCGCTGAAGGCGATGAGCTCCAGACCGGCGTCATCAAGCAGATCAAAGTGTTCGTCGCTCAGACCCGCAAGATTCAGGTCGGTGACAAAATGGCCGGTCGTCACGGCAACAAAGGCGTCGTCGCACGCATCGTGCCGAAGGAAGACATGCCGTTCCTCGCGGACGGTCAGTACGTCGACATCATCTTGAACCCGCTCGGTGTCAGCTCACGCATGAACATCGGACAGATTCTCGAGACGCACCTCGGTTGGGCGGCGAAGGCGCTCGGATTCAAGATCGCCACTCCCGCACTCAACGGTATTTCCACGGATCAAATTCTCGGATTCTTGAAACTCGCGAAGCTCCCGAACACCGGAAAAATCCAGCTCTTCGACGGGCGCACGGGCGAACTCTTCGCCAGCGAAACGACGGTCGGAGAAGTGTATATGTTGAAGCTCCTCCACTTGGTCGAGGACAAGATCCACGCTCGTTCCGTCGGACCGTACTCTCTCGTCACGCAGCAGCCTCTCGGAGGCAAAGCGCAGCATGGAGGTCAGCGTTTCGGAGAAATGGAAGTCTGGGCGCTCGAGGCGTACGGCGCCGCGCACACGTTGCAGGAAATGCTTACGATCAAGTCCGATGACGTGGTGGGCCGCTCCAAAGCGTACGAGTCCATCGTCAAGGGCGAGCCGATTCGTAAGCCCAGCACCCCCGAATCCTTCAACGTTCTCGTGAAAGAATTGCAGGCGCTCGGTCTGAAGGTCGATCTGCTGAAGTTCGCTGACGAAGTGCCGGCCGAAGCTCCGGTCGTGCAGCTCATCGAAGGCGAAGCCGAAGTGGTGAAGCTGAAAACGCGCTTCGATGAAGAAGTCGAAACCGAAGACTTGATTCCCGCCACCGACAAGATCACCGACCTCGACCTCGAAGAAGAGGATCCCGATGAGATCAAAAAGGGGATCGAAGAAGGCGAGATCGACGCTGAAGAAGGCGGTGCGACGGCCAAAAAAGAAATGAAAGAGGCGGTCGACAAAGAGGAAGACAAGTAGTCCTCTCCCTGACTGTCAGAAAAAACGGCCCGAAGCGGGTCGTTTTTTTGTGCCTTAAAAGAACGACACGGATGCCGATTGCAGATACACTGGATCGGAGACGGTTCCCGAAGAACCGTCTTATTTTGTTTAGTGAAGCGATTTTTCGCCTGCAGAGGGCGTCTTCGCAGCCATTACTGCTGTCGTTTGCGCGGACATTTGCTCGGAGATTTCACGCGCTCTGGCCGCGCTCTCGAAAGGTTTTCCTCCCACGGCGATGCCGTCGGGCACGTGTTTTGTCGTTGGCTGCTCCCTCCCGCTTCGAACGGCGAGTGCGTGAGCGTCGTAGGATTTGTTCAAACGCAACATGAATACATTGTGATTTATTTTTTCAATCTGTCAACTTTTTCTCTGATCGGGAGGGAATATTGACAAATATTATGTACTATTTCGATTTGACATTCGCACTTTCCTGCGTACACTGCCGCGGCTTTCCGTTTTCCTCTCAGAGTTATGAACGCATTTCCCGAAGCATTCATCGTCGAAGCGGCTCCTGCGGCCGATCTCTTTGCTGACTCGACGATCGAGTCGATTGATCACAGCCCGGATATTGACACTCAAAGCGGCGATCTTTTTGCCAGACACTTCAATACGGCGAAACCGTACGTCGTTCCTCAGGCTCGTTTTGCTTTTCCGTCCGATCAATTGGACATTGTCAGAGGCCGAGTACTCGCGGCTCTTCAGTTGAAGCGCGGTCTGCGATCGGTCGAACTTGATGATTCCTTTGAGGGTGGAGCGATCAGTATCCATGGCAAAAATGATCACATGGTTTTGGCCGTGAACGCACCGCACTCAGAGCTCTGTCACGTGACGACGGAAATGCAAAATGCGAATGTCAAAATCATCGACCTTACGTTCGAGAATCACAATGATTAGAACGCTCACGGATTGCTCGCAAAAGACAGTGTTGTTTTGCAGTGCATGCACATGCGAAAAACCGCTTGCAGACATGCTTTTCGTTGCACACTCCATTTCGTCATGTTTCTTCTTGACCGTGCACTTCTACTGAGTACAATGCCTCAGCACTATGTTGATTCTCCGCTTGTACCCGTAGCATCAGTCGCTCCAAAAGAGCCAGTGATCCTACGGGTGCGCGCGAGCCACCCGTTTTTTTTGCCTCCGTATCTGCGGTCGCGACACATCCGGTTGGCCGTCACATCGTGATCATTGACAACATCGGTTGGTAAAAAATGATCATGATTCAAGTCTGTTTGCGTCCACGAGCGGCACGACGTGTCTACGTATTGCCCGCGACTGGCACGTGAACAGCACAATTTACCCCTGTATCCCGAGCCGCAAGGTGAATGGTACGGGGTTCGAAAGTATATGTTACTCAACGCATCACACGGATGCCTCGACTCTGTACTCCGATGAAGGACGTGGCCAGCTGCGATATGCTTCGGTCAGCCGCTAGGCAGGCGCTACCAGCCGAAGATTTCCGAATGGGGAAACCCCTGGGACGGAATGGTCCCAGATCTCACTCACGTGAGAAGGTATACTCTGCGAACTGAAACATCTCAGTAGCGGGGGAAAAGAAATCAAACGAGATTGCCTTAGTAGTGGCGAGCGAAAAGGCACTAGCCCAAACTTACGAGCTTGCTCGTAGGGGTTGTAGGACTTTCATAAACTGATTGCACAAGTGTAGGCAAACGCTCTGGAAAGTGCGGCGATACAGGGTGATAGCCCCGTAGCCGAAACATGCGTGCACGGCGAAAGACTCCTGAGTAAGGTCGGACACGTGAAATCCGGCCCGAATCTGGGTGGACCACCATCCAAGGCTAAACAGGTGCAGAGATCTATAGCGGATAGTACCGTGAGGGAAAGGTGAAAAGTACCCCGAAAGGGGGATGAAATAGTCCCTGAAATGTGATGCGAACAAAGAGTCGGAGCCCCGCAAGGGGTGACGGCATTCCTTTTGCCTAATGAACCAACGACTTAGTTCTCAGCGGCGTGGCTAAGACATTTATCGTCGAAGCCGTAGCGAAAGCGAGTCTTAAATACGGCGTTTGTCGCTGGGACTAGACCCGAAACCGGGTGAGCTATCCATGAGCAGGATGAAGG
>JAYVRL010000034.1:0-4707 GCA_043776335.1 Candidatus Peribacteria bacterium | reverse complement strand
TGTTTCCAGAGCTGCAACTCGCATTGCCGCATTTTACGGCTGCCAAAAAAGAGGCATTGATCAGAGCGACAACCGGAAGATTGTCGCTAGGAATGACGATGCTCGAAGCTGAAGTATAACCTGAAACACTCGTGATGGTATTGCCTGAAGAACATGAGGCATTACCGCATTTTGCGACGAAGACCGCCGACGATGATTTGGTGTAACTTGCGATCGGCAATCCGTCTGACGGGACGACAAGGCTGCTGAATCCCGAGCTAATCGAGCCCGCATCCAATTGAGTGATCGTGGCAGCGGACGAACATGAGGCATCGACGCACTTTGCGATGGTCGGGTGATTCGAAAGCGCATAGAGAATCACGGGGTAGCCGTTTGAATCAAGTGCGAGAGCCGGAGTCGGACTGCTTGTGATGTTTGAGGAATCAACGATATTGACCGTATTGCCCGATGAACATTTTGCATTCCCGCACTTCACGAATTTCAGATTGCCGGTACTATTGATGCGATAGGCGATAAGAGGAATGCCATTGCCATCAAGGAGTATCGAATGAATCTCGAATGTACCCAGACCGTCGAACGTATTGAGTGAATTGTGGACAGCCGCCAGCGTTGATCCGAAGCCGGAAGATGGTGCCGTCGGTGCCGTATTCGCGGTACCGGTGGTGCCGATCATGATGTTGTTCGCCGTCGTGCCGCTTCTCCCGAGGGCATAGTCGAGCACGCCGTCGCCATCGAGATCGCCGACGGCGATCGAAGAAGATGTCGTATCCGAACCGGATGCCTGCCAGTTGTTCGAGAATGTTCCGGCTCCGGCATTCGTCCAGAGTTCATTGCCTTTGTTCGCTCCGCCCGTCGAGACATCGAGGAAGTCGTAGCTGCCGTTATTGTCGAAGTCAGCTACAGCGAGATCGGTCATCGCTGTGTCGTTGACCGAAATTGTGCTGACTGTACCGAATGAGCCTGCACCGTTATTTGGGATTTCATCAATGATGGAATTCGTGACGTCCGAGGCGAGGATGTCGATATCACCGTCAGCGTCGTAGTCAACCGGCGCGATTGCCGATACGCCCGTGATCACGCCGATACTCTGAACCTGCGTGAAGGCTCCGGTGCCACTGTTCTGATAAATTTTGATCGTGGTCCCGACAGCCAGCGCGAGATCGGTGTAACCGTCGCTGTTGAAGTCGGCCGCGGCGATGTGCGGCGACGCCGGCAAGGCTGAAGCCGCCGCCGTGAAGTTGCCGTGGCCGTCGTTGAGCAGGACGGAACTGCTTGCTCCGTTACTGAGTCCGACGACGACGTCGAGATCACCGTCATTGTCGACGTCGACCAGCAGGACATCCTGTACATTCGCGACTTCTGCGACCCAGCTGTGCAGCGATTTCTGTTGGAATGTGAAATTGCCAAGATTGACGAACGCTCCGACGGTATAGAATGCGCCGCCCTGTCCGTACACGAGATCGATCTTTCCGTCACCGTTGATATCGCCCGCTGCGAATTTGGTGAACATGATCGAACCACCGTTCATCGTGCCGATGTGTGTGAACGAGCCCGCCCCGTTATTGCTGTAGATATCAAAATACTGAGAGGGCGCGCCGCTGTCGCTGTTACCGGCGATGTAATCGAGATCGCCGTCGTTATCGAAGTCGGCGGCGACCACATCGACCGTATTGTTTGTTTCGGTCGAGGAGCTGCCGACGCTGAACGTCATGGCGTAAACCTTGGCGACGAATTGCACCGAAAGAACGAGGAACGCGACTGTCATGACGTTCGTCGCGACAATCTCAAATGTTCTCGGCAATCGGGGCTTGAAGCATTCGACATGCGCAAGTGACATCTTATCGATCCTCAGATGATTCAAGATCGCATGCCACTCGGCGATGAGAGCGACTGCAAGCAGGGCGATCGCGATCGTAAGAGTCGAAAATCCATGCATCTGCAGAAGAACGTTTGAAATTTTGTGCGTCATCAACCCGAAGTCTGCGATTCGCCCGCTCAGAGGCAAGAATGCAGACAATGAGCCGATAAGGCTGAGGAGATGATTCATGTTTGTTTTTATTTTTTTATGTTATTCCATCGTGATCCTAACCGCCGATGCGGCGAAGAATTTCACGGCTGACGAATTCTTTGTCTCGACCGAACTTCAAACGGCTGAGCTGCTTGAAGGCTTCCACGGCTTTCGCATCCTTCACGTACGTCGTGTCGAGCCAGGGCTTGGGCACCTCGATGGAGAATGGTTGTGACGGCTGACTGTCGACGCTCAGCTTGATGCAGCCTTTGAACGCGTCGAGGTTGACGAGATCGGACTCTGAAAACACGGGCTTCATTTCCTTGGCGCAGAACTCTGCGTCCTGCGGACCGATCTTGTAGAACATCATGGTGCCGACGTTGCCGAACACCGCTCCTTTCAGTTTCACCGATCCCGAGAGCTTGCTCTCTTTCTCGAGCTGGTCGAGGTACTGATGTGCGATGACGAGGCCAAGTCGGTATTTGCGGGCTTCCGACAAGATCGACTCGATGGAATCCGTGACGTAGTTCTGGAATTCATCGATATACAGGAAGAAATCTTTGCGCACGGTGGCGCTTTCACGTTGGCGACGCATGGCTGCGACTTGGATCTTGTTCACGATGATCATACCCAGCAGCTTGCTGTTGATGTCGCCGATCAAACCTTTGGAGAGGTTCATGAGCAGGATCTTGCTGCCATTCATCACATCGCTGAAATCGAAGGAGCTCTTCACCTGTCCGACGATGTTGCGAATAAGCGTGTTCGTCGTGAACTGTCCGAATTTGGCGGCGAAATACGGGATCATTTCTTGCTTCTCGCGCTGACCGGTCTGCGCCATTTGCTTGTCCCAGAAGGAACGCACGATCGGATTCTTCAGTTTCGCCACTTTGTATTTTGCCCATTCGTCATCGGTGAACAAGCGGACGAGATCCGTGATCGCGCCGCCTTCTTCTTCGTCGGCCATCAACGTGAGACAACCGTTTCGGAAATAGTCTTGGATGCGCGGGCCGAAGATTTCTTCGCCGAACATTTTGGTCATCATGTTCATCGCGTCGAGGGCGATGAGGTCGCGCTCTTCTTCATTTCTGCCCTCGAGCATGTTGAGTCCCATCGGACGCTCGGTGTCGGCAGGATTGAAGTAGATGACATCGTCAGCGCGCTCTCGCGGGATGTAGGAAAACAAATCTTCGACCAGCGATCCGTGCGGATCGACGACGCAGATGCCCTTGTTGTTGTGGAAGTCCTGTCGCGCCATGAGCTGAATGATCGATGATTTTCCCGTACCCGTCTGTCCGATGACGTAGAAGTGGCGGAAGCGATCGTCGTTCTTCATGAAGATTTTCTTCCGCTCTCCGCGGAACGTGTTGTATCCGAGGAAGAGACCGTCCTCCGGGATGTTCTTCGGAGAAGCCGCGACTTTGAAATTCTGCCACTTCACGTTCTGGACTTTGTTGTACTTGATGTTCGGGAAATGGAAGATGCTGGAGAGCTCGGTGGTGCCGAGAATCATTTTCTTCCAGAGGAATTGCTGCACGAGGGTGAGTCTCGGTGTCCGACGAATGAAGTCATATGCGAATCGCGGCTCCGAGTGGTATCTGGTTTTGTGGAAACTGTTGCCGCGGATCTCGTTGAATTGCGCGAAGCTGCTGACAATGCTTTCCAGATTGAGGCCCGCGCGCTCGGTTGTCTGGGCGGAACTGACGATCCGAATGACCGTTTGGAATCCGGGCGAGCTGGCCTTCTCATCGATGGCTTTGCTCAGCTCTTCCACTTGTTGCGAGATGCGTTCGCTGCCGCCGAGTTCCTTTTCATCTTTGTTTTCCGTCAAAAGATCGACCATGGTCACGATCCACGAAAGCGGATTCCACCACGAAAAATGTTTGCCACCTTTCTTCGGATTCAACAATTTCTGCGCTTCTTTCTCCAAAGCCTTTTGCCAACCGGATTTGATCGGCCTCACCACGATCTGAATGGCGGCTCCTTCGTCCTTCTCCAGTTTGCTGAAAGCATTCGTGATCGCGTTGTAGGAGTCACTCTTGAGCTGATTGTACGTCTTGAAGGGAAAAACGAACGATTTGTTGGCGACCAAGGCCGTGGATTTCGTCACGGAGTTCTTCGTGAAGATGTTGTAGTCCTCGACGAGATCGATGATCGCGTCGGGATAAAAAGACGTGATGTGTTTCTCGAGCATCGACACGATCGAGCGCGGAGCGACGATGTACGTCAAAATTTCTCCGGCCAGTGCTGCATATTCAAGTGAGAAGAAATGAGATCCCTTCCAATAGCGCTTCGCAGTGCTGATCTTGAGACTCGAAAGCGTCTGATACAAATGATCCATGACACCCAGCACGTCTTTGAATGTTTTTGCCGCCGCAAATTGCTCGCCTTCGATTTCTTTGTCTTCTTTGCTTTCTTTCTTCGGCATGAGAATCTGCAAGAATACCAATTCGCGCTCACGCTTGCGGTCCGCAAGCAAACGCATGAACCACAAACCGCCCCACACCGCGGCTGCGATGATGACGAGTGCCAGAAGGATGGTGAGAAGCGTTTGCATGTGGTTTGCAGTGTAGTCTCTTGGGAAAGAAATCTTAAGTGCTACTTCACCCTCTCCCACCAGATCTGTCCGAGGGAGAGCAGAGAGTCGGAGGAGGAAGCGGAGGTCGGGAAGGGTTTCTTGGTGAGGACGGTAGCCAGGAATT
>JAYVRL010000033.1:0-17378 GCA_043776335.1 Candidatus Peribacteria bacterium | reverse complement strand
CGCGCTCGAGCAGCAGAAAAAGATCGTGTGCGTCGACAAATTCAGCGATTTCCCCGAAGCCGCGAAGACAATCCTGCATCTGTCAGAACATCAAAAGATCGATGTTGAGGAATTGAAAAAACTGAACATTGAGATGATCTTTACGGCGACACTCGTGCAGAAGAAGTTGTCGGAAGAATTGAAAAAAGCGGTGTTGCCGGTCATTCATCAGGATCCGCGCTCCGTTCATGAGATCTACGAAGCCATTCGTCAGGTCGGGCTGCTGCTTGATTGCGCGCCTCGGGCTCATGCTTTGGTGGAAACGATGCAGCAGGGATTCAACGACACGAAGCGCAAGGCGGGCTTGTTGCAGCGCAAACCGCGAGTGTACGTCGAGGAGTGGCATCATCCGCCGATGGTCAGCGGCAATTGGGTACCCGATGTCGTCAGGATCGCGGGCGGCGTGCCGTTTTCGCTCCCTGCGGGCGAAGCAAGTCGCGAAGTCACGCTCGTCGAGATCGCGGCGTTCGATCCGGATCTGATTGTGCTGAGCATCTGTGGCGCCGGTTCCGTCGCGAGCAAAGAATTGCTGACCGGTCGCGCGGGGTGGGCGAATCTTCGCGCGGTCAAAGAAAATCATCTGTTCGTCATCGACGATTCGCTTCTGAACCGTCCCGGTCCGCGACTCACGGAGGGCGCGAGAAGGATTTTCGGCTGGTGTTTTCAGGTGATGCACTGACGAGCGAGAAACGAAAAGCGGATAGGGGTTAGATCATTGCTCTACCCGCTACTTTCTATCCGCTATCCGCTTCTCAAATTTACTTTTCGCTCATCTCTCGGCATGATCCTCTCATGTTTGACGTGATCATCGTCGGCCTTGGCATCGCGGGTTACACCTCGGCCATTTACAGCGCCCGTTACAAACTGAAGGTGTTGCTCGTCGGTGCGGAAGCCGGCGGCATGGGCAATACGGCCGCTGAAGTCGGCAACTGGCCCGGAGAAATCGAGATCAAGGGCCCCGATCTCATGGAGAAGTTCAAGGCGCATGCACTCAGCTTCGGCGATCTCGTGACGTTCAAGATTTCGTACGTGAAAGGCGCAAAGAAAATCGCTGATGGATTCGAACTCGAACTCGAAGGGAACGAGAAAGTAACGGGCAAGACGGTGATCTTCGCGACGGGCTCGAACAAGCGTCATCTCGGCATCGCGGGAGAGAAAGAGTTCTCGGGCAAAGGCGTGACGTATTGCGCGACGTGCGATGCGTTCTTCTATCGAGGCAAGACCGTTGCCGTCATCGGAGGAGGGGACAGCGCAGTCGAAGGTGCCGCCATCGCCGCGCAGGTAGCGAAGAAGGTGTATTTGATCCATCGCAAGAACACATTCCGCGCAGAGCCGTTCTGGATCGACAAAGTGAAGGAGAAGGACAACGTGGAGTTCGTGCTGGATACGAATGTCGTCGAAGTGCTCGGTGACAAGAAGGTGACGGGTGTGAAGTTGGACAAGCCGCATGGCGGTTCGGATACGATCATGGTCGACGGCGTCTTCATCGAAGTCGGTTCGACGCCGGCCACGCAGCTTCCCGTGCAGATCGGCTGTGCGCTCGATCCGCTCGGATTCCTGAAGGTCGACGAAGCCCAGCGCACCAGCGTCCTCGGCATCTTCGGTGCGGGTGACCTGACCTCGGCCAGCAATCACTTTGCGCAGTTCACGACCGCCGCCGGCGAGGCTACCGTCGCGGCGAACAGTGTGTTCAACTATCTGCAAAGCGGGCGGTAAATTGCCATTCGCAGCCGTTTTTTCGCTATGATCGGGGCATGTGGATCTCCTTCGTACTCATCAGCACCTTGGCGTGGTCTCTTTTGAACGTGCTGAATTCGTCGCTCGTTCATCACTATCTGAAGAATCCGATTGCGATCTCGTGGAGTCAGTCATGGGTCACGTTGTTTTTTCTTCTGCTCATCGGGCCTCAGCTTCACCTTGCGACGCCGTGGGCTCCGTTGCTTTTTCTGTTCGGTATGACGGCGTATCTGGCGGATCTATGGTATTTCCACGTCCTTCATCATCTCGACATTTCCGTGGCGAACGCGACGTGGTCCATTCTCTCGCTCTTCCTGAGCATCGCGGGTTTCGTTTTTTTCCATGAATCATGGACATTGATCCAGACGATCGGCGCATTCTTCATCGTCGGCGGCGCCCTCTTTCTTTCCCTGTATCATCAGCAGCTCAGCATCAAGCGAACGCTTTGGTTGCTTGTTTCTTTGGCGGCTCTCTACGTGCCGTACTACGTCTTCAAAAAGGACGCGTTGGATGCCGGACTCGGCATGGGCACAGTTCTTTTTTGGATGATCTTCGGTCGCGATTTCTTCTCCTTCGGCATTCCTCTCTTCATGCCGTCGGTGCGCCGCGAAGTCTTCACCGCCGCGCGCACAAGTTGGCATTTTTCAATCGCCACCATCGTCGTGGTCTTGTTGTATCTGATCGCCGAGTACTTCGGGGCATTGGCATACGCTTCGTCGGGCCCCCTTTCGCTCGTCGCCGTCGTCAGCAACGTGCAGCCGTTCACGGTGCTCGGCATCGCGTGGCTCTGTGCCACTTTGTGGCCTTCCAAAGCGCCGCGCGAGCTCCTCACCCGCCAATCAGTCTCGATCAAACTCGGCTCATTTCTCATCGTGTTTCTGGGACTTGCACTCCTCACGGTCTCACAGTAAAGTATCGCGGCTATGCCACGAGGTAAGGCCACTGTGTATTCCGGCTATTGTACTGAGTGCGGTGCTTGCACCTGCCACGTCCGTATCATGAAATCCAAAAAAGCGGACTTCCGCGAGCTTCACAAATACTGTCCGATGGAGCGCAAGCGCACGAAGGTGAAGCTGAAGGAAGAGAAGCACTCGAGCTGAACGGAAGCATCTCTCGTGGTCTTCGTTTGTTTGCGGTACGCTTTGCTTCGTTATGCCTGAGAAGAAATATCGCCAAGCCGTTTCCGCGCTCGTCCTGAAAGAGACTGAGGTGTGTTCGCCGAAGGGCTGCGGCATCGTCGATCAGCTTCTCCTCGTTCACAAGCCGCGTCGCAGCGATGTGTGGCAACTCCCGCAGGGCGGCATCGAAGCGGGTGAGACGTGCGAGCAGGCGGCACTGCGAGAACTGCAAGAGGAGACGGGACTCGTGCTCGATCAGGTCATTCATACCAGCGCCGAGTCGTATCGTTACGATTTCCCGCCGGAGTTCGTTCGCAAATTCAGCCCCGTCAACGACGGTCAGACGCTGTGCTTTGTCGTCGTCAGGGCGCCGAAAGACGTGAAGGTGACCGTCGATCAGCACGAGATCGACAACTACACGTGGGTGATCCCGGAGCAATTGCAGCAGTACATCAACAGACCCGAGTATCTCGAGATCATCCGACGCGTTCTCGCCGAGGTGCAGGGCGGCAAGGCAAGGTAGAATCGACTCGCATGCGCATCGAGTCTCTCTCATTGGAGCAGTTCCGTTCGTACGAGCGGCTCGTTTTGGCGCTCTCAGAGCGGGAGCGGCAGGTGTTTGTGGGCGACAACGGCGAGGGGAAGACCAATATCGTGGAAGCGGTTTCCTATCTCTCGATGGGTCGGTCTTGTCTCAGGGCGCAGAGTGACGATGTTCCGCATTGGGGCACTGATTTCTTTCGCGTGAGAGCGGACACGATCGCCGATGACGGAACGAAGAGATCGGTCGAGTTCGTGTGGCAGCGTGTGCCGCGGCGTTCTTCGGCGATGTTCGTGCAGGACGTTCGCGTCCCGCTTTTGCAATTCATCGGCGTGCTGCCGACCATTGTTTTCTTGCCGCAAGATTTGGATCTGTTCACGGGATCTCCGTCCGCTCGTCGCGGATTTCTCGATGCTTTACTGTCGCAGTTGAAGCCTGATTTCGCGGCTCTGAGACTGGAATACGAGCGCATCCTGAAACAACGCAACGCGATCATCGCGAGAGTCTCGGAAGGTGAAGCGGGGACCGAAGAATTGGATTTGTGGGACGATCGGTTGACGCAGACGGCGGCTCGTCTCATCACGCTTCGCAACGAAGCGGTCGACCTGTTCAATCGTGACATCGGGAAGATTCTTTCAGGTCTCGGGGAAGGGGAGTGGTCGGATGCGACGATGATCCATGATCGTAAGACGACGGGTACCGAGGTCGACGGTTTGGAAATCGAGTTGAAGGGATTGCTCCGAGCCGCACGAGAGAGGGACCTTTTGGTACGAACGACGACCGTGGGGCCGCATCGTGATGATTGGCATCTGCAAGCTGAAAATCACAATATCGCGACGTTCGCTTCCCGCGGTCAGCAGCGCGCCGCGTTCATCGGTCTCCTTCTCGCGAGCGCCGGTCTTTTCCGTGACGTTCGTCACGAGCGTCCCGTCATTTTGCTCGATGATGTTTTGTCTGAGCTTGATGAAACTCATCAGGCCGCGCTGCTTGACGCACTCGAAGGTCACCAAGTGCTCATCACTGCGACACATCCCGTGCCGCTCAAAAAAGACCGCGAACTGTGGACGGTGTCGAACCGCTCCGTGAAGACACTCGATCAGTGAAAACGGTGCGTGTAGGCGCCGTAGAGAGCCATCGCGAGTGCGTCGGCGGCATCGGCCGGCTTCGGAGTCTCGGTGAGTTTCAGGCTGCGTTTCACCATCGATTGCATCTGTTTTTTGTCGGCGTTGCCGTCTCCCGCGATCGCCATCTTCAGTTGGAGCGGAGTCACTTCGATGACTTCGATGCCGTGCGCATTCAACAGAGCCAGAATGACGCCTCTGGCTTGCGCTGTTTCCATGGCCGTTTGCTTGTTCGTGGCGAAGAAGAGCCTCTCCACGACGGCGAGGTCAGGCTTGGCGGAAGCGATGTATTCATCCAAATCTTTTTGCAGTTCCCCCAACCGCACGGCAAGAGGGAGCTGTACGGGTGTTTCGATCGTCAACCATTCGATGCACCGGGGCTCGCAGCCTTTTTTCGCCTCAATGAGGCCGATGCCGGCAGTCGACAGACCGGGGTCCACACCGAGGATTTTCATAGAGAGATCGTACAACATCGGTCGTCTTCTGTGCATTGAGAAAGAACGGTTTTTCTGCTAGAATAAGCAGATTCTCATCATATGAAACCCACACGCACCACCCCTCGTCATCGTCACCTCGTTGCAGCGCCTCTCATGGTGCTGGCGCTGTTCGCCGTCTCTTTCTTCGATGCTCATATTCCGGCCGGAGCAGTCTCTGCTTCGACTGTTGCCGACGGGGTCGTCACGACGGGAAAGGACTCCAAGCAGTTTTCGACCTCCGAAGGCATCACGGCGATCGCACAGCCGTACTCCAGCGTCAGCATCGGCGGCGGACGGCAACTCACTCTTCTTCGCGGTTCGGTGCTCGCACGCACGACCGGAATCGTCGAAATTGATCTCGGATTCGGTGTGAAGGCGCATGCGATCGACGGAGCGTTCATTGCTCTTCGTGACGATGCGTCGGTGTCCGTGGTTGCACTCACGTCTGCGGTGCTCGTGAGCCGAGAAAACCGTCTCTTGATCGTGCCTGTCGGGAAACAGCTTCGGATGGATCCATCGGGAACTTTTGATCGTGTCACGGTTCCTTCGATGTGGTTTTCCGATCAAGTCTCTGCGGTTGCCGTGCTTCCGGAGACGCAGTTGCCGTCTTTGACCGAGGCTCAGCATCGCTTGATGGAAACGATCCTTTCCGACAATGATGCCGTACGATCGCAAGACATTCGGAAGTTGTCGGAGGATGATCGATTGATTCTTCTTTCATCGATCGTTTCCGGAGACGGACAACTCAGCGCGTCGCAGACGAACACCGCTCTTGATCTCGCCGCCTCTTTCGAACTTGATGGCGGAACGTTGCAGGCTGTTACGGCATTGCGATTGATCAGCACAAACGAACGGATGGAGACTGGTGCGGGCGCAGCACCCGCCGATGCCTTGGCGGGGACGTTGACGCCTGCGGAATTCATCTACGCGGTTCCTGAAATCGCTCTCTCTTCTCTTCGTCCGGTTTCGTCGGAGTTGATCGATCATTGGTCGGAGGAGATTGTGCGTTCAGCGCTTTCGGATGCTCCGTCGATGGTCAAAGCTCTTCACGGCGTCATCAATGACGTGCCGCAGACATACGAAGACGCGGGGTATCCCGAACAGGCGACGCTGTGGCGCACAGCCGTTTCGCGCATCAGCACTTCACTCACTCCGCTTCTGAGCATTGATGATGCCAAGACGCTTGCTTTCGACGTTGCTGCTGCGCTTGTGCCCCATCAAAAGGAAGCAGCGGCTGCGCCCGTCGCATTGCCGCCGCCCGTTCCCGCCAAGCCGCAATTCACGGACGATCAACTCATCGCCTTCACGCGCAAGACATTGCTTTTGCACGACGTTCTCTTCAGCACGAACACGCTGATCGCCCCGTCGACATCGGACGTCGATTGTGCGCGAGTGACCGGAGTTTTTCTTTCTCAGAACGGACGCGACGTTCCCTACCAATTTTCCGTTTGCCCGGGAACTTCCGTGGTGAAAGCCATCGAACATGACGGGAAGCGTTTCCCGAACAGCGTGCCGATCGACCGTTTCTTTCCATAAAAAAAGCCCCTCGTTTCCGAGAGGCTTCGATGACAGTGTCGCATTATTTCGCGCAGCTGCTCTGACACTCGCAGCATCCTTTCGAGCACATCACCAGCTTGTAGACGCCGGCGACGCCCACGAGGACGTAGACGATAGCTTCCACTTTCATCCATTTACCGAGGAGCATGTGGACGACGTTCCAGTCGACACCGCCTGCGAGCCATCCGAGGCCGACTAAGCCCCAGTTGAGAGCACCGACGAGGACCAGAATACAGGCCGCCATTGCCACGGAGTTCTTCTGACACATATGGAGAGGAGGAAAGAAATGAAGTAGGACACGACTGTTATAGGAATTATGCAACATTTTCGCAAGTATTAGGCTTGTACAAGCGAAAGTAGTTATGTCGAAATCACATCTTGAACACAATTGTTGAACACAATGATTTCGCGCGTCGATTGTCCATTTGATTTTGACCTCTCTTTGCGGACTTCGGGTTGACCTTTCGCTTCGCAATTCGTACCCTCTCTTCGCTAGTGAGGGCGACTAGCTCAGCTGGCTTAGCCTCACGCGTGAGGCGTCGATCAAAATGCGTCGCTCGATCGTCAGATTATTGTTCCTTGCAGAGTACTATGGGCGACTAGCTCAGCTGGTTAGAGCGCGACACTGATAATGTCGAGGTCGGCAGTTCAAGTCTGCCGTCGCCCACCATTGATTCGAAGACATGACGATATCGGCGTATCTGTGATTCGCGCAATGTGCTATCTTTGCCGAACTTTCTTTTTGATTCCCATTTTTCTCATGCGTCGCTCGCTTTCCACGCTCCTTCTCTTCTCTCTTGTACTTTCCGCTTGCGGCACCGCCCGTTCGCCCGACACCTCTGCGCCTTTTGATACCCAGACTCAATCTTCCGCATCTTCCGTTTCTTCCGAAGTGGCTTCCGTTCCGTCTCATGGCATGCCTGAGGGGAAGAAAGCCCCGCCGATCACGTTGGATCAAGCCATGAAAGACACGCCGTTCGGAGCCGCCGTCGCATTCGAATCCACGAAGACGGACATTGTTCCAAGCATCGCGAAAGATTTTTCTTCGGCTGAGATCAAGAATCTTCTGGTCATGGAAAAACAATACGGCTTCACACTTTCCCCGAAGGAGAAGGCTTTTCTTTCCGAGAACAAATTTTTGATCAAAAAGTTGCTGGATACTTCCATTCGTCCGACGGGCGCCGGCGACAACGACCGCGAATTCGTGGCTCTGTATCGCACCGTCGCAGGCATGCATGATTACAAAGACCGAACGCAGGCGAACGCCGTGTTCTATTCTTCGGATGTCTTCGCGCATCTGTACACGTTGATTTTGACCGAGCTCGTGAAGGAGATGGAGAATAAAGAATTCGCGCCTGCGATGTTGCGCGTGTCGAAGTCGTTCTTTGAGAAGGCGAATGCGAACATCGCCGTCGCGAAGGACGACAAGACGCGACACACATGGATGAGCGTGCGCAATTATTTCGCGGTTCCCTACAGCATTCTTTCCAACGTGAGCACCGCGCCCACACTCGACGATTATCGCGATGCGAACGGCAATCAACTTGATCCCGCGACCGTGATGGGGGACTTTAAAAAGAACGATGCCATCGTGGATACCTACGACACCGCCGCCGCATTCGCGAAGAAGCTCAAGCTTGATGCGGAGAGCGAGCAGACGGTGCTCGGTGATCTCCGGAATATTTACGGTGCCGAAGGAAAAGGCGTTCCGGGAGTGTTCAAGTCCGAGTTCGATCAGTACACGGCGGACACCGGCGTGCAATTCATGATCGATATGACTCAGTTCACGCCGCGCAGTCATTACACGAACAGTTCGCTTCGACGTCAGTATTTTCGCGCGATGACGTGGTTCATTCAGGTGCCGTTCTTCATCAAGAGTCCCGCGCTCACGAAAGACGCGTTCGCCATCTCCGAGCTCATGAGCGAAGACCCGCAGGCGTTGGCCGATTATTCGCGCATGGAGTCCGCCATTCGTTTCATCGTGGGCAGCAGCGACGATCTGATGCCGATCGATTATCTGGCAGCGCTGCAGTCTGCGAAAGGCGCTGGCGATCAAGAGAAGTCGACGATGGAGTATCTCATCAAGGCGCGCGCGCCGAAGATCAAGAGTATGTCCGCGACGTACGCAGCCGTCGGAGCGATGAAGACCGATGACGTCATTCTTCTGACCAAAGGCATGCGCTTCTTCAGCGGCAAGTTCATCATTGATTCTTACTGGACGCAGAGCCTGACGCAAGGTGATGAAATGCCGCGTGACGGCTATGACCAAAAACTGCCGCCGATGGCTTCGTCGCTCGAGGTCATGGCACTCCTCGGTTCCGACTATGCCAAGAGCCAAATCCCGACCTTGGATTTCTACAAGCCGACCACATCGAAGGCGATCGATCATGCCATGAAAGATCTCGCGACGGAGAATGCCGCGCTCACCGACGCCGACTGGCAGAAGAGCCTGTATGTTTCATCTCTCTGGTCGATCCGCAGCATGTTTGACTGGTTGAAGGAGCACAAAGCCGCGCTCCCGAAGTTCATGCAGTCTCCTCTGTGGGACGTGAAGACGCTGGAGACCGCATCCGGTTTCTGGACGGAAATGCGTCATGCCACGCTTCTCTATGCCAAGCAGTCGTTCGCCGAGAAAGGCGGGGGAGGAGGGGAGTGCGATCATCGGGTCGTGCCCGAGCCGCCCAACGGTTTCATCGAACCGAACGTGGATCTGTACGATCGACTTTTGTTCCTTGCCAAGCGAACGTATGTGGGACTTAAGGAACAAAATTTTGAGTTATCGAACATGGATGTGCTCGACATGTACGCTGGCTTGTTGACGGATGCCCGCGACTTCAGCGTCAAAGAACTTGCGGATGCCAAATTGCAGGAGAAGGTCGTCGACAAGGCGTATCCCGACTACGATGCGGTAAATGCTTCGACCGGCAAGACGGAGAAGTGCATCCAGCATGAGATCGAAGGAACGAGCGAAGTCGAAAATATCCGTTTGCTCGTTGAGAAAATCGCTGCCGCATTGCCGTCGCCCGTCGAAGGTCCGATTCTCCCCGCCAAAGATCGTCGCACGTCACTCATCGCAGACGTGCACACCGGTGGCGATTCGAATTATGACACGCATGTCTTGTACGAAGGCATCGGCGTCCCGCAGGTGTTGCTCGTCATGGTGAAGGACGTGAACGGGCCGCGCGTCACCGTCGGATTCACGTATTCGCATTATGAGTTCACCGAGTTTTTCGGCGGCAAGCGTTTGACCGACGAGGATTGGCAGAAGAAATTTTACGAGGAAACCGAGGATCCGTATCAGGCGTACAACTACACCGACGGTTCCGCATGGCCGAAGGCTCCTTCATGGTACAAATCCATTCTGGAAGTGAAGTGATCAGGATGCGTTTCTCTCACCGCGTTTATTTCAAAACAGCGTCAGTCGTTCTCACGGCGGCGCTGTTTTCGGGGTGCACGGCTTCCGTCAGGACGTATCCGAACACGTACCAATCGCCCCATCAGTTCTCGGAAGGGATCTACCGCGCCGACAAACATGATCTGCAGGGGCAGGAATCGTACCGTGTGCGTGCGCTTGTCGTGGCGCATCATTTGGTAGCCTCCGAATCGATCGCGCTCGCCGTACGCACCTTGGCGCTTCATCCCGTCGACAGGATCGTGTTGCTCTCCCCCGATCACTACGGTCGTTGCCCGACGCATCTGTGCACCACACACGGCACGTTTCGCACGTACTTCGGCGATGTGCACACGAACGATGCGGGAACGGATGCGATCGCGCACTCTCCCGTCGGGGCTTTCGAGCCGGAGCTTTTCAAGCAAGAGCACGGTATTTTCGCAGTTCTTCCGTTTATCGCGCACTATCTGCCAAAGGTAACCGTCGTCCCCGTCGTGTTGTCGCAGAAAACATTTTGGAGAGCTGATCCCGCAGAGCTCCAGTCGCTCTTTCAGTCGCTCGTCGACGATCACACCGCGCTTGTCGTCAGCAGCGACTTCTCGCATTACTTGAGGCTTGCCGATGCCGAAAAAGAGGACAGGAAAACCATGATGACATTTCTGGCGCATGATCTTGCAGGCATCCGTGCGTTGAAGAATCCCGATCAGAGCGATTGCCCGGGGTGTCTGTGGATCCTCGCGAACGTGGCGGGCAGCGGCGGGTATTTCAATCCTTCGATCTTGATGCATACGAATTCGGCGGTGCTCCTCGGTGACAGAGCGGTGACGCAGACCACGAGTCATTTTGCCATCGCCTTCTACCAAAACAACACTCTCACTCCCGCAGACCCTGCCTTTGCGGGTGATGTCACGTTTTCGAGGACGCACACCGGTGCGGTGGACATTTCCCCCGACGCTCATCGTTTTTGGGACGGTTCGGGAGCGCGCATCGTCAATCTGGAAGGTCCTGTCGCGTCTTCGTGCGTGACAAAACAGAATCCGTATCTCCTGTGCAATCTTCTCGATGCCGTCACTCAGCATGCTCCGCTTGCGACCCATTGGGGCATCGTAAACAATCACATGCTCGATCTTGGTTTGGCTGGAGTCTCACGCACGGTCGCATTGCTGACGCATGCCGGAGAAATGGTCGTCACGAGTGATGCGACTGACATCGGGGAGCTTCGCATCTTCGCCGTCACCGCTTTCATGAATTCGGTGCCCGACGCATCCAAGGCGATGATGGGGGAGAGGTATCAAAGCGTTATTCATGCCTTGAAACAGCATTCGGATGCGCGCTTTTCCGTCGTGTTCGTGCATGGAGGAGACGAATACGAACCGATGATCGGCGAGATCGATCAGGCGTATCTTCGTTCGTTTATCGACGCCGGAGCCGATGCCGTGATCACGGCGCACAGTCACACGGTCAGCGACATGGAGATCTATCATGGGAAGACGATTTTTCACGGGCTCGGCAATTTTTTGTTCGATCAACGGGATCAAATCGCAACATCCACCGCAAAGATTGTGCGACTGCGCAAAGAAGACAAAACGGTTTTGTTTGAAACTCTCACCACGCGATGATCATTGCAAGATGCCTGCACGTCGCAGACTGGAGGCCTTTTCCCGCGCTTGTTCGCGAATGTGCGAAATGCGTTCGTGGATTCGTGCGATGCGAGGCACGAAGTGCAGCCGCAGTTCCGTGTCATTGGATTCCAGCACGAGCGTGCCGAAGCCGAGCAGATTTTGGATCGGCCCGTGTTGCCACTTGTGGATGTCCTGAAATGTCCAAATGTCGATGGTTTGGTGATCGTCGATCGAGAGCAGTGTTTTTTTGATGCGATGCACGCGTCTGTCCGTCACGACGATGACGTACAGGAAGTATGTGTAGAAGCGCATCATGAAGCTCAGATGGACGACGGCGAAAATGCAGAACAGAGCGATGAGCATGCCGTGTCTGTTCTGGGGATTCGTGACTTCAAAATTGAAGAACAGCGTGTAGCCCGCGGCGATGACGACCGCAGACCAGAACGCCGTCGTCAAAAACGGTTTCACGAGACGGATCCAGTGTTGATGGAAATAGAATTGAAACTGCTCGCGCTCGTCGCGGCCTTGGAAATGAATGCCGATGTCATCCGTGGGGTTCACCATACATAGAGAGAGACCAGCACGAAAATCGCGAGCAAGAAGAGCGTGTGAAGAACGGCCACCAGACGAAGCCGTGTGAGCGAGAAGAAGCGGAAAAACGACTCATCCACGGAACGCGGGAAATGGAGCCCGCGCAATTTGTGCACGAAGATCAACCACAGCGTTCCCTCGATGATGAGCATCAGCGCGCCGATGGTGATCCACGCTGCGTACATGGGGCAATTTTGGAGAGTAGACCTCTTTGTATGAGCGGGTCAATGACGGCAAGAGATTGCGGCGCAAATCAATGCTCCTCTACACTGTAGTTCGTGCACAAGAACATTTCGAAAAAGTCAGTCGCGCGGAAGTGGGTCCGAGTGTTCGCACTGGTCCTCTTGGCAGGCTCGCTTCGTTGGATGTGGATTTTTCAGGCTCATCCATGGAATTCTTTGCAAGATTTTCAGGATCGGTACGTGAACAGCGACATGCTGGAGTATTGGGATGCTGCGACCGAACTCTGGAAGCCTGCACCCCGATGGTCGCATTATGAGCAATTTCATCCGCCGCTCACCGCGAAGTTTTTCGCATCCTTGCTCGGACCCCACATGGATCAGCTCGGCAGAATGTTGTGGGTCCAGTGGGGAATCTCCATGCTGATTTTGCTCGAAGTCGTACTCATTGCGTGGCTTGCATTCGGCAGGCGGCAGGCAGGGATCGCACTCGGCATCGGGACAATCGGATTTCCGCTTTTTTTCTACGCTCCGTACATCCTGTCGGAAAACCCGTTCACCTTTCTTATCACGACCGGGGTGTTGCTGATGTTTGCCGCGCTCAAAGATCGTGAATTCAGGGTTATATGCCTTCTCGGTGCCGGGATGTGCTTTGCGTTGAGTGCAGGATTCAAGTCGGTCGGCTTTCTTTCCGCACTTTTTCTTCTACCGACGTTTCTGTCTGTCGAGTGGGACGCGTCGTACGTGAAGAGGTCTGTGCTGGCAGGATGTTTTTTGTTCGGATTGCTCGGAATGCTGACGGTGCCGCTCGGAATCTCGATCGAGCGAAACAAGGGTTCTTTCATCTTTCTCTCCAATGACATGATGCGCATCGCATTGGCCAATCATGGAGATGTCCTCGGCTTGACGACGACATTCTCGAACGGTGAGCGCTATACCATGACTTCACCGGTGACGATTCAGCGCGGATTCACGGAGATGCGTGACATCAACCCTGGCATCGGCCACATCCTTCGTGACAATGCCCAGTGGATGGTCGGGCATCCGATCAAAGGTCTCGTCGACATGTTGTACCGCTTCACGGACTTTTTCGGCGGTACCATACCGTTTCCTTCTGCGCATCTTGTCACGCAGTTCAAGACCTTTGTGCTGCTGTTCCAATTCCTTTTTCTGCTGCTGATTTACGTTCCGGCATGGTTGTATTTCCTGAAACGATGCAACGGCCGCTTCACACGAATTCCTCTGAGCTGTCAGATTCTTTTGCTGCCGATTCTCGGGCTTTTGACGACGGCGATCATCGCCGCGAGCGAGCCTCGGTACTTGTATCCCTTCGCGGGACTTCTCGTTGTTCTCGCGTCCGCATTTTACGCAGACACTAACGCCAATCGACATGATTGAAGGTGCAGTCTCATTGTTTTCTCGCACAGTGATTCGTCTGTTTTTCGCTTCGTTGATGTTGTTGCTTGCGCTGCTCTTTTTGCTTCATTTCTATGCGCGCTTTCTTCCGACGATGTCGGTTGCCGACATTGATCTGGGTCATGGTCAGGTGCTTCAAAAGGAACTGCCGCTCAGTTATTACAACGCCCCCTCGAAGAGCGTTGTCATGCGCTTCAATCTTTTCGTGCCGAGTTCGATTTTTCCTCAGAAGTATCTTCTTCTGTATGTGGAAACACTTGATTCTTTTACGGTGAACGGACGCTCTGTTTCGGAGGAAGCAAAAGGCAAACGTATCAATCTCGCCGGTTTTTTGCACGCGGGCTCGAATCAGATCGTCGCGAAGATTCATACGACCGCTGATTTCACGTACTTGCAGTTCAGCATGGAGCCGTCTGTCGCCGACCCTTTGACGTTTGCGTACATCTCTCTCGCCTTGCTTTTCTTACTGTCATGGACGCTTTACGTCGCACGCTTGCTTCTGACGGATGGCGGCACATGGTCGGATCTATGTGTTCTTCTTTTGGGTGTCGGGATGCGCTCACTCTACGTTTTTTCCACGCCGTACTATCAACATGCCTTCGATTGGCGCGCTCATATTCTTTATGTGCAGCATCTTGCCCACAGTTTGACGCTTCCGAGAGTGACCGGTCTGAATCAAGAGCACCAAATGCCGCTCTATTATTTTCTCGCGTCGCTTCCGGTGCGACTACTGACTCTTTTCGGCGGTTCCGTCGATGAAACGCTCCTCGCCGTTCAGCTCTTGTCCCTTTTGCTGAGCCTGCTGACATTCATCGCCTATCTCCTGATCGCGCGGGAATTGTTTCGTACCGATACGGTCTCGAGAATTTTCCTCTCGCTGCTCATCGCCGTGTTCCCGATTCTCGTCTATCCGTCGTCTCTCATCAGCAATGACACTCTGTGGATGTTTTTCGGCAGTCTTTGGTATTTGACCCTTCGGCGCATGTGGATGACTCCAGACCTTCGCATGTGCGCGTATCACTGCGTTGTCATCGCACTGGGTTTGCTGACGAAGCTGAATGCCGTGCTCTGGATGATCGTCTCAGCGCCCCTGCTCTTTGCCGCGTTTTCGAGGACGAAAGATCGTCTGCGTGCCCTGTTGATGCTGGCCGCATCGGGAGTGCCTACACTCCTCCTCCTCATCTATCGATGGAGCACGGATGCCCGTTTCGGTTTCGTGGCGAACTCTCATGACCTCAATTTCAATTTGCGACTTTCAAATTCTTGGCACTCTTTTCTGACCTTCAATCCACTGCAAGTCTTCCTGCATCCGTTTGTCAGTTCCGTCGTCGCTGAGACGCGTCCTTACGTTTTTTTGGAGTCCGTGTTTCGCCTCTCGCAGTTCGGCGCTGCGGCTTCACTTGGAGATGCCAAACTGATCGTCACGTCCGCCATGTTGCTTTTGCCGCTTGCAATCCTCGGGTTCATCCGAAGTCTTCGCACGCGCCGCAATTTTCCCGAGGCGCTGACTGTCATCGTCTTGTTCGCCGCACTCGTCGCGTTTCGTCTTCACTATCCTTTTGAGTCCGCAGAGCACCCGAGGTATATCGTGCAAGCCTTTCTTCCTGTTCTTTTCTTCGTCGTTCTCGGTGCGACGTCATTTCGTTCGCGGTTTTGGAAGCTCTTTGCGGAGATGCCGATCGCACTCTACGTTGTCATCGTGCTTTCCTGCTTTCTGAACGTTCTTCGCGGCGCATGATTCCTTCGTTTTTGAAGCTTCGGCTCCGAGACAACGTGCCTTTGCGCATGGTCCTCGTGAGTATCGTGGCTTTTTGCTGTCTCCTCGGGATCAATCGTTGGTATGCCGCGTACCTTCCGGAGTTCTCGGATGCGACGATGAGTGCGAGTGGCAAACCTGCGGTTTCGATCGAGATTCCTTTGTACATGACTCGCGTGCCGGTTCCGTCCGCGATTGACCTTCGTTTCCACATGTCGCTTCGGACGATGCGGCTCACGTCTTTTTTGGTTCTTTGTTCCGGTGATTTGGTCAACATGTCAGTCAACGGTTTGAAGATCTCGCCGAATCTTTTTCATACGTCGATCGATCTTTCGGACATTCTCCATCAGGGGTCAAATGACATTGTCATGCGTTTGGCGACGAACGACCCGTTCGCGCCGTATGGCATGGCGATTCTTCCGTCGAACAGCAATGTGATCACGCGCATGTACGGGCTTTCGGTCCTTGCGTTGATCCTGCTTTGGGCATTTGTGTGCCTGCGGATCCTGCGAGATCGCGTCCCTCTTGAGGTGCGCATCCCGCTTGTGCTTGGCATTGTTTTGCGTGTCATTTATCAGATTTCCATTCCGCCTTACGTTCTTTCCTACGATTGGGTGGGACATATGGAGTACATCAAGTATGTCGCCATCTTCGCGAAGTTGCCGCTTCACACGGGTCTCTGGGAGTCGCATCAGGCTCCCCTCTATTATTTGCTTGCGGCGATTCCGGTGCGCATCGGATGGTATTTCGGATGGCCGTCCGCGGTGATCGATTACAACCTGCAATCGCTCTCGTTGCTGCTGTCGGTTGGCACGTTGTTCGTCGGTTCGGTGGTGATTGCGCGCACCTTTCAAAACAGTTTCTATCGCATCTTGGGCGTGTTGCTCTTGGCCACAGCGCCAAGTTTGATGTATCTCACTTCACAGGTTTCCAATGACGTGCTGTTGACGTTTTTCGGATTCCTTTGGTATGCGTCGCTTGAACGTTCGCTTGTGCGGCCTTCGTCGAAGTCATGGGTTCTCGTCTCGTTTTGGATCGCTCTCGGCATGCTCACGAAAGCCAATGCCATGCCGTGGTTACTGGCATCCTTCGTTTGTCTTGCGCTCGCTTCACCGTCTTGGAAGGCGGGTTTCCGGTCGTCGGTATCTCTTGCGACATGCGTTCCCGTGTGGGTGATTTTCTATGGATGGAGGTTCTGGAGTGACAAAACCTTCGGCATCGTTGCGAACGCGCATCTTCTGTCTTCCGCGTTCAAGATGCATGCGCCCGCGTGGAGTTTCTTCGTCTTCAATCCGTTCGCCGTGTTGATCCAGCCTTATATGAAGAACGTCTCGGGCCCGTTTCGCCCAGAATACTTCTTCGAATCGCTTCTCAGGAGTTCGCAGTTCGGCATTTCTTCCTATGGAAAAGAAGGCGTGTATCTCCTCTTCTATGCGATGCTGCTTTTGCCGGTCATCTTGCTGGGGGTCATCGATTGCTTTCGTTCCAAACGATGGTTGCCCGTCGTCGCCATCTGCATGCTGTTTCTCGCTCTTGCGGCGTACGTGGTCAGCTATCCCTACGTGTCTGTTTTGCATTTCCGATTCATTGTTACGGCGGTGTTGCCGCTAGTCCTGTGTCTTCTGTTCGGTTGCGCACTTTTGCCGCGGTATCTGCGCATCTTCGCTGAAATGACGATCTTGATCTACGTGCTCATCTCGACGATTTTTTTCGGAGGCTTGGCGTGGTGACGCCGTTTATTCAGGTAATACTCCGCACTTCGAGTGCGGGGGTCAGCGTTCCCTGAGGTGTAATATGGGCCGGTGAGTGAACACATCTACAAACGTCACAACAA
>JAYVRL010000032.1:0-18063 GCA_043776335.1 Candidatus Peribacteria bacterium | reverse complement strand
GTGACGTTTGTAGATGTGTTCACTCACCGGCCCATATTACACCTCAGGGAACGCTGACCCCCGCACTCGAAGTGCGGAGTATTACCTGAATAAAAAACAGCGACTTGCTGAGCCGTCTCACCCTCAATGATTCAAACTAATTTTTGGCGACGCTCTCACCTTGATCCGCGATTGTCGAATGAGCGTTGTCGCGAACAGCGATATAGCCCTGCTGGATGCCGCCTTTCAGATGTCCCTTCGCATCGAGCGTGACCTCAAGGCCAGGGAAATCCGGATGGGACCAGACGGCGATGTCACCGGTGTGATAATCACGGCACGAGAGGGGGATCTCTTTCTTCACATGACCGCGACGATAATGGTACGTTTCCCTATTGTGACGGATAAGGCCCAGACTGACGGAATGGCCTGAAATGCAAACATTCCAGACTGGATTTGTGGATCGCACAACGCCTTCAGAACTCAAACGTACGGGCTTGAATTCCGACTTCTTTTCTAAACGGACGGTTGTGATCATCTTTTTCAAATCATCTTCCGACAGAAAATCGACGACATTCAGCACGGATATCTCCGTATGCAATTGAAGTGAAACCGAATCATCAACCGTCAACACTCCTCCTCGCTCAGCCATAGTGGGCTGAATCGCGAAAGTCATGAATCCAACCATGATCGAGAATATGCGAAAGGGTGCCGAAAGCCGATACGATGAAAGTACAACCATGCCTGCAGTTCACACTTTCTGCGAACTGAACGCGACCGAGATGAACTGCTCTCTCTCCGCTCAATTGAAACAATGCCTTCTCTCAGGGCTTTACTCTGTTCCAAAAGAACAAAGAACGATATCAAAAACGAGAAGAACACGTGCCATTTGCTCTCCAGCTATCAACTATGAACGAATGCTACGAAGAAAATGTTCAAGAAGACTGAAGGTCGATCGGCGTGAAATCCAACGCCAGAATTTTCGCCCACACCTCTCGAATCAACGACTTCAGATCGTCTTTCTCTTGTTGCAAAATCTGAAACTGACGACTGATCGGATCCTCCCCGCGCTCTCCGATGAACTCGAGGCAAAATGCTTGCGGCACGAGCATGGGCTCCGCTTGCTCCAGCAGCAACGAATAGAAAACAAGCTGTCGGAAATTGTCGCCGTCACCGGTGCGGGAAACTTTGCCGGCCTCGATGCCGCCACGAATGAAGGCGGGCGCTTTGGGTTTGCCAGTTTTGTAATCAATGATGACCGCATCCCCTGACGTGGCCGATACGCCGTCGATGCGATCGATCTTTCCCTTCAGAGGAATATCTCCGAGCATGGCCCGATATTCGCGTTCGACTGCATGCATGAAGGGCGCTTTGCCTTCGAGCCGCTCTGCGAAATAACGCGGCAAAGCCTCGTTCGCTTGCGATACAAGATCATCCGACTGTTGTTTCGTGAGAATGTTGCGCTCACGGAGATGCCACTCGAACGCCTCGAGAAACTGCTTTTCGTCAAAAGGCTTGCCCTTCTTCAATGCTGAAGCCCACTCGTTCAAAGCCCAATGGACCGCGCTGCCATAGCCGAGCGCACGCACGGAAGACTCCGTAAGCTGCTCGGGCTGCTTCAGCAGATACATGCGCTTGAACTCCAGAGGATCTTTGAGAAAAGCGGAAAGCGAACTGGGAGAAAGTGCGAAGTCCGCGATCTGTTCGCGCAAATATGCCTCGAGTTCGGCGTCGGGTTTGCGAGCGGGATTGAGCAGTAGAAGCGACGACTTCTCTGGATCCTTCAAAATTCCGTCAGATTCGGGCAATGGACCGGCTTGCGCGAAGAATGCCGACGGCGCGACTGGACGAGCTCGCTCTCCGACCGCGAATTCTTTCGGACAGAGCATGAAAAGCTCGCGCTTGGCTCGCGTCATCGCAACGTACGCGACGCGACGCTCGTCTTGATGCTTCTCGAATCTCTTCTGCTCGCTTTCCCAGCCGAACAGCAGATCTTCGGGCACGGAGAGTCCCGGCGCATTGTGTCTCTCATCCCAATGCCCCTCACGGAAACCGCTTAACATCACGGTATGGAACTCAAGACCCTTGCTCTGGTGCGCGGTGAGCAATTGCACGCCTGAAACGACGAGATGCGGCAGCTGATACGTAATGCGCAGCTGTCCGTAACCCTCGTCCGCGTACAAATTCAGATCTTTCATGAACTCACGAAGCGTCAGAAAGGGATGATCGAGACAGCGCTGTTTTACGTAATGGAAAAAGGTTTCGATGGCGGCCAGATCGAGCGGCGCTGAGACAGCGCTCATCGAGAGTCCGGATTCACGCAACACGTGCTCGCACGTTTCGAGAACGGACCTTGAATCCTGTTTCTGTGCGAGATCGAACAACACGTCACGCGCACGAATCAATGTCGCGACATCCGTGAATTCGATCACGGACTGTTCGACTTCCAAGATCAACTCCCGCGCATGTTTTTTGGCGGCTCGAGCAGCGACGATGACGCGCCCGATGTCCGCGGGGTGACAACCGAAAGACTCGCAGGCGAGCGCATGAAGAAACGAATTGTCAGAAGATGACTCCGTGCTGCGGAGAATCGCGAGCGCCTGCGACACGACGGGATGCGTGAGCAAATCGGATTTCCCTTGCAAAATGACGGGGATTTCCCGTGCGCGTAAAACGTCATACAGCGGCACAAGCTCTGAATTCGTCTGCACGAGGATCGCGATTTCTTCGGGCGGGATGCCGTTCTTCAGCCTTTCCTCGATCATGTCCGCGATCAACCACGGTTCCGCGGCATCGGACGGGGGTCGAAGCAACGTCGGCTCACTGCCCTTCTCTTTCGTGAACGCCTTCAAATCTTTCTTGAGATCCGGAATCCTGCCGATCAGACGTTCTTCGTTATGCGCGATGAGTCTTCCCGCTGCATCGAGGATGATCTGCGTGGAACGATAATTCGTGGTCAGGACGATGATAGGAGCTTTTGGAAATCGCTCGCGAAAACCGAGCAAATGCTCCATGTTCGCACCCTGAAAGCGATACACGGATTGATCGTCATCGCCGACGAGAAAGAAATTCGGTTCATGCGGGACCGTGGCGTACGTCGTGAGGAGTTCGATGACCTTCCACTGCGCGCCGTTCAAGTCCTGCGCTTCGTCAACGAGAATGTACTGATAGCGCTCCTGCAGGTTGACCAGAAGCCAATCCTCTTCCGTCAATGCGCGCACCACGGTCAAGATCATGTCGTCATAGTCGTACATGTTTTCCTCTTCGAGACAGGCTTGATAGCGCTTGAAAAGATCGACAAACTCTCGAAATTTCCTCGCCTGCAAAAGATTTTTCTCATGCTGTTTCGTGCCCTGCTTGCTCTTCTCGCTCATCACCGAATCGTATTCATCGGCGACTTTGAGCAAGTCTTTGAGTGATTTCCCTTCGCGCTTGCAGTCGCTGATGCGCCCGAGAATCGCGGGGATCCTGTCATACGGATTCTTCGGATTGATGAGCGCCGATGACCCGCTGACTTCATCGATGATCGTCTGCATCCGCTTGTACTTGTCGAGATCGGAGATCGCCTTCTTCGCGGACCAATCGGAAAAAGCGGCGGCATTCTTCTTGAGGATCCCGTCGCAGAATCCGTGCACGGTGCTCACTGTCACGCCGTACGCATCAGGTCCGATCAATTGGCGAAGTCTCTCGCGCATCGCGGTCGAACCGCTCGTGGAGAACGTCAGACAGAGAATATTCGAAGGCTTCGCTTGCGTCTTCTGGAGGATATTCGCGACACGCATGGCGAGCACCTGCGTCTTGCCCGTTCCCGGTCCCGCGACGACCATCACCGCGCCTTCGACGGTTTCCACCGCAAGCTTCTGCTCCTTATTCAGCCGTTGCAATTCGGTCGCAAAGGTCGACATGGCTCGGAGTATACGATGAATTTTGATTTGTGAACTCCGATTCGCCTATCCGATCGAGGCAGTCAGTGTCGTGAGGAAAAATGCCTGAAATGCCAGAGACAGTGTCAACAGGAAGAGCCAAAGAATAAGCCCGAGCTTCAAAGAAAAGAGCGTGATCGCGGCGACGAACATCAGACCGAACCACATGAATAGGAAAGTCATCAGGCAAAGACCGACCAATGTGAACGTCATGAAGAGCCATCGTCCGCTCGTGCGACGGAAGCTTTCATGGAAAGACCTACACAAGGTCGTTTCCCCGGCCGCATACATCACGGGAGCGAGGATGAAACGCGGAACGAGATACAAGGCGATGAACAAGCCGAAAAAGGGAATCCACAGGAGTGAACGAAAGAAAAAAAGAAGAACGATGCCAACCATGGGCAAGACCATACGGGGGAGTCTCCGTGCGCTGTCAAAAGGTGTCTCCATGCCACCCGTGGCCAACGTCAGAAAGAACGTGAATGCAAGGAAGGCAATGAACGCATTGACGGCGAAAGAGAGAAGAATCCACGGGCCGACGCCGATGATGAAAGAGTTCGACGCTGTGTCCGTGACGCTCTTTTCACCCGAGGAGGGAACTGTCTTTCCATTTCGCATTCTTTCCACGATCACTTTCATGCCCGTCTGATCCAAGGTGGAAAGTCGAACGTCGACCGCATCGTGCAGCTGCTCCCATGTCATGCCTGCCGCGGAGGAAATCCTGTCTTCGACGGCCTGAATTTTGAGGTCCACGGTCGCCGCGACCATCGCGGAAAGCATGGAAAAAAAGATCGCTCCGACGAGAACTCCTTGCCATTTGATCGTGATCAAAGACCACGTTCGCAGGACAACCTGACTGAAGGATGTGCCCGTAAGCATGCGACGAGCCATCCGGGCTAATCTTTGGAAACCTGAATCATGTACGCGCAACGATCGCATTTGAAGAACATCGCGCCGGCCTGATGGATCTCGACGAGCGAACCTTTGCGACACTCCGGACAAAGCTTTCCGCTCATGAACGATGGGGCAGCAAATGTCGCGGGCTTGCCTCCGCCGTATTCGCGAATGGAGACGGACCTCGGGTGATCGCGCAATTTCTGCAAGACCTTTGCTTCAATCTGACGGATGCGCTCGCGCGTGACGTTGAATTCTTTGCCGACCTCTTCGAGCGTGTGGCCGATGCCGTCCTTCAGGCCGAAGCGCATCTCGATGATCTTGCGCTCGCGCGAGGTCAGATACTCGAGCATCGCGTGAACGTTTTCTTTCCTCAGCTGACGGTTCGTCGCATCAAACGGATTCACAGCCTCCTCATCCTCAATGAAGTCACCGAGCTTGCTGTCCTCTTCGGATCCGACCGGAGCCTCGAGCGAAATGATGTCTTGGCTGATCTTCTGAATATGACGGACTTTCTTGATGTCCATTTCCATTTCGACCGCGAGCTCTTCGACCGTCGGTTCGCGTCCGAGCTCCTGCACGAGACGGCGCTGCGTGTGCGTTAGTTTGTTGATCGTCTCGACCATATGAACCGGAATGCGGATGGTGCGTGCCTGATCGGCGATGGCACGCGTGATCGCCTGACGGATCCACCACGTTGCGTAGGTGCTGAATTTGAAGCCGCGCTCTGGGTCGAATTTTTCCACGGCTCGGAAGAGGCCGATGTTGCCTTCTTGAATCAAATCGAGGAATGAGAGTCCTCGACCGATGTATTTCTTCGCGATGCTGACGACGAGACGAAGGTTCGCTTCTGCCAATTGTTGCTTCGCGCCGGCATCGCCTTTGCGGATGCGACGGGCGAGTTCCACTTCTTTGCGGGCGTCGATGAGCGGCACGCGTCCGATCTCGGACAAATACATGCGCACGGAGTCATTTGAAATTTCGAGAAGATCAACCTCGCGCTCCTTGCGCTTCTTCTTGTCATCGGCGGCTGTCTTCTTCGGATCGGTCTTATGACTGATGCCTGCGGTCGCGACCACTTCCAACGATTCGTCATCGGTGTCGGATGCGGTTGTGGCGCCCGTACCCGCTTCGCTGTCTTGGGATTGCGCATGCGCTTGAGGATTCGCTTTTCTCTGCCAAATCAACGTGTCCTTCACGTCGATGACATCGATGCCGAGACTGACGAACAACGTATACACCTCATCGAGCAAATCGATGTTCTCTTCGGCGTTCGGCACGGCGCTCAAGATTTCTTGATGCGTGACGTAGCGCTGTTCACGGCCTTTCTTCACGAGATGTTTGATCTCATCCGGAAACGCCTTCAATTCGTCATCAGTCGGCTGATGAATGAAACTTCGAGGGTGCGAGGCCATAGGGTAGGGGCAGACTATACGTTCGGAGCACCCTTCGCAAGCGCAAGGGAACAAAGAGATTCAAACGAACCGGAGAAACATCCGTTTACTTTTGGGTCATCTGGGTGAGCTTCAGAAGCTGCTGGTACTGAGTCAGGATTCTCGCTTCCTCATCGGGACGATTCGCAGCGCGCGCCTCTTTCAGCTCCGTGATGAGTTTCACCTGACGTTGCACGACCAGCTCTTTGTTCGCGGCCATGCACATCTTCTTCACCTCTTTGAGCGCAAGACTTTCGGCCCACTGAGGGAAATTTTCCTCGCAGAACAATGCGAGCACTTGCAGACGCTCTCGAAGCACGGGGTCAAGTTCGATGGAAGACAACAGTGACAAAGTTTCTTGCTCCGCAGATGCGAAGACGATGGCTTTTCGGACCGCCTCGAGCGAAGAATCTTCCAGCGGAATCAGTTCTCCGAGCAGCATCCGAGTGCCGGGATAAATTAAACAGAGTCCGAGACAAAGCTCGGCGCAGCTGAAGGGTGTTTCTCCGACGAAAGTCGGCTTGCGTTCGACTTTGCGGAGAACGGGTGTCGACGAAGTGAAAGCGCGAAAGTCCGCGGAAAGTTCACTCGTCACGACACCGAATTCTTGCGCCGCTTTGTCGAGATATGCTCGGAGTTCAACGGACGTTGGCAACGATTCAAGCAAAGGAAAAAGGACTTCCGCTATGCGCTTCTTGCCTGTCGGTTCCGTTCGATCGGGAAGCGATTTCAATCGGCTGATGACAGCGTCGAGATAGGGAATCGCCGTCTCGGTAATGATCTTCAAAAACAAAGACTGATCACGCTGGACCAATTCATCGGGGTCCTTCGCGGGCAACGTGACGGAGAGAATCGTAAGCTGCGCTTTCGCGAGGAGATCGAAGGCCCGTCCCGCGGCAAGTTGCCCGGCATTGTCTTGGTCGAGACAGAGCACCACTTCGTCCGCATAACGCTTGATGATCTTCACGTGCTCTTCCGTGAGCGCGGTGCCGCTGACGGCAACGACGTTCTTCACGCCGGCTTTGTGCGCGGCGATCGCATCGAAATATCCTTCGACAAGCACCACTCTGTGCGAAGCGCGAATGGCGTCACGCGCCTGATACAAGCCGAAAAGGACGGCTGATTTATTATACAAAGGACTCTCGGGGGAGTTCACGTATTTGGCATCGCTGTCACCCATCGTACGACCGCCGAAGCCGATGATGGCTCCCTGAGGATCGCTGATCGGAAACAAAATCCGATGTCGGAAGCGATCGTATATTCTCTCTTCACTTATTTCTTTCTGCACCCCGAGACCGGAAGCGATGATTTCCAATCGGCTAAATCCTGCTTTCAGCAAATGGTCGTATGTTTCCGAAAAAGAATCGGGGGCGTACCCGATGCCGAACTGTTCCATGAGTTCTAACGTCACGCCTCGCCTGGCGACGTATTCGCTCGCGATCTTCGTCGAGGAAAGTTTCCCGACGTAAAACTTCTGCGCCGCATCGAGACAGTCGCGGATGCGTTGTTTTTCGTCTTTGCTCACTGCGGGCTTCGAAGGTTTCATGCCTTCACGAGGCAACTCGATGCCGGTTTTCTCGGCGAGAAGTTTCAACGCAGCGGGAAAATCGATGCCTTCGATCTTCTGCACGAAACTGAAGATGTCGCCACCGCTCTGACATGCGAAGCAGTACGCGATTCCTTTGTCCGGCGACACAAGCAAACTGGGCTTGCTGTCATTGTGGAACGGGCAGAGGGCGACGAAACTTTTTCCTTTGCGTTTCAACTGGCAGTACTGTGCGACGAGCTGGTCGATCGGAAGCCGGAGTTTGATCTCGTCCTTTGCGTCCATGGGGGATGTGAGTATACAGCTCGCACCCCTAAGCAAACATGCGAACCATATCCCGCGGCAAACGATTCAGCACAATGCCATTTTTCAACATGCCCCGACCGAAAATAATCGGCCGACCGAGGGCATTCTCTTGGAATGCCAGCATCACATCTCCGTCATCATTGCCGCTTCCGACGCTGGTGATATTCACACCCTTCATCGCGGATTTCAAATCAGCATCCGCGAGTTTGAGGATCTGTTTCGTCGCCAGATTCCCCCTGAGTGTGGCGATCTCGTGGGAAAGCCTCGGAAGTCCGTGATCCGTGAACTTCCCGAATGGCAAGCCCGTGAAGTACGGCATCATGGGGAGTCGGAATTCAAGGGCTTCCTGAGGGATGATGCAAATCTGATCGCGTTGAGTAATCAGCGCCTCGTGTTCGCCGATAAATGAGTAGCCGTACCAATCAACGAGACGGTCCGCCATTTCAGCGACCTTCGCCTTGGAAATAATTTCATATCGGTGTGGTTCTTCAATATACTTTTGAGCCCTAGTTGAAGACGTTTTTTCGATTGCCACTGAAAAGAATCCTTCAGTGTCGTAGGTCTGAGGCCATAAACGCACGCATGGCAATTCTTCATTCAGTGTTGAGCCCTGACCTTTGAGGAAATATTGAGCTTTAATGGAATCAGCAACGCCTTGCTTCAAATCAAGTCCGAGTTCCTTCGGATCCAGCACTTTGAGTCGTCCCGGGAACTTGGCGAGAATCGAGGCGACGACCGCTTCGTTCTCTTCGGGGGTGAGCGTGCAGGTGGAATACACGATACGTCCGCCGACCTTGGTAGCATGAACAGCTGCCTCCAAAAGCTCTCGCTGGAGTCTGGCCATCTTGCCGATGTTGTCGATAGAGCAATACTCGAGGGCGGAGGAATCTTTGCGCACCGTTCCTTGCGCGGTACATGGCGCATCACAGAGCACACGATCAAAGGTCTCCGTCATGTTGCCTGCGAACCACTGCCCGACCTTGCGGGTCACGAGCACATCTGAGACTCCGCAGCGTTGAAGGTTTGTCAGCAATGCCCATAGCCGCTTTTCCTGCACATCGCTGGCGATGAGCACTCCCCTGCCCTGCATCGCAGCACCGATCTGGGTCGTCTTGCTGCCGGGAGCAGCTGACATATCGAGGACTTTGTCGCCGGGCTTCGGATCGAGAAGCACGACGGGGAGCATGCTTGCCGCCTCCTGCATGTAGACATACCCCAGAACATGCATAAGATCCTTGCCGAGCGCTTCATCGCGATTCACGCGATCCACGAAAAAGCCTTCCTTGCACCATGGCACCGACTCGATCATCCACTCCTTCGCTTTAGCCCATGCTTTGAACTCATCCGTCGTACATTTCAACGTGTTAACACGCATTGATTTTCGCAATGGATTGCCACTTGATTCTATCAAGGCGCCTAAATCGGTCATCATCGAATAGCGATCAAAAGCCTTGGAAATGTGATGTGAAGAGGTCGACACCGAAGCATCTTAGAGAGCATCCGGGGATTATCAATCTTGCTTCGCCGGAATATCCGCGGAATCATCCGTGACCGTAGTGCCGATAAACCTGTCCAACTGAGTTCGCACGTCGCCTTGCTGGACAATTTGCTCTATTCGACGAAAAACAAGATCACGCTGACAGTCGCCGACGATCAGCGCCCGAAGAATGGGGATGGACTCCTTGCCTCCGAAGTACTCCGCGAACCTTTCAAGGAGCTCGTGTTTTTGATCCGGTTCAAGTGTGTTGTCATCTTCTCCCAAACCAAGATTCAACATCCTGTTGCGAAGTGAAGGTCGTTTCCGAAATTTTTCAAGGCGCTCGTCATCCATCGGAGAACCGAAGGCGGAGAGCGGAAAAGAGCTCTGCAATTTGTTTTGTGTCCAAGATGACATCTGGAAGGCCACACGACCGTTTAAGCCGGTTTCCCGAGAATGCTCGACAAGCTGTTCGAAGCCCTCCTTCGTCAGAGGCATGTCATGTTGAAGCATGTATTCGATGCATCCGTACGCGAAAGTCTCGACGACCTCTCTGCCGAGCGAGGTATTCGTTATTTCATCTTCAGGGAGCCGAGAATGATCGACTGACGACATAAGATCTTGATAATATTATCAATCACACTACGATGATTGTCAATGTCACAATCTTTTCATAGAGAAGTCAAAGATAACTTTCAAATCGACCGCTATGGCTCCGGAGTTCCTGTATCCGTGTGTCTCGGCGGACTGGCATATGCTCCTTCCGACATGGTCGAGCTTGGTGCAAGACTCGAAGGCACTACTTTTGTGCTGAACAATCCAATCCACTCTGGTGTCATCCAAAGGACACAGGATTGGCAAAGCGAACTAAGAGAACGGTACGCGAAAGTATGCGAAGAAATGCATGCGGATTTTCTCGTCGGACATTCGTGCGGATCATTTGATGCGATTGCGATACAAGATCGAATCCCCTCTTTGCAAGGAGTGGTAATGCTGACCCCGCCGTTCGCAAAAGCATTTTCTGGAAACAATATCGCCCGTTATCCTGATTTCGGACTCCTCGACAGCTGTCTCGCCGATATTTGCGGCGATATCGATGACGAGCGATATCTGCAGATGCTTCAAGACCACGATCAAGAATACGGATCCAGAATCAAAGACATCTACAAAAAAGAAATGCCGAAGCCTCGTGATGTGGAGTCCATCCTTCGAACAATCGGAGAATCGAGACTGCCGATCCTGACAATTCTTGGAACGCGCGATCGCTGGAATCAAACTGGGACATTCAGAGACAGCTCAAGCAATGGAAAAATAGTAAAAGAAATCCAGCACGGACACTATCCGCACATCTCCAATCCGGATCTTGTCGCTTCACTCATGAATGATTGGATGCGTGGAAATTTCATAGACAGAATGGCAAAAGGTGAAGCGAACGCAAACAGGGTGCTGGAACAAATCGCCGTGTAATTCCCCCGAGAGTCACATGGTCTCACTGAAGATGCCCGTCCACCAGCCTGCAGAACTTGGTCTGCCATTTCCCGATTGCGGGAAACTCAAAAATGGATCGCACATGGAGGCGTTCTTCAATTATGAGGGAATCTGCCGCGGGATGATGGATATGATCCGAAAAAAAACAGGCGGACTCAAAATCCTTGATTTCGGAACGGGACACTACGGCATGGGAAGAGCCGTGATGGAACCGAATATGAAGTCGGGTGAAGAGTTGGCGCTCTATGATCCGAGTGCGGACATTGCGAATCCGATTCGCTCGGACAGAGTGCATATCGTAGGAGAACGAGAGGCGATGCTCTCCGGCGGAGTGGATTTCGATATGGTGAATATTTCCTATGTTCTGTGTCATTTGGAGCCAGAGGAAGCAAGAAGAATCCTTCAGGATCTTGTCTTTGCACATCCGAATGCGAAATTTCTCGTGACGGATTACGTCCTGAAAGGACGAGAAAACCTTCTGGTACTGCTCAACGCGCATGAAGAAGAAAAATGGAAGAAACGCATGGGATCGGAGGAATTCGACAGAACACACTCACGCTTTGATGCGGAGTCTCTGGAAAGCGTTCTTGTGGATGGCGGACTTGCTCATCCGGGATCACAGTCGTGGTATCTTGACCGTTCAGGCATACGAGCAAGCATGATCACGGAACCCGATTGTCGCATTTCCTACTAATCAAACCGTGCAGTTACCCCCAATCTGAATGAATGAACTTGAAACGAATATGCGAGAAAAAACCCGCACTGAACTGCCGATTTTCAGCACGCCCAAAGATCGCTGCGTCGGCTGCCAATTCACTCCCGAGGATTTTAAGAGCTCGCCGTTTCTGCAAAATCTGCTTGAACAAGAAGGCTGCGCGCAAGATTGCCCCGTCTTGCACGGATCAGACCACAAAATTGACTAGCTTCCCCGGGACATAAATTTCCTTCTTGATGCCCGCTTCGATGTGCCTTTTGACATTCTCATCAGTTTTCGCGAGGTTGAAGATGGCTTCTTTCGAGGTCTCCCGAGGAACAATCACTTCGCCACGAAGTTTGCCGTTCACTTGAACGACAATCTTTATATTTTCCTCTACCAATAGGGCTGAATCATACTTCGGCCAAATACTTTCTACAACGAAGCCTTCACCGCCGAGCCCTGACCATAGCTCTTCTGCGAGGTGTGGTGCGATCGGAGCAAGTAGCTGAGCGATGATGCTGCCTGTCTCACCGGTGCAGCCTCCCTCCTTTTCAAGAAGATTGAGAATCTCCATCAACGCGCTGATGACAGTATTGAAGTGAAGGACTTCTATGTCTTCCGTTACTTTTTTTATCGTCTTATGAAGAATGTTTTTGATCAGGGCTGAATCCTGTTCTATTTTTTTATTCGTAAGTAGTGCTCTTGCCATGCGATCAACGAATCGAACCACACCTTTGATCCCCAGATCATTCCAATCTCCACCGGCTTCAAAGGGCCCCATGAACATGAGATACATGCGGAAGACATCGGATCCGTAGCGTTCGACAAACGAATCCGGACTGACGACATTTCCCTTACTTTTGCTCATCTTCGCTCCCTTATTCGTAATGAGTCCTTGATGAACTAATTTTTTGAACGGCTCTGAATGTGATACATGGCCAAAATCTTTGAGTGCCATCATAACGAATCTTGCATAGATCAAATGCATGCAGGCGTGTTCCGGGCCACCGATATACATCGAAACGGGCAACCACTTCTTCTCGAGTGAGGAATCGACAAAATGCTTCTCGTCGGCTTGCATGAGATATCTGAGGTAATAAAAACTGCTGCAGACAAACGTATCCATCGTATCAAACTCGGGAGTCCAGCCCTTACCAAAGAGCTTTTCGGTACGAGCTCTGAACTCTTTGGAATCATACAAAGGCGACCTGCCGGTCGGCTTGAACTCAACGTCCGTCGGCAACACCCAAGGCAAATGCTTCTCCGGAACCGGATGCGGTTTGCCATCGGGGTCGTAGACAATCGGAATCGGAGCTCCCCAATAACGCTGACGGCTGACGAGCCAATCACGCAGTCGATAGTGAACCGCTACTTTTGCAATCTTCATCTCACTAGTCATGTGCTTGATGATGTCTTCTCGGGCTTCTCCCCACTTTCGACCTTTGAATTTTTCCGGCTTCTGCAGAACGCCTTCTGGGTCTTTCGCATAACAGTACTCAAGATTCTTCACCTTCTCCGCCTCTTTCGGGTCTGCGGGAAGCATGATCGCACGCAGCGGAATGTCGTACTTCTTGGCGAAGGCGAAGTCACGCGTGTCATGGGCGCTGCAATGGACGATGCCCGTGCCATAGTCCATCACCACAAAAGACGCGACCCAAATCGGCAAATCACCCGTGCCGAAAGGATTGTCGACATATCGACCTGTGAAAATTCCCTCCACGTGTTCTTCGAAATTGTATTTCTCCGTCGCTTTGAGCTTCTTCATGCGCTCGACAAAGGCAAGAACGTCTTTCTCCTGCGGTGTGCCCTTCACCAATTCTTTGATCATCGGATGCTCGGGGGCGATGACTGTGAAGGTCTGCGCCATGAAGGTCTGCGGCACGGAATCGAACACCTCAAATTCGATGTTGAGATCTTTTACCTTCGAAGCGATATCGACTCCTTCGTTTCGACCGATCCAATTCGTCTGCATCACCTTCGTCTTGTGCGGCCAATCCAGATCGGTAAGACCGTCGAGAAGTTGCTGCGAGTACTTGCTGATGTTCCAAAACCACTGATCCAAGGGCTTCTGGATGACGTCCGAGCCGCAGCGCTCGCACTTGCCCTCCCAGACCTGTTCGTTTGCCAGCACCGTCTGATCCTTGGGACAGAAGTTCACGTTCCCGAGCTTCTTGTACGCGAGCTTGTTCTTGAACATCTCCAGAAAAAGCCACTGCGTCCAACGGTAGTACTCGGGCGTGGAGGTATTCAGCGTCTTCGCCCAGTCATACATGCATCCTATTCCCTTGAGCTGCGTGATCATCGTCTCGACATTCTTACGAGTCGAAGCATCGGGATGGACTCCCGTCTTGATCGCGTAGTTCTCGGCAGGCAAACCGAATGCGTCGAAACCCATGGGCTGAAATACATCGTAACCCTGCATCCTCATGAAACGAGCATAACTGTCGGCGGGAGCGTAGTTGTACCAATGACCGATGTGGAGTTTGTCACCGCTCGGATACGGGAACATCACCATGGAATAGAAGGGCTTTTTTGCATTCTTCAAATCGGTTTCATAGAGCTTGGCGTCCTCCCACTTCTTGCGCCATTTGGCTTCGATCTGCGTCGGATTGTACGGCTCGTGCATGGCGGAAAGCGTACCGTCGAATCTTGGCTGGAACAAGCGTGATGTGCGTCAAGCCTTGAAGAATACAGGAAATCCAAAGTATCACGCATCACTTCGAAGCATCTTCTGAAAGGCCAAAACAAAGCCGTCACTGAGCCATGAACCGACTTCGAGCATGCGAAGCATTTGCCTCGGCGAAGGATTTTGAGAATACTGCGGCACTTTTTACCCCGCTGCGAGACGCATGGAATCAAGCAATGAAGCACTGGAGGAACTGGCCGACGACGACAGTCTGTACGTCTTGTGTCCCATGACGAATGAAATTCTTAAACGGGGAAAAGGCAGCCTCGAAGAATCCGACACGTGGGACCAAAACGTCTATTGGCTCACGAACATCTATCACATACAAATATTCCGCCAAATCATGACTGAACGAAAACTCCACGCATCGTGGTCGGAGGAGTGGAAACCGGACAATGACGATGACGGCGGGAATGTTCCGTTTAATGCCCCTTCTCCTCCGCCGGGCCCGATTCCCGCTTCGCCGAGGCTCGGCGCATTAGCCGCCTAAACCGCAAGACAAAGAGGAAAGATCTGCTACACTGCTGCTTCATCATGTCAAAACTAGCGACCGTCGCGATCATCGGCAGGCCCAACACGGGCAAATCGACGCTCTTCAACAGGCTTGTCGGCAAACGTCGCGCGATCGAAAGCGAAGTGGCGGGTACGACTCGCGACTTGATCAGCCACCGCATCGACGATGTGGAGATCCCTTACCTGCTCCTCGACACGGGAGGCATCGGCTCGACTGCGGACAAAGACTTCGAAGAAGACGTAAAAGGACAATCAAGGCTGGCGTTGGAGCATGCCGATGTGATTCTCTTCACCGTCAACTCAAAGGAAGAGCCGACGTTGGACGATCAGAAAGTCATCGAACTCATGCGCAAAACGCGCAAGCGTCACGTGCCCGTGATCGTCGTGCTCACAAAAGTGGACGACCCGAATCAAGCCGACAACACGGTCGCCAACTTTCAGGAAGTGAACGTCGGCGAAGCTCTCGTCACGGTCAGCGCGCCGCATCGCATCGGCATCGAGACCCTGAACAAGCAGATCATGGCGACGCTCAAGAAGCTGCATTTCAAGAAAGCCGAAGAAGTGACAGGCACGATCACTCCCCCGCCGCGCATCGCGATCATCGGCCGACCGAACGTCGGCAAAAGCTCCATCGTGAACGCGATGATGTCCGACACGCAGCGGGAGAAAAATCCTCTTCTCGTCTCGCCCGTCGCGGGCACGACACGCGATTCGACCGATACGGAAGTGCGTTTTGAAGACAGAAATTACATCCTCGTGGACACCGCGGGCCTCAAAAGGAAGACATATGAGATGGAAGACGTCGAGCGATTTTCGATGATGCGCACGGTGCAAGCGATTGAAGACTGCGACGTCGTCGTACTCGTCCTCGACGCCTTGGAAACCGTAAGCCATCAGGACAAGCGCATCGCATCGATGGCCGTAGAAAGCGGCAAAGGTATCATCATCCTCGCGAACAAAATCGACGGATTGAAAGGTGATGCCCGCAAAGAGCGGCTCCACGAAATCTCGTTGCATCTCCAATTCTGCAAATACGCGCCGATCCTCCCCTGCTCCGCGATCTCACGCGAAGGACTCGTGAAGCTCTTCGACATCGTCGAATCCGTGCAGCGAAGCCGCGTGCGCCGCATCTCCACGAGAGATCTTCGCCGTTGGTTCGAGCAAGTCGTCCACGGTCAGCCGCTCGGAGAGATCGGCAAATGCAAACACATCACGCAGGCCGACGAAGTGCCGCCGACATTCGTGCTCTTCGTCAAAAACGCGCAACGCGTGAGCGTGTCTCAACTGCGATACCTTGAAAACAGAATTCGCGAGAGTTTCGCCTTCACGGGCGTTCCGATCCGCTGGATCCCGAAATCCGCGCCGAAGAAAGAAGGCAGGCTCATCAAAAAATAAGCGATGTTCCTCAGAATCTAACCGCGTCCGCTTCGCTGGTCTTTCACGCGGCCGTCTTCGTGGATCGGCAGCGGGTATTCGCGGATCACACGCTCGATCTTGTCAAGCAAACGCTTCGGATCGTCGTCGAACACCATGTTCGGCGGGAGCTTGCGCTTGCAGAGCTCTTCGATGATGAGGGGAACGGAATTGCTGATGCCGCCTGAATTCGTGATGATGCCGCACGGGCGACCTTCATCGTAGGCGATGGTCAGTTCATTCAAGGTGCCGATCCCGCCGCCGACGATGACGATGGCATCCGACGATCGGATGTTGATGATGTCGCGTTCCATGAAACCCATGCCCGTGAAGACGATGATGTCGTGATCGGCGGGCGACAAATATTCGTTGATATGCTCGTACTCGGAGAAAGCGGGCGAAATGCCGATCGTCAATGCACCGCCTTCTTTTGCCGCAAGCAGAGCGTCGTTCGGGAGTCCCGGACACGCGCCGTTGATCAAAATATGATTGCGCTTCGCGATCTCGAATCCGAGCTGACGAGCCTTTTGCCTCGCGACGGGGTCTTCGATCTGCGGACCGCTGGCCGATCCCATGACGCCGATTTTGATTCTTCGAGTCTGTTTCATTGGGGTGTGGTTGGAAGATTGTACTGGTAGTGGATCATGAAGGGACAATGACTAGCTCGTCTGATCCAGTCCTTCCGTGCAAGCGGCGCGAAGAGCGGAAGCGGAAGCTGAATTGATTTGGCCGCAACGAGCGGCGTCATGCATCACGCGAGCAAGGCACAAAGCGAGGAGATCTCCAAATTGCGGAACGTCTTTCACATCCGTGACGGAATTTGTTTCCGCGAGCGCTTTGCACAATTTCGGATCACTCCTGTTTGCTGCCCAATCGATGCGTTCCAGTTGTTTTTTGATGGTGGGATTTTTCTCATTCTCGGTAAGCAAAGTGAACGGAGACGATGCGACGGACGAATTGGCAATCGACTTCACGAGGCTCTTCGCAGCTTTTTTGATGTTCGGTGCGACTCCGACTGCGAAATGCACTGCATTGTTAAGGGCGGCCTTTCGATCGCCTTGCGCAATACTTGATGCGACATCCACTAGTACGGTGGCATGAGCATTCGAGGCAATCTCTTCGAGAGGAATCGATGACTTCACAATGGTGTCGATGTGATGAACGACCGTCGAAACGAATGCGGAAGCATCTCCTGACTTCATGTGCATGACCTCTGCCGCTGCTGCTCGGATATTGGCCTGCGACGGCGGTACGAATGCACAGACAAGATAGAGTGCGATGGTGCCGAAGATAAGGAGAGTTCGCATCATGACAGTATAGCAGTTTTTTGGCTTTCAGACGAGTAAAAGAACTACCTCACCCTCTCCCACCAGATCTGTCCGAGGGAGAGCAGAGAGTCGGAGGAGGAGGCGGAGGTCGGGAAGGGTTTCTTGGTGAGGACGGTAGCCAGGAATTGCAGGAGCATCTTTCTGGTGAAAGGTTGAGTCTGTGCGGAGGAATCGGTGCGCCAGTTCAGATTGTCTCCGAGGAAGGTCTTCTCGAGAGCGAAGGTGAGAGCCGCCGCTTTCAGTTCTCCGTCTTGGGGGGAGAGGATCTTCTGATGGACGAGCAGTGTCAGCAAAGCGGAACTCAGCATTTCCGATCCTTCTTCCACCGTCACTCCGGCAGCGGGAGAGCGGATGTCTTTCCTGAGGAGATCCTCTGCGTAGGT
>JAYVRL010000031.1:0-18859 GCA_043776335.1 Candidatus Peribacteria bacterium | reverse complement strand
AGGCGGAGAAGCGAACCACGCGCGAAGATTGCCGCCCGTCATCATCACGGCGGCGGTCGCGAGCACGAGATGCGTCGGGCTGAGCAACGCTTCGATGCTCCGCTCGATGCCGAACACTTCGTGCCAGATCAGATCACCGACGCCGCCGAGCAAGAAAAACACGACTCCAAACATCGCATATTCGTACCCGACGGGAACTGCGGAGAGAAAAGATCCGCCTTGAATCTTCCGATGTCTCAACGTGACATATAATAAGGAGAGAGCGATCAGCGCGTATCCCGAGTAAAAAACGGCGTGCCACGGCGTGAAGAACGTTTCCAGCTGCGGAATGTGATTGTGCGCCCACCCGTCGAGAAAAAGTCCGGTCATGAACCAGAGTGACGCGCATGTCAGCATCCATTGCTCGAAACTCGTCGGAAGCATTCGTGCTGCCTCCGCAACCTCATCGGCCTGATGCGCACGAAGCGAACGAAACTTCAGCGTTGCGGAGGACATGTCGGCACTATAACCGCCGAGAAAACTCGCGCCAGCAAAAAAAATAGACAGAGCGATTCCGCGCGTCGGAAGCGACAAGAGTCAACGTTGGGCAAGAAAATTTTAGGGAACATTCTGAAAAATATGCAACATGTCCGTCGCTCGCGATCTTGCGCTGCATGAGACGGTCACCCCATGATGGGCAGCACTTCCATTCGTTCCCTCCTTCTTACATGTCCGGATTTCTCACCGTCCTGTCTTTTCAGCAGCAACTGACGATCGCATTCGGTGCGGGCGTTCTCGCTCTCATCGTCGCACTCGTGTTCCGCATTCTCATCGGCAAGCAAAGCGCAGGCAATGAAGTGATGCAGGCCTTGAGCCACAAAATCCGCATCGGCGCGATGGCCTTCCTCACGCGGGAATACAGCGTGATCGGACCGTTCATGCTCGTCGCCGCCGCACTCATCTACGTCTTCCTCGACACGGGTTGGGCGAACGTCGGGATGCATTGGGGGGCTCCGTTCACCGCTCTCAGCTTCATCGTCGGCGCTTTCTCCTCCGCCCTCGCGGGATTCATCGGCATGCGCACGGCGACGATCGCCAACGTCCGCACGACGGAAGCGGCGCGCACCAGCGTCATGAAAGCGCTCAGCGTCTCCTTCATGAGCGGCGCCACGATGGGCCTCGCGGTCGTCGGACTCGGTCTCATTGGATTCATCGGCGTGCTCTTCATTCTCTTGAACTTCGTTGACGTCGCCACCGCGCTCAAGTCTCTCACGGGCTTCAGCTTCGGCGCGTCGTGCGTCGCGCTCTTCGCCAGAGTCGGCGGAGGCATCTTCACAAAAGCCGCGGACGTCGGCGCCGATCTCGTCGGCAAAGTCGAAGCCGGCATTCCCGAAGACGATCCCAGAAACCCCGCCGTGATCGCCGATAACGTCGGTGACAACGTCGGTGACGTCGCGGGCATGGGCGCGGACCTCTTTGAAAGTTACATCGGCGCGATCCTCGCCACGATGCTCGTCGGCCTTCACGTCGATTGGGGCACGGACACCATCAACTCAGCCTTGATCTTCCCGCTTCTCGTCTCGGCGGTCGGCGTGGTCACCTCGATCCTCGGCATGGCGGTTGTCCGCACGAAAAACGCCGACGGCGTGCAGCGCGCGCTGAAGAACGGCATGCTCGTCGCATCGTTGCTTGCCGTCATCGGCACGTACTTCCTGAGCTTCCAGATTCTCCCCGCACATGTCGCGATGGGCGTCTTCTGGGCTTCGACCGCAGGCTTGGTCGCAGGCGTGCTCGTCGGCGGACTCACGGAGTACTACACCTCTCAACTGTATCAACCGGTGAAGGCACTCGCCGCTTCGGCCAAGACAGGTGCCGCCACCGCACTCATCGAAGGACTCGCTCTCGGCTACATGTCGACTGCGCTCCCGATCCTCGTGATCTGCGGAGCGATCGGCGTCGCGTATATGCAGGCAGGTCTCTACGGCATCGGCATCGGATCGGTCGGCATGCTCTCGACACTCGCCATGACACTCGCGATCGACGCATTCGGTCCCGTCGCGGACAACGCGGGCGGCATCGCGGAGATGAGCAAACTCCCGAAAGAAGTCCGCGAGCGCACGGATGCGCTGGACTCCGCGGGCAACACGACCGCCGCCATCGGCAAAGGATTCGCGATCGGCGTGGCTGGCTTCATGTGCCTCGCTCTCTTCGGCGCATTCAAAGAAGAGTCCGGTCTCGTCGGCATCGACGTCTCGAACCCGACGACGCTCATCGGACTTCTGATCGGCGGCATGTTGCCGTTCCTCTTCAGCTCGCTCACGATGCGAGCCGTCGGCCGCGCCGCGATCAGCATGATCGAAGAAGTGCGACGTCAGTTCCGTGAAATCAAAGGCTTGATGGAAGGCACCGCCGAAGGCGATCCCGCAAGGTGTGTTGCGATCTCCACGGACGCAGCCATCCGCGAAATGATGATGCCGGGACTCCTCGCGATGCTCTCGCCGGTGATCACGGGACTGCTCCTTGGCAAAGAAGCGCTCGGCGGCATGCTCGCGGGCGCACTCGTGAGCTCGATGATGCTCGGCACCTCGATGGCGAACTCGGGCGGCGCATGGGACAACGCGAAAAAGTACATCGAATCGGGCATTTACGGCGGCAAAGGGGGCGACACGCACAAGGCGGCCGTCGTCGGCGACACCGTGGGAGATCCGTTCAAGGACACGTCCGGCCCGTCTCTGAACATCCTCGTGAAATTGATGTCCATCGTCTCGGTACTGACCGCCGGACTCTACGGCACGGGATTCTTGTCCTGAACATTCTGCAATTTCGAATGTGAAAGAGAGGGCGATCCCCTCTCTTTTTTTATGCATGTATACTGCGTTCACATGACGCTTGCCCGCTCCATCGGCCTGTCTCTCATCTTCTGTGCATTCGCGGGGATCAGCACTCCCGCATTCGCGGAAAGCGCGACGACGTTCACGTACGACGAAACGCGCCTGACAATGCTCTTCGATGCGTACGTGAAAAAGCACCAATCCGACGCGTATCTGGAAAAACGCATCATCGATGAGCGAACGAAAGTGCGGAGCCAAGCCGATCAAGAAGTGCAATCGATCGTCGCCCCGGCATCGAGCGTCGATACGAGCGATAAAACCGCGCTTCCGAAAGCACTCGACAGTCAGAAAAGCATCATCAGCAGTCTTCAAGAGCGTCAAAAAGAACACAAAGTCGATCTGAGTTTGCTGAAGGACGAAGAGAACACCTACTACACCTCCACGGGCTCGTCCGCGGGGCCCTCGGACACGTATCGACTCACCACCAGTTATCCGCAACTGCTTGCGAAACGCGCGATCCTCGAAGAAAGAATCGGAGCGATCGCCGATGCATTGCCGCTCCAACAAGCGCGCCTCTCGGGACTTCAGCGTGCGCAACTCTTCGATCAATTCGCGTTCCTCTTCAGCGGCCTCAGCTACGTCTGGATCATCCTCATCGGCGTGATCATCGATCGCGTGATGCGACGGATGATCGTCGGACGCATCGAAGAAAAAGGCCGCCGATACCTGATCGCAAAATTTCTCACGGCTGCGATCTACGTGATCACCGTTCTGTGGATCCTAAGCAAACTGTTCTCCGACCATCCGAATGCGCTCGCCTCGCTCGCCATCGTCGGCGCCGGTATTGCCGTGGCGTTGCAAGACGTTGTGAAAGACGTCGTGGGATGGATGATCATCCTTCAACGCAGACTCTTCACACTCGGTGACCGCATCAGCATCGGCGAACACACGGGCGACGTCATCGACGTTTCATTGCTTCGTACCACGATGCTTGAAGTGAGCGTCGCGGGACTCTTCAACGCACACGAACGCACCGGCAAGACCCTCTACGTCCCGAACTCGCTGCTCCTCAAAGAGTCGCTTTTGAACTACAACACGACGTCGGACTTCATGAGCGTGGAGATGCAAGTGACGATCTCGTACGAAAGCGATTGGAAGAAAGCCGAGACGATCTTGAAAGAAACGTTGAACGCCGAGACCGCTGAGTTCACCGAGACGGCTCGTCGCCAGCAACGCAGGCGCACCGCTCTGTTCTATACGGCGTGGGAAGTCTCTTCTCCGGAAGTCCATGTGGATCTCGCGCCGAGCGGCATCCTCTTCACGTTGAAATTCACGGTGCCGATCGGCAAGCGCCGCACGGTGGTCACGAATCTTTCCCGAGCGATTCTCGAGCGTTTCGGAGCGGAATATGACGTGAACCTCGCCTTCAACACGATCCGCATCATCGGCGAGAAACCGAATCCGACGACCGCTTCGAAAAAGTAATCACGGCAACTGCGCCGTTCGCTTCCGCGGTTCGATGAACGGCAATTCGAGTGCCGCGTACACATCTTCTTCAGCTTTCGAAGCAATGACGGTTTCTCCCTTGAACAAGCCGTATTCGCTGAGCTTCAGCCCGCGCTTGATCGCGCGCTGCCTGAGCGCGATGTTGTGCTCTTTGCTGCCGGTGAAATAGAGCAATGCGCTGCCCCATCGCGACGAATCGATGATGCGAATGTCCGTGCGAAGCCCCGACTTCAGATCAAACGCGATGCGCGTCGAACCCGCGGCCACGACCCGCTCGACGATCGAAAGTTTTTTGATCGCTTCCGCGAAAGCGGCGGCGAGAGCTTCGCTCGGTTTCTTCACCGCGATCAACACATCCACGTCTCCGACCGTTTCTTTGCCTCGACGAAACGATCCCGCGGCCTCGATGTGCACGACTCCTTTGATCTTTCTGAGGACGGCGAGAAGTTGCTCGATGTCTTGCGTCACCGTCTCGATCGGAAATCTCCTCGCGCGCTCCAACGACCTCTTCGCACCTTCCAGAATTTTTTTCTCCAACAACTCCGAAAATCTCGGGAGCGTTCGAAGTTTCCCCGCTTGTGCGGCCTTGATCAGCTCCTCGCGGGTGCGTACGTTCAAGCTCTGTTCGATCTGACGCACGCGCTTCGGTCCGAGATCATCGATGCCAAGCAGTTCCGTGGCTCCCATGGCCGTTTCCGCTTCCAGCTCCAGAAGATGTTTCATTTCGCCCGTGCTCAGATACTCGTCGATTTTATCCGCGATCGCCTCACCGATGCCGGGCAATGCCAACAGCTTTTTACGATCCGTGATCTCCGCGATATCCGTCGGCAAATCTTCGACCGTTTGCGCCGCTCGACGATACGCGTTGGGCTTGAACAAAACGCCCTGATACTCCAACACATCGGCGATGCGACGGAGTTTGGCCGCGACTGCTTCGTTCTCCATGGCGGGAAAAGAAAATTACTTTCTGCAACCCTTGAGCGATTTCTCAAGCAGCTTCGCGAGCGCCGTTTGTTCTTTGGCACTCAAGCATCCCACGCACGTCTTGGCGCGCGTGCAAAGCATCGACTCCGCCTTGGCGCTGATTGCCTTGCCTTTGCGCGTGAGCGAAAGGGTGCACACGCGACGATCTTCTTTCGATGCGATGCGCTCGATCAAATCTTTGGCGGCCAAACCGTCCACGACTTGCGTGACGTTGCTCTTGTGACAACAAAGCTCTTTGCTGATCGCCGACATGGTCAACGGACCTCCGTTCAAGATCTTCACGAGGATGCTGGCCTGACAATGGCTGATGCCGATGTCCGCCAGCGCTTCATTCAACTCCCGCTCGCACGCGGCGGCGGACGCTTTCAGAAGCTCGCAGAGGCAGAGGCAAGTGTCCATGACTGGAAGAGTATACCAGTGATCAGCAGCCAGACGCCGCAAATCGGCACCAGAATTGCGATGATACCGAGCGCTGACCACTAGCCACTTCCCCCGACACACTGATACCGTAGCCGCATGGCGAAAAAGCTCACCTACAAGTCCTCGGGCGTGGACATCGATACGGCCGATCAGGCCAAGAAGTCGATGGCCAAAAGTCTGGAAACGAACAATCCTCTCGTGCTGAACAAAGTCGGCGCATTCGCATCGCTCTGCGACGGAAGCTTCGAAGGCTACAAGCATCCCGTCCTCGTCTGCAAAACCGAAGAGCCGGGTTCGAAGCAGAAGATCGCCTTTCAACATCACAGAACGGAGGGCATCTGCTTCGACATGATCAATCACCTGATCAACGACGTGATCGTGATGGGTGCGGCTCCGATGTTCGTGCAAGACCTGATCGTCTGCGGAAAACTGGAGAAAGACGTGGTGAGCAAGCTCGTGAAAGACATCGCCCGCGCATGCTCCGATCAAAGCGCGGTGCTGACTGGCGGAGAAACAAGCGAACAACCGAGCGTGCTGGAAGCGGGGACGTACGTTCTCGGCGCCAGCTGCATCGGCGTCGTGGAAAAATCGAAAATCATCGACGGCTCGAGAATCAAAACGGGAGACACGGTACTCGCTCTCCCGAGCAGTGGACTGCACACGAACGGGTATACGTTGGTACGCGCACTGATGAAAGAACACGAAGGCATTCTGGATGAAAAAGTCGGCGGTCAGACATTCCTCGATGCCATTCTGACGCCGCACCGTTGTTATTATCAGGAAGTGAAAGATCTGTTCAATGACGCGGGAGTGCACGGGATGGCGCACATCACGGGCGGAGGCATTCCGGGGAATCTGAATCGCGTTCTGCCCGTCGGCCTCGACGCCGTCATCAATGCGAAGCAAATCAAGATCTTGCCGATTTTCAAATTCATCAAAGAACGTTCGATCAATGATGATACCGACATGATCAAGACGTTCAACCTCGGCGTCGGCATGACGCTCATCGTCGATCCGTCATCCGTCGCGGCGTTCACCAAACACCTGAAATCGAAGAACTTGGATTGTTATCCGATCGGGAAAATCGTGAATGACGGCTCCCAGAGCATAAAAATGCAAGGGGATCTACGATGGAAGAACTAGTTGTATGAAAGAACGCGCGAAGTGGCGGGTCTTGCGGGCCCCGCCGCTGGAGCGCCACCTTGCCGAAAAGATAGCTCACGAAAGAAAAACCGGAGGTTTGTCTTTCGTGTCAGATCGCAATCGGCTTGATCTTCCCCGTGCCGTGCGATTTGTGACCTTCGTCTTTCGGTTTGTGCGAGTGACCGTGATGAGCGACATGTGAATGCGCGGCGATCGCCTCTTCTCCCGGGACCTCCGCAATGGGCTCGGCGGCTATCGGTGCGAGATCGCGCGGAGCTTCGGTCGCGTATCCGCCGACAGAATTGCGCACGACCTTTCCTTGCTCCAAGCGGATCACTCGCACGCCGAGCGTGTCGACGACTCGCTGATCGTGTGACGCCAAAATCACGGTCGTGCCTTCCGCGTTCACCTCTTTGAGAATCTGCAAAATTTCCATGGATTGATCGGGGTCGATGTTGCCGGTCGGCTCATCCGCGATCAAAATGCTCGGCTTGTTGGCAAGGGCTCTGGCAAGCGCCGCACGCGTCTTCTCGCCGCCCGAGAGCTCGCTTGGAAACGCGTCTTTGCGATCCGACAGTCTCAGCCTCTCAAGAATTTCCAGCACTCTGGGTCCGATCTCCTCATCGGGCGCGCCGCAGACCTCCATCGCAAAAGCAACGTTCTCGCGAACGGTGCGATCCACCAGCAATTTGTAATCCTGAAACAGAACACCCGTCCGCTGCCGATACATCTGAAGAACGCCGCGGGGCAATTCGGCGAGATCCGCTCCGTCGACCTCGATGCTACCGTCCGTCACAAGCTCCGCGCGAATCAACAAATTGACGACGGTTGATTTGCCCGCGCCGCTCGGCCCCGTCAGACAGACGAATTCACCGGGCTGAATCTGAAAACTGACGTCGTCCAAAACCGTCCGATTTCCATACCGCTTGGTCACCGACTGAAATGCGATCATGGAGCATAGGATAGACCTGAAACGACTACGAGGAAAGATCTGGATGTGCGAGTAGAAAGAAGCAGATAGCGAAGAGGAAGCACTGCCCGCTACTCGCTCACCGCTCTTTGTTTAAGGCAACGTCTGGAATCCCATCGGGAGCGGCCCCGTGCACACGACGTACACTTCACGGCTCCTGTCACGGCTCGCCACCGCGCTCATCACCTTCAGGCGTTTGAACTTCAGTTTCAACCGATGCGTGAACGCGTCGAAGTCTTTGCCGCGAAACACTTTCATGACGACCGAACCGCGCGACTTCAGAAAGACGAGGGCGATCTCCGCGATACGCTCGTTCAGTTCGATCGAGCGCCACTGATCGACGTCTTTGATGCCGCAGGTATTCGGCGCGATGTCGGACAGAATGAGATCGACTTTCTCCCCTCCCATTCCCTCGATCGCCGCTTTGATCTTGGGTTCATCGAACACGTCGCAGACGATCGTCTTCACGTTGTCCGCGATAGGGACGATCTCTTTCAGATCCACTCCGAGCACTTTGCCCTGCGGTCCGACTTTGTCCGATGCGTACTGCAGCCAGCTTCCGGGAGCCGCGCCGATATCAAGCACGCGAGTGCCGTACCCGAGCAAATGGTACCGCACGTCCAACTCCATCAATTTGTAGACGGAGCGGGCACGGTAACCCTCTTTGGCCGCCCGCTGGCTCCACTTGTCATTGGGAACGTATGGTTTTGGCATGACCGATGCAGCGTAGCGTCTTGGAAACAAAAAAGCACTGAAAGAAGCCATTTTCACGCGTTCCCTTGCCAATCCGCCATCTGATCATTTCTCTGGCAAGTGACAACGGTCTTTCCCTGCTTATACTTGTGACCGCTTCATTCGCTTCCCCCACCTTTGTATGAGAGATCGTACATTGAGACTGTCACCGTTCGTGGTCGTGTTTGTCGCCTGCCTTGTCGTCGTCATCACGACGCTTTCGCAGCATCTCTAGAAGCGGAGAGAAAATAGCCGAGAGCGTGCGCTGCTTTTTGTTGAGCCATGCTAAGCGCTATCCGCTCTTCGCTACTCACTTTTCTCAGAGTGGGTTCTGCTTCGGAATGCCCGTTTTGCGCGGATACTCTTTCGGCGTAGGCGCCGCCTTCTTAAAGAAGATGAGGAGCCGTTTGCCGAAATCTCCGGGAAGTTCGTACTCAAACGTGCCGGCAAACTGAGAACGAAGAGCTCTCTGCGCAATGCCCGAAGAAGCCAATTCATCCGCGACTTTCATGCTCTTCCAGAAAACGCACATCCCGCCGAGTTTCAACAACGGCACGGCATACTCGAGTAGCAACGGAATCGACCCCACGGCGCGCGCGGTGACAAGATCGAATTGACCGCGATAGTCGGGCTGATGACCGATCTCTTCCGTGCGACCGCACACGAGTTTCACGTTCTCAAGGCGCATCGTCTCCTTGATGCGTCCGATCGCATCGATCTTCTTCGCAGTCGCATCCAGACCGACACACTCCGTTTCAGGCAAACAGATCGCAAGCGGCAGAAGCGGGAATCCTCCGCCCGTCCCGATGTCGAGGAGTTTCTTCGGCACCGTGAAACCTCGCATTTCTTGCAGCGCTTTCAGGAGTGAGACTGAATCGAGGACGTTGCCGATCCAGCAATGTTCTTCCGTTCTGAACGCGGAAAGATTGAGTTTCTTGTTTTCCTCCAGAAACACATCGACGAGCGTGCGGAGTCTCTTTTCGGTTTCCGTGTTGATCATGCGGGCATTATTGTTGGTCGAGACCTCATTATCAACTAGAATGGAGACATGCCACACGGACTACGCATCGCCGAATACTTGCTGACAATCGGAGCGGTGAAACTCTCGCCCGATCAACCGTTCACATGGGCCAGCGGAATCAAATCACCGATCTACTGCGACAATCGCATGATTTACAGTCACCCCGAGGCGCGCGATTTCGTCGTGACGGCGCTCGTCAGCCGCGTCAAAAATCTGCACATCGAACCGGACGTGATCGCGGGAACAGCCACCGCAGCCATCGGCTGGGGCGCTCTCGTGGCTGATCGTTTGAAATTGCCCTTCGTGTATGTCCGTTCGAAAGCGAAAGAACACGGCTCCAAGAAAATGATCGAAGGCGATCTGAAACCCGGAAAAGACGTCGTAGTTATCGAAGACCTGATCTCCACCGCCATGAGCTCGGCCGTCACGGTGCAGGCGCTGCGCGACGAAGGAAAATGCGTCGTCACCGACGTGGTCTCGATCTTCAGCTACGAGCTGCTCTCGTCTCTCGAGAAAGCCCGCGAAATCAAAGTGCGTCTGCATCCCCTTTCGACGCTCACAACCCTTCTCGATGCGGCGCTTGCCGAAGATCGCATCGATGAAGACCAGGCCAAGATGATTGCCGATTTCTCGAGGAATCCGGAGCAATGGGGAGCGATGCACGGCAAATGAAAAAGGTCAGGCTGCGCGAGGCAGCCCGACCAAGATACCTGTCATTCGCCGCCGAAATCCATCTTGTAGGCCACATGGGCCTGATATTCGGGGCGAGAACTCTCCTCAGTGTTGGCTTTCGCATCGGCACTGACCGTCAGAGACGATCGCATCGTTGCACAGCCGTCAAATTGGAGGAGAAAAAGAGCCAAACCGAGCAATGCAATCCGTCGCATGACTCGAACTCCTAAGGAACAGATCACGGATCAGTCACGGCTCCGCCGCGAATACACGTCCGCTTGCCCGTACTCTATCGCAGTTTATTGACAATACCAACTAATTATTATATAATATTCTCACAAACAAATCTTTCCACCCATTCTTATGACTGCAGACAACCAGAACGAGGTTCTCGGCTCGCTGACGGCGCGCTTGGAAGAACTCTCTCACTGTCCTGACAATCAATTCGACGCATTCCAAGCCGCGGATGCGATCGAGGAAGCCGTCGGCGGATCTCTGGCCAGCAAAACGAAGCGTGCCGCGATCATTGATTTCACAACTCAGGATATCGATCATCTGGAAACGGTCGTGGCGAAGTTCAATAAAAATCCTCCGGAAGCGAAAGATGACCAAGACCTCGAGCTCTACATCGATCTGATTGATGAAGCCCGCCAAATCATCGAAGTTCGTCGTGAACAAATCGTGAAAGAAACGGCTCTCGGCGGGAGGGAGGCACGAATCAAAGCAGAGCTGAAGGGACAGCGTGCGAGACAGGAGGAGCTCTTCGTCGCCACATCACAAAACGGCCTGAACGCCGCGGGAGACGTGGACAAAAAACGTCGTCGCTCAGCTGCCTAATGCATCGCTGAGTCTGCGTACCGTACAGTCATCAAGCTCCCAAACAACGCGACGCAGCATATCCAGCGATCCGTTTTCAAAGCGCTGCGCCAGCAAAAGATTGCTCTGCATCGTGGAATTGTTTGATGTTGCGGACAATAAAAGGGCTCTCAAGTTTGAGCGGATTTCATCCTGCGTAACCAACACCTGAAGCAGCATCCAGCGTTCGACATACGTCGCACCGTTATTGAGATGTGTTGGCAACGGAGCCGCCCAAATCGCATCCCGATCATTCTGCGCGGAAAGCGGAAGAGTGTATGCATGAACTCCCTTCAGCATTAAGCGGATACCGTCCGTCGTGACATCGATGTCGAACGCCAATCCCGTTCGCTCAAAAAGCTCACTCTGCACGAGAGAAGAATCTGAATGTTCTGCATCAGACGACATATTAATACTATCAAGTATTATATAAAATATGTCAAATCAAGTGATCACGCCTCTTCGCAGATCAGAAACCCCTAAAACTGCCTCAGGAAGCGCAGATCGCCCTGAAAGAACAGGCGAAGGTCGGGGATCTGATGGCGGATCATGAGCATGCGCTCGACGCCGAACCCAAAGGCGAAGCCCTGATACTCGTCGGGGTCGATGCCGCAATTTTTGAGCACGTTCGGATGCACCATGCCGCAACCCACGACCTCGAGCCATCTGCCTTCGCGACTCTTGCTCTCATCGCCTCTCCATCGAAGATCCATCTCGAGACCCGGCTCCACGAACGGAAAGTACCCCGTCCTCCAACGGAAATCGACATCGGGAGACACCAGCTCGGCGATCGCCCGCTCCATGACGGCTTTCATGTTCGCGAGCGAGACGGTCTTGCCGATCATGAGTCCTTCGATCTGATGAAACATCGGCGAGTGCGTGGCGTCGCTGTCTTTGCGATACACCTTGCCGGCGCAGATCATGCGGAAGGGGGCTTTGTGCGTTTCCATGTAATGGATCTGCACGGGCGACGTGTGCGTGCGAAGCACCGTGCGATCGAGCGAGTTGATCCAGAACGTATCCTGCATGTCGCGCGCGGGATGCGTTGCCGGGATGTTCAACATGTTGAAGTTGTAGTGCTCCGTCTCGATCTCGGGGCCGCTCGCGGTATCGAAACCCATGCGACCGAACACTTCTTCCGCCTTGCGGATGTATTCGTGAATCGGATGCTTGTGACCCGTCTCACGCGAAGGCAGATCCAGCGTGACATCGAGCGAATCTTTTTCGGCAAGCGCGCTCATCGAGGCTCCGGCAATCGCCGCAAGACGCGCGTCCAGCAAAGACTCGAGCTCCACTTTCACCGCATTGAACATCTGCCCTTTTGAACGTTTCTCATCGGGGCTGAGCGTTCCGAGGTCCTTCATCGCGGTCATCAACACGCCCGCCTTGCGACCGAAGAGCTCAAAGCGAATGGCTTCGACGTCATCGGAGGACGCGGCTGACGCGATCCTGCCTGCGAATTGATCCCAAGGTGCTGCAAGTGACATACGGGCGCAGTCTACTGAAAATGCGCGCCGAGAGGTAGAGCGATCAGGAATGCAGCGCGATCTCGATCAGAATGAAGATCAGATAAATCAAGCCGGCGATCCACCACGTCAAAATCCCGAGTATTTGAAAAATGAAGGTCAGCACCGTCGCGCCGCCGAAAAACAAACCTTCGCGCAGCGACACGCTGATCTTGTGTCCGGCATCCATGCGTTCGACGGCGATCATGCTCCAGATGAAATAGAAAAAAAGCGTGGCGAGACTGGAGGCCGAAAGAAAAAGTGTGAGAAAGAAAAGAGGCACGGCGAGCCCCGGAGACGTCAGCGGACTCACACGAAAGACAATCACGAGAAGTGATGCGACGGACAGAAGCGCTGCGGCGGCGATGCGAAGAAGAAGAGGAGTCACGGATGTGAAGAAATTATCGAAGGTTGTGCTCGGCAAGGAATCGGCCGAGCGCTGCGAAATCGGATTTCAGGCTTGCACGCAGATTACCATTATGGAGCGCGGCCGCGGGATGATAAATGGGAAAGAGCGTCAGATCGTCCGTCAGTGTGAAGGATTTGCCGTGAGCATCAGTGATCGTGATCTCGGGGAAAAAGTGACCGAGCGAATGCCGCCCGAGCGTCACGATGACTTTCGGCTTGACGATTGCAATCTCCAGCATGAGCCACGGCATGCACTGCTCTTTCTCGATCGGCGTGGGATCGCGGTTGTCGGGAGGACGAAATTTCACGACATTGGAAATGTACACATCCTCACGTTTCAGATCGATCGATGCGAACAGATCGTCCAAAAATTTGCCGGATGATCCGACAAACGGTCGTCCCTGCTCGTCCTCTTTCTCCCCCGGCGCCTCGCCGATGAAAAAAACAACGGCATGCGGATTGCCCTCACCGAAGATCGGATTGGCTTTCTTCGCGAGACCGCAGCCATTCCAGAGCGTCAGCTTCTCTTCCAGGAGATCGAGCGTCAGCGGCATAGCGGAAATCATAGCATGCTGATCTGCAATCCGGAGTGAATGTCTGCGAGAACGTCAGCGCGAAAAGTCTTTGCAAAAGCGAGCGGTCTGACCACGGCGATCGCATCCGCCGACCCGAAAGAACCGTCGGTCTGCGCGACGCTCAGCAGATATTGCATGGCGCATCGAATCTGACGCGCGCTTTCCGTCGTCTCATCAAACCGTTCGATCGCTCCGAGCAACCGTTCGATCGGCTGCGCCAGCGGATGGAAGGGCATCGATTCGAAGCCGATCATGTTAATACTCGGCTTTGATCTTCTTGATGCGCACGAGGAGTTTTTTGCGAAGTGTCGGATCGCTTTCGCCCAGAATCCTGAGGGCCGACAACGCGGCATTCTTCGGATGCAATACGGTCATCACGGGCACGTCGGACGGCATGCGGAGATTGGAATGGATGTCGATCAGGTACTCGGTGAGATCTTTGTACGGCGGACAATTCACGACCGGATGCACGCAGCTGCCTGCCGTAACGCCCGCGAGTCCGTTGCTCATGCCGACGCACGTGATAACGACCGTCGGCTCGGTGCGCTTGTTCAACTTCTCGATGACTTCGACCACTTTCTCGGGGACTTTGTGCGCCGACGCGACGATGATCTCGGAGGTGACGCCGAACTCCGTGAGAGTGACGGCGATTTTTTCGGCGAACTCGGTATCGACCTTGGAACCGAGGAGAAAGGTGACGGAAGGTGTGCTCATGCCCTCACTATAGTGAAAGTACGAATCCCCTTCAAATGTGAGACGGACACGGCTACAATGCCTCGGCTTTGATCTTTCAGCGGTATTGTCATCAGTCTTCGTTCGAGAGAAAACCTCTGTGAGGCTCTCACCGCCTCCCCCGCGAGCGAAACGAAGCATACCTCTCTGTGGGGCTCTAGATCATCTGCCCCGCTGAGCGAAGCGAAGCGCAAAGAAATCGCGCGCTCGCCTCAGACGGTACTTCTGCCGTCACACCTCTGTGGGGCTCTAGCTCATCTGGTAGAGCGCTTCCATGGCATGGAAGAGGTAAGGGGTTCGAGTCCCCTGAGCTCCACCATTCGATTCGTCTCGCTCGGCAAGACTCTCTCATGGCAAGCCACAAGTCTCTGTTCTTTCTCCACATCATCGTTACATTCGTGCGCACAGAGCTCAGCTGGCCTAGGCGCGCGCAGCAAGCCGTCAAAAGAAAAGAATGCGACGGTACGTGATATCATTCCAACAACATCGTGCGCCCGTAGCTCAGCTGGATAGAGCATCAGCTTGCGGAGCTGGGGGTCATAGGTTCAAATCCTGTCGGGCGCACCATTCATCATTACAATCTTCATGGCAAGCCATGTGGGTTCAAACTTGTCCTGAGTTTTTCGAAGGATCCTGTCGGGCGCACCAATATACATTTTCAACGCAATACTATTGCCGCAGAAAACATCAGCGCTCAAAAGTGCCCTAGCATCAATTGTTGGGTTGCATCTCATAGTACTTTGGTATGGTATTGGAACCATAAACAAAGATTTTCCCATTGTTAAACAGAAGTTTCCAAATATGCTTAAAGTCCTTTTGAAAAACCCTTTTGCCATTGTCCAACGCAATACCAATATTATCTTTAGTTGCGGAGCGAATATAAACATGTTGATCATCCCCAATAGAGATTTGATCATTGATTGATAGCCATGGTTTCAGTTGCACTGGTTCTCCAATAGGCTCACCATCTAAAATCACTTCGTATAAGGAGCTATCGGAGTCAAGCAGTCCAAGTATTGAAAAATGTTCTTTTGAAGATGTCAAAAAAGCAAAATCTTTAATTCTCGGCAATTTTAAAGTTTGCCCATCTCTAATAAGAGATGACTGTGATGTCTTTGAATCTGTGGAATAAAGCCATACACTACCAAAGTCATCAACAACAATGCCGCCATATTGATCTAACTTTTTATAAATGCTCTTACCTGCATATATATTAAAGCTTTGACCTGTTTCCGAAGTAAAGAACGGCATGCCATCATGCCCAAGAGCATTCGGTGGGAAGAGTCCAGTTTTTTTGCCAACAGATTTACCATTCACATAGACTGTATAAACAGGCGCATAAGTCTTCAAGTCGCCCCATTTCACAGTATCTGTATCTTTAAATCCTGAAGACTCAGATTTTTTAAGCATTCCACGCTCTCTTTTCCCAAGATACATCAAATTCTGTCCTTGCATTTCAAGCCATAATAACTGTTCGGGGTGGCGAAAAAGCATCTTTTTTGCTTTTGTTTTAACATCGAACTGCATCACTGCATTCTTTGATAAGTAATAGACAATACCATTACGATAGCTATAGCCTCCTTGTATACCGACTGACATCTTTGAATCAGAATTCATCGACTTTGTATCTACGTACAAAGTCTTACAATCTGGAGTAAATAGAACATGGCCATCATCAGTCATGATGAATGCACCGACAGAAATACTGCAACTCCATGGGAGAGTTCCATGATAAAGCATGGTTCCATTTCGAAATACTTCAACATTCTTTTGTGAATCAATGAAAAGGAACGCATGATTTTCTCCATTCTCATCAGTTGAAAAATCATGAAGATTTTCGACAGGATTGTGAATTTTATATTTTTCTAACAGTGAATCGACATTTACTAACTCAAATGCACCAGATGCTGCACGCACAGAAAATGGTGCAAGAAACAATAAAGCGAAAAGGGTTAGCAGCATATTTCTCATATCCACGATGATACATGCAGAAATTCATTAGCAAACATCTGCTCTCCTCTGGAGCAGGAGGCAAGACGGCTCTTACCATAACTCAATACGAAGCTTTACATTGATTCCTGATAAGCTCCCATAGGGCGCACCATTATTTCAGCTGGATAGAGCATCAGCTTGTGAGCTCCGGGTCATAGGTTCAAATCCTGTCGGGCGCACCATTCAAACAACTTCCAGCCTTGAAAGGGGTATTTTACTAATTTCCATAAAAATGTTATAATACTAGTAAGAATTTCCTATCAATACCAACACTGCACATGCCCGGAGAAACGCCGTCTGCTCCCGCGGAGCAAGCGAAAGAGCCGACTCTCTTTGAAAAAGCGGTCGCAACGGGACAGGCGGGCATCGAAGCCCTGAACAAAGGAGCGGGTGACCTTGGAACGACGATCTCCGAAACGGCGACAAACATCGCGGAGCATCCGACGACCAAGAGCGTGCTTGCGACAGGGCAAACCGGCATCGAAGCGTTCGGTAGAGGAGCCAACGCCGTGGGAACGACGATCTCCGAAACGGCGACAAACATCGCGGAGCATCCGACCACCAAGGGCGCGCTCAGCACGTTGGAACAAAGACTGAACGACTTGAAAGCAGCGGCTGTGAGCGCTTTCTTCGGAAGCGCGGATGTCGCGAAGAAAACAACTCCCGCCGTCAAACCGACAAGCGCCGCAGCGGCACCTTCCGTCGCACCGACGGTCGCTCAAGCGAAAACCGAATCTTCGCCTCTCCTCGCATCGTTCACGCACCTCATGGAAACGGTGACCAATTTTTTGGAAAGCTTCACGAAGAACAATCCGGACAGTCCGATCACGCGACTCTTGCAATCCACGGGGATCGTCGACAAAGCGGAAGAGCTGAATCAAAAGGCCGAGGCCGCAAAAACCGAAACGCCGAAAACTGAAACTCCTTTGGTCGAAGCCCCCAAAACTGAAGCTACGAAGGTCGAGACATCACCGAGTGAAACACCGAAAGCGGAAGCTCCGAAGGTCGAAACAGCGAAAACGGAGACTCCGAAGACCGAGTCGTCACCGACGGAAACCCCCAAAATCGAAACTCCGAAAGACGTCGAACTGGGATCGGCGCAGCAAAAAATCACGGTGGATGACAAAGAGTATTCGATCAGCGTTCAAAACGACATCGTCACGCTCAATGGAAAAAAATGGAAGCTCGTCGGAACCGGCACGGCTGCGGCCGCGTCCTTCGCGATCAAGGAATTGATTCTGACTGCAAAGAAATCCTTGAACGTGACCGTGAACGTGAAGCCGCCCTACGTGCCGTTCGTGAGTGACGGAAAGCCTTTTGATGTCACTGACACCATCGCTGAAAACACCGCGAGAAAAATGCTCAGTCATTTTGTGACGAACAGCAACGATTATTTGCTGCCCGCGACGAAAGACCCGAAGTCCGGCAACGAATACGTGTTGGGATTCAAAAACGTGGCGTAACTCACAGCGTTACGACATTTTTGAGGAAGCTTCTGCGATGAATGGAGCTGGTGCCGTTCCTGCGGATCGCCGCAAAATGCTCCGGCGTCCCGTAGCCTTTGTGCTGCTCAAAACCGAACGTTGCGTACTTCGCGGCCGCTTTCACCATCAAATGATCACGCGTGACTTTGGCGAGAATGGACGCCGCGCCGATGCACGCTTCGGATTGATCGCCGCGCACGATGGAACTGTGCGGATGATCGAACCAAAACGCGTCTCTCCCGTCGACTAGCAAATACAAACGGCTGATTTGCGAGGAAATTGCCTTCACCGCCATTTGCATCGCACGTTCCGTGGCGGCAAGGATGCCGATCTTGTCGATCGTCTTGGCATCCACGAGACCGATGCCGTGCAGACACTCTTCTTTGATCCAGACATACGAACGCTCACGCTCATCGGGGGACATCTGCTTGCTGTCCCCGATCGCGACCGGATAACGCTTCATCGGCACGAGTACGCAAGCCGCCGCGACAACGGGCCCCGCCAACGCTCCCCTGCCCGCTTCGTCGATGCCGACGATCGTCGTGGTCTTGCTGCCTGCGGACGGACGAGTGGCGACGGTCACGTAAAAAGGTGCGCCCACTATTTCACTCGGCATCGAGTGAGGCAAGCAGGGATGTGCGGTATACTCATCCCACTCACCCCACACCTCATGAAACTCTTCATCGATACCGCAAACGTCGCCCAAGTCGCCGAGATCGCCTCATGGGGAGTGCTCGACGGCGTCACGACCAACCCGTCACTCGTCGCGAAGGAAGGAAAAGATTTCAAGAAAACCGTCCTCGAGATGTGTGCACTCGCTCCGTGCGTCAGCGCGCAAGTGACTGCGATCGACGCCGCCGGCATGATCAAACAGGGTGAAGAGTACGCGAGCTGGCACAAGAACATCGTGGTGAAAGTGCCGATGACCGTCGAAGGCCTGAAAGCGGTGTCGTATTTCTCAAAGAAAAAAATCAAGACGAACGTCACGCTCGTCTTTTCCTCCGCGCAAGCCGTGCTCGCCGCGAAAGCCGGCGCCACGATCATCAGTCC
>JAYVRL010000030.1:0-19959 GCA_043776335.1 Candidatus Peribacteria bacterium | reverse complement strand
GCTGTGAAAGAAACATGAAGACCGGGATCACGGATGCAAAGAGCGCACCAAGCCATCGTTTTCTTCCCAGAAGCACGCGTCTAGTCACGGCTCCGTTCGTCCACCCTCGGAGCGCATCGCCAAGCAGCAATAAAATCGCGATCATCGGAACATAGGCGTACCGATCCGATGCGAAATAGAAATCTCCGCCTTTTGAGAAATTGATGAACGAAGGCGCGAGAGTCACGACATACAATGCGATGCTGACTGATGCGAGTTTCCACTTGTTTCGCAGCCACACTGACGCGAGAAGCAGGGCAACGGAAAGTGCAAAAGGCAGGGCGAAATCTGCTGAACGTAAAATAATAAAGTCAGTATACGGATACAAAACCGAGAGTGTGTGAGGCCACACGAACTCCTGCAGATAGAACATCGAGCTCTTGGTTGCCATGAGTACTTTCTGCAATAGCGTTGAACTGACGAGAATTTTGGCTTTCCCAAAAACCGAAACAATGCCGAAAATAAGTGATAACAAAAAGTACGGCCACTTCTCGGTGATTGCATCTCGATCAATCTTGCGATCGCGAAGCACGTCAAGAAGGAGCAGAACCACTGGCAACACGACGACGGATACCTTCGACAGAAGCGCCAACAAAAACAATCCGACCGAAGACAGTGCCAAATTTCTATCGGCACGTTCCGAGGCATACACATATGCAAGAACCGAACAGAGGAAGAACAGCGTTGACAGCGTATCTTTGCGTGCGGATGCCCATGCGACGGTTTCCGTATTTAGCGGATGCACGGCAAAGACAAGGCCGAGGCCGAGCGCGATCCAACCGTCACCGAGCAGCAAAAAAAGAAGCCACGACACACACAACGCATTCGCCGTGTGCAAGACAAGATCGGTTGCATGGAACACGAACGGCCGCATGCCGCCGATTACATGATCGATCTGGTACGAAACAAGCGTGAGCGGAATGTACAACTCCGGATCAAACGATGAGAAAGCCTTGGCAATCGTCCCGAGATTCATCGACCGCACGATCGGATTTTGCACGATCAGCAAATCGTCATCCCACGAAACGAACCTGTCACTGAGGGAAGAACCGTACGTGACGATTGTGACGAAGAAAAATGCCGCAACGATCAGCAGACAACGAAATCGAGAAGGGAGTTGGGGCAGTTCCATGAAAAACGTGCGTATCATACCGATCACGCCCTTTCCCTCACAGACCATCGTTGCTCCCCGTTTTCTTCAGGCTTCGGAAGGCGCTGAAGGCTTGCATTGGCGGCAAAAGCTTCAGAAAAACCCTGAGGTCCGCATAGCGGCGAAGTATCCAACCTGCGTACCCTGAAAAGATGCGACCCCCGAAACAGGACACAGCCCACTTCGGACCGACGGGCATGGCGTAGTGCGGCTCCGAAGGGGTGTACACAGGCTGAAAGCTCGCATGCAGATTCGCTTCGATCACCTTCGCAACGAAATGCCCGTCATAGAAAGCCGTTTGCGCCATCCCGCTCCATTTGGTGGAAGCGCTGTCACCGATGGCAAAAACGTTTTTTTGGTCTTTCACATGGAGTTGATCATCGACTTCGATCCTATATCTTCGATCAAGCGACAAACCCAACGTCCTCTCGTAGAGAGAATGTCCGCGCATGCCGGCCGTCCAAACGACCGTCTTCGTCTTCATCTGCATGTCTTTCAGATACACCTCCTCGAAGTCTTCTTTCACCAATGAACGGTTCAAATACACGTTCACGCCGAGCGAACGCAGTCTCGCTTCCACTTGCGTCGCCGCCGACTCCGGAAGGCACGGCAAGAGACGCGGCATGGCTTCGATCAAATCGACGGTACAGAGTGACGGATCAATCCCCCGCTTTTGAGCGAGCATGCGAACATACCAACCGAGTTCTCCCGCGAGCTCGACCCCGCTCGGGCCTCCTCCGACAACCACAAGGTGAAGCAAAGGAGTTTTTGCGTCTTTGTCGGCCGTCGAAGCGTTGTCCACGGTTTCAAGAATGTGCATTTTCAATTTCAGCGCTTCTTCAGCGGTTTTCATTCCGTACGCATATTCTTTCACGCCTGCGACGCCGAAATACGTTGTTTCGCTGCCCAGCGCCAAAATCAGCGTGTCATAACGGTACGAAGAACCGGATCTGCCCGTCACTGTTTTCTTTTGAAGATCGATGCCGTCAACGCGATCTTGCACGACGTCGACATCAAGTCCCGCAAAAATCTGTCGGTATGGAATGCACACTTCCATCGGCGACCTGCCGGTGATGAAGCGATAGAGAGCGGCGTGATACTCAAAATATGTTTTCGCATCGATCAAACGGACGGTGACGTCCCGCATCTTGCTTCGCGCCAATGTTTTCGCAGCTTCAACGCCTCCGAAACCGCCGCCGACAATGAGGATGGACTGTGGCATTGTTTGTATGTGTACCCATTTTAGCACATCCTGAAGCCATTGTCATCGGTTTTTCAGCACTTCAATCCGTACGGAATCATGAGCGGTGCCGTCTGACGCATCAATGACGAAATTGCCGGGAGACGGCTTCCAGAAGATCCTGAAGTTGCCTCCGCTTCCCACCCCGATCGGCGTCCCGTTGACGCTCCAAACGACGGAATGAGCTTGCCCGCTCGCCATCGCTTCCAAACTGATTTGCTGCCGCTCCAGAGGAATCAAAGGGTCAAGCAAAAAAGAAGATCCGTTGTGAGGTGAGGTGATGCTGAAAGTCGTGCCGCTTGGCGCGAATGCGGCGGAGCTCGAGGACGGACACAATGGCGAATGACGAGAAGGAGGCTTCGGCCAACCGTTTTCCTCTGCCCAGCGTTGAAGCTCGACCGGGAAAAAGGCAAAAACTTTTTTTGCGATAAATTTAGGATCGCAATCATCGCCGACGAGCAGACCGTTTCTGTTGTCGATCCTGACGGAGCGAAAGATGTCATCCTTCTGCGTCGGCTCCGTGCCCGCGATGAAATGCTCGGTCAGTGACGAGGGGCAATACGGGGTCATCCGTTTTCCCGACAATCGACACACTGCGACATCGACGATGCGGTCGGGTCGGGTGAATGTTTCCGTCGACAATCCCCTCTCGGATTCGATCATCACGTCGTGAAAAATCGGCGCTGCTCCCGTGATGCCGGATGTGCCGCGCATCGGAGAATTGTTTGCATTGCCGACCCACACTCCGACGATGCGACGCGGTGTGAATCCGATCGTCCAATTGTCTCGTGAGTTTCTTGTGGTGCCGGTCTTAGCGGCAACGGGAAAATCAAAATTCAGCGCGCTTTCGCGTCCGAATTCTGCGGCGCGGGCGTCATTGTCACTCAAGATGTCGGAGATGAGCCATGCGACTTTCGGATCAAGCACTCTTTCGCCTGATCGCATGGGATCTCCAATCTGGGTGCGGATCGGCAATGTTTCTCCTCCTCGCGCAAATATTCCGTACGCAGTCGAAAGTTCAAGTAATTTCACCTCACTGTCACCAAGAGTCAGCGCAAGCCCGTAATAGTCTGGCGCCTGCGAGAGCGTGGAAATGCCGAGACTTTTCAAGAAGCTGAGAAGCGAATCCACACCCACGCGCTGCAACACTTTGATGGCGGCGATGTTGTAAGAATTGCCAAGCGCCTCGCGCAGCCGCACAAGTCCGTGATAACCGTAATCGTAATTGCGCGGAGTATAGGGAGTGCCGAGCTGCGTCAAAAACTGACTTTCCACATCCGCGACCGTATCCGCGGCCGTCATGCCTTTCGCAAGCGCCAACGCATACGTGAAAGGTTTGATTGACGACCCCGGCTGTCTCGGCGAAAGCGCGGCGTTCACGGCTCCGTCATGCGCGTCGTCGAAGTAATCTGCCGAGCCGACCATCGAGAGCACATCGCCGGTTTTCGCATCGAGCACGACAACTGCGGCCGAGGTGACGTTTCTGTCTTTCAGCTTTTCCAATTGAGCCGCAACGATATCCTCGACTTTCGATTGGAGCGACGCGTCGAGAGTCGTCACAACTTCAGACCTTCCCGCCCACTCCCCTCCCCGCTCCCCCATCAACCACATCACGAAATGCGGAGCCTTGATCAGCGCTTTCCCATGCGATAAACCGATCGTCTCGGCGAACGCCCCCCGTGCTTGGTCATTTGTAATCTTCCCCGCAGCGACCATTGATCTGACGACAAGATCTCTCCGCGCTTTCGCGGCTGCGATGTCTTTGTACGGGTTCAACGAAGACGGCGCATTCAGAAGGCCGACGAGCAGTGCGTTTTCGGAGAGCGAAAGCTCCGAAACGTCTTTGCCGAAGAACGTCTGACTCGCGGCGGCTATCCCGTACGATTGTTGCCCGAAGTACGCCGTATTCAGATATCGTTCGAGGATTTCATCTTTGGAATATCTCGCGGTCATTTTCAGCGCGAGCCACATCTCACGCAGTTTGTAGAACGCTCCGCGATGAATGGGTCGCAAACCGCTTCTCACCAACTGCTGCGTAATCGTGCTCCCGCCCTCGATGATTTGACCCGCCTCGGCGTCATGAAGAAACGCGCGCCCGATGCCTCGCGGACTGATGCCGACATTCGAACGAAACGTGCGATCTTCCGTTGCGATCAGTGCGTCAATGATCTCCGGCGGTATCGAATGCAACGGGAGAAAGCGCTGCAATCCCCCTTGCCGACGGTCGTAGAGAACGACACCGTGCCGATCCAAAATCGTTATCGTGGAAACAAGTGGTGGACCCGTCAAAACAGCAGGCAGAGGCCAAAACCAAGCGACGACGAATGCAAAAATAAATGGTAGCGAGCCGATGAGCAAAAAGCGTCGTCGATGCATGAGTCAAAAAAAGGGACCCCGAGAATGTCGGGATCCCGTCGTCGGCATCATTCTCCGATCGTCAGCGAATCACCGCGCGTTTGACCGAATGTTTCCGGGAAATACATTTCCCAAGCTTTCGCGGGACGAACGTGAAACGTACCCGGCGTCGTCGCTCGCGCAAGATACTCATACACATACACTCCCGGAGGCAACTCATCCGCAAAAAGGAAGACTCGATCGTCACGGAATTCGATGTGTGAGAAATAGCGCAGAGGAGAATCCCACCAATCATCGGTCGCATTGTTGGTCGTATCTTGCAACAAATTCTGCTGCGACGTGGCGAGGTGAAGATCGATCGCCTCCATGCCTGCGGGAAGGGGCGATTCCACGGCGACAAAGTGTCGCGTCTCCGGAACGGAGATCGTGAGCGTAACTTTGTACGTGTTACCCACCGCCACCGAGCTCTGTTTCCCCGCCAACGGCTTCATCTCGCGAAGAATGCCGATCCCCTCTTCGGTCGGCTGAATCACGTCTGGCGTATAGAAATAGGACAAAGCGAGATCGTAATACAGTTTCCCCTTTCCCTCTTTGCCAACTTTCACGGAAACGGTTTTACCGCGTTCCAATTTCGACAGCGGAATTTCCTGCTGCTCCGCATGCAGCACACTGCCCTTCGGGAATGCGGGAGTCATGACATTCTTGTCATCGATGGCTGCCGCCGATGTGAAGTCGTATTCGAGTTCATGCGTCTGTTTCACATACTCGATGAAAGCCAGGAGGGACGCGACCGTGGATTGCGTCGTATCCCAATGTCCGTTCTCACGGGAAGAAAGAAGTCCTCGAACGATCTTCGGAATCAGAGGATTCGCGGGATCGATCCTGAGGAGCGCCTGCAGAGCGATCGCAGTCGTGCGATCGTTCGTGTTCATCGAGATGCCGGAATTCGCCGCGGAATCTTCGCTGAACTGTGCGCCTCTCGCGTCCACTTGTGCATGCGTCAAGATGTCAGTGACGAGGGATTTCGCAGAACCACGAGCTCCGGAAGTGCCCGCCTTGTCGAATGCCATCGCAAGATACGCTTTCGCGTAGATCGGCAGCGCAATGCGCTGTTTGAGAAGATTGTTGAGAAGAGCGAGATCCGTGTTTCCGACCTCAGAGAGAACGTACAGGATGTAGGAACGACTGGCGCGATCGGTGAGATCAGAATCCGTCGATTTCGAATGCAACGCCGAATCAAGATACGACTTCGCACGATCGAGAACTCCCGCGTCGACTGAATATCCCGCGTCTTTCGTGACTGAGAGAGCGTACAAAATGTACGCCGTCAGGCCGGGGTACGTTCGACGACTGTCCTTCCAATAGCCGAATCCTCCGTTGCCTTGCTGGAACGCATACAGCTTCTCGAGTCCCGCGCGAATGTTCTTCTCCAGCGTCGCATCCGAAACGAAGCGGAACGAATCGAATCCTTGCAGTTTTTTCAACACGACATTCGGCAAGAAGCTGGAAACGGTTTGCTCTGCGCAACCGTACGGATACTCCGCGAGATATTGCAGACCTTTCGGCAGATACACCGCGATGGACGGCGCAAGCCTGAGCGACAACATGCCGAACGGGGCATCCGTCTTCGTCGGAATCGCGAGCGCTTCCGTCTCGGTCGTTTCCGTCATTCCAGCAGTCGCGTTCGTTTGGGGAACTCCGAAGAGGTACACCGGAATCGTCTGGAATATTTCATCGCGCGCACCCTCGGTCTGAGCGGAGAAACGAAGCACCGCTCCCGTGACATCGGAAATTTTCACCGGGAATTCCACTTTTTGATTGCCGTCTTTCGCGATCGTCACTTTTTGACTCGAGGCGGACACGGGCGTGAATCCTTTGCCGGAAAGCGTCACCGTGAATTCGCGAGAGTCATCCAAATAATTGTGCACGATGGCCCCGAGCATCACCGTGTCACCCACGACTGCGAAACGCGGCTGCACGGGACGCAAAATGACATGTTTCGTTTCGACGACGGTCTTGGCGTCTCCGCCGAAAAGATTGTTTTTCGTGGAGCCGAGTGCCAGCAGCTGCCATGTCGTCAGGTTGTCGGGCAAGTTGAACGAAGTGGTCGCGAGGCCGTTTTTGTCGGTGAAAACACGCGCCTTCCAGAACGCCGTGTCTTTGAAATTCCCACGAGCCTTTTCTTCCGCGCTCGAACCGTCACCGCCTTTGGAACCCGGCTTGAAGCGCTCCATGAGGTACGCAAGCATGTTGGACGTGATGACGCCGAGTCCGCGATCGGCGTAAAATCCTTGCACGAGATCGGGCATCTGAAAGCCCGTCAGATCAAGAAGACTGAGATCCACGACACCGAGCGAGAGCTCCGCAGGGACGGGATTGCCGGCTGCGTCAGTTGTTTCCAGCGTCGCGGTCACTTTTTCTCCCGGGAGATATTTTTCTTTGTCCGTGCGAATTTTCACCGTCAGTCTGCGAGGAGAAATGTCGATCGGGAGCTTCGCATACCCGACCTTGAACGCCGGAGCCGACGTATCGAGACCGAACTCGTTGAACGTCTCGCCCATGCGCGGCTTCACGATGACCACGGACACGTACGCCGTCGGTAACAAATCATCGGTGATCGGCACTTCGATCGGCAATGCGTTGCTCGTGACATCGACGACTTTGTGACTGATCACGTTTTCACGCTCAACCGTGACCAGCGCTTTGACGCCTTTGCCTTGATATGGACTCTTCACGAGCAATTTCGCGATGTCACCGACTTTGTACGTCGGCTTGTCGACCACGACCTCCACGCGGTCATTGTTCGTATGCGGCCAGTTAAAATACGTGTCCGACCACGCGTAGAAGCCCGTAGCGGCCTTGGCAGTGCGTCCGTCAACATCTTTGACCGAAGCCGTGACGCTGTACTCGCCGCCCTGATCGACGACGAAATCAGTCGTTCCTTTTCCGTTTTCATTCGTGCTGAGCGACACGGATTTGATAAACGTATCGACCGGCGTGTTGTCATAGTAATACTCGCCGTCCACACCTTGTTGCTTCACGCTGTTCCACACGCGTGAGTACAGGGAAAGCTGTACGGACTGATTCTTCGCCGCAGAGCCGTCGGGATTCACCGTCACGACGCTGAACTTCGCTTTGTCTCCCGGCGTGACGACGTAATCGTCGCTCTTGATGCCGACATACACTTTCGATTTGTGCACGATGACATCCGTTCTCGAGCTCACCACTTGATTGTTCTTGTCGGTGATGTCGGCTTCGATCGTCAGGACCTGACTGACTTTTTTGTCGTCGATGGAAACTGGAAACTGAATCGCCAGATTGCCATCAGCGTCGAGCACTCCCTTACCCTGCGTCAGAATGCCCGTGCTGCGATCGCAATTGCGCCAGCACCATCCGTCCTGCGTGCCGAACGAATACCAACCGTCCGTGAAACGATTGAAATAAAAATCAGTGTTCACGGCACGCCACTCGACGTTCGCGCTGTCCATCGGAGCGCCGAAATAATACTGTCCCGAAATGGTCGCTTTCACGGTTTCGCCGTTGAAATAGTCCGCCGTTTCAGGCGCAACCGTCACTCTGTATTCCGGCTTGTGATAGGCCAAAACCTGAAAACTTCCCCAGAAGGACTGATTGCCGCTGTCGTTCTCCGCCATTCTGCCGTTGATCGAGTAATATCCGAGCGGAGCGTTCGGATCGATCGGAAACGAATCATTGAACGTGCCGAATTCGGTCAGAGTCAGTTCCTTCGAATAGATTTCGTTATTGCTCGGATCCGTGACTTTCAGTTGAACGATTTTGCCCGCCGGCGATGTCATTTTCCCGTCCCAATCGAGATAACGCACGATTCCCTTCAGATGAACTGTGTCTCCAACGCGATATACGGGGCGCTCGGCGTACACGGTCGAAAGAAGGCGAACTTTGTCGGACTGCGGAGAACGGAAATCCTGCATCACGCCGTCGAAGTTGTACGGCTGAGAACCGGGATTCCAATCGCTGCCGACGAACGTGAAATCATCACCCTTCTTCGCCACGACCCAAAACTCCGGCTGCCACGATTGTCCGTACGCGAGATTTTTAATATCGATCGGTCCTTCGAAAAATCCTTCTTTGTTCGTTTTGCCCGCAATTTCGACTTTGCCGCCGAGAGAATGGAGCTCGATGTCGGCTCCCGAGACCGGATCTCCGGTTTCCAAATCCGTCACCCACGTGAGCATCCGACTGCCGGAATACTTCAGCGTGATTGACATGTTCGTCACCGAGAACATGCGCTGATCCCGAATGGGGTTGTTGTTGGCATCTGACTCCGGAGTGGTGAGTGCGATCGCATAGATTCCAGGCTTCAACGAAGAGCCCCATTTCTTTTCCAGATCGAACGGGATGCTTTCCCAAAGATTCAGTTTTTTCTTCGGCTTCACATGCCACGATTGAACGTTCACGGCGTTTTTCTCCATGTCAAAACCGGACCTCCCGTCTCCATAATTGCCGGATACTTGCTGACGATAGGAGAGAAAACGATCCATCGGGACTTCGCCCATTTGGACATCGAGACTGCTCACATTCACGCCGTTCAAATAGTACATCGGCGTTTTCCCGCGCTCGAAAATACTGAACGTGTTGCCCTTCGGATGAATGAACGCGGCGGGCGACAACTGTGGCGTCAACCAACTCAGCGTTGCGGCCGTCTGCAATTTCTGCCCGAAAATATCTTTCAGCGAAGAGTTGATCGTCGCGGTGTACTTCGTACTCGGCTCGAAGGACGAATAGAGTTGCAATTCTTTGTGCTGATTCCAGTCCTGCGTGACGAGATCGCCCGTGGCTACGTTGACGAAGGGGCTGAAACTGATGGCTTTGACAAGCGACGAATCATCGATCGGATTTGAGAAGTGCAATGTCACCGATCCGTTTTCCGCAAGCGAGAGCGTCGCGCTGAGCGGTCCGACGGTATTGAACTTCAAGAGCGATGCCGTCGCGCTGCCGAGTTCCCCTTGCAGGCCATGCATGCCTGCTGCCACGGTCACCGCATACGAACTCTCGAATGCGAACGGTCGAGCCGGCTTCACAATCAGACTGGATTTGTCGATGACTGACTGTTCATCCACTTTCTTCGTTCCGTAGGTGACGGATCCGATCGGAAGTACTGAAGTTGTTTTGGCGCCCTTTTCTTCTCCTGTGATCGAAATCGAGTCCTTCGCATCAGGAAGATTCATCTCCTGATCGAAATGAAGAGTCACCTTCGTCGTCGGTCCCGCATCTTCAGAACCGTCCGAAGGATCGGAAGACAACACTTGCGGGCGTGCGGTTTCAAAAGACCACGAGAAATCTTTTTCAGTGACGTCTCCTGAAATCGTCTTGATCCCGGCGGGAACGGTCACCGTATATTTCGTCGCCAACTTCAACGGCTCATCCGATGCGAATTGCACCGAGGTGGTTCCGAGCCAACGCCAACGACCGTGAATCGTGGGAGAAATACTCACGGGCCACGAAGCAGGCTTGGCCGATCCCATCGGATCTTGCACTTGCGCGAGCGGTACCATCGGACGATCAAACACGATCACCACTTTTGCGGTGACTGGAACATTGACGGAGTCAGTCGGTGGAATCGCCGCCGTGACGACGGGGGCGCCCGTGACGTCAAACGTGAAAATAATCTCTCTGCCCAGAGGTTGACCGTCGGCCTTGAGCGCTCTTGCATCTACTTTCGCCATAAAACTACGACCCGCAGAGAGCTTTACGGGAGGCTGCAAGAGGAGCACTCCGTCTTTCCATGTTTTCGTCATGTTCATGTCGACGGGAAGTGACAAAAACTGTTCCACCGACGATTGGTTCATCTCTTCCGGAAAAGAAAGTCTGAGGACAGCGGAAGCAGAGACCTTTTGATGTTGCGTGAAATCATACGGCCCGCGGTTCATGGACAAGATCGCTCCGACGATCAGGACGATGACGAAGACGGAAGCGGTCACCATTCCGACAAGGGTTCGTACGGAACGGGTTTTGAACCAATTTCGAATATCGCCAAACATAAAAGAAGGGGGAAGCCCACTGAGAGTACAGAAGAGCATCCAAAGCGGCAAACATGGCGTTTTCAGGCTATCTCGGCACAAGCGGTTGCCTCCGTCCATTCTCTTTTTCAAAAGAGATCCCTATACTGCGCAGGCTTACTTCTTTTTACACCACCCCTCGTATGGCTTCGACTGACAAACAGCAGCAGCAAAACATTTGGTTCGGCGTGGCGATGTTCCTGATCGGACTGATCGCAGGAGCAATTCTTACGCTCGCTTCGGGATCAATCCCGATGGCAAAACAGGCAGGAGGAACGCAAGTCGGTGCAAACGTACCGGCTGCTCCGCAGGCGCCACAGGCTCCTCAGGCACCGAAAGAATCGATCAATGACATTGTGATCGGCTTCGGAAAAACGGCCGGCGTCGATGAAGAGCAATTCAAGACGTGTCTGACCACGACGAAATTCGACGACATGATCGCCAAAGAAGAAAGCGACGGTCAGACCGCAGGCGTGAACGGCACGCCCGGCAACGTCCTCGTGGATCTGAAAACCGGCAACGCACGCTTGATTTCCGGCGCTCAGCCTCCGGCCAATTTCAAGAAAAACATCGACGAACTCTTGAAGGATCCGAATGCCAAGCCCGCGGATCTGAACACCGTCGTCAAAGGCCTGAAGCCCGTTGATTTCAAGACCGATCACACGATCGGCTCGACGGACGCCAAGCTGGCCATCGTGGAATACACGGACTACCAGTGTCCGTTCTGCCACGCGGTTCACCCGACGATCGCCCAACTGATGAAGGACTACGACGGCAAAGTCGTTTGGGTGCTGCGCCATTTCCCTCTGAGCTTCCACCCGAACGCACACATCCTCGCAGTCGGAGCGGAGTGTGCCAACGAAATCGGAGGAGCCGATGGATTCTGGAAATACACGGACGCAGCGATGACGAGCAACAACGTCAACTAATACTCACATCTGATGAAACAATGAACGCCGGGCAACCGGCGTTTTTTTAGACCGTGAACATTCCGTCCTTGAAGATGATCTTCTTTGAACCGTCTGGAAGAGTCGCAGTAACGGTGCGATCTTCCGTCGAAATGATGTCCGTGTGCTCGGGCGAATCGTTGAAACCCCACGCATCCCACTCGGCTTCGGTCGGCTTGCTCTGATCTCCCACGTAACTGTCTTTGTACGCTCGACCGACGGCGAGGTGCGTATTGCCGTATTCCCCTCCGACGTTCTCGTCGAAGAGCGTGTTCGCCATGAATTTGGTGATCCGAGAAAAGCGCTTGTCCGTGAGCGAATACTCACCGATTTTGTCCGCGTTCGAGCGCGCGAGCATGCTGTCGAGCACGGCCTGCCCTTCCTTGGCAACCGCCTTCACGACCCTGCCTTCTTTGAAGGTCAGCGTGATGTCGCGAAGAATGTTGCCGTAACGATACAACGGCTGATTGAAGTGCACGACACCCTCGGTGCCGCGCCAATCCGGTGAAATGAACAGTTCGAAACTCGGGATGTTGCGGCAGCTGCCTCCGAGCCATTTGCGGTTCGCTCCCAGCTTGACGCGCAGATCGATGTTTTCCCCTTTTACATGAACGGACTCGATTTTCAGCGAATCGAGCGCCGCTTTCAGACGATCTTGCTCTTGTTGAATCTTGCGCCACTCGGCGATCGGGTCCTTCGAATCCAAATAACACGCTTTGATGATCTCGCCCCAATACTCCTCCAGAGACATGTTCGCCTCTTTCGCCATCGCTTCAGTGCCGTACAGAGCGAGCGTCCAAGTGAATTTCCCGTGTTGCTCCTTTTGAAAAAGCCAATCACGGAACATCCTGCGAGCATCCATCGCCTTGAAAATCCGATTCGGATCGATGTCTTTGAGTTCGCTCGGATCACTCTCGGCGATGATCGAAACCTGATGATCGATCAAATCCGCTTCGGCACGCTTGAACTTCTCGGGAAAGAACGTCAATTGATCGTCCGAAGCGAAGTCGAAGAAATGCTTTTCGGTTCCCGAGGGAATCAGCTGCGCCTTCGGATACGCTCCGCACTGCAGAACCGCGCGAAGCAGCTCTTTGTAGAGCGGTTTTGCAACGTCAGGAATGTTGATTTGCACCACTTCCTTCGCTTTCGCACCTTCTCCGCCGTTCAACGCGAACTTGATGAGAAGGTCCGCATACTTGCCGAGGATCTCCTGAGAAGGCTGAAACATCGAAGACACTCTACACAAAAACCACTTCTCTTGTGAACGCATTCCGTTGGTACGAGGGGGCGCTCCTCGATATACTCCAGCTGTCTTTACCCACCCCCAATGAAAAGATCCTCAGCTGCCGTGTTCGCGATTTGCTCTTCCGCTCTGCTTCTCTCCTCTTGCTCACTGAATCCTCTCGGAGGCACGAAAGGTGATCAGTCCTCCAGCTCCAGCAGCGAGAGCTCGATGATTGCAACCGAAAGCGGAACCGTGGCTCAACCGACGCGAAACGTGAGTTATGTCGGCACCGTCGGTGATCTCGGCCCTTCCGTCTACATGCAAGGCACGCACATGCTGACGCTGGCGGACGGACAATTCATTTTGCTCGAATCGACCGATGCCAACCTCAATCTTTCGACGTATCTCGGCAAACACGTGGAAGTTCGAGGCTCCGTGCAATCGACTGTCGAAGGCAACGGAACGATCATGCGCGTCGAAGAAGTGACGCTGCTGGAAACGTCGGAAAGCAGCAGTGAGACCTCTACGAAAGCTCACATGTGCGGAGGCATCGCCGGCATACAGTGCAAAAACGGCAAGGCCTGCGTGGACAACCCCTCTGACAACTGTGATCCGAAAAACGGTGGAGCGGATTGCAGCGGCATCTGCGTTGAAACGTCCTCGTCTTCATCGACGACCGTCCTCGGAGACTCCTCATCGTCATCTTCAAAGACAACAAGCTCAGTCGCTTCAGTCATGAAGTCATCTGCGGCGGTCTCGAGCGCCGTGTCGTCAAAAACAACCAGTTCGGCTGCGTCATCAGTCGCGCCAGTCTCTTCTTCAGAAGCGATGATCAATCACGGCGCTCAGGAATCCGTCATCGTCTTGATGGCGAAACAAACGTACGGACAGGAAAATCTTTGGACGCAAAAGTACTGCACGAACCACATCGCCTTTTGCATTCCCGCGCACAAGAACTGGTACTTCAAATCCTTCGGAGCCACGACGAACAATCTTTGGCACGTGGAATTCAGCATGTCGAGCATCGACGAGCTCTATCAGGGCCCGATTGTTCTGAATCTCGTTTCAGGCACCTCGGCCGCCGCGGGAGCCACGGACGGACAAGTCAAAACGCAGGGATCGGACGTCGTCGGATACAAAGACTGGAACGATTCCACACACTTCGAGCTCATCGGTGATTCGCGGCTCAAGGAAGCGGTGTCTTACATGCTTTCGCACGTCGCGGCGTACACTCCCGGCGAATAATCTCCCTTTTCTATGCCAGTCTTCTCGTATCGGGCGATCAACGACGACAGCAAAGAGGTGCGCGGGTCGGTTGATGCGCCGGATCTCGATTCCGCCCGAAAAGTCTTGGAGGACCAACACCTCGAGGTGGTGGAGTTGTATGAAGCTGCGAGAAGTCACGATGAGAAAGCCGGCGCCGCATCAGCGGTCTCTCAGCCGATGCTGAAAACGACGTTCGCTTTCGAAGGAAAAGACACTTCTGACACCGTTCGTCGCGGCACGATTCAAGCTGAAAACAAATTTCAAGCGTTTGAGCGACTGAAACAAGATCAAAAACTTTTTCTGACCATGTTGTCACCGCTGGGCATCACCCCTCAATACCGCGACAATGACCTCGAGAACTGGCAAAAATCCGCAACAATCGAAGCAAAGCCAGCCTCTCCTCAGCAAACTCCGATCAAGCAAGCCGTCGTCGTTCCTCCCGCAGCACCAAAGGCGGCGCCGAAAATCGGGTTCACGCTTCCGGAAGAGCAGCGCACGTTGAAAACTCCTCCTCCCGCACCAGTCAAAGCGATTTCAACATCCTATCATTCGTTGCTCACGACACTGAGACTCTATGCAGGCTGGCTTCTGGCATGGTACGGCCTCTTTGTTGCGCTCGGATACTATGTGAGCGTTCGCGCGCTCCCGTGGGACATCCCGTTCGTACAAGCGTTCTACGAATCATCGCTCATCTTCAGCTTCGTCGTCGCGATCTTCCTGTTCTTGCTGATGAGCGCCATGCACCGAGCACTTGGCGGTCGCCTCTTCGGAGGAATCGCACTGACAATCGTCGGCATAGCGGCATTCGCAGCCGTCAGACTCAATATCTAGTGACCGGCTTTTTTCCGCTTCGATGCAATTGATTGAAAGAGTTCTCTATATCTTTGCGCATAATCAAAACCCATCTGTACCGTCGGATCAAGTCTGACTCCGGGCTCAGTGTAAAATCTATACATTTCACCATCCAAGTCATCCTCCAAAGCCAATGAAAACTGATGTTTTCGCGCAAGAATATGAGCTATATCGCTCGTCGCATCGTGCATGACTCGAAGCCACACCTCAAAAATTTCATGAGCTTCGTTGTAGGGTCGCAGGAATGAATAATCTTTTCCTTTATGCACTGTATACAAATGATCATTGGACACAATGTCGAGCGCAGCCAATGAAGTGCTGTCTCCTGACTTGTTATTCATTCTTACTCGGTAATCATAAGAGAAAATCCCAATGTCAGCAGGAAAAGCATTCCTAGATCTCTTCCACTTGGCATAGTCTCCAGTACTCAAATTTCGTACCCGTGATTTTGCCAAATCTTCGAATTCCTCATACTTCATGACAGGAAGCCCGTTTTGTTTGATGACAGGTTCCGGATCGAACGCAAATTCTGACAAATAATTAGGCAGCATTATCGCTAATTTAAACTAAATTGAATACTTGTCAAGAAGCCTGCTTCTGATAGTGCAGGACTTACAGGCCGAGCTGCTTCCTGATTTCATCCGCTTGAGACTGCTCCTGCTTTTTGGCGACGTTCTGCACGTACATGGCCTGCAGATCCTTCCAGTCCTCGCAGTGTTTGCGCTCAAGCTGCATGAGATGTCGAAGGTGCTTCGGAGAAAGTTGACTGAATTTGAACTTCTCCTCGTCCAAAATCTTCTGCAATTCGTCGATCTGAAATTGGCTGAGCTTCGGGATCGCTTGAATGATGCGCCACTTCTCGTCGCGCGTGAGCGAGATGGATCCGCGGAGAAGCTCCAAAAACTTCTGTTCGTCGAATTTCGTTTCTGGATGAGCCGGAACCGTCACGTGGTCGTTGTCGAGCGCAGCCGAAACGGATGCGAAGCGATAATTCCCGACTTCACCGAGAATCTTGATGTCTTCTTCGTCATAACCCATCTCTTTCGTGGCGACGGTGCCGACCGGAGGAGGAGGCGGGCTGTTGTCTTGAACTGGCGGTTGGGCGCCGTCACCTTGCGCTCCGGTTCCCTGAGCTTTCGGAGGCGGAGGAGGAGAGCCGAACACCTGTGTCGGGTCGAGACCTTCGGTCGGGACCGGATCGCCGGGTCGCGGGGGATTCGTGCCTTGCTGTGGGTCAGCCATAGTGAAAACGGGAAGTGGAAGAATTCTATACTTCATCCGCCTTAGCGGCAATACGCAAGTGGTACAAAGCGATCCCGAGAGCGACGGACACATTCAGAGATTCTTTTTTACCATTCATCGGGATGTGAACGCGAACATCCGAAACTGCGAGAAGTTCTTCGGGTACGCCCGTCACTTCGTGCCCGACGATCAGACACACGGGTTTCCTCGGAACATAGTCGCAAAGAGGCACGCTGCCTTTCGCGATTTCCAGTGCGACTATTTCATATCCCTCATTTCTTCGCGCATCGATCACATCAAGTGGATTTTCCGTTGTCGACCACGGAATCCATTCTTCGGCTCCGAGCGCGGTTTTGCTGATCTCATTTCGAGGCGGCGCCGCGGTATAGCCGGTCAGATGAACGTGCTGCACTGAAAGCGCGTCAGCCGTTCTGAAAAACGAGCCGATGTTCCAAAGCGAACGAATGTTGTGCGCGATGAGAACGATCGGAGTGGAATTCATGCTACTGCAGTCGTTCCAAAGAGGAAGCGTGCGGATTGCAAAACACTTCACACACCTCTTCTTGCAACAATTTTTCCTGCGTGACGTCTCGACAGTCGTAGCACACGCCGGACTCGGAACCTTCGCCAAGGCCGGCAGCTCCGGTATCCGGCTCATCGCGTCTGAGAAGCGAAATGCCGGCCAGAAACTTCACTGCGACCACTTCCAGCGTCTTTTTCTCATTGTTCCACTTGAAAGACTCGCCGCCTCGTCTGACGTACGCGATTTCTTTGTTCGGATTGAAAAAAGACAACGAAGAAAGCAATTCCCCGGCTCGATCAGCGCGGAGTCCGACGTACCGATACTGCTTGAGGCGAATCGAAGGTTCGATGCGACGCGCGGCCTGCTCGACCGTGCGCTCTTCGTTGTTCGTGATGACGGTATCGATGAAAATTTCCGTGTGCAGAGGCGTGCGAGACGGCACGTGCACGATCTGTCCCGACTTCCTCGGAGCGATCTCTGCCCGCACGAATCCTTTTTTTTCGATCCAACGTCTGACGGAGAGAAAATACGGATCTCCGAGCTCAGTGCGCTCCGGATGCGGCATGAGTGCGACGACGTTGCCTGAGGCATTGCAAATGCCAGCGATGGCAAGCGTGGAACCGTTGGGCGTCGTCGGGGCGTCGGCGGAAACGTTGCCGCCCGCATCCGAGTATCGGAATGCGATTTGATCGCTTTTCTCCAAATGCGCGATGAGATCGGGGTCACGCGTCACGAAACGTCCTTCACCGTGCGCGATGGGGACATGAAGGGTGCCGGACCAATTGGACGTGGCGCAACGCTCGGGTTTGCAAACGGGCGTGATCCAAACCCACTCATTCAGGAAACCGGGAGAAACCCACTTGCCTTCACTTTTCAGCGCGTTGTGCGCCAGACACATCTTCAGGCCGTCTCCAAGAGGAATAAGTCCGCTCTCGATCAACACCTGCGCACCGTTGCAGTTGCCGATGATCACTTTGCCCTTCGCAGCCTCCTCATGCATGAAGCGGAAGAGCGGATCGCGCGCCGCGACCATCCCCGACCTGCCGCGGTCTTCATAGCTGAACCCTGCGCCGAAAAAGTACCCGTCGACGTCATGGAGTTTCTCGAGCGAATCGTTCCAACGAAAGACGAACGCGTCGAAGCCGCAACGCGTAAGAACGCGCATGTTATCGACCTCTCCGTTGCTGCCTGGGAAACTGGGAATGGCGATGACGGGCTTCTTCATGTCAGCATCCTACCATTGCGGTCCCTACACAGTCATGACCTCTTGCTCCTTTTTCTTCGCCAATTCTTCCACCTTCTTGTTTGCTTCATCAACGTGATGCTGCAGCTCTTTTTGCACGCGCTCCTTTTCATCTTCCTCCGCGATGGTCTTCGCGGCGTCATTGGCTTCCTGACGATCCTGACGAATTTTGATTTTGGCAGCCTCCGCCAGTTGATGAACCGATTTCGTGATCTGCACGCGACGTTCCTCGGTCATCGTCGGAAAATTCAATCGGATGACGATGCCGTCATTCACGGGATTCACGCCGATGTTCGCCGCTTGCAGAGATTTCTCAACGTCACTCAGCACGGATTTATCCCACGGCTGAATGACGATGGAGCGAGCGTCTTGGACGGAAATACTGGCGACGGCCTTCAGCTCCATGCGTTGACCGTAGGCTTCCACCATCACATGTTCAATGAGGGACGCATTGGCGCGACCGGTTTGCAGCTTGCTGTACTCGTTATGGAGATGATCAAGATTCTTCTTGGTGTTCTGCTCGAAAAAAGCGACGGCTGCATGCATAGGATCGCATCCTAGCACACGCTGCCACGTTGCAAGACCTTAATCCTTGACGAGCGTACCGATTTTTTTGCCAAGCGCCGCATCGAGCAACGCTCCTTTTTCTGCGAAATTGAACACGACGACAGGCAAGTTTTGCTCTCTGCACAAACTGAATGCGGACTGATCAAGAACCTTGAGATTTTTTTCGATGGCCTCCTGAAAGGTCAGCGTTTCATACTTCTTGGCATTCTTGAATTTGTTCGGATCTTTGTCATAGATGCCGTCGACGTTGGATGCCTTCAAAATGACGTCGCACTCAAGTTCAAGGGCGCGAAGCGCGGCCGCGGAATCCGTCGTGAAGTACGGATTGCCGGTACCTCCAGCGCAAATCACAATGCGTTTCTTTTCGAGATGTCTTTCAGCTCTGCGTCGGAGATACGGTTCCGCGAGCTGCGGAACGTTGATGGCCGAACACACGCGCGTGACAGCACCGAGTTTTTCAATCGCAGACTGCAATGCGACGGCATTCATGATCGTTGCAAGCATGCCCATCGCATCGCTTGCCGTGCGCTCGATACCGCTCTCGGTCGTGTCTCGATAACGCCAGATATTCCCCGCGCCGATGACGATCACGATCTGAATCCCCTTCTTCCAGACGGCGACGGCTTGCGACGCGATCTCGTGAAGCTTGCCGTAATCGAATCCAAATCCGTCTGCGAGAGCTTCGCCCGAAATCTTGAGGAGGACTCGCTTGTAGTTCGGCATAAGGAAAAAAGAGAAAGATTAAACAGCAGGAGTGTTTTTTTGAGCCGGAGGTTGTGGAGACGGAGGAGTATTTGATTTGAAGGTTTGTTTGACGATTTCAACGGTTTTTCGAATCACATGAGTCATCAGGTTGATCAAGTCACTCACTTTCATCTCGCCTCGCGAAATGGGTCCTGCGATCGGCACGTCACGTTTCAATCCTTGCGCGGCGTTGATGAAGCCGAGGAGCATGCCGGCGATGAGCAGAAGCATCAGATATTTCCCGACCCAAGGGATCATCCCCGAAGGAATCGACAGCAGAAACAGCACGATCCCCTGCTTGCTGTGATACTGCACGAAGGGCGAATCCCTGCGCGATGCGTACACCGCAACCGACATGATCCAAATGTAACCGAAAGCCGCCGTGTCTTTGTTGACGCGGATATCACGCTGTTCTTCGGTCTCTTCGGGGAGTGCAGGCGTCTGAGGATGTTCCATCTGCGGCAGTATAGCAGGAAAAGGGCAGCGTCTCCTCTCATCGTGGTACCCCCGGCAGGAATCGAACCTGCG